>NZ_JAEKKT010000170.1 GCF_019510245.1 Streptomyces sp. | reverse complement strand
CTCGGCGGTCCGGTACATCCGAACCGCACGCTCACGCAACTCCAGCGGGTACTTCCTCGGGGCAGGCATCGTCTGGGCTCCTCTCGTGAGACCCATCTGACCCCCTGTCACCCATCCCCGCATCTCGGGGGAACCTCACGGCCCGTCCTGCGACCAAGCCTTGCGCCAACGCAGTACCGATCGCACGCTGCCCCGCAGATCGTGAGCGATCACCGTGTTCTCGTCGCCCTGTCTGAACCGGTCGGCCGCCTTCAACTGATGGCGATTGCTGAAAACGGGTCTGTCCGCAGTTCCGTGAACGGACATATGACAAGGAGCGAACATGCCGCATGTGGCACCCTGGCCGGATGGTGGAGAGCGACCGGGCACGCGGGATAGAGGGCTGGTTCTGGAACGAGGACGTCCAGCCCTTCATGGCTCTCTTGGCGCGTTACGCCAACTATGACTTCGATGGCACCGACTGGCAGGCGGTCGAAGTCGGTCTTGAGGCCACCGATGATGAGCACCCGGATCGTTGGTACAGCTATCCACTCGTCGGATCGGACCATCACCTCGAAGTGCATCTTGCCAAGGCCGTGGGTGGCGATGAGGTTTCTGTACGCGTGGCGGGAACTTCCAACCATGAGCTGCTACTGAGGGCGGACACCCTGATAGCGGCCTTTGCTACCAGGCTCGTCGCGTGAGGCGAGCGTGGGCCGCAGCCCTCATGGTTGGATGAGAATCCTGGTCCGGAGGAGGGCGAACGAGGCTCGGCCATACATAGCCCGCTCGAGTGTCTTCACCCGGTTCACGTTTCCTTCGACGGCTCCAGAGCTCCGGGGCAGGGTCAGGCCTGCGGTCACTGCGTCGAGGTCCTGGCTGAGGAAGCCGGCGAAGCCCTTCATGGGCTTCGGTGCGTCCTGCTCGGCCTGCCGGATCCACTCCAGCAGAAGGTATCCGCGCCGGTGACGCACCAGATCTGCGAAGGCCCGAGCGAGGTCGCAGGCCCGGGTGATGTCCGGGCAGGCGAGCCGGACTTGAAGGAGCCGCTCGTCCTGGCTCTCGTTGAGCGTCTCCCGGGGCCGCATGATCCACGAGGTGATCTTCCGAGGGCTCGGAATGTCGGCCCGGACCGGTTCTGCGGTGCCGACGCGGAGGGCGGCGAGGTGTTTGCGGACGACCCGACGGCTGCCGCGATAGCCGCGAGCCTGGATCTCCAGGAACAGCCGGGTGCCGCTGACCTGGCCTTCAGCCTCAGTGAAGCGGGCGTTGAGGTATGCCTTGAACGGCTCCGGCACGCCGTCTGGGCGTCGCTCGCGGGCGGAGGCCAGCAGCTCGTCGAGAGCGGTGTCGCGGAAGCGGCGCACGGTCGTGCGGTCGAGGTTGAGACGGCGGGCGATGGCGCTGATCGTCCAGCGTTTCTCCAGCAGGCGATGGATGTCTTCATGGCGATGGCGGGTGCGTTCGATGATCTGGGTGCGGGGCAGTTCCGCAGGCGGTAACAGCATCGGGGGCGGCTCCGGCACCTCGGTCACCGTCTCCTCCTCGGCACGTTTGCGCAGGCAGTCGCGGTGCTGGTGGCAGGTCTTCTCCACCGCAGCGGACAGGTTCTGCAACAGGTGCCACCGGTCGGCGACTTCGGCGTGAGGGGCGGCTTCCCTGACTGCCTTGGTGTAGGCGGTGGCCCGGTCCCGGCAGATGATCTCCGCGCCGGGATGCTCGGTGAGCCAGGCCGCGAACGTCTCCGAGGTGCGGTCGGGCAGTACGTCCACGACCCGGCCGGCCTCGACGTCCACCAGCACGGTGCCGTAGGTGCAGCCCTTGCGGAAGGCGAACTCGTCCACCCCCGGCACCCGCGGCGCACGGGCCGGCACCGTCGGCGCCGTCAGCAGCCTGAGCAGCCGGGTCCGGCCCGCGGCCAGCCGCAGGCGGCGGCACAACCGCGCGGCCGGACGTCCGCCGAGCTCGATCGCGATCGACCGCAGCCAGCCTGTCAGACCCGTGCTGGAGCGGCGGTGCCGCTCGGACAGGCCCGGCACCTGCTCCACGAACGTCTTGCGGGCACAGCTTTTCCGGTCACAGAAGTATCGACGGACCCGCAGCCGGACTATGACCCGGTGAGATCCCAACGGCCTTTCGTTCAAGCCGCGTTGATACGAGCTGTGCGTGCGCCTTGCCTTTTTCCGGCAGTCGGGGCAACGGCTCGGGCGAGCGGTGGACACCGCCTCCACCACCGGGACGTCGCAGGAGTCGCTGACGTGCTCCACTCGCACATCTATCCCGGGAAACAGCACAGCCTCGACCGTCTTGCTCGCCATGCCGGGACATACTCTGCCGAAGCGGTCCCTCGCTCACATCGCTGACCTGGGGATTCACGGAACTGCGGACAGAGCCAGTCTCAGACGGTGCCCTCGTCCGGCTTGCCGAGGCCCCGGGTGGCGCCCGGCATGGGAGATCTCCTGGCAGCGCATGTTCCGGCTCGTACTCGCCCAGGTGAAAGCGGACGGCGCCCTCCCGGCCGCACCGGGTCAACTCATCGTCCAGGGCGAGGACCTGGCCGTGTGGATCGCCGCGCAGCGGGCCGGGTGGGAGCGGCTGATGCCCGCACAGCAGTGGCTCCTGGAGACAGTCGGCATCGAGCCTGCCGCCGAGGGAGAGCCGGCCGCGGGCGCGCCCCGGTCGCAGGATGCCCGCTGGACGGCGAACCTCGTCGCCGCCCGCCAGTTCCATGCCCGCGAGGGCCACTTGCAGGCGCCGCGCAAGACGGTGGAGATCGTGGACGGCGCCGAGCACGAGCTGGGGGGCCTGGCTCGACAACGTCCGCAGGAGGGCCGCCAAGCTCAGCCCGCAGCGCCGCGCCGACCTCGACCAGCTCGGCATGCGCTGGCAGCCGGTAGCGGCCGGACATGACGGTGGGCCGCCCCGTGAGATCCGGGACGGGCCACTGAGGTGTGCGTGGCCGTGAAGGGCGGTCGCCTACGCGGCGAAAGGCTCCATGAGGCATCGCCGAACGATCGTCCTCATGGGCAAGAGGTGAGGCCCGGGGACGCTGTCCCCTGCACAAGGTTCTCCGTGACGCGGGCAGGCGGGCGAGCGGGGCCGGCTGAGCCCGGCGATGTGCCGTGCGGTGTCCGGGCGGCACGCCGGGCAGGACGGCACCCTGCCGGTGGTGAGGAGGCGGCGGGCGTCGCATTGGCCGACCGGCTGTCTCCGGCGGTCGGCCATCCCGCAGTCGCCGGCATGCGCGGCCGGGGGGTGCCCCGTGGCGCGGTTCAGTTCGAGGATCCGGTCCGGCGTGGGCGGGCGGCGTGCCGGGCGCGCTCCTCTTCGGCTTGTCGCTGCCGCAGGGCATCAGCCTTGCGGTCGATGCGCTCCAGCCACGTGGCGTGCCGGTTTCGCATTCTGTGGAATCAAGTCTGCCAAGGGTGCCTGGTGTCAGGCGGCGCCAGGCGCTGCGGCAGCGGACGCTGTGTTCGTGGTGGCCTTCGGCGGGGACGTACCCTCCCCCGCCTGCGCGGGACCACGAAGGTCTCGTCCACGGCCTTGGGATGGGTAGGCGTCGATCATCCTGAGCGCTGTATCGGGTGGTGTGAGGCAGCTGCTGTCCACGCTCCGTGACCGTGGAATGCGGTGGCGGCCTGAGCTGCGGCCTCCTCGTCGGCGCGGCCGGCCCTCCCGTCCTCGCCCTCACCGGCGGCGTCCTGGCCTTCGCGATCCTGCCAGTAGCCGTCACCACGTACCGCCGGCGAGCCTGTAGCACACTCAGGTGTGAGGCGGTTGTGTGCGCGTTCGGCTTTTCCTTAATTCTCTGAGAAATTTTCTACAACCATCCGACCCAGGTGTCCGTCTGGTTAACGCAAGGTTGTACAGAGGTTGATGTAGAGGAGCTCAGAACGTGACCGTGCGTTCCTTTGCCCGGCGGATACGACCGCGAGTCGAGCGGAAGGCCGCCGAGAAGGTCTGGCAGCTGCGCACCATGCGGCGGCGCCGCATGGCGGCGGTCACGGACCCGGTGCTCCGCCCGGTGGCGGTGCGCGGCCAGCAGCTCTACGGACGGGTCGTGACCCGGTTCAGCGCCGCCGAGGCGGCCGCCGCCAACCTCGGACTGGTCCTCGCCGCGCTGGAGCACGACGGCATCCCCTACTTCCTGGTGCCGGCCTCGCGCACGCGCCACACGGTCGGTGTGAACGCCGTGGACCGGGAGCGTCTCCTCACCGCCCTGGAGGCGCAGAACGCGGGGAAGGCGGTGTTCATCGGCAGACCGCTGCCCGGCGGAAAGCTCAGGCACCCCGCCCTGTTCATGGACGGCATCCTGCCGGCCGCGCTGCGTACGGCCCCGGTCCTGCGGATCGGGGAGAACCACCTGGGCCCCGCGGGCCAGCTGCTCGCCGGCCCGGAACTCGCCTGCGACGTCGAGTTCTGGGAGGACGGGGCACAGCTCCTCGCCTCCGCCGCAGGGCCCCGGCGCCTGGCCGCGGTCCAGCCGCAGGCCTGCGAGGACGTCTTCGCCGAGTCCCTCGTCGCACCCCGCAACAACGGCATCACCGACGTACTGCCGGCGTCCGAGCAGACACCGGCCGTGGTCCGGATCGGCGACCGGGAGCTGCCGAGCTTCGCCGCGCTCACCCTGCCGACCGTGAACGACGTGACCTTCCCCGTCGACGTCGTCTACACCTGGGTGGACGGCGAGGAGCCGCAGATGCGGGCCAAGCGCGCCCGCTACCAGGAGCGCGGCACCGCCGAGATCCTGGACAAGGAGACCAACGCCTCCCGCTACACGAGCCACGACGAGCTGAAGTACTCACTGCGCTCGCTGGCCATGTACGCCGACTTCGTCCGTCACATCTACCTCGTTACCGACGGCCAGAAGCCGCACTGGCTCGACGACACGGCCCCGGGGATCACGGTCGTCGACCACCGCGACATCTTCCCGGCGGACGTCCTGCCGGTGTTCAACTCGCACGCGATCGAGACCCGGCTGCACCACATCCCCGGCCTGTCGGACCACTACCTCTACTTCAACGACGACGTGTTCGTCGGCCGCCGGGTCACCGCGGAGCACTTCTTCCACGGCAGCGGTCTGATGAAGATCCCGGTGTCCCCGCTCAAGATCGGGGTCGGCAAGCCGCACGCCGAGGAGACCGCCACCAACTCCGCGAGCAAGAACGTCCGCCGGCTGCTGCTGGAGAAGTTCGGGCGGATGACCACGAACAACTTCATGCACACGCCGCTGCCGCAGCACCGCGAGACCCTGCGGGACCTGGAGGACCTCTTCCCGCAGGACATCGGCCGCACCACGGCGTCCCGCTTCCGCTCGCCGCAGGACATCGCCGTTACGGCCCCGCTGCTCTACCAGTACGCGCTGATGACCGGCCGCGGTGTGCCGGGCCGGTTCGGCTTCCGGTACGTCAACATCAGCCGTCCGGACGCCGAGGCCCGCCTGGCCGACCTGCGCCGCACCCGCCGCTTCGACTTCTTCTGCCTCAACGACGTCGACGTGCCGCCGGAGGAGCGGGAACGGGTCGGCGTCCGGATGCACGAGTTCCTGGAGGACTACTTCCCCTTCGCGAGCCCCTTCGAGAAGCCCGTCGAAAAGCCCGTCGAGAAGCAGAACTGACGGGGGCTGGGGGGCATGGACATCCGTCACCGCTTCACGTTCACGGCGCCCGCGGGCCTGCGCGCCGCCCGTAACCTGCCGGCGCGCCTGTGCGCCTGGCTGTCGGCCGGGCTCTGGGCGCTGCGCGCGACCCGGGCCCGACGACGCCTGCGCGCCGCCGTCCCCGGGCGCGGGATCGCCTTCGGACCGACGCGGCTGTACGGCCGTACGGTCGACGCCTACACGGCCGCAAACGCCGCCGGAGCCGATCTCGAACGGGTCTGCACCCTCCTGGAAGGGCTGCACGTCCCGTACTTCCTTATTCCCTCCGACCACGGACACGGCGCGCCGCGGCAGGTCGTCGGCGTCGAGGAGACCCACCGCGACGCGATCCTCGCCCGCGCCGCCCAGTGCTTCGCCGGCACCGCCGGGTACGTCGGCGCCGTCGGACCGGGCGGCGCCGTGACGACCGCGGTGCTGTGGGCCGACGGCAGGCTGCCCCGGGCGCTGCGGCGGGCCGCCGTACTGCGCACCGGCGAGGTACGCCTGGGCCCGGCAGGGCAGGTGCTCAGCGGCCTGGAGACGGGGTGCGACATCGAGTTCTGGCGGCACGGCCGGGACCTCGGCGCTCCCTCGGATTCAGCCGCGGGCAGCGCCGGCGGCACCGAACTGGCCTGGCTCACCGTGCCCGGCAGCCGGCTGCCGGACGTCTTCGGGCCGGCGCTCGTCGCCCCGCGCCGCAACCCCGTGGCGGAAGTGCTCCCGGTGACGGCGCGGCAACCGGCGGCGGTGGCGGTCCGCCGCCGAACCGTCCCGACGTTCGCCCCGTTCGCCGAGCCCGGCATCGACGAGGTGCTGTTCCCCCTCGACGCCGTGTACACCTGGGTGGACGGGGACGACCCGGCGATGGCCGCGAAGCGCCGGGCCCACCAGGAACTCTCCGACAACGTCATCGCTCCGCGCGAGACCGGCGCCTCCCGCTACACCAGCCATGACGAACTGAAGTACGCGCTGCGCTCGCTGGAGATGTACGCCGGGTTCGTCCGGCACGTCTACCTGGTCACCGACTCCCAGATCCCGTCCTGGCTGGACCCGCAGGCGGAAGGCCTGACGGTGATCGACCACCGGGAGATCCTCCCGCCCGACGCACTCCCGGTGTTCAACTCGCACGCGATAGAGAGCCGCCTGCACCACATCCCGGGCCTGTCGGAGCACTACCTATACTTCAACGACGACGTCTTCATCAACCGCCCGGTACACCCCGAGCACTTCTTCCACGGCAACGGCATCGCCCGCATCCCCCTGTCTCCCCTGAAACTCGGCGTAGGCGCCCCGCACCCACTCGAACCGGCCCCGAACTCCGCCGGCAAGAACGCCCGCGAGGTGATCAGGCGCTTCCACGGCAGACACATCACGCACAAGTCGCTGCACACCCCCCACCCCCAACTGCTGTCCGTGATGCGCGAGATGGAGAGCCTGGAAATCGAGGAACTCAAACAGACGTCCCATTCCCGTTTCCGTTCCACCGCCGACGTCGCTCCGGCATCCACGCTCCACCACCACTGGGCGATGGCAACGGGCCGGGCCGTCCCCGCCGACTACCGCTTCCGCTACGTCCAGCTGGGCACACCGGACATGCACCGCCGTCTGGCCCGCCTCGCCGCCGGCGAGGACATCGACTTCTTCTGCCTCAACGACGTGGACACGCCCCCGGAGGCCAGACCGGCTGCCCAGGCCGCCATCCGCAGGTTCCTGGACCGCAAATACCCCTTCCCCAGCCGCTACGAAGGAGTCCCGCGCACCAGCACCCGCCCCATCGCACCGCTCACGACGAGCATCCCCTCCCAGCCCACACGGGAGGAAGCACAGCGCCGCGAGGCGTAGACGGCCCGGGCGCGGCCCGGCAACAGGGCGGCACCGGGGCGCCGTGCGCACGCCGGTGTGTTCCCCGCGCCCCTGCCCCCGCACAGCGGGCCCCTCCCACCTCACCCCCTGGGCGGGTGGCCCTGCCCACGAGAACGGGCTCTGGTCCAACTTCTGTGCAACGGTGACGCTCAGGACCTACGGAGGTGCCGGCAGGACGGTCGGCAATCCCAGTCATGGCAGATCACAGCCCGGTTCTCCGGATCATCACCCCGGCGGCGTGGGAGTTTCTGAAGCCGCTCGGCCCGGCCCGGCACGGTCGGTCGCGGCTGTGGATCGACGATCACGGGTGGTGGCTCGGGGTTGTGAGTTCACCCCGCCGCTCACAGCCGGCAGCGGTCTGCACGTCGGCGCGATGTGGCTGTGGCACGACGTGGATCACCTGGCCTTCCACGTGGAGGCAGTCCGAGTCAGCCCCGAGCCGTTGCGCACCGACGACCAGTGCACGCCGCTGGCACCCGAACTCAGCCGACAGGCGCCGTGACTGCTCGGGCGGCCCGGGCCGTCGACTCGTGCCGGAGCAAGCCGGGCCTGGATCCTGTGTCGCTCGCGATCAGCTGAACAGACCGGCTCGTTGAGCAACAGAGCTGCGGTCAGGCCAGCAGGACTCGCTTCCGCAGCAGGCCGAAGCCGGCCCGGCCGTACATCTGGCGCTTGATCATCTTGATCCGGTTGACGTGGCCTTCGACGACGCCGGAGCTCCACGGCAGTGTCAGGCCGGCGGTGACGGCGGCGAGATCTCGTTCGAGACCGTTGACGAAGGTGTGGAGGCTGGGCAGATCGTCGGCGCGGACCGCCTCGATCCAGTGCGGGAGCCGGCAGCCCTGGAGCTGGGTGAGTATCTTCCCGAACGCGCGGACGTGCCCGGTGAGGGCCTCCGGTTCGGGGCAGCCGGCGAGGACGGATTTGAGCTTCAGGCGCTCGTTCCCAGGCAGAGTGTCGGGGTGAGTCAGGATCCAGCCGGTGACCGGGCGCGGGGCGGTGGCCGGGTTGCCGGTGCGGCCGGGGATGTGCAAAACGGCTGGAGGCAGGCGCGGACGGCTCCGTAGCCGCCGGTGTAGCCGTGCGTCCTGGCCTCTTCCCGAAGGACCAAGGCGTTCGTGCAGCCTTCGGCCCATCGCTCGTGCAGGTAGGGCTTGAAGTCGTCGAGCCTGGTCCTGCGGTTCTGCCACCGCCCCTGGAACAGGTCTTGCGGCCTCGCGGCGCCGGCCAGCCGTTGGACGGTGCGACACGTCATGCCGGGCTGCCGCTGGATCGAGCGTCGGCTGTGGCCGGCGGCCAGCAGCGCGTGGACGGCGGCGTGCGTGGCGCGGGTGCGGTCGGCGAACCGGTCCCAGTGGGCCACGGCGACCCGCTCTTGGCCGGTGCCAGAGCTGGAGCCTTCTCCGACTCCGATGCGGCCAAGGCCGCGCGGAGGCACGGACGGCGGCGGGAGACGCACCGCTCGGCCGCTTCGCCGAGGCTGCGCCAGAGGCGGAACCGGTCGGCGACTTGGACCGCGGCGGGTGCCCCGGTCCTGGCGCCCTCGGCGAAGAACGGGGCACGGTCACGGCAGACGGCCTCGATCCCCGGGTGCTCGGCCAGCCGGGCCGCGACCGTGTCTGCCCTCGCGATCCGGCAGGAGGTCCACCGGTCTGCGGGTCTCGACGTCGGCCGGCACGGTCCTCCAGACACGGCCCTTGCGCATCGCGTACTCGCCGACGCCGACCGCACGCGGGACCGGTGGCTGGGGTCCGGGGAGAGCGCCGACGGGCCGTAGGACCGTGTTCCGGCCGGTCCTCGCCCCGAAGACGTCGGCCAGCCGGGCACCGGCGCGGCCGGCCAGGGCGAGGCCGACCTCCGCCAGCACCGACCGCATTCGTTCGGTGCACTGGCTGCACCGCCGGGTCAGGCCCGCGACCTGCCCGAGGAACGTCCGCCGCCCGCAGCAGACGTCTTCGCACGTGAAGCGCCGGACACGAAGCCGCAGCAGCACCCGCCGTCCCGCCACCGGGAGGCAGCGGGAAACCGCAGGTAAGAGCCGTGCAGCCGCCCGGACCAGCTCCCACCGCCCGGGCACCGAGCCCCCGCCGTCCGGCATCTGACACCGACTTGGATCACCTCGCCACCGTCCTGCACCCACGCCACACCGATCCCCGGATCCGCCAGGAAGACCAGCTCTTCCCGCTGGAGCACTACCTCGCGCACAGCCCAGAACCACCAGCCCGAACGAAGTCGGCACCGCCAGTTTCCAGACGATCCCGCCGAGACCTACAGCAAGGCCGCCACTCACAGAAAGCAGGCACATCACAGAAGTTGAGCCAGAGCCCCCGGCGGCTCCTGCACGCCAGCCACCGGCGACGTCGTGGTGGAGGTCGTGGCGGGCACCACCCGGCACGCGGTCCTCACCGCGGTGCACCGTCGCTGACCGATAGCGACACTGCTTCCGGCAGGGCGGGTACGGCCCACTGGCGCAGGTCCGGGTAACAGCGCAGCCGTACTCCGGGCCCGCCGACGTCCCGCGTGATGTGCTGTGCGGGCGACGCCGCTCAGCGTCCGGCGAGCAGCTGCCGCACGTCCCGACAGCCACGCCGCCACCCGGCTTGGACACCCCCACCAGCCGACCCCGTCTCAGCAGCCCGGCCTCTCCGGTGGGGGCGGCAGGCGGCCGCTCGGGGCGCCGGCCCGCCGTCAGACCTCGCGCCAGCGCGCGCTGGCCCAGGAAAAGGCCCCGAAGGACATGAGGCCGACCGCTATCAGCGCCAGCAGCCAGGGGCCCGCAGGAGTGTCGGCGAACGTGCGCAGGGTGTCGTCCATCCCCTTGGCCTCGCCGGGCCTGTGGCGGACGGCCGCGGCGATGGCGAAGCAGCCCGCGGTGGCGAAGACGGCGCCCCGGGCCGTACCGCCGAACATGCCGAAGAAGGACACGACCTTGCGCACCCTCTGCGACATGGCGGACATCCTGAGGTGCTTCTCGAACCTGCGCAGGAGGGCCCGGACGGCGATCCATATGCCGACGGCGGCCACCGCGGCGCCCGCCACGCCGACGATCCACTGACCGCCCGGCCAGGCAAGCGCCTTCGCCGTGACGTCCTGGGAGTTCTTGTCGGAACTGCCACTGCCGCTGCCCTTGTCCCCGGCCGCGTAGGAGAGCACGGAGTACGCGACGAATCCGTAGAAGCAGAAACGGCCCGCGGCCATCGCCCTTCTGCCCAGCTTCCCGCCGTCGGGGCCCGCCTGTCCGAAGACAGCCTCGGACAGCCGCCACAGAGCCATCCCCGCCAGGGCGATGCCGAGCAACCACAGCAGTACCGTCCCGAAGGGCTTCTGAGCGATTTCGGCGACCGCGCCACCCCGGTCGGCCTGTCTGCCCCCGCCGGTGAACGCGATCCGCAGCGAGAGAACGCCGATCAGTACGTAGATGACCCCGCGGCCGACGAAGCCCGCACGGGCCGCCGCCGCAACCGCTCTGCCGTTCGCCGCACGGTGAACCTGACCCAGTTGGCGTGCCGTTGCCGATGCCGATCCAGTAGCCATGTCCTACCGGATGCCCCCGAAGGACGATGCCATCCCGGCCGCCGGCCGGCGTCCTGCCAGGACACGCCGCCGGCAGGAAGCGGCGCTCGACCTCCCCAGGTGCCGCGCCGCTCCCCCACCAACTCACGTCGACTACCCACGGAATCCCGCACTACGCTCTGGACTCATCTACGTTCTCGGCCTCAAGCCAGATGATTACGTCCGTAACGGCTGCTCCGTAAGTGAAAGCGAATGCCCAGTACGACGGACCGAAAGGGGCTGTCCGGTACGGAGAGATCACGGAAATCCGCACCAACGCCATGAGCAGTGCACAGCCGGCCAGTCCGCTCGCTACAAAGCCCCCCCCCCCGGACCTCCGATCATTGCAAACCAAAACGTTCCCGGCCGCAACAGGCGGCGCAAATAGACTGCACCGACAGGAAGAAGATGCTTCGGCAGTCCGGGGTGCGTGAACAGCCTGAGGAGAAGGATTGACCCGAGGAGCACCCAGCAGATGAACCCGAACCCGAACATGAGCTCTGAAAGTCGTGTCCAGTTGAGGGCAGCCCCCCCGGCGGCGAGGAGGCCGCCGACAACGGCAGGCAGGAAGCACCCTGATGCCAGTCCACGAGTTTCATTTCCACGCGGATCCATGTCCCGGTCAGCCATCCGCCCAGAAAGACAGTGACAGAACACGCAATGAGGCAGATGTATGTACCGGCCGTTTCTGCGTACGGCCCGAGTGCGACCCCGAGGAGCATCGGAACGATCGGGACCAATGAGATGAAGGGGCCAGTGACTGGGTGCGTTAATTCTTTCCCTACGACGTCATCGGCGGAAAAGGCTGCCCACGCAAGCCGGCGAAGTCAGGACCCATAGGGCGCCGGCTCCCAGCCAGAGGGTGACTGCGGGCCACTCGGGCGGGTTCTCTGCGATGGCCGGAACCATGTGCGTCGAGTCCGCAGCGCACAGCCGCATGGAACACGGATTTCATGTCACCACCTTCACGGATGCGACAGCAGCCTTCGGTGGACGCCTTGCCTACGATGCCATGGCCTTGCGGTATCCGCGCATTTCGCACGCGACACTCAGCGTTGAGGAACTCCTTTCCGCAGTCCCGTCCGCGGGAGGCCAGTACGCGAGACATCAGCGCGTCGAGCAGGTTCCGCCGGGCAGGCACACCAGGACCGGATGGAAAGAACCAATGCAGCGACGAGATGAGCGGGGCCGGTCACCGGTGCCGTATCGAACGCAGACAACTGCGAGCCGTCGCCCGAAGGGCGGGCCACCGCGCTCAAGCCTACCTTCCGGCATACGCGTTCATGCGATCCCTACACGACGTACAAAACGTCTGCCACCTCGGCGGTCCTACGGTTTTAACTGCTGGCGGATACACGTCAGCGCACCTTCAGACGTAAAGGGCCGTGACCGGACATGATTCCCACCCGTACTTTCTGGCTCGCCGGTCGCGCGGCCAGTGGTGAGACGACCCTGGCTGTCAGCTCCCCCTGGACCGGGCAACTCATCGGAAAGGTCAGTGTTCCCACCGATGAGCAGGTCGAGGAGGCGGTGGCGTCGGCGTACGCCGTTCGCGACGAGTTCGCGGCTACCCCGGCATATGTGCGTGCCGCCGCGCTCGACCATGTGAGCAAGCGCCTCGCGGAGCGCAGCGAGGAGATCGCGCAGCTCATATCCGCGGAGAACGGAAAGCCGATCAAATGGGCTCGCGGCGAGGTCGGCCGTGCGGTGTCCGTGTTCAGGTTCGCCGCGGAGGAAGCACGCCGCTTCAATAGCGGCGAGGCTCAGCGGCTCGACACCGACGCCGGCGGCCGGGGCCGGCTCGCGCTCACCCGCCGCTTCCCGAAGGGCGTCGTGCTGGGGATCACGCCGTTCAACTTCCCGCTGAACCAATGTGCCCACAAAGTCGCCCCGGCGATCGCGGCCGGCGCTCCGATCATCCTGAAGCCGGCGCCCAACACTCCGCTCTCGGGCCTGATCATCGGTGACCTGCTTGCCGAGACCGGACTGCCGGCCGGTTCATGGAGCGTCCTTCCCGTCGCCGATGACCGGATGCCGGGACTGGTGCAGGACGAGCGCCTGCCCGTCATCTCGTTCACCGGCTCCGAGAGGGTCGGGTACGCCATCATGGACACAGTTCCCAGGAAGCACTGCACGCTGGAACTCGGCGGGAACGGCGCGGCCGTGGTGCTGGCCGACTGTGCGAGCGACGAGGATCTCGACTGGGCCGCCCAGCGTATCGCCGTGTTCTCCAACTACCAGGGCGGGCAGTCCTGTATCTCCGTACAGCGTGTCATAGCCGACGCCGCGGTGTACGACCGGCTGCTGCCGCGTATCGTCGCGGCCGTCGAGTCCCAGGTCACCGGGGACCCCTCGGACGACAGGACCGATGTGGGTCCTCTTGTCAGCGAGGACGCGGCATGCCGCGTCGAGTCGTGGGTCGACGAAGCCGTGGGCTTGGGGGCCACGCTGTATACGGGCGGCAAGCGCGAGGGAGCCTCGTACGCGCCTACGGTCCTCGCGGATGTTCCGGCAGATGCGACCCTGGCCTGCGAGGAGGTCTTCGGGCCAGTTCTCACGGTCCTCAAGGTGTCCAGTGAGGCCGAGGCTTTCGCCGCCGTGAACGACTCCAAGTACGGGCTGCAGACAGGCGTGTTCACACGCGACCTGCAGGCTGCCTTCCGGGCGCATCGGGCTCTGGAGGTAGGTGGAGTCGTGATCGGCGACGTGCCCTCCTATCGCGCCGACCAGATGCCCTACGGCGGGGTCAAGCAGTCTGGTGTCGGCCGCGAAGGAGTGAAGTTCGCCATGGCGGATTACACCTACGAGCGCGTGCTGGTCCTCACTGACCTTGCCCTGTAGGAGCAAGGCCCTCCCGTCAGATGCGGTGCCGGGCGCCGGCCGCCGGCCGCCGGTCGCGGAGGGCGGGCCGGCGCCGGACCCGAACTCGCCGCCGCCGGCCGACCTGCGGACCCGGCTGAGCACTTCGGCATCCTCTGGTCCGGTTCAGCGGGATGCGGACCGTAGGAGCCGCAGCAGTGCACGCCACGGCACACGACTCGTCAGCCGCGGTCTCCGGGCCGCCCGTTCTGTTTTCTCACGCGTCCTGTGCGGTGCGGATTTCGCCGTCACGTCCCTTCGGCGGGCGGCGGCCGCCCTCCTGGTGCTGCGGCTGCGCGGGTTCGTCCGCTCTGCACGGGCGTGGGTGACGGCCGCGAAGGAGGGCGGCGGTGGCGATCTGGCTCGCACGGCACCACAGGAGTGGGTCCGGCCGCCGGCGACCGGGCCCCACTCGTCTCGCCTGCACCGGCGCCGGCGCTCAGGAGCAGGCGTCTTCCCCATAGGCGCAGCCGCGGTCGTGCCGGCCGCCACCAGGGGCACGAGCGCCGGCGACGGGTGCTGTGTGCAGCGGCGGAGAGACTTGAGGCGGTTCGGGCCTGGGGTGCCCTGCCGGTGAAAGGCCCCGTGTCTTCTGCCGCTTCCGACGGCTGTATGACCTCAGCGGCTGCGGCGGCATGCCCGATCGTGGGCGCCGGCGCCGGCCAAGGCCGGCGGCGACGGCACTCTGGTGGTCATCTGTGCGTAGGGCGCCCGGCTGCACGCCCTCGGTCGACTCGTCGACTACGGGTGTGACCGCGGCGCGGTCACATTCTTGTCTTCGCCGGGACGCGCACAGCGCATCCTCTTGCGGCGATCAGATCTGGTTGAGTCCGCCGTCGACGAACAGCTCGGATCCGGTGACGAAGCTGCTCTCACTGCCGGCGAGGAACAGAGCGGCAGCTGCGGTCTCGTCCGGGTGTCCCATCCGGCCCAGCGGAATCTGGCTGGCGAAGGTGTCCCTCATCTTCGCGGCCTGGTCGGCGTCCGCGGCCAGGCCGGTGATGCCGGGGGTGACGATCGGGCCGGGAACCAGGGTGTTCACCCGGATCGCGCGGCCGCTGAGCTCGTTGGCCCAGGTGCGGGAGAAGGAACGGACCGCGGCCTTGGACGCGGCGTACACGCCGAAGGCGGCGGCACCTGAGGTGGCGGCAGTCGATCCGGTCAGGATCACCGAGGCGCCGTCGTTGAGCAGCGGAACGGCCTTTTGAACGGTGAAGAGCATGCCGCGCACGTTGATGCCGAAGGTGGCGTCGAAGTGCTCCTCGGTGACCTGCTCAAGAGTGGCGAACTCGCCGCCGCCCGCGTTGGCGAACAGGACGTCGACGCCTCGGCCTCGCTCGGCTACGGCCGCGTAGAGGCGGTCGATGTCCGCGAGGTTCGCGACGTCGCCCCTGACGGCGGTGGCTTCTGCGCCGATCTGGGCCAGCGCGGCGTCGAGGGCCTCCTGCCGGCGGCCGGTGATGAACACGTGTGCGCCCTCTCGTGCGAATCGCTTGGCGGTGGCCAGTCCGATTCCGCTGTTGCCTCCGGTGACGACCGCCGTCTTCCCGTCAAGCTGTCCCATGATCGTTTACTCCTGTCCGGTGCGAACGCCAGATGCCGCGCACCGTGTGTCACTGCGGGGTTACAGCCCGGAACGTGCGGTTCCGGACCCACTTATGGACTGTACGGTAAAGAACCAAGTTATGGACCGCCCGGGCAAGAACGTGACCGCATCCACACCCCGGCGCACTCGCGGGCGGGCCGGCGCCGGCCCGCCCGCGAGTGCGCCGGGAAGGGCTCCGCCCGGCAGCCGTGCACCACGCACCCCCGCCATCGCGCGGCCTGCCCGCCTGCGTGGCGGCGGCGGAGAGACCGCCGGGGCCTCCCCCGGCCGTACCCGGCGCCGGGTACGGCCGGGGGAGGCCCCGGCGTACCCCGCAATCTGGACCGGTAGGTCAAGAAGAACGTATGCTCCTGGACATGGGACGACCGCGGAACTTCGACGAGAACCAGGTGCTGGAGTCTGCGCGCGAGCAGTTCTGGAACCAGGGCTACGCGGCTACGTCACTGCAGGACCTGACGGACGCCACGGGACTGGGCAAGGGGAGCCTTTACGGGGCCTTCGGCGACAAGCGGCAGCTGTTCCTGCACGTGCTGGACGGCTACCGCGACGAACAGCTCAAGGGCGTCCGGGCGGTCCTCACGGGGCCCGGTACGGCCTTCGAACGCCTGACCCTGCTCGTCGAGGGGGTGGCCAAGGGATTCACGCAGGACCCGCAGCGGCGCGGCTGCCTTCTGGTCAACAGCACGTCCGAGCTGCACAGCAATGATCCGGATGTCGTCTCCCGGGCCCGGACCAGCTATCAGGCGGTCGAGGACCTTCTGATCGCCTGCGTGAAGGAAGCCCAGGACGAGGGGGCGGTCGAACCGGACGCGGACGCCCAGGAGCTGGGGCGGCTGCTCCTCGCGGTCATGCAGGGCATCGAGTTCCTCGCCAAGACCGGCATGGACGGATCAGCCCTGCTGCAGACAGGCCAGGCCGCCCTCAAGCAGCTGTCCCGGCACTGACCCTCCCGCCACACCCGCGGGCCGGCGCCTTCCAGCGGGTGATGCGCCGGCAGGCGGGGACCCTGGTGCGCCTGCCCGAGCCGGCCGGCGGGCATCCAGCGCACCCGCCCCACGAACGCCCCCCACGCGCGCGGCCCGGGCGCGGCCCGGCTGCGGGTGCACCGGCGCGGTTGACGGCCCGCCCCTCTCGCCATGCCCGTGAGCAGGCTCTCCGGCCGCCCAGCCGCGTCATCGACGGCGCCTCGACGCGGGCCGGACGGCGCCTTGGCGGCCGACGACACCGGAGCGTCGCCCACAGGCCCCGGAGGCGAGGACTCCAGCTGCCCGCGTCCGCGCAGTACCGCGGCCGCGCCTCTCCTGCGCAGGCCGGCGGCCGGTGATTGATCACCGACTTCGCGATGCACCCGAAGAGGACACATGTTCTTGACTGAATGGTCCATAAGACCTACCTTTGAGCCATGGCCCGTGGATTCGCTCCTGCAAGTGGCATTGGGCCGACAGCAGATGGGCACAGACCGTTTCCGCTGCTACGGCCGAGAGAAGCCGGGCGGGACCGGGCGAGGACCTCGCGTACCCAACCGCAAACCACTGCACATGCTCAACGAAAAGTGATCACCATGACCACCGCTGCCCAGCCGCCCTTCACCTACAGCCTTCACAATGTGACGATTTCCGTCAGTGACCTCGACGCGTCGATCCAGTGGTGGAACCGGGTCTTCGGCCTCACCCTGCTGGCGAGGTCCCGCTTCGACGCCATCGGGGCGGACGTCGCCTTCCTGGAAGGTCCCGGGTTCCGGCTCGAGCTCCTCCAGCCCGCGGACGGCGTGCGGATCCCCGAACTGACGGCAGAGCCCCCCGCGCACATCCGCCCGATCGGCACCAAGGCCCTGGTCTTCCGCGTCGAGGACCTCGCCGGCGCGACCCGCACCTTCCGCGATCTGGGCGTGAGGACCGTCTGGGAGCAGATGGACCTCGGCGACGGCAGCATCTCGACCGCGATCCGTGACAACGACGGAAATCTCATCAACGTCTTCCAGCAGGGCGCAAGCCCGATCGGCTGACACAGCCGACCGATCGCGCTCCGTCCATCCACGGGGCACAGGACCGCACGCCCGAAGCGGAGACGGCGCACGATCGCCCTCTCCGCCAAAGCGCCGCCATCCGCCAAAACTGCACAGCGCAGGGCTGCGACCGCCGGCCGGCGAAACCCCGCATGCGCCCAAGGCCCGCGGTCTGTCAGGCGGCGCGCGTCCCGCCCGACGGCCGGCCGCAGCGCCGCTTTCGAATGGTGCCCCGGCCGGCGGCGGTGCCGGCGGATGTCCCGTTCCCCGGGGTGCGGGCCGCCGCTAACCGCGCGCGAACTCAAGCAGGTCCCTGTTGAAGATCTCGGCGTACTTGGGCACCATCGCAAGGCCATGCGGTGCGCCCTCGTAGACCTTGTACTGCGCACCCTTGACGAGCTTCGATGATTTGGCGCCCGCGGAGACGATGGGGACGATCTGGTCGTCGTCGCCATGCACGATCAGGGTCGGCACATCGACCTTCTTCAGGTCCTCGGTGGTGTCCGTCTCGGAGAACGCCTTGACGCAGTCGTAGGCGCCCTTGATGCCGACCGTCATGCTCCAGAGCCAGAACTCGTCACGCGTTCCCTGGGAGACGGTCGAGCCCTCACGGTTGGCACCGTAGAACGGGGCGCTGAGGTCCTTGTAGTACTGCGAGCGGTCCGTGAGCACACCCTGGCGGATCTCGTCGAACACCCCGATCGGCAGGCCCTCGGGGTTGGCTTCCGTCTTCAGCATCAGCGGCGGGATCGCACCGAGCAGGACCAGCTTGGCCACCCGCGCCGTACCGTGCCGGCCGATGTAGCGGGTGACCTCGCCGCCGCCGGTGGAGTGCCCGACCAGAATGACATCGTGCAGGTCCTCGGCTTCGATGACCGCGGCCAGGTCGTCGGCGTAGGTGTCGAGGTCGTTGCCCTCCCAGGGCTGACCGGAACGGCCGCCACCACGCCGGTCGTGGGCGACGGCACGGAATCCGTTGTCCGCCATGAGCTTCATCTGCGGGTCCCAGGCATCGGCAGTGAGCGGCCAGCCGTGGGAGAACACGACGGGCTGGCCCGAGCCCCAGTCCTTGTAGAAGATCTGCGTGCCGTCCCCGGCGGTGGCGAAGGGCATGGTTGCGCTCCTCTCGAGGTCCGTTCGCGGGCCCCCAACGCCACGCCCTGCGCGGATGTGACGGAAACGGCACCGCATTCGGTCAACATAAGCGCGGAGCACCGATTCAGCGCGCCGGGAACCACCGCTCCGCCATGAGCGGGACGGCCCATGCCCGACAGGCGAGGAAGAGGCCCCTCTCGTACGGTGGTCCACACGACATGCTGCGGGCACCTGCACGGTCAGGAGAAGCCACACGGGTTACGCCACCCAAGTGAACTCCCCGGACGCCTCCACTCACCCGCCCAAACCCGCACCGCCCGCAGCAGACGGCAGCCCGGTCATCACCCGCCGTACCGCTCGTTCAGTCGCAAGCAAAGGACAGAACATGAGATCCGACGTTGACGTGCTGGTCGTCGGTGCCGGTCCAGCAGGGCTGCTGCTCGCAGGCGACCTGGCAGAAGCCGGAGTGCCCTGCACCGTCGTGGAACGGCGGGAAGGCGAATCCCGGCTGACACGCGCATTCGCCGTTCACGCCCGAACGATGGAGCAACTGGACGCCCGCGGCCTGGCCGACGACCTGCTGCTGACCGGCCTGCGCAACCCGGTCCTGCAATTCCTGCGGATCGATCTCTCGCACCTGCCCACGCGCTACCCCCACGTCCTCGTGACACCCCAGTACAACACCGAGCGGCTGCTCCTGGCCCGCGCCCTGGACCACGGCGTGCACATCATGCGGGCCCACGAAGTCACCGGCCTCCAGCAGGACCCCACCGGCGTCGACGTCACCATGAAGACACCAGCCGGCACCGAACACCGCCTGCGCGCCAAC
Source organism: Streptomyces sp. (assembly GCF_019510245.1). Lineage (GTDB taxonomy): Bacteria > Actinomycetota > Actinomycetes > Streptomycetales > Streptomycetaceae > Streptomyces. The sequence continues at coordinate 23,073 of NZ_JAEKKT010000170.1, read as the reverse complement.
TACGTCGTCGGCGCAGACGGACGCAACAGCTGCGTACGCCAGTCCCTCGGCCTGCCGTTCCCCGGCCGCTCCGCCGTCCGCTCCATGATGCTCGCAGACGTCCGCATGGCCGACCCGCCGAACAAGCCGCCCACCGTGGCCGCTATTGGAGACGCCTTCGCCATCGTCGTCCCGTTCGGCGACGGCTGGTTCAGGGTCATGGCCTGGAATCGCCACCACCCCATGCCCGACACCGCACCGGTCGACCTGGAAGAAATCAAAGACGTCGCCCGCCAGGCACTCGGCAGCGACTTCGGCATGCACGACCCCCGCTGGCTCTCCCGATTCCACAGCGACGAACGCCAGTCCCCCCGCTACCACGTAGGCCGCGTGTTCCTCGTCGGCGACGCCGCACACGTCCACTCCCCCGCCGGCGGCATGGGCCTCAACACCAGCATCCAGGACTCCGCAAACCTCAGCTGGAAACTCGCAGCCGTCCACCGCGGCCGCGCACCAGACACCCTGCTCGACAGCTACCACGACGAACGCCACCCCGTGGGACACCGGGTCCTCAGGATGAGCGGCGCACTGCTCCGCGGCGTCCTCACCACACCACGGGCACTGTGCGGCCTGCGTGACCTCTCAGCACGCACAGTGCTGCAAACCCCGCCAGTAGCCAGACGACTGGCCATGGCAATCTCAGGAATCGACATCGCCTACCCCGCACCCGCCGGCGCACACCCCCTCACCGGCAAACGAGCACCCGACATCCCCCTCACCGACAAACGCAGACTCTACGAAGCCCTCCGCGCCCGACGATTCGTCCTCATCACCCCACCCGACACCGCACACCTCCCCCCACTCACCACACAGTGGGATGGCGAGGTGGAGATCGTATCCCCCAACGGCACCACCAAAAAAAGCGTCCTCGTCAGACCAGACGCCTACATCGCATGGGCCACCACAGACAAATCACCCGAACGTCACACCGACGCGGTCCGCCAAGCACTAACCCAATGGTGCGGCCCACACAACGCCCACTCCCGAACCCCCCCACCGCACTAGCGATGGTTTGTTGACGCTCTGCTTCACGGCCTACTTCTGCACGAACCCGCCGTCGACAAACCACCGGACACGGCCAGAGGTGCTTCTCACACATGACTCACTCTGTCCGACGCTGGGCGGCGAGGCGGAGTGCGGCCAGGCCCTTGGACGTGTGCGGTGCGTAGATGGCGTGCTTGTCGGGGGCGGTGAGGCGGCCCGTAATAGTCCGCATTCCCAGTCCGACACACTGTGGTCGGAAGGCGTGGGCAAGGAATCCGGCTCGACGGCCACCCGGCGGAAGAGGTCCTGCGGGGAGGTCCAGGTGCAGCCCCGTGTCGTCGTGGCCGATTACTTTCCCGGGGACGATGACGGGCGGACCGAAAGAGACCTCGCACAACCGGAACGGAATGCAGCTCGGAAGGGAATCCGCTGTACCGACTATTTGTAACACCAGTGGTGTGTCATCGCGTGAGGAGCGTCAGGTGGAAATCAAGAAGATCGACACGGCGGTTGTGTTCATCGACCCACAGAACGACGTGCTGAGCGAGGACGGGGCGAACTGGGACGCGGTGGGAGCGAGCGTCACAGAGAACAGAACAGTCGAGAACATGGAAAGAATTTTCGAGGCGGCGAAGGCGGGCGCATATGAGGTCTTCATCTCGCCGCACTACTTCTACCCGACCGACAGCGGATGGCGAATGAACGGGCCGCTCGAGACGAGCGAACTCGAGACCCACACCTTTGCACGAACGGGGCAGCTCGATCTAACCGGGTTCCGGAACTCCGGGGCAGACTGGCTGGACCGCTTCAAGCCTTATATCGAAGACGGCAGAACAGTGGTCGCCAGCCCGCACAAGGTATTCGGACCGGAAACCAACGACCTCGTACTGCAACTGCGCAAGCGGGGCATGCAAAGGATTATTCTTGGCGGGATGCTGGCGAACATGTGCGTCGAGTCCCACATGCGTCACCTCATTGAGGAGGGTTTTGAGGTCGCCGTGGTCAGGGATGCAACTGCTGGACCCCGACACCCGGTCTGGGGCGACGGGTATCAGGCGGCAATCATCAACTACCGTTTCTTCGCACATGCGTTGCTGTCGACCGACGAAGTGCTCGACAGAATGGATTGAGGAGCTTACGGCCTGGAAATTGCGGTCTCGTCCGTCCGCAAGGCCATCGCCGACAAGGTCCCGTTCGCCTGGGTGACCGCGGATGCCGCCTACGGCTTCAGCAAGGGCTGGCGATACGAACTCCAGCAGGCCGACGTCTTCCACGTCATGGCCACCACCCGGCACGACACCGTCTCACCCGCTGGTCGATCGACCACCCCGTCCACGACCTGTTCCCCGGCCTGCCCCGGCAGAAGTGGAAGCACCGTTCCTGCGGCGAGGGAGCCCACGGCCGGCGGATCTACGACTGGGCCCACGTCGAGGTCAGGCCCTTCCACTGCGAGGACCGCCGGCACTGGGTCATCGCCCGCCGCAGGGTCGGCAGGCCCAAGCAGACCTCCTACCACCTCGCCTACTGCCCCGCCGAGACGACGCTGGACGAACTCATCCGCATTGCCCGGAGCCGGTGGGCGGTTCAGGAATACTTCCGGACGGCGAAGCAGCAGTGCGGCCTGGACGAATCACCCCCTCACCAACCGGCAGCCCCCGCCCATCGACCATGGCTCGGACGGCACCGTACGGCACGGTGGGCAGCCTCGTGCGGGCCTGTGGATAACTCGGTGCGCGCGGGCCCGACGGGGTGCCGCTTCGACCCTGAGGACCTCTCGCGTGCACACGATCTTCACGGCATACTCACCAGCATGAGTTCCGGAAGCGGCGGTGAGGGCAGGGAGCCAGATCCGACTACGGCGCATGCGGCATCGTTGCCTCGCCTCGAACAGCACGAGGAGGGTGATGCGTGGGTGGTGGCCCTCTTCGGCGCCTTCGATCTGAACTCGGTCCCGGCCCTGTCGGAGGCACTGGAGAGCGGAGCTCGGGCGCACGCCAAGGTGGTGGTGGACGCCGGCGGCCTTACCTTCGCGGATTCGACCGTCCTGAACGTGCTGCTGAGCTTCAACCGGAGGGCCGTGCTGCGGGTGGCCAGGCCCGCGACAGCGCTCGCGAGGGTCCTGAATCTGACGGGCGCGGACATCGTCCTGGACGTCCGGGCGACGGTGGAGAACGCAGTCGCCGGCTGAGGGGCAGGCGTCATGCCTTCGATTGCGGCACCCAGGCTGGACCTCGACCAGTTGCTCGTCGGTGCAGTCGGCGTCCTCCAGGCGCTGCTTCTGTCTCTCCCCGCTGACCGCGTCGTACGCGATGACCGCGTCGTACGCGACGGCCGACGCACGGTGTACCCCTTCGCTGTCAGCCCAGAGGAGCCCTTCTCCAGCCTCTGCTCGTATGCCGGCCGCCGGACGGTGCGTGCCGGTCGGAGATCACTGGAGTGGTTGCCTTTCCTGTGCGAGCGGTGTTCGGGCATCGGGGTGCGGGATGGTCAGGTGGGCTGGGGTCGGCCGAAGAGCAGGTCGTAGCCGACGGGGAGCTGGAGCAGGATCTGGCCCAGCAGAACCTCGCCGGCGGCGTCGGCGACGGTGGACAGTACGGCGCTGACGTCCCAGGCCGCGGTCTGCTCGGTGGCGCCTTCGATCCACGCGGCGGTGGCGCGGACGAACCGCTCCGGGGGCAGCGGCTCGGCGCTCTGCAGCGGGTTGAGCAGGATCAGGGCGAACGCCTCAGGCAGCCGCGCCGCCAGCTGGGCACGGACGTCGCCGACCAGGTGTGCGCCGAGGAGGGCCAGCACCACACGGGCTGCACGCTCGGCTTCCTCCAGAGTGTGGTATTCGCCGCGTTCCTTCACGTGGCCGAGGAACGCTTCACGTCGCAGAGTCATCTCGGCAAGTCACCCCTTCTTCATCGGACTGCCCACGGGGTGCGGAGAGCAGCTGTGGGGGAGATCAGGTGCCGCCCTCCGCACCCGTGCGGCCGGTGTCAGCCGGAGATCTCCTGGCGGCCGGATCCAACGCCGATGGAGATCTTGCGGGGCTTGGCCCGCTGGGTGATCGGGATCCGCAGGGTCAGCACGCCCGCGTCGAAGTCGCCCTGGATGTGCTCGGTGTCGAGGGTGCCGGCGAGCACGACCTGGCGGGAGAAGACACCCAGCGGCCGCTCGGACAGCTCCATCTGCACGTCGTCGGCCTTCGCCACCGGCCGCCGCTCGGCCTTGACGGTGAGCGCGTTCCGCTCGACGTCGATGTCGATCGCGTCCGCGGGAACGCCCGGAAGGTCGAAGGCCACCACATACTCGTCGCCCTCGCGGTAGGCGTCCAGCGGCATCGTCGACGGGCGGGACCAAGTGCCCGGCCCATCGGCTGCTGCGCCAGCCGGTCCGGCTCACGGAAGAGGTCAGTGCGCATCAACATCGTCAAAGCACCTCCATCCAGTCCAGGCAGTTGCTGCCAATGCTCCTCACTGACACCATTGAACATGTCATCCAATGGATGACAAACATGATGTCGTCCATATGATGACAATGAGAGAGGTGTTAGAGACCGCAGCCGACCAGCCCTCCACGACGAGTACGAATGCCCTCGGAAGGCCTTCTCGGCGTCTTCTGGTTCTTCGTGTGTCGGTCCGGCGCCGCAGGCCAGCGGGGGTGCGATTGCTTGGGCACAGGCCTTCTCGTCGAGCCAGAGCCCGATGAAGGGCGCAGCGGTGGCTTCCAGGAGTCCCGCTCGTTCGCGACCAGCGCCGGCCCTGGGCTCGCAGCCGAGCCGCTGCACCAACCGGTGTACAAGCGCGAGGGCCGTTCGCCTCCGCAGACCGGAACGGCCAGTGGCCGCCCGTCGAAGATGGGCGGCGTCATGCGCCACACGTCCTCATGGCAGAGATTGAACGCCTTGACCACATGAGTTGTCGGTGCCGCAGTACCCAGTTGTTGTGCGGCCGAAAGTCCGCGCTGTATCAGCAGCCGGAAGCCCGGACCGACCGGATGGGAACAGTCGATCAGCACCTTGCCGTCCAGGGCCGTCCGCAGTTCCCACGCCCCGCTCGCCCCCGGGCCGAAGGGCAGCGCGGCCACCACCTGCCCGAACTCGGCCCGCCTCACGCAGACTGGCCGGCTTCGCGGTGCCCCCGAGACGCGTCGCGAGCCGCTCCGCCTCGTGCACGTCCCGTCCTCCGACGACCACGTCGTGCCCAGCCCGCACCCAGTGAGTGGCGAGCGCATTCACGGCGCGTGCGCGCCTGGTCGGCGATGGCGAAGGCGTCCTTCGCGTTTCCCGTCGCCCCGGTAGGAGCCGGAGGCGTGGTGGACGGTGCGGCCGGGGACGTAGACAACCTGCTGCTCGCGGCCGGTCAGCAGCGCGATCATCGGGGCGGCCTCGCCGCGTTGAGGTCGATCGCCCAGATCACAGGCTAGTGCTCACTGAGCGCGAGGACATAGGCGATCAGCTGGAGCAGTACAGTCTCGTCGGTGGCCACCCGCCGCGACAGCTTTCGCTTGCCGTCTGCGTCGATCACCACACCGTGATGCTCGGTCTTGCCCGCGTCCGTACCAGCCCAGAGTTCGGGCACCCCACCTCCGAAATCGCTCCTGCACTTGTCCGAGCAGACGACCTCGCCAGCGCGTCCTTGCCAAGCGATCTTGTCGCGCCCAGCCCAATGAGTGGTCGAGTCGTCGCGGGATGCCACGCGGCCAATCGTTTCAGCCACCCGGGAGGCTGGAGACACGTAGCCGCACCCGAGTCACGAACTCGCGCCACCTGACGGCACACCAGCCAAGTACCCACGAACGCGCCTCTGACCAGCAGGAATATCGAACTGCAACTGGAGTATCAGGACTCCAGTCGTAGATCGTGATCCGTTGGGGTTCTCACGCGATCCGTGGCTGAGCACGTCAGCGGGCCGGAGCCGCGCCTTCGAACGAGGTCAGGCCGGTGTCGATGAGCTTGGCTGCGCGGCGGACATCGGCGGTCACTGCCTCATGAATCTGCGTTGCCGTGCGGGCGGCGTCCAGATGTCTCCCTAGGCTTTGGAACTGGATGGACCACAGTCCGAGCAGGGCAGTTGCCGCGATCTGCGGTTCCGGGTCGTCCGGGCTTCTGCGCGCCCGCCGGGCCAGCACCTCGGCTGCTGCGGTGACGAGCCGGTCGGTCATGTCCCGGTGGTAGGCCCTCAGTGAGGGCGTGGACCTGGTCAGTGCGCCGAAGCGCCTGATCATGGCGACGGCCTGGTTGGGGTCGTCCTGCGCGGCGATCCAGGAGGTCATGGCCCGCAACTCATCCGAGAGAATCCGCAGCGCCGCCTCGACCGCAGAGTGGTCCGTGTCGGCCAGACCGGCCCGCAGAGCAGTCATCGTGGACTCGCCTCGGTCCAGGATGAGCGATTCCTTGGTGGGGAAGTAGTTGAAGACCGTCTTCTCCGAGACTCCGCAGGCCCGGGCGATCTCCGATACGCGGACGGCATCGAAGCCGCGCTCCAGGAACATCTCGGTGGCGGTGTCGGACAGGCGTTGCCGCAACAGACGCTTCTTCTGCTCCCGCAGTCCTTCGGCCTGGGGCACCGCTGTCTGCGGGCGCCATGCCGTCCAGTCCACCGTGCTCATGGCGACAGAGTAGTGCAGCAGCAATACACTTACTGCTACTGTAAATTTTCAGTGACTGTACATTTCGCTGCTTGATCGTTTCGGGAGCCCCATGAGCGCCATCCACATCGTCCGCGACTACCCGCACTCCCCCACCAAGGTCTGGCACGCCGTCACCACCCCCCGGCTCATACCGCTATGGACAGCCACCGGGGCCGGGGCACGCCCAGAAGGATTCACCACCACCGTCGGCGCCCGGTTCCGGTTCATCGCCAAGCCCAAGCCCGGCTGGAGCGGCATCGTCGACTGCGTCGTACTGGAGGTGGACAAGCCCCGGCTGCTGCGCTACTCGTGGACCGACCATGGCGGCAGCGAGACCACCGAGGTTGCCTACCGCATCGAACCCCATGGCAGAGGAACGCGCTTCACCTACGACCACACGGGCTTCACAGGTGCAGGCGGGCTCCTGATGACCCAGATCCTGGGTCACGTCCGGCGGAAGATGCTGCGCGTTGGCCTGACCGCCGTGCTGAACGATCTGGACGAGGACGGCAAACTCCGTCCCGGAAGCACTCTCCAACCCAAGACCTGACGGGCACGACCTGACCACGGGCGCACAGAACGAGGCCGACGAGTACCGCGTCCACGACCCGGCCGGCCGCCGCCGTCGACGGTGCGCGAGATCCTCGGGCCCCGCCGGCCGACGGGCTGGGTGCTGCAGGAACCTGGCGGCGGTCACGGTCCCGGCCGGGGCGTCGTCGCACGCCGTCGACTGTGAGGAAGCGCCCGACGGGGCGCCCCCGCTGCCCCTGGACCAGGCACCGGACGCGGCGGAGCGCCCGGGCGTCCGCCTGTGTTCTCCGCGCGGCGCCGCGGCCGAGCTTGACCCGGTCCTGAAGGGCTTCGACCACCAATTCGGGTGAGGGTGCGCAGGGTCAGCTGTCAGCGGTCCGCGACGCGATGAGCCGGTTGGTGAGCTCCACCGTTCCGAGGTACCACCAGAAGATGCGGTTGGCGATCTCGAACAGTGCCCCCTCATCCTTGCCGAGCCGCCCTTTGAGCAGGGCGCGGCGTTCCTCGAGGATGCCTGCGAGGGTGACGATGGCCGACCGCTTGCCCTCCACCGTCGTGTCCCGGCCGTGGAACAGGGCGATCGCGTGGCGGACCCGGGTCGTGATGTCGGGGGCGCTGTCGCTGAGCGCGCGGTGCACCAGCGCGCTGCGGGCGTCGTCGGTGATGGCGACCAGGCGCCCGAGGTCCTCGCCTTCGGCAACCAGTTCGTACTCGATGCCGGCCTCGCGCAGCAGCTCGTTGACCTTGCCCCGATATCGGCTTACTGCTGCCCCTCGTCGGCTCGGCGCGCTGTGCTGAAGCGGCGCTGATAGGCGGCGGGGCTGAGCGACAATTCCCTCACGAAAACTCTCCGCATACTCTCGTAATTCGGGAATCCGGCAAGGGACGCCGTCTGCGTCGCGGTATGCCCCTGGTCGAGTAGAGCTTTCGCCATGTCGAACCGGATCATTTCCACGTACCGGGCCGGCGTGGTGGACAGCTCTTCGCGAAAGAGCCGCGTGAGATGCCGAGGGCTCACATTGAGGTGCTTGGCGAGTTCGCCGAGTGAGTGGTTTCCCCCGGGATTCGCCGTGATCACGTCGATGATTCTGCGGAGGGCCGGGGATCGGGGCGGCGGTCCCTGCAGTGAGGCGGAGAATTGTGACTGGCCGCCCGAACGCTGCAAATAGACCACCAGGGCGCGGGCGACGTCGCGGGTCAGATCAGGGCCGTGATCCTCCTCGACGAGTGCCAGTGCCAGGTCGATGCCGGCGGTCACGCCCGCCGAGGTGTAGGTGGTGCCGTCACGGACGTAGATCGCGTCGGGTTCGACGCGGCTGGCCCGGCAGCGGGCGGCGAGCTCGTGCGCGACCTTCCAGTGCGTGGTCGCGCGCTTGCCGTCCAGGAGGCCGGCGGCGCCGAGGATGAATGCTCCGGTGCAGATGGACGCGACCCGGGCGGCCCGGACCGCCAGCGTTCGCGTGGCCTCGACCAGATCACGGGGCACAGGTGTGCGCGGGTAGAGGTCTGCGCCGGCCACCAGGAACGTGTCAGGAGCAGGCTCCGTGGCGGCGGCGTCGACCGCGATGCGGATCCCGATGGACGAGGTGACATCGGCACCGGTCGGTGAGACCAGCGCGATCGTGTAGTCGGCACCGAGCCGGTTCGCTTCCCCGAACACCTCCGCGGGGCCGACGACGTCAAGGAGTTTGACCCCGTCGTAGACGAGGATCGCCACCCGATGCGCGGCGGAGCCCACAGTCCCGCTGCCCCCCTGTCCGGATTCGGGTGACTCATGGCCGGACCGAGGGAGCGCCGGACGCCGGGTGGTTGGCACTGTGGAAGACGAACGCACCGTCCATTCGTAACACACCGATATCGGAAGGAGCAGAGGTCATGAGCGAGATCATCGCGGGGGTGGAGATTCCTGAAACGGCGGCAGCCGCCGAGGCCACCCGCCTCATGCAGGAGATGACCAGCCCCCTCATCTACCACCACTCCCGGCGCGTTTTCGTCTTCGGCGCGATGCATGCTCACAGGCTCGGCCTGGAGCCCGACCCGGAGCTTCTCTACCTGGCCGCCATGTTTCACGACACCGGCCTCTTGACGCCGTTTTCCGACGTGGAGCAGCGTTTCGAGGTCGATGGAGCCGACCACGCACGCACGTTCATGCTCGGCCGCGGTTTCCCGGCCACGGCCGCCGACGTGGTGTGGACGGCGATCGCGCTGCACACGACCCCGGGAATTCCCGGGCGGATGGGCCCGGAGATCGCCATCACGAATCTGGGGGTTCTGACCGACGTGCTCGGACTGGGCCTGAACGAGCTGGACCACAGCCAGGTGGACGAGATCACCGCCGTCCATCCGCGGGGTGACTTCAAGAACGAGTTTTTGCAGGCCTTCGTCGACGGACTCAAGCACCGCCCGGAGACCACGAACGGAACCGTGAATTCGGATGTGCTGGAGCATTTCATTCCCGGCTTCCAGCGCACAACCACGGTCGAGCGCATCATGGGCGCTCCCTGGCCGAGCTGATCAAGGCGCCATAAAACGTGATGAGACGTGTGAGTGGCCCTCGCGACGAGCGTCGTCTCGGGCGAGGTGCGGCCTTCGCCGTGCTGGCCTGCGCCAATGTGGTGATGATGGCCACGGCAAGCGCACCGTCACCGATCTACCCGCTGTACCGGGAACGTTGGGGCCTGTCGGTCACGATGCTGACTGTGATCTTCGCCGTGTATGTCGTGGGTCTGCTCGGCGCCCTGCTGACGGTCGGACCGCTGAGCGACCAGCTGGGTCGCCGCCCGGTGCTGGTCGCCGCCCTTCTGGTGGCGGCTACCAGCACGGCGGTCTTCTGGACGGCCGACGGCGTCGTCGCCCTCCTGATCGCCCGGGTGGTGCAGGGCATCGCCACGGGGACGGCCACGGGCGCTCTTGCCGCCGGACTGGTCGAACTCTCACCCAAGAGACATCCGCATCTGGGGCCCACGACGACAGCGGTGGGCACGAGTATCGGCATGGCCACCGGCGCCGGAGTGGTGGGGCTGCTGGTTCAGTCGACCTCACGCCCCGATGCGTATGTCTTTCCTTTCCTGACGCTGACCTTCGTCGTTCTGGCCGCGGTCGTCCTCACGATCCCTGAGACACTCGTCCCGCGAGCGGTGGGACTGGCGTCGTTGCGACCCAGAGTCCGGGTTCCTCGGGAAGCCCGGCCGGAGTTCTTCGCCTCCATTCCTGCCCTGGTCGCGGCATGGTCCGTCACGGGTCTGTTCCTCGCGCTCACTCCGTCCCTGGTGAGCAATGTCCTGCATGTGCGGTCCGGCGCTGCGGGCGGGCTCAGCATCGCGGCGCTGTTTGTAGCCAACAGCGTGGGCGGGTTGTGGTCCGTTCGGCATGCGGCTCGGCTCGCCACTTTGCTGGGCGCGGTTCTCCTGACTCTGGGTGCGTCCGGGCTGGCGGTGGCCATCGCTGTCGCTTCGCCGGCCGTATACGTGGGCGGATCGGTCGTCGCAGGGCTGGGCGTCGGCCTGACGTTCAACGGCAACCTCCGTGCCATCAGCGCGGTCACTACCGCGAAGTCGCGGTCGGAGGTCTTTTCGGCCGTCTACGTGATCAGCTATGCGGCCTTGAGTCTTCCGGCCCTCGCGGCCGGGCTCGCGGCGCCCTCATGGGGGCTGGAAGCCACGGGCTACCTGTACGTCGGCTTCGTCGGGACGCTGTCCTTGGGTGCGGCCCTGCACGCCGGACGATCACATGCTCACAGGCCCACCAGCGATCCGATACGCACGGGCCGGGAAAGCCGACCTCGCAGCGAACGGTCCCGTTGCTGAGCGCGCCCGCACGCCGTACCAGCACCATCCCCGAAGCGGCTTGATCAGGACTTGCGGCTGCCGTGTCGGAGCGGCTCGGCTCGCTTCTGCTGAGCTGTCTTCGAAGATCCCGAGATCGAAACAGTTGCGCTGCATCTGCAAGCTGGAGGAGGTTGTATGGGTGACGGGCATGGGCCCGGACGATCTGAGCAGGCGGACCCGCTCGGAGCCGAATGGGAGAGGCACCGACCAGCGGTCTTCGGTGTGGCCTACCGGCTGCTGGGGACTGTGGCCGATGCCGAGGATGTCACCCAGGACGTGTGGCTGCGGGCGGCCGGAGCGGACCTGCAGGACATCGGTGATCTGCGGGCCTGGCTGGTGACGGTGGCCGCGCGACGGTCGTACGACATTCTCAAGAGCGCCCGCTTCCGCCGGGAGACCTATGTCGGGCCGTGGCTGCCGGAGCCACTGCTGACAGGGCCGGACGCGTCGCAGCCGGTACTCGTCGACGAGTCCGTCAGCTCGGCGATGCTCCTGATCATGGAAGAGCTGAGCCCGCCGGAGCGGGTGGCCTTCGTCCTGCACGATGTCTTCGGCCTTGAGTTCGGCCGGATCGCCGAAGTGTTGAACGTCTCCGTGCCGGGCGTCCGGCAGCTCGCCTCGCGGGGACGACGGCGGGTGGCCAGGGCGAAGCAGTCCACGCCGCAGGCGTCGAAGGCGGAGCGCGAACGCGTCCTCACGGTCTTCCGCGCCGCCTACGAGGCCGGGGACCTGGCCGGCCTGGTCAGGCTCCTGCACCCGGACGCCGTCTACGTCACCGACGGCGGCGGCAAGGTCTTGGCGGCACGCAAGCTCGTTCACGGCGGCGAGCGCGTCGCCGAAGTCATGGTGCGTACGGGGCGTCAGTGGCACCCGGACCGTATCGACTTCGCCGAGGTCGGCGGCGAGCTCGCGCTCGTGTTCCACCGAGAAGGCCGGGTCCACTCCGTCGACACGGTCCAGATCACGGACGGTCTGATCACCGCCTACCGCAGGGTGCTCAATCCCGACAAACTCGTGCGCGTCTGAGCTGTCACACACGTAGGGGCCACCTCGTCTCCCTGATGAGAACGCACAACGGGCGACGAGGAAGGCACCGGAACAGGTGAGATCGATCATGTGGCACGGCATACATCCACCTGCAGCCGCTGTGAGCCCTGCGCGCGAGCGCCGTGCGCTCGGGTCGCCCCTCCCCAGTTAGGACCTGTATGCAAGCCATCACTGTGCTGGACCGTGACGCTGGCCTTGCCAGCATGTCCCTGACGGACATGCCCTACCCTCATGCGGCCGGGAACGACATGGTCGTGCGGGTGCACGCCGCAGGCTTCACCCCTGGCGAGCCGGAATGGCCCGCCACGTGGACCGATCGCACCGGCCGCGACCCGACGCCGAGCGTGCCCGGACACGAGCTGTCCGGTGTGGTCGTGGAGCTGGGGGTACGGCATCACCGGCCTGCGCGTCGGACAACGGGTGTTCGGCATGGCCGACTGGACCCGTAACGGCGCGCTCGCCGAGTACACCACGGTGGAGGCCCGCAACCTCGCTCCGCTGCCGGCGGACATCGACCACACGGTGGCCGCCGCGCTGCCGACCTCCGGGCTGACCGCCTGGCAGGGCCTGTTCGACCACGGCCGCCTCACCACAGGCCAGACGGTCCTGATCCATGGTGCCGCGGGCGCCGTCGACTCGTTCGCGGTACAGCTCGCCCGCGAGGTCGGCGCCCGTGTCATCGGCACCGGCCGGGCCTCGGGCAGGGACAGGGCACCCGCACTCGGCGTCGACGCCTTCACCGACCTGCAGACCGAGAAGCTGGAGGTCGCCGACGAGGCCACGTCGTGTTCGACGTGATCGGGCGGCGACCTCCTCGACCGCTCGGCCGCACTCGTCCGGGCCGGTGGCTGGCTGGTCAGCATCGTCGTGCCGCCCAAGGTCCAGCCCAAGAACGGGAGAGCGGTCTTCTGCTGAGGGACCGCCGTCCCAAGCCGATCGTCGGCGCCGTGCGGCCGCTCGCCGAAGCACCCTCCGCCTTCGTCCCGGGCAAGCGCAGCCCGGGCAAGACGATCACCCGCGTCACTGAAGACTGAACAGGAGACCGATCATGATGGGAATGCGGATCTCTGGTGGCTTGCTGGCCTTCGCCGCGCTGACTACGGCCACGGCCTGCTCGACCTCGGACCAACCCGCCCAGCCCAAGGGGACGACCGTGGCCGTGGCATCGCCTGCGGCCATGGCATCGACACGCCCCACCGAAACCCTCAAGCCGCTGCTCCAGCAGGCCCTTCCGGGGGTGAAGGGCAAGACGTTCACCTCGGTGATCGTCGACTTCCCGGCCAACGCACGCGCGCTGCCGCACCGGCACGGCCAGGCGTTCGTCTACGCCTACGTCCTCGAAGGCACCGTGCGCAGCCAGCTCGAGGGCAAGCCCGTGCGTACCTACCACCAGGGCGACAACTGGGTCGAGCCGCCAGGTGCCCACCACGTCCTCACCGAGAACACCAGCCCGACCAGGCGGGCCAAGCTCCTGGTCGTGTTCGTCTCCACCACCGGAGAAAAGCTCAAGGTCGACGACCCGGCGTCGTAGTAGGGGGTACGCAGCGGGCGGCACCGCCCCGCCCACCACTCGGCCCCTGCCAAACACACCCGACCGGCCACCTCCACGCACGCCAAGTGCACGGCGCAGGCCACCCAGACGAATCGAAGGAATCATGACCGACCCTCAGCGCGTCAACATCGGCAAGCAGCACCCGGCCGCCTACAAGACCCTCGGAAGTCGGTGCCCTCTCCCTGCTGCACCGCCCCGACGGCAGCTCCGGCCGCACCGCGCGGAGCCGACTCCCCTGCCGGTACTGACCGACAGTGACTCAGTCAGCCATGACGACAGCACGGACCCAGATCTCCCCTTTGATCACAGAGCGTCGCAACTGCACGATCACCGGACCGCGAGGGCCAGCGCCTGTGGTGCGTGCCCGTTCTGGTGCCGGTATCCCCCAAATGCGCCTATCCGCGTGACCTCTCAACCTGCACACGGCGATGCGCCGAGCCACTGCTTCCACGTCAGTAAAGGCCCGGCGCAGAGCGTGGCGTACCGCGGGTAGTGCAGGAGCGGACATCGAGAGGCTGGTGACGCCGGGCTGGTCAGGGCCAGTGCCATCAGCGGATCGGCTGCCGACTCCCGCACACTCCCACTGGCTGGTGTGCCGTCGTTCCGGCGCGCGGTCACTGCGACGAGGCCGAGTACGGCGGGTTGCCACGGGGCGAGCAGGTTCTGGCCGAGGTCGCTGGTGTCGACCAGAGAGCGCGACCGACGCCGACAACCGGACACCCTGGACGGCCTATGTGCCGGATGACACCTTCTACCGTCCCATCACCCAGTCCACGGTTGACCCCAAGCACTACACGGGGGCCGGTAACTTCCGCCGGTCACTTGGCCCTCCCGGACGGTGGCAAGACCGCCGTGCAGGATGCGCTTCGCGGCGGACTTGATTCCAGGTTATCGAAAACGTATTGTCGAAAGTACGTTTTCGAACTGAAGCTGTCCAGCGGACAGACGCGGACCGGCAAGCCGGACGACGGGAATCACTGATGAGCGAGCAGGCACCGGCCTCCGGCCGGCGCAAGCGGCTGACGCAGGAGCGTGAGCGCGAGATCCTCGAGGCCACCTTCGCCCTGGTCGCCGAGGTCGGCTACGAGCAGGCGACCGTTGACGAGGTGGCCCGACGGACGAAGGCGAGCACGGCCACGTTGTACCGGCAGTGGGAGAACAAGCCCAAGCTCGTGATCACGGCGATGATGGCCCGCAAGTACCCGCCCCTGCCGAACATTGACGCAGGCAGCTTGCGTGACGACCTGGTGGCGCTGGCTCGCATGATGCCGGCACCGCACCCCAAGGGCGCCCCGACGCTGGGAATCTGGCAGGCGGTCATATCCGATCCGGGCCTCGCCCAGGCACTGCGGGACGTCCTGTTCGCCCCCTACCTCGACGCGCTGCGCACCATCCTGGCCCGGCACGTCGAGCGCGGAACGATCCGTCCCGACAATCCGGCCCTGGCACACTCCGAGATGTTCCTCATGGGCAGCGTCCTTGTCGAGAAGCTTTTCACCGGCACCGAGGCCGACGCCGACCAGCTCATCGCGGTCATGGATGCCTTGCTGCTGCCGGCGCTGACCAGTAGCAGCTGATCCCTTCCTCATCCGGCTGACGTCCCTTGGGCCAGTCGCCATGCGCACGAAAGGACAGAGGAACTTGGCCATGAGCAGCACTGCGACCGATACCGTCCTGGTCACCGGAGGCTCCGGGTTCCTGGGCGGTCGTGTGATCGCCCAGGCACTCGGCGAGGGTTACCAGGTCCGCACCACTGTGCGGTCCCTCAACCGTGAGGCGCAGGTCCGCGGGGACTTGGCGGCCATGGGCGTGGACGCGGGTGAAGAACTCACCTTCGTGGAGGCGGATCTCACCTCGGATGACGGCTGGGCCGAGGCGGTGGCGGGCTGCCGCTACGTCCTGCACACCGCCTCGCCCTTCCCAGGCGGCGAGCCCGACAACGAGGACGACCTGATCCTCCCGGCCCGGGAAGGCACGCTGCGCGTGCTGCGTGCGGCCCGCGACACCGGCGTCGAACGCGTAGTGGTCACCTCCTCGTTCGCCGCCGTCGGTTACGGCAGGCCCGCCACCGAAAAGCCCTTCACCGAGGACGACTGGACCGCACCGGTCGGCGACCTCCCCGCCTACATCAGGTCCAAGGTGCTGGCCGAGCGAGCGGCCTGGGAGTTCGTCGAGCGCGAGGGCAACGGCCTTCAACTCGCCACCGTCGCCCCGGTCGGCATCTTCGGGCCCGTCGTCGGCAGCGACCACTCCTCCTCGATCAGCATGATCACCGGTCTGTTCAGCGGCGCCCTGCCGGGCACACCCCGCCTGTACTTCGCCGTCGTTGACGTCCGTGACGCCGCAGCCTTGCATCTGAAGGCCATGACCGACCCCAGGGCTGCAGGCGAACGCTTCATCGCCGCTGCCGGTGACGCCGTCTCCCTGCACCAGATCGCCCTCGCCATCCGCGACCGGCTCGGCGAAGCCGCCAGTGCCGTCCCCGTCACCGAGCTTCCGGACGAGACGGTACGCAAGGCCGCCGAGGCGAACCCGGCGCTGAAGGGCATGCTGCCCAACCTCGGCAAGGTCCGCCACGTCAGCAACGAGAAAGCACGCACCGTCCTCGGCTGGAACCCCCGCAGCAGCGACGACGCCGTCGCGAGCACCGCCCAAAGCCTCCTGGAACTCGGCCTCCTGCCCATGACGAATCCCGCATAGCCGCATGCGCACACCCGCGCTCCCGCCTGCTCGACACCTCGGCGGCAGCGGCCGTCGCATCGGAAGCCAACGCGCAGTGAAGGGCCGCCGCTCCCTCGCAAGCCAAGTCCGGGACGGCGTATGGCGAGACTTCTGGACAAGCAGCCCTCGAAAAGAAGAGGCGCCGCCCGCGCTGGAAACACATCCAAGAACGTGGGCTCAGCATTATGGACTTCCCGACGGAGGAAACATGCCAAAAGCAATCACGCTGACCGACTTCGGCAATCCTGACGTGTTGCGGTGGACGGACGTGCCCACGCCTCAGCCGGCCGAGGGGCAGATCAGAGTGAAGGTGAAGGCCGCGGGTGTCGGCCCGACCGACCTCGCTCTGCGGTCGGGCCGTCTCAAAGCCTTTTCGCTGCGGGAAAACGCCGTCCTCGGATTCGAGGTGGCCGGGACTGTCGACGCGTTGGGTCCCGGAGTGAACGGAACACAGATCGGCGACGAAGTAGCAGCGCTGCTTTTCGACCTTGGCGGATACGCCGAATACGCGGTCTCCTCGATGTGGGTCGAGAAGCCGGCCTCCGTCCCGTGGGCAGCCGCAGCTTCTCTTCCGGCCTCGGCGGAGGCGGCATCGGGGGTGTTGCGGCAGTTGGCGGTGAAGACAGGCGACACGCTGCTGGTGCTCGGTGGCGGCGGAGCAGTCGGCTTGATCGCAACCCAGTTGGCCATCGCTCAGGGCATCAAAGTGGTTAGCGCGGTAGGCGCGCGGGACGACGCACTGGTCACGTCCCTGGGTGCCACGCCCGTACGCTACGGCGCGGGGCTGGTGGACGCAGTCCGGAGCGTCGGGGCTGTCGACTTCGCGTTCGATGCGTCCGGCAAGGGGGTGCTGAGCGATGCGATCGCGTTGACCGGAGCCGCCGACCGAGTCATCACCTTGTCCGACCCAGCTGCGGCGGACTTCGGCGTCACACTGTCACATCCCAGTCCGGGGCGAGCTCCTCACGCATTGGAGGACGCCATGTCCATGATGGCGCGGGGGCAGCTGCGACTGCGGGAGTACACAACTATGCGCATGCAGGACGCACGCGAGGCGCACCGTCTGCTGGAAAGCGGCCAGGTGCACGAGCGCGTGGTACTGACCCTCTGATCGCGATTCCAGGCACAAGGCTCGCCGACAGGCGATCATCAGGAGGACAGCGCGGTTTCGAGCGAGGAGTGATGCCGATCAACCGGAGGGCTGACCTGCCAGCGGCGATGCACCGCCGCTGAAGCCCGAGCTCGACAGGGGCAGGGTCGATCGGGACGAGGTCCTCCAGGCTCCCGCGCCATGCTCGCCGTCATGCAGCGGCACCACCCGCTGGAACAAGTCCCGCAGATCTACCGGCGCCAACCGTTCGACAAGCGCAGCAGTCATCACCCCAGACTGTCGCAAGACCACACCAGCTGAAATGACCTCTCAGTGGCAGCTGTAGCTCATCTCGTTTGGGCCTGCCCATGCCTGTGGGCAGGCACCGGCGAGCGTGCTTGTCAAGGGCCCCGCGTGCCTCGACGTACGATGGGGAGCTGTCCGGGCGATCACGCACCTCTCGTGACGTCGATGGCGGGCCCCTCGCTCCCCGCCACCTGCTGGTGACTCACAGAAGCCTGAGCGGGTCCGGGTCCCGTTCAGTCGGTGTCGGGGCTCTGCTCCGCCGCGGTGTCGTAGGCGGCGCGGGCCTCGGCGATGGCGGACCGATGCCGCTCGGCCCAGCTCACCAGACCGGTCAGCGAAGCGTGGAGCTCCTGGGCTATGGGCGTGAGGCTGTACTCGACCTTGGGCGGCACGGTCGGATACACGGTGCGAACGAGCAGTCCGTCCCGCTCCAGCCTGCGCAGGTTGAGGGTGAGCATGCGTCGGCTGATGCCGTTGATGGCGCGTTCCAGTTCGGTGAAGCGGACCGGGCCGTGGGCGGCAGCGATCAGGATCCCGATGCTCCACTTGCCCGCCACACGGTCGAGCACCTCGGTGACCGGACAGGCTTCATCCCTCAGTGCTTCGGTAACACGGGTGTGACTGCGTGACATGAAAGTGCCTCCTTCCGATGAGCAGCAAGGTTATCGATGATGGTTGCTGTTACAAGTCGTAACCCAAGGGGGATATATGTCCGTTCGCGCTCTCGTCGTCGATCCGTCCGCATCCGCCGCCGTCCGCCTCGCCGAGGTGCCCGACCCCGTGCCCGGGCCGGGCCAGGTTCTGGTGGGCGTCTCCCACGCCTCGTTGAACTATGGCGACCTCAACGACGCCCGCTCCGGGCGGGTCCCTGTCGGGGTGGTGCTCGGCCGGCGCGGCGTATGTCCCAGACGTCTTCCCAGCCCCCGCCTGGACCGGCCCAACGACCAACCCACATGCCTATTAGGCGTACGGCTCCCGCGCGAACCGCGCTTACCTGCGCGAGCGCGGTATCGCCTGCACGATCCCGGAGAAGCGCAACCAGATCACCAACCGCAAGAAGCGCGGTCCCCGGCCCCGGGGTGGTCGGCCGCCGAAGTTCGACGCCGCGGATTGCACAGCGCGCCATGCGCTGGAGTGCGGCATCAATCGCCTCAAGCGCCACCGAGCAGCGGCGACGAGGTACGACAAGCTCGCCGTCCGCTACGAGGCGACCGTGCTGGTCGCGGCCATCAATGAATGGCTGTG
Organism: Streptomyces sp.; assembly: GCF_019510245.1. GTDB lineage: Bacteria > Actinomycetota > Actinomycetes > Streptomycetales > Streptomycetaceae > Streptomyces. The sequence goes on along the minus strand of NZ_JAEKKT010000170.1, from coordinate 4,115 downwards.
ATGACCTGCACGGTGGCGGGGACCGCGAGGCTGGGACGAGCTCAGGGCTGGTGACACATCATTCGATTCCGAGGGGTCCGATGCCCAGGTCCTCACGCATGAGGCGACGCATCTGCGCCATAGCCTTGCGCCGCCGTTCTATCAGGGGCGCGTCGTCCGCGGAGCCGACAGCCACTCCACGGGCATAGGCGTCGCGGATCGCGCGCAGGCGGTGGAACGCCTCGTTCCCCGCCTCCACGACCTGCGGGGGGCCCACGAGCCAGAGGCGTTCGCTCGCCGTGTAGATGCCGGTGCCGCGCACGGCTTCCCGCACTGCCGCGTCGCGTGCCGACTCGGACATGTGGTCGCCCAAGGCGACGGCCCGTATCTCCTCACCCGCGGCTTTGAGAGCGGAAACATACTCCGTGTAGACCTCGCGCCGTACTTCCAGAGCGTGCCTGGCTTCCTCCCGCCGCCACCGGTTGCGATCGGCGATCAGAGTGGCTGCGATGCCGATGACGGCACCGGTCAGTGTGGAGAGCAGGGGCGTCCAGTCCATGTGCCGCAGCTTGTCGAAATCGGTGCGCTGGCACCAGTGCTTTCGCCACGCATGGCTGTGACCAGCACTTTCGAAACACGCCCTGTGCCGCAGCAGCATGAGACGCCGCTACATCAGCTGGCAGAACAAGCACTCCTCTGACCAGCGCCCTCGCAAGGTCGTTACCCAGGGCGAACATCGCCTGAATCGGGCCGTGTTGGCGTTCACGGCTGCGGTCAGGCACCAGCCCTTCTGACATCACGTTGCCCGGGCCTGACCAGCCAGCCACCGCTTCACTTCGTGCCAGGCGGCCCACTCTTTCGCCTCGGCGCCCCCCACCTGGTGAAAGGCGATTCGTTGGACGTCAACTCCTCCCGCCACCAGTCGAGGCTGTCGGCCTGGTGACGGCGGGCGACCGGTGCCGTCTCTCAAACACCGCACACGCAGAAATGGACGGCGACTTCGTCCTCAGGGTCTGCGTCCACCATGCGTCCAGGAATCCGGTCACTGCCCCAGCCTGCTTGCGGGGCCACCGTGACCAGCTTGCCGCGGGCAGTCAACGGTCATGAGATCGGACTCGGCCTCGCCGTCGGCAAGCACCACGACGAGCTGCGGCAGAATCCGACGGATGATCGCAGGCCGGTCGTCCCAGTGGAAAGAATCTTTCTGCGCGACCCGGCGGACGAGGTCCGCCGGGAGGGGGACGTCAGGACTCCGCAGCAGCTCGATCTCGCCCTCATCGAAGCACCGCCCGCAGCCGGCCTCATCCGCTTGGGCCGTCATGCCGGCCGAAGGTCTTCGCGACCCTCGCCATCGCAGCGACAAGAACACTGCCATCCGGAGAAGTCACCATGCATCCCGTCAAGACTACTCCCGAACTACTCCCGACGGCGAAGGGAGGCGCCGCGCGAATCTCAACGTCGACTCTGGCTGGCCAGGCCCACCCCTCTCGCGTGATCCGCGACCACCTGCACAAACGCCTCATCGGGACGGTGATCCTCGTCCCTGCGGACTGGAGTGGCCGAAACTGTTTAGGCGCACAGGCGGTTGAGGGCGTCGCACTGCTGCGGCGCGGCAGCAGTCCAGCTGGCGAGGAGCTTCAACTTATGTTCCTCGGCGCAGCCGGGCTCGGCAGTGCAGACGCACACGTCCACCACGGTCTGGACGGAGACCGCAGCTCCATCGAGTGGTAGGCCAGCTTGAGGCAGCCGGTATCGGGGTGCCGACGGAATATCTTGGCGTCACGCTTGCGGATGAGGATGTTGTGCGTGACCCATCGATACGGAACTCGGGGCTGAGGACGGTCAGTTCACCAACGAGATCCCAGGTCACCTGGTCATGAGGGTTACGGTCGGCTTCGGTACGCAACAGCGCCGCTAGGATGTCCGCGCTGACATTCCAGTCGCCGTGGAAGTCGCGCGCGCCGGAGTCGAGGAAGTGGTACCGCGCCAGGTTCGCGTGACCCCGGTCACGGGTGGTAATGCTCTCGAAGACCGGCGAGTACAGGGCCCGCGCCAGCGGGTTGACTGCCAAAATGTCCTGGCGTTTGTTGGCGACCATTGCGGCGGACAGGGTCATGCTCTCCAGCATCCACTGGATGTTCGACGGCAGTTGTGGCGTCGGCTCCTGGGTGCGTGTGCGGTCTACGGGCCGGGACGCTCGGGCCAGGTCGAACAGATAGATCCGCTCCTCGTGGGTTACCACGCTGCGGTGGCCGGTGGCGTCACCGCTGGTTCCAGCGTGACGGTCGTCGGGGATGGGCCGGTCGGGTTGCTGGCGGTGCTGTCCGCCAAGCGGCAGGGCGCAAAGCGGATCATCCTCATGGGCCGGCACAAGTCGCGAACCGACCTCGGCCGCGAATTCGGTGCCACCGACGTGATCTCCGAGCGCGGCCAGGAAGGCATCGAACTGCTGCGTCAGCTCACGGGTGGACAGGGGACGCGTCTCGTAGTGGAGGCCGTCGGCAGCCGCTCCGCGTACGACCAGGCCATGGGCGCCGTACGCCATGGCGGCATCACCAGCCGGGTCGGCATCACCAGCCGGGTCGGCATCACCAGCCGGGTCGGCATCCCGCAGTACGAAGAAGCCCCGATCGGCGTCGGCAGTCTGTTTATGAACAACGTCCGCCTCGTCGGTGGAGCGGCTCCTACCCGGGCCTACATACATTCGATCCTGTCCGACATCCTCGAAGGAAAGATCGAGCCCGGGAAGGTCTTCGCCACCACCACGGACCTCGCAGGCGTGCCGGCCGGCTACCGGCAGATGGCGGGTAGGGAGAGCCTCAAGGTCCTCGTGCGGCCCTGACGGTCACAGGCGCGGTGCGGACGGACCGCTGATTGGCTCTCGGTCGCGATCCCGGATCCGGCGTGGCTTCACCCTGGCGCCCGTCCGTCGCTGTATAGCAGGAACCCTGACGGTGGAAGCACTGCTGGAGAGCCGACCTACTTCGTAGACCAACTGCCCCCCGCCCTGAGCTGGCACTTCTCCCTTGGGGCAGCGGGGCTTTGACCCGCGACCTCTTTGTCCCGAAGCAACTTGGATGGGTGCGTTGTCTTGGGCTGGTACGTCTCTCACCTGCGCTGGCGGGCCGCGGACGTCCGCACTCGTCCGTGGTTGTGCGTCGGCGTTGTCACGCAATTACATACTTACTGAGGAGTTCGACCCTCATGGGTGGGTTGTTGGTCGGGGGCCGTTCCCGTGTTGGTTCCCGTGGCCCGTGGTGTCCCGCTCGATCGGGCACGGTTACTTGATCACTGGGCGGTTGCGGTGGTAGCGGCGCATTTGAGTAGTCGTACTCATGTGTAGTGCCTGCCACTACAGCATTCTGGGCCGTATGCGATTAACAGTTTGTCTTCCGCTGGCAGAACGGTGGTGAGGCCTGGGGGTGGGCCGTCAACCGGCCTGCAGGTTGGCGTCAGCGTGGCGCTACTCGTCATCGACCTGATGGGCATGGCCTGGTTACTGTTCCGCTACGGGATCACGGGCTGGGCCGACAATAAGGGCCAACGCAATCCACCCCAGGCACCGAAGGAAGCGTTGAGGGGGATGTGGCTCCTGGTCGGCGGCGCTGTCATCACAGGTGGCGGTCTCCTCTACCTGAGGTGGCGTATTCCCGGTGTCGCGCAGCTGGTTGTCCTGGGAGTCGGCGTGGGGCTGTTCGCCTGCCTCTCCGCTCGTGAGTAGCGCAATTCCCATCCCGCACGCCATCGACCCAGGCGGAGCCGAGCAGAGGTGGTCTCTGGAGTCCCGCTAGTCAGGGCCAGCACCCAGGTGCCGGCCGATCCAACACCGAAGTCCCGCGCTCTCAGCGTGGGAAGCTGCGGGCATTTGGGGCTCGTACGTGTGCGGAGCCGCCCGGACGGATCGGATGCAACCCGGTCGGCCTCGGCGGTACTCCCGGTGATTCCTCGCTGTTCCCCGCTCGATCTGGTGCGGTTGCGGTGCGGTCACGGGTGCCATCTAGTGTGATGCGCCAGAAATCCTGAGGTTTAGTTCTGCTCTGTTTTCTGGTCGGTGGTTCCGACTTTGGTGAGGTAGTCGGCGAGGGAGTTGAGGATCTCGTCGGCCGTTTTGGTCCAGGTGAAGGGTCGCGGGTTTT
>NZ_JAEKKT010000321.1 GCF_019510245.1 Streptomyces sp. | reverse complement strand
CTCTACCGCCCCTACCAGGAATGCAGTCCGCAGACGGTGGCCGAGAACAACGTCCCGATCGGCGTGCTCGGCCTCGCGACCACCACGGCCACCACCTGCGGCCAGTTCAACACCGCCTTCCAGGGCTGAACTCGGCAGGACCCCCACAAAGGACAACGCATCAGATGTTCAACAGAAGGAAGATCGCGGCCCTTTCGGCGTTGACCGGGGGCCTCCTCATGGCCTGCGTCGGCACCACCCAGGCGCATGCCGCGGCGGGCCCGGGAAACTGCACTCGCGACCTCTTCGGTTTCACCTGCACCCAGCGGATCACGGGAGTGATTCCCGAAGACGGCGTCATCCCCCACCAGGAGACCTGTAAGCCGGTTGAGCCCGTGACACTGCCCTCCGCTTTGGGCAACGGCAGGGCCCGGCTCGGCCCCGAGGTGACCTGTAACGCCCCGGCATTGACAGCACCCGACGCGAACGGCACCGCACCGGAGGAGACCGGCCTGTTGGGCTGAGCTCCACAAACCGACGACGCGACATGGGGAACGGAGATCCTCGATAGCTACACAGTGTGTGTATATGCTCACATTGAGTAGCCAAGCCGGGCGGTCCTGCCCGGGTGAGAAAGGGTCAACCATGCGTATGTTTCAGCGTGCTGCAGTCGTAGCGGCAGCGATTGCGGGGCTGTCCACCCTCGGTGCCGGCGTCGGTTTCGCCGGCGACAACGGCGAAGCGCCTCCGCCGATCAGCGCCGTGGCCAACTCGTCGGCCAACGCCGTCGCCTTCGGGGGCGACTACTACACCCTGCCGCAGGCCCAGCCCGAGGGCCAGCCGGAAGCCCAGCCGGAGGGTCAGCCGGAGGAGCAGCAGCCCGAGGCTCAGCCGGAGGCTCAGCAGCCCGAGGCCCAGCCCGAGGCTCAGCCGGAGGAGCAGCACGGCGAAGAGTAAGACCTTGCCGCAAGCCCATCCGCACAGCGCCACAACGGACGCACCCGCGTTCCTGGGAAGCCTGACGCACATTGCACGAACTCAACGACTCGGTCCCGCACCGCTTCAGCGGGTTCAACGGTGTGCTGAGTGAATCCCCGTGGCGAATGCAGCCCGGACGCGCCGCTCGATCAGGGCACGCGTCCGGGCTGCGGCCGTCTGTTTCGACCTTCTCGGGCTCGAGCGCACACCCGTTGATGGCACGTGCGCTCGGGCCTCCGTCGTAAAGGAATACCGCACATGTTCACTGCGCAGAAGATCGCCGCCGTCTCGGGGCTCGTCACAAGTCTCGCCGCGATCTGCCTCGGCGCCCCGTACGCCTACGCGGACGACGGCAACTGCGCGACCACCGCGCAGGGTGACACCATCTGCATTCGCAAGAGCGAGACCCAGATCGACAAGGATGACGCGCATATCGTCAAGCAGGCGCAGGACTGCTCGACGTCGGACCAGCCGCACATGGCGGACTGGCAGGACAAGATGCTCGAGGGCGGGGCCACGAGCGTCGGGCCGGTCGTGGAGTGCTCCAACAACGCTCCCCTGCCCAAGGAGTACAAGAAGCCCAAGGAGTTCAAGAGGCCGCACATCGAGTTCTGAGCATGACGGCGAATGCCGGGCCGGGATGATTCCCGGCCCGGCATTTCGGTTTTTGCGGAAGGTCTGCCGACGAAACGAAAATCCCCGGTACCCCGTCAGCGATTCGGGGCACCGGGGAAAGAGTGGCTCTTACTTGCCGACCGTGTTGCTGCAGCCCATGCTCGAGCCCATGGACGTCTTCATGGCGCCCGGGTTGCCCTCGCCGTTCAGGAGGTTGCCGCCCAGGCCGTTGCCGATGCCGACCTCGCCGAGGATGTCGACGTTGGTGTCGTGCGACGTGCAATTGCTGGTCTGCATGATGTCGAAAGTGTCGCCACCGCCCTTGTGCCCACCCTGGTCGGCGTGGGCGGTGCCGGCACCCAGGAGACCGATGCTCCCGAATGCGGCGAGGAGGACGGCAGCCGTGCGGAGCTTGCGCATGTCATCTCCGGTGAAGTGAGGTGGACGCGATCCGTGTTGATCGACGAAACCATCGCCGCCTGGCAGGCCTGGCGGCACGCGAATGGTCCCGGCCCTGCGCCGGGACCATTCGCGGAGTTCGGCGCCTGGGCGCCGGTCAGAACCTCAGAAGGCGCTGTTGTTGCAGCCCATCGTGGAGCCGATGTCGGTGGACTGAGCACCCGGGTTGCCCTCGCCGTTGAGGGCGTTGCCCAGCACGCCGCCGAGGAGGTTGACCTCGCCGAGGACGTCAAGGTTCAGGTCGTGCGAGCGGCAGCTGGAGCTCTGCGTGATCTTGAACTTGTCCCCGCCGTCCTTCCCGCCATGACCGTCAGCGTGGGCGGTGCCACCCACGAGGCCGATGCTGCCGAGGGCAACGACCAGGACGGCAACGTTGCGAAGCTTGCGCATGTCATCTCCGGTGAGAGTGAATGGGTGCGATCTGTAACAGATCGACTCCTTACAGTTACAAGAGATTAGTGCGAAGTATCTCAAAACGGTCAGAGGCGCGCCGATTTCGTGATCTCGGCGCGAAAACACCCCAAAGTCGTATCGCGTGCGCAGAGCTAGCGCGCGTTGGCGAGGGCGCTGGAGAGGGCGTTCGACTGGCTGTTGGCCTGGGTGCATTCGATGCCCCGGGTCTGGGAGGCGGCGAGCACCGCGACCGGGACGTTCGCGTCGAGCAGGGACTGCGGGCTGCACTCCTGGGCCGGCCGGAACAGGTTGTTCTGGGCCGGCGCGACACTCTGCGCCATGCGCCCGGTCTGCGCCGTCTGCGGGGCCGGGGAGGAGAGTTGAGGGTTGATCTGCGGGTTGAGCTGGGGGTTGAGCTGCGGTGCAACCTGGGTGCCGCGCTGCGCGGCCGACTGCTGCGGGGCCGGCTGCTGAGCGGTCGGCGAGCCGTAGCTCTGCGTGGTCGCCTGAGCGGACGTGGCCGTGGCGGCCTGGGCGTCCGGCTGCGAAACGGGAGGCGGCACAGCCCCGTTGAGGGCGACGGGGGTGACGGCAGAGCTCGATCCTGCCCCGACGGCGGTCAGTCCGCCGGCTGCTGCGACGACGAGCGCGATTTGCTGGAGCTTGCGCATTGAATTCTCGGCCCTTCATTGACCTGTGCACGAAAATCTGGGGAAACCCTGATACGGCAGCGCAGTTGCAGCTGTTTCCACTGCCCTGAGTGACTGCGATGGACCAGCGTCCTTGCCCCGTGGGGAACGACACGAGAAGAGACGCAGATACGGGCGCCGGGGCGTGGTCACCCATTTGCCGCAAACGGCGTACGGGTTGCGACACGCGCCCCCCAAGCGGCAAACGGGTGACGGGCCGTGGGATTCCGTGACCACGGCCAGGCGTCCTCGTTCCAACCGGGAGAGGGCAGCGGTCGTGGACCTGAAGTGGGTGAGGCGAGTCGCTGCCGGCTTTGATGCGAAGTCCGCGTGCCACTCGGGATCACCGCTGCTGACCGTGCAGTTGGGAGCAGCGCACCGGCTGCACGCGTGACCGCACTCAATGCAATGGACTCCCTATTCAGGTATGAAGGGCCGAGAGTTTCATGCGCAAGCTTCACAAGGCCGTGCTCCTAGTAGCAGCGGCCAGCGGTCTGTCCGCCATGGGCACCGGCATCAGCCATGCCGACTCTCCCATCACTCCCCCGCCGGCACCGGCTCCCGACAACCCGGCTTCGCAGGCCGCCCCGGCGCCCGCCTACCAGTCGGCACCGCAGGCCGCGCCTGCACCCGTCTACCAGCAGGCGCCGCAGGCCGCCCCGGCGCCCGCACCCCAGCAGGCACCGCAGGCCGCGCCCGCGCCCGCACCCGTTCAGCAGGCCCCCCAGGCCGCGCCCGCACCCGTCTACCAGCAGGCACCGCAGGCCGCCCCGGCACCTGCCTACCAGCAGGCACCTCAGCACACCAGCTATGCCGCCGCCTCGTCGCAGGGATCGGCGCAGGCCTCCGCCTCGCCGTACGCGCAGCAGGCGGCACCCGCGCAGCCGGCACCGGCCGCACCGGCACCCGCACCCGCGCCGCCCCAGGTCATGCCGCAGGTGATGCCGCAGGTCGCCCCCCAGCTGGCCGTCCCCCAGACCTTCGCGCCGGAGCCGCCGACGACTGTCACGCCTCAGGTGAACCCACAGGTCAACCCGCAGGTGAACCCGCTCATCAACCCGCAGCTCGCGTCGGCGGGCGCGCCGCAGCTGGCTCCGGTCGGCCTGGGGCAGCTCGCGGCGCCTCCCGTCGGCCAACTGGGGCTTCCCCGACTCGGCTGACGGCCGCCCGCGCCTCGACCACCGCATCCCAGCTCGATCTGTTGCAGACCCCATCCACTCGAAATGGAGTATTTCATGCGCACGTTCCACAAGGCAGTCCTCGTGGGCGCCATCCTCGGCAGTGTCGGCTCCTTCGGCGCCGGTACCGCCCTGGCACACGGTGAGCCGGGCAACGACTTCGACATCACTCAGGGCATCGAGTGCCGCTCGCACGACATGAACATCGATGTGCTCGGCAGCGTCGGCGCCCTCAACGGCCTGGCGGGCAACCTGCTGAACGGCGAGGGCAATCCCGGTGCGCAGCAGAGCCACCTCGGTTCGGACATGGGTTGCGACAACCAGGCCCTCTGACCGACTTCACCGCCCGGCAGGCGGCCTTGACCCTCCCCTGCGCCGAGACGCTCTCGGTGCGGGGCGAGGGTCTTTCCGTGGAGCGGCCTGCCGCGCGAACGGGCCCCAACAGGTGTACGCACACAACCCCGTTCCGGGCAAAAGACTGAAAAACCATTACTTCCACGGTTTCACGCATGTTTCACCGAGTGCGGGTGAGTGCCCGCGCCATCTCTGAAGGGCAGGGACCCATGAAACGGGCTATCCGAAACAGTGTGATCGCCGTCGCCGTCGCCTCCGGCGCGATGGCGGTCGCGGGGCCGGCGCAGGCCGACTCCACCGCTGACGGCTCCGCAGAAGGCTCGCCCGGGCTGATCTCCGGCAACGGCATCCAGTTGCCCGTGGACGTCCCGGTGAACGTGTGCGGGAACACCCTGAACGTGGTCGGCCTCCTCAACCCCGCCATGGGCAACCGCTGCGCCAACGAGGGCGGCAAGGCCAGGGGCGGCAAATCGTCCGAGGCGCCGGGCGGGGCCGCTGCCGACGGCAGCGCCCACGGCTCGCCGGGCGTCGTCTCCGGCAACAACGTCCAGCTTCCGATTGATCTGCCCGTGAACCTCAGTGGCAACAGCGCGAACCTGGTGGGTATCGGCAATCCCGCCTTCGGCAACGAGTCGGTCAACGGCCCGGTCGACCGTCCCAACGAGTCCGAGGACCGGTCCGTACCGTCCACGCCGCGGGTCCCTCACCAGTCGTCGCACCCGGCCGAGGCGCACTCGGCGGCGGAGGGTTCCCCCGCCGCCGTACAGCCGGAAGCGGCCGCCACTCTCGCGCACACCGGAGCGGACAACCCCTGGGTACCGAGCGTGGCGAGCCTGGCTCTCCTGACCGCCGGAGCGGTGCTGTACCGGCGCTCTCGTCCGAGCGCGGGCAGCCGCCGGGGGTGATGCCGACCGGTTGCCCGGCGGGACGGTCACTCGAGGTGTCCCGCCTGCCGGATGGTGTCGGCGAGCTGCCGTACCGCCCGGTCCTGCGTGATGTCCGCCAACCTGTCCGCCCGGTCGGCCAGTTCGCGAAGGCGTGGCGCTCCCGGCAGGGGGCTCCAGCGGTCGTCGCCCCGGCGGAGGGCGTCGGCGAAGTAGGCGGCCACCGCGG
>NZ_JAEKKT010000320.1 GCF_019510245.1 Streptomyces sp. | reverse complement strand
GGGACTGTCCGCCGACGCCTATGTCAGCGACCTGACCCTGGTCAAGGCGGTCAACGGCTGGGGTCCTGTGGAGAAGGACGCCTCCAACGGGGAGGACGCGGCGGGCGACGGTCGCCCCCTGAGCATCGGCGGCACCACGTACACCAAGGGCCTCGGCGTGCACGCGAACAGCCAGGCCCGGGTCTATCTCGGCGGCGGCTGCACCCGCTTCACCGCCACCGCCGGGGTGGACGACGAGGTCGGCGACGGCGGCAGCGTCTCCTTCCAGGTGGTCGCCGACGGCCGCCCGCTCACCAAAACCCCCGTGGTGCGCGGCTCCGACGGCGGCACCGCCATCGACGTGGACGTGACCGGCGCCCGCTGGCTGGACCTGTCGGTCGACGGCGACGGCGATGTCTCCTCGGACCACGCCGACTGGGCCGACGCCAAGCTGACCTGCGGCGGTGGTGCCTGATGCCGCATACGGCGAGACGAACCGTCCGCTGCGGCGCGGCGGCGCTGATCCTGGCCGCCCCGCTGCTCGGCACGGTCCCGGCGGCCGCCGACTCCGGGCCGATCACCGTCACGACACCCGCCTATGAACTGCGCGTCGCCACCGACCGGCTGACCGTCACCACCGTGCGGGCGGGCCGGACCGTGCTGGCCACCGCGCCCGCGGCGTTCCGGTTCCGGATCGGCTCCGACTGGCACATCGTCCGGGAGGTCACCGGCAGCAGCCGTGACGGCAACTCCGTGCACGTCACCGCCGCCACCGACCTGCCGGGCGTCACCGTCGATCTGCGGATCACCCTGCGCTCCGACCGGTACGACATGAACTGGTCCCTGTCGGGCGCCCGGGCCGACGCGCTCAGCACGGCCTATGACCTCAGCAGCGCCGGGCACTGGTACGGGCACGGCGAGAACAGCGACCAGACCGTCCAGCCGTGGCCGCTGGACTCCGGACAGGTGGTGGACACCGGGTTCAGCCCGGCGTCCTATCAGGTGGTCTCTCCCTTCTGGTACACCTCCAGCGCCACCGGCCTGCTCGCGAAGACGAACGACCCGATGGACGTGCGGATCAACTCCGGCGGCAACGGGCTCGGCGAGTTCACCGTCACCGGTGAACGCCCCTCCGACTCCACGGTGTTCGTCGAGGACACCCCTGCCGAGGTCTACCGCGACCACATCGCGCTGGTCGGCAAACCCGAACGCTCCGACACCCCCTACGAGCAGTACGCCACCCCGCTCTGGAACTCCTGGGCCCAGCTCTACGGCGAGCAGACCCAGGAGAACGTCCTCGCCTGGGCCCGCGCGCTGGCCGGCGCCGGGCTCGGCGGGCACGCGGTACAGATCGAGGAGAGCGTGATCGCCACCGACTTCGGTGAACGCTTCCCCGATCTGCCCGGCCTCTCCAAGGAACTGGACCGCCTCGGGTTCGACCTGGGCATGTGGACGGGCCTGTACATGCCCGAGAACGCGGCCAACTTCTCCGAAGCCGTCGACAACGGCTATCTGCTGAAGGACCCGTCCGACCCGTCCAAGCCCTGCCTGTTCACCTGGTGGAACGGTCGCCAGACCGGGCTGATCGACCTGGCGAATCCGGCCGCGCGGCAGTGGTACACCGACGATCTCACGGCCCAGACAGACGAGTTGGGGGTCGACGGCTTCAAGTTCGACACCGCCTTCTTCGACGACCGGTGCGCCCCCTACCCGGGGTCCACCCGCGCCGACTACGTGAAGTACGGCGCCGAGCTGGCCGACCAGTTCGACCAGCAGGGAGCCGGGCTCCGGGTCGCGTGGAACGCCGCGCAGGCCAAGGGCTTCGCCACCCGCACAGCCGACAAGCCGACCACCTTCGGAGGCCTGCGCGCCGCCGTCTCCGCCAACCTGGCGGTCTCCACGATCGGTTACCCGTTCGTCGAGACCGACATGATCGGCGGCTCGCTCGGCTACCCGCCGCCCACCAAGCAGGTCCTGGCCCGCTGGGCGCAGGCGGCCTCCCTGATGCCGCTGATGTACGCCTCCACCTCACCCACCGGAGTCCGGGACGCGACGACCGGCGAATGGGTCGGGTACGACCGGGAGACGGTCGACCTCTACCGGCAGGCGATCAAGACCCACGAGCGGCTGGCCCCGTACATCTGGGATCAGGTGCAGCGGACGGTGAAGACCGGCGATGCGATCATGCGGCCGCTGTTCTTCGACTTCCCGAAGGACGAGGCGAGTTACACCGTCGCCGACGAGTGGATGCTCGGCCCGGCCGTGCTGGCCGCGCCGAAGCTCGACGAAGGCACCACCCGGGACGTCTTCCTGCCCACCGGAACGTGGCGGGACGTCACCAACGGCAAGGTCGTCCGCGGCCCCGTGACGCTCAAGGGATACGCGGCGCCGCTCGGGGTGACCCCGGCGTTCGTGAACCTCAAGGCCCAGGGCGCCGGCAAGGCGTACGCGGCGCTCGCGCGCACCGACGCGGAACAGTAAAGGGGCGTCAGATGCAGGGGATACGTACCAGGCTCGCGGCTCTGCTGCTGGCGGTCTCGGCGGTCGTGGCCGGAACGGTGGCACCCGCCCAGGCCGGTCAGCAAGGCGACCGGCGCGGCTGGACCGGGACCTGGGCGACAGCGGCCAGTGAGCACTACGAGGTCTCGGGGATGTCCGAGGTGACGGTACGGATGCCGGTGCACACCAGCGTCGGCGGTTCGTCCGTACGCATCCGGCTGACCAACGCCTACGCCACCGATCCGGTGACGATCGGGCACGCGACCGTGGGCCTGCGGGACGGGGGTTCCGCCGTGGCGCGCCCGTACGACGTGCGGTTCGGCGGGAAGCGCGGGGTCACGATCCCGGCGGGCGGTGAGGCGGTCAGCGATCCGGTCCGCCTGGCCGTGCCCGCCCTGACCGACCTGGTGGTCAGCCTCCATCTGCCCGGTCAGGTCACGCACATCACCGATCACTGGTGGGCGCAGCAGACCGTGTACTGGACGGACTACGGGGCGGGCGACCACGCGGCCGACACCACCGGCGACGCCTACACCTGGACCACCACGAGCTGGCCGTTCCTCAGCGGAGTCGACGTGACCGCGCCGAGGACCGGGTCGGTGGTGGCGCTCGGCGACTCGATCACCGACGGATCCTATTCGACGGCAGACACCAACCAGCGCTGGCCCGATCTGCTCTCCGCCCGCCTCAACGCCTGCCGACCCGGTGCCGGAGTGCTCAACGCGGGCATCACCAGCAACCGGATCACCGCCGGGACCGAGACCAACCCCTCGGCGCTCGACCGGCTCGAACGGGATGTGCTCTCCCAGCCGGGCGCCAGGACCCTGATCCTCTTCGAGGGGATCAACGATCTCGGCGGGGCGAGTGCCGAGCAGATCATCGCCGGGATGACGGAGATCGCCGCCCGGGCCCACCAGCGCGGGATGCGGGTCGTCGGCGCCACGATCACCCCGTACAAGGACTTCACCTGGGGCGGCTGGAGCGAGGAGACGGAGGCCCGGCGGCAGCAGGTCAACGCGTTCGTCCGGGACTCCGGCCCCGTCTTCGACGACTACGCCGACTTCGACCGGGCGGTCCGGGATCCGGCGGATCCGCGGCTGCTGGGCGCGGCGTACGACTCCGGTGACCATCTGCATCCCAATGATGCCGGGATGAAGGCATTCGCCGACTCCATCGACCTGACGTCGCTC
>NZ_JAEKKT010000319.1 GCF_019510245.1 Streptomyces sp. | reverse complement strand
GTCCAGGTTCGTACCGCCGATGATCTTCCCGACCGTGGCCTCCAGCACCCGCTGCGAGTCCGCGCCGGACGGTGACGCGAACCCCTCACCCATGTCGGTCGAACCGGCCCGCGCGCTGTCGCGCAGCTCGACCTGCTTGAGGAACAGGGCGACGACGAAGCCGAGCGCGGCGACCGGCACGGTCCACAGGAAGACGGTCTGGATCGTGTCGGCGTACGCGTCGATGATGGGCGCGGCGACGGCCGGAGGCAGCCGGTGCAGCCCCTCCGGACTGGTCGCCGCCCTGGTCACGGCGTCCGCGGCCGGCCCGCCGCCCACCCGCACGGCGGAGGCGATGCCGTCCTGGAGGTTCGGGGTCAGGGAGTTGGTGTAGATCGTCCCGAAGACCGCGGTGCCGAAGGAACTGCCCAACGTACGGAAGAAGGTGACGCCGGAGGTCGCGGTGCCGAGGTCGGCGTACTCGACGGTGTTCTGCACGGCGATCGTCAGGACCTGCATGCACAGCCCGATGCCGGTGCCGAGCACGAACATGTACAGCGACTCCAGCCAGGCCCCCGTGGACGGACCCATCCGGGACATCAGGAACAGCCCGAGCCCCATCACCAGGGAGCCGGCGATCGGGAAGAGCCGGTACTGCCCGGTCTTGCTGACCACGTTGCCGCTCACGACCGACGCGATGAGCAGGCCGACCACCAGGGGCAGCGTCCGTACGCCGGAGACCGTGGCGGAGTCGCCGTCGACGTACTGGAGATAGGTCGGCAGATACGTCAACGCACCCAGCATCGCGAAGCCCACGATGAAGCTGAGGACCGAGCAGACCGTGAACACCGGGTTGGCGAACAGCCGCATCGGCAGCATCGGTTCGGCCGCCCGGGTCTCCACCCAGCAGAACAGCCCGAGCGAGAGCACCCCGCCGACGAAGAGGCCGATGATGACGCCGGAATCCCACGCGTACTCGTTGCCGCCCCAACTCGTCGCCAGGATCAGCGCGCTGGCGCCCACCGCGACGAACGCGATGCCCATGTAGTCGATCACGGGCCGCACCGCCGACTTCACCACGGGGATGGTGCGGGCCGCGGCGAGGACCACGGCGATCGCGATCGGGACGTTGACGTAGAACGCCCAGCGCCAGGTCAGGTGGTCGGTGAACAGTCCGCCCAGCAGCGGTCCGATGACCGTGGCCACCCCGAACACGGCACCGATGGCGCCCTGGTACTTGCCGCGCTCGCGCAGCGGGATGACGTCGGCGATCAGCGCCATCGCCGTCACCATCAGACCGCCGGCCCCGACGCCCTGCATCGCCCGCCAGGTGATCAGCATCGTCATGTTGGAGGCGAGACCGCACAGGAACGAGCCCGTGATGAACACGATCGCCGAGACCTGGAAGACCACCTTGCGGCCGAACAGGTCACCGAACTTGCCGACCAGGACCGTCGCCACGGTCTCCGCGAGGAGGTACGAGGTGACAACCCACGACATGTGTGCCGCGCCGCCCAGGTCCGACACGATCGTCGGCAGCGCCGTGCCCACGATGGTCTGGTCGAGCGCCGCGAGCAGCATGCCCAGCATGATCGTCACGAAGACGACATTGCGACGGCGCTTGTCCAACACGGGGGGCTGGGAGGCGGCGGGCAGTGCGGTTTCCTCCACGACTGTCACGAGGTCACCTTCACAGCTGTGGGTTGCTCCCGCATGCGGGGACGGGCCGCACGAGTGCCCGGGCGACCCGTGCCTCACTCCTGCCGGTTGCGCCGCAGCAGATACGTGTCCATGATCCAGCCCTTGCGCTCGCGCGCCTCCGCACGCAGCCGCTCGATACGGGGCGCGGCCTCCGCGATCGGGCCGGCGGCGAGGATCTCGTCCGGAGTGCCTATGTAGGCACCCCAGTAGATGTCGATGTCCTGGTCCGTGTACTGCCGGAACGTCTGGTGGGCGTCGAGCATGACGACCACGTCGTCCACGCCCTCGGGAAGCCCCTCGGCGAGCCGCCGGCCGGTCGTGATCTGGACGGGGCGGGCGACCCTGTTCAAGCCCGTCCGGTGCCGGGCGACGAGCGCCGAGACACTGCTGATCCCCGGCACGACGTCGAACTCGAAAGCCACCGCGCCGCGTTCGAGGATCTCCTCCAGGATCCCGATCGTGCTGTCGTACAGCGCGGGATCTCCCCATACCAGGAACGCGCCGCTCTCGTCCTCGCCCAGCTCCTCGGCGATCATCCGTGCGTAGATCTCCGCGCGGGCGCTGCGCCAGTCACCGACCGCGGGGGAGTACGCGGCCCCGCCGGCCGCCCGGTCGCGCTCCGGGTCGCGCGCCTCGACGACGCGGTACGTGCCTTCCGGTACGTGCGCGTCGAGCATGTCCCGGCGCAGCTGCACGAGGTCGGACTTCACCTCGCCCTTGTCCAGGACGAAGAACACGTCCGTGCTCCGCAGCGCCCTGACCGCCTGGAGGGTCAGCTGCTCGGGGTCGCCCGCGCCGATACCGATGACATGAATCTTCCGCACACCCCGAGTCTGCCGCACGCCACTGACAGTACGTACACCGCGTCCACCGGGCTGTCCGCACGGCTGGGGGGAAACCGGAATTGTCCGGGGCACTGGTGGGAAGGGGTGCCCGTCTCGCCGTGGGTCGATGAGGGCTGTCCGGCCGGCGGGGGCAGGAGCACGTGCCGGCCGGCGGCCTCGGTTGTCCGCGGGGCAGGCGGCAGCCGGGGTGGTGGCTGAGGCGCCGAACGGTCCACCGTGGCGTGCGGTGCGGCGAACGGCCTGTCGCGACGCGCGGTGCGGGGAACGGCCCGTCGTGACGCGGCTGGCCGCAACTCCCCAGGGGCGCGGGGAACTGCGCGACCGGCCCCCCACCGGCCGGCAGCCGCCCGACAACCCGACCCGGCACCCCCTTGGGCGCCACGCCCAAGCCCGGCGCAGCTGCCCGCGGGGAACTGCGCGACCAGCTCCCACCGGCCGGCAGCCGCCCGACAACCCGACCCGGCACCCCGTAGGCGTCCCGCCCAAGCCCGGCGCAGCTGCCTGCGGGGAACTGCGCGACCAACCCCCACTCACCCGCAGCCGCCGTGGCCTCGGCCGGCTCGATGAGCGCTATCCGCGCAGCCGCGGTGCCCGCACCCCCGCGTCGACGCTCGTGCCCGTCTGCTCCACGAGGTCCGCGAGCCGCCGGGCCCAGTCCGCCAGCCCCGCGAGATCCATTCCGTACGGCTGTCCTCGCCCCGCGGCCGACGCGGCCCACTCCTCCACGGCCCCGGCGCCTCGCCGCAGCAGCCGCGCCCCGCCCGTGACGTTCCCACGGCCCGCGTGGGTCAGTCCCACAGCGAGCTGGGCCAGCCCCCGCCACAGGGCCCGTTCCTCGTCGGGGCCCGACTTCCAGGCGTCCTCGAAGACCTCGTGCGCATGGAACGGGCGCCCAGCGTCCAGCAGTTCCTGAGCCTCGGCCACGGTCTGCTGCGGGGTGCGCACCACGCCCTCCGGTTGCCGGGCGACGCCCTCGGCGCCGTACGGCAACGGCCGCCCGAGCCCGTCCCGCGGCCGGGCGTTGCGCGCCCGCCCGTCGCTGTCCCGGTCCCGCGCGCCCGTCTGCCGTCCTGAGGATGTACTGGCCATACGTCAATTGTCCCGCGCCCGGCGCCCGCTTCGGTCCGGCCCCCGACGTGGGGTAA
>NZ_JAEKKT010000318.1 GCF_019510245.1 Streptomyces sp. | reverse complement strand
CGCCCGGCTCGATCGTGCACCACCAGGTCGGTGGGTGGCCGCTCGCGATCTCGGACGTGACGGCGGTGGTCGAGTGCGAGCCGCCGTCCCGCCTGGTGCTGCAGGGCCGCGCCTGGCCCTTCGGCGAGGTCTACATCGAACTCACCGTGGAACCCGACGCCGCGGGGTCGATCGTCACCATGGGCGAGGCGCCGAGCTACGGAGCGGCGCGCATCCTGGACAACCCGCTGCAGCGGTGGGTGCTCAGCCGGCGCAACCGGGAGTGCCTGCAGCGGCTGCGCTCCATCGTGGAGAACCGGCGGCAGGTGTCGGTGCCAAGCCTGCCGTAACCCTTACCGCAACATCCCGGCTCCGCGCCGCGGTCGCCCGCCGTCGCCCCCCCGACTTTGACTTCTCAAGCGGTGCTGCAAGGCCGCCTGAGGCCCGCTTGAGAAGTCAAAGTCGCGGCCGACACGCGTTGGCGGGCTCGGGCGGGGGGCCGGTCAGCGGTAGATGCGCCGGTGGAGGGCGTCGATCGCGCGCCGCCGCACGGCGCCGGCCGGGCCGAGCCGCTTGATCGCGGCGCGGGCCGCGTTGGCGCCGGGCGCGCCGTGGACGCCGCCGCCGGGGTGCGCCGACGAACCGGCCAGGTACAGCCCGTCGATCGGCGTCTCCGGCCGGCCGAGGCCGGGGACGGGCCGGAACACCAGCTGCTGGTGGATGTTGGCCGTGCCGCCGTTCACCGCCCCGCCGACGAGGTTGGCCTCCAGCTTCTCCAGCTCGGCCGGCGAGAGCACCCGCCGGGCCAGGATCAGGTCGCGGAAGCCGGGCGCGTGCCGCTCGATCGCCGCCTCGACCCGGTCGACGTGGGCCTGCACCAGCTCGGCCGACATCGACAGCCCCTCGGGGATGTGCGTGTAGGCCCACGCCGACTCGGTGCCGCCGGGTGAGCGGGTCGCGTCCGAGGTGGTCATCTGGCCCATGAGGACGAACGGTGGGTCCGGTAGCTCCTGGGCCGCGATGGAGCCGGCGTAGCGGGTCAGCCCGTTCATGTCGACGCCGAGGTGGATCGTGCCGGCGCCCCGCGCCCCGTCGGCCTTCCACGGGATCGGCTCCGACAACGCCCAGTCGATCTTCATCGTCGGGCTGTCCCACTGGAACTTGCGCAGGTCCCGGAGCAGCCGGGGCGGCAGGTCGGCCGGCTCCAGCATCCGCTCGTACAGCAGCGGGGCGGCCACGTCGGCGAGCACGGCGTCGGCCGGCAGTCGGGTGCCGTCCTCGAGCCGGACGCCGCGCACCGTGCCGTTGGCCACCTCGATCCGACGCACCGGCGCGCCGGTGCGCACGGTGCCGCCGGCCGACGTCAGGCGCCGATGCAAGGCGGTGATCAACATGCCCGAACCACCCACCGGCACGGGGAAGCCGACCACCTGACCGAGCATCGCGAGCAGCCAGCCGTAGAGCGCGCTGCCGGCGGCCTCCGGCGGCAGGTCGGTGTGCAGCGCGTTGCCGGCCAGCAGCAACCGGGCCCCCTCGCCGTCGAACAGCTCGTCGCCGGCCCGGCGCACCGGCTGCACGGCGAAGCGCAGGAAGCGCAGCACCTCGGCGGTGCCGAGCGCGCGGTAGAGCGAAGTGGCGGCCCGCACCGGCGGGAACGGCGTGAACAGTGCTCTCAGGAACGGCTCGCGGATCTCCTCGAACTGCTCGACCAGGGCCGTCCAGGCCGCGCCGTCGCCGGCAGCGAACTCGTCGACCGAAGCGGCAGTCACCGCGACGTCCCGGTCGAGCACGGCGCAGCGGTCGTCAGGCAGGACGTGCGCCAGCACCGTCGGCGCGTACGACCACTGCAGGCCGTGCGCCTCGAGACCGAGACCGGAGATCACCGGCGATGCGGCGCCGAGCGGGTAGAACGCGCTGTACCAGTCCGTGACGAACTCCGGGTGCACGGAGCGGTCGGAGTACACCGCCCCGCCGAGGCGCTCCTGCTCCTCGCAGACCACGACGTCCCAGCCGGCGTCGGCCAGCAGGATCGCCGCCACCAACCCGTTGTGGCCGCCGCCGACGACGACGGCGCTACTCATGCCCGCTACTCATGCCGACTGCTCATCCGCATTCCCATGACCGGAAGCCTTCCCGGTCACGCGTCGTGACTTGCCAGCGCCTGCGGAGAGAGTGTCTTGATCATGGTGTTGACCCAGCGCAGCTGTCGGAGGGTCTGCGGATGCGCGGCCGTGACGAGCTCGAGCAGGTCCCGCTCGCGGCGCGCCTGGGCGTGCTGCGCGAGCATCTCCCAGGCGAGCGACGTCTCGGAGGCGACCAGGAACAGGTCCCGCAGGTCCTCCAGCAACGCGATCGAGGCCGGCCGGCCCGGCGTCTTCGCGGCGAGGGCGTCGAGCGCGTGGCGTAGCGGCCCGGGGTCGGTCACCTCGGCGTCGAGGTGGACGTCGTAGTTGGCCGCGACCTCGGCCAGGGCCGCGAGGTTTTCCTGTGACCACCGCGCCACGTCCAGGCATACGTGGTGTATCTCGTGTTCCGAGCGATGCTTGTCGGCGATGTGCAGCAGGTCCTCGGTCAACTCCTGCTCGGCCGAGTGGACGCGGCGCAGTGCGTACTCCAGACCCGTCCTCATGACGCCACCTCGATGCGAGCGATCCCGAGCTTGAACAGCGGCTGCTTCGACACCGGATCCCAGTCGGTGATCGTCATCTCGTTGGCGGCCCGACCGGATTCGCCGGGCGCGGGACCAGCCGGGGTGTCGGTGTCCCAGTACCCGTAGTGGAAGGGGACGAACGCAACACCGCGGCGGATCTCGGCGATCCGGACCGTGGTCCGGATCCGGCCACGGGGGCTGACGACGTGGACCGCATCACCGTCCTCGACGTGGAGCGCCGCGGCGTCCCCGGCGCTCAACTCGACCCATGATTCCGGGGCGGCGGCCTGCAACTCGGGCGCGCGGGCCGTCTTCGTCCGGGTGTGGAAGTGGTAGATCGTGCGGCCGGTGATGAGCTGCAGCGGGAACTCGGCCGACGGCAACTCGTGCGGCGGCACATAGGTCGCCGCCTTCAGTACCGCCTTTCCGTCCGGGTTCAGGGCCCGGTACTCGGTCTCCTCGACCGACGCGCCGGTGATCAGATCCCGGCCGTAGGACTCGGCGACGTCGGCGCCCGCCCAGAAGGTGCCGTCGGCGTACAACCGCTCCGTCCCGTCGGGCGCCTCCGCCGTGCACGGCCACTGGACCCCGCCCCGCTCGCGCAACAGGTCGTAGGTGATGCCGCTGTAGTCGCAGGGACGTCCCGTGCTGCACCGCTTCCACGCCTCGAACGCGGATTCGGGATCGTGCCAGTGCACCAGTGGCCGGCCGTCCTTGTCGGTGAACTCCATGCGCCGGGCGAAGTCCAGGAAGATGTCCAGGTCGGCTCGCGCCTCACCCGGCGGGTCGACCGCCTTCTCGGACAGGTGGACGGTGCGGTCGGCGTTCGTGAACACGCCGGTCTTCTCGCCCCAGGTGGCGGCCGGTAGTACGACGTCGGCGAGCTCGGTGGTCTCGGTGCGGTAGAGGTCCTGCGTGACGACGAACAGCTTCTCCTGCCCCAGGATCGACCGGATGCGGCTGAGCTCGGGCAGCGACACCGCCGGGTTGGTGCCGGAGATCCAGAGGAACCCCATCGAGCCCTGCTCGGCGTAGCGGAAGATCTGCATCGCGTGGGTC
>NZ_JAEKKT010000096.1 GCF_019510245.1 Streptomyces sp. | reverse complement strand
GAGCGGAGCGCGGTCAGCTAGCGGATCTTGTTACAGGTTTCTCTACCTCATCAAGGGCCCGCGCACAGCGCGGGCTGGCCCCCTGGGCCCGGCCCCTTTGCGCCTTCGGCGCCAGGGCCGTGCCCCTGGGGCCGCAGCGAACTACGGCCCTGAGTTGAGACCTCAACGAACGCAGCCACGGTCAGAACGGCCTCCGGCGGGGGCGCTCAGGCTCCGAGATGGCGGGGGCGCCGTTCGCGAGTGCCGGCGGACAGGGGCGTGCGTGGGGGTGCTCCCATCCCGTCTGCCATCGACCCAGGCAGAGCCGAGCAGACGCGGCCCATGGCGTCCAGGTCGTTCGTACAGTGGCGCGCTCCACCTGGACGCCATGAACCACGCCCGCTCCACGGTGTGTGGGCCGACGGCAGACGGGATGGAAGCTGGGGAGGATCGTGGTTGAGGAAGCGGGGCAGGTCACTGTGCAGGCTGAAAAGCGATGTTGACCGCTAGGGTGCTCTGTTGCAGGTCCGAGGAGGTAGGCACCCTGAAAGCATGGGGGATTCCAAAGCCTCGCAGGCAGTTCGCGTGATCTTCAATGACTACTACCCAGACCCAACCGACGCAGATTGTCTCCGTCGCGCGGTCACCAAGCGAGCCGACCAGATCACCGTACAAGACGAACATGTAGTGCTCTGGTTGGCGACTGTCGAGGTGGGGCGCTATCCCGTCAACACGGTCACAGCGATCGATCTCAACGGCAGTGCAGGTAGCCGCCGACGAGAGGATCCTGAAGCGGTACGGAAGCGGCATCCAAATGCCTACCAGCCCTGGTCGGATCAAGACGACGAGCGGCTTCTTGCGCTCTACCGTGCTGGTAACCGGGACCTTGAGGCTCTGGGGCGAGCGTTCGGCCGGCAGCCCAGTGCCATCGGATCGCGCCTTGCCAAGCTGGGACTTGAGCAGCTGTGAGGGATCCCGGATGGTTCGGGAATCTTTGCCGCGGGGCACAGCCGCTACGGGTGAGCATGTTTCACGTGAAACCCTCCTCCCGGTCATGCAAACAGGTCCACGACATGAACGTATGAGGGGAGCTGAGTTGCACCCTGCCGGATCTGTCGCAAGCGATCGTCATGCCTCTGACCTGCGACTATTGAGCGGTCCGGCTGTTGTCAAAGGTGACCGCTAAGATAGGCGGAGCTACTTCAAAGAGCTCTCACTGAACTACGCGTTTGGGGGCGTGAGTTCATGGCCTCCGGCCCACATGGGGTCGGTCTTGAGAGCGAAGGGAGTAGCTAGGTGGAAGAGGACCCTAAGAAGCTGCGACGTAGGTGGACTGGACCCGAGAAGTGGCAGGTTGGCCTTGCAGCAGTGGCACTAGTGTTCGTTTTCATCGACCACGCGGGTTGGATCCACTGACCCGCCAGGCGTCCCGTCGGAGGCGACACGTGATGAGCTGTGAATGCAGCGAGTCCGGTCGGTATCAGCTCGACCGGACTCGCTAAGGCAAGGGGTTTGGTCCTGGTTGCCGCCGGGGCCAAACCCCCTCTGTCTACCGTACTTGCTAGAAAAGTCCACGTCAGGACCCTAGCCGGAGACAATCTGTCTACTACAATACCTCCGCTTTGACCTGCCTGGCCAGCCAGGAAGGGCCTGCCGTGTAGCTACATACCGCCCTCGCCGTGTAGGTACACGCGTACCGCTCATTCTCCAATTAAGCAATTAGCGGAGGAACGACCGCCCATGCCTGCCCTCCTCTCGGGGCTCCACGCGGCGTCAACGCAGGTCACCGGGAGGCGAAGCCGATACTTGTCAAGTGACCTCCGTGCTGCTGACACCAGCGCCTGACACCAACAGGCCAGAACAGCAGCGGTCGGCGCCGAACCTCAGTAGACGATCGGCCGAGGACTACGGCCGGTTGATCCACGTCGCCTACCCCCCGTTCTCGACCTGATAAGGATGAGGCCACAGGTTCAAATCCTGTTAGCCCCACCAGCACGAAGACCCCCGGACCATCTGGTTCGGGGGTCTTCGGCATCTACGGCGCGGGATCGGTCGGGAGCGGGCATGAAAAGGCCCGGTCGCTGGCGACGGGGGATGCACCAGCGACCGGGTTGTGGCCAGCCTAACAAGGTGGCCTGTGCGGCGGGAGTCAACTTCTCGGCCGTCGTGAGCAGTTGTGATCGGGATCACTCAAAGGTGGTCAGCAGGGCGGGTCATAGGCGAGGCGGGGGAGATACTCACGCCACTTGGCGGGCGTCAGGACGTTGCGGGTGACCGCGCAGATGCGCCTGACCGCCTGGTCGACGTCGAGGCTCCACAGCCGGACCGTGTCGGCGCCGCTGGAGACGCCCAGCATGTTGCTCCGCGGGCTGAAGGAGAGGAAGTTGCCGGTCTTGGCGTTGGGGCTCATGGACTGGCCGATGGGGTGCGCCGAGGACGGGGACGACACGTTCCAGAGGCGGACCGTGTTGTCGTTGCCGCCGCTGGCCAGGGTCCTGCCGTTCCGGCTGAAGGTCAGGGAGACCACCGCCTCGGTGTGGCCGGTGAGGGCCGAGCCGAGACGGGTCGCGCGGCCGGGAGCGGAGACGTTCCAGAGGCGGACCGTGTCGTCGTCGCTGCCGCTGGCCAGGGTGCGGCCGTCCGGGCTGTAGGCGAGGGTGTTGATGGGCCCCAGGTGGCCCTTCAGGGGGGCGCCGAGGGGCTTGGCCCGGGTCCGGTCGGAGACGTTCCAGAGGCGGACGGTGCCGTCCGCGCTGCCGCTGGCCAGGGTGCGGCCGTCCGGGCTGAAGACGAGCGCGTTGACGTAGCCGGTGTGGCCCTCGAGGGGCGCACCGAGACGCTGGGGACGGGCCGGGTCGCTGATGTCCAGGAGCTGGACCGTGCGGTCGTCGTAGTCGGCGGCCACGGTCCGTCCGTCGGGGCTCAGCGCCAGCGCCTCGGAGCCCGCGTACCGGGTGTTCAGCCGGACCGGCGCACCGTACTGGGCGGGGTGTGCCGGGTCCGACACGTTCCACAGCTGCACCCAGCTGAGGTTGTCCTCGCTGGTCAGGATGATCAGGGTGCGGCCGTCCCGGGTGAACACCATCGAGCGCAGGTCCCGTGACCCGGTCGTGAACGGCTCGCCGAGCGCGGTGGGCCGGGCCGGATCCGTGATGCTCCACAGTCGCATCCGGCTGTCGCCGCCGCCGGTGGCCAGGACGCGGCCGTCCGGGCTGAACGCCCCTGCCGCGCCGATCATGTCCGAGCCCGGGATCGACCACAGCCGCACCTTGCCGTCACCGCTGCCGGTGGCGAGGGTGTGCCCGTCGGGACTCCAGCCGACGGCGTACATCTCGCCGCTGCTGCCCGCGAGCGGCTCGCCCACCTGGGAGGGGTAGGCCGGGTTGTCGACGTTCCACAGGCTGGCCGTGGAGTCCGCGCTGCCCGCGGCGAGCATGGAGCCGTCGGGGCTGAAGGCCACCGACCAGACGGGCCCGGTGTGGCCGGTGAGCGGCGCGCCCAGGGCCTTGGCGTGCGCCCGGTCGCTGACGTCCCACAGCCGTACGGTGTCGTCCTTGCTGCCGCTGGCGAGGGTCCGGCCGTCCGGGCTGAAGGCCACCGAGTGCACGGTCGCGGTGTGTCCCGTGAGCGGTGCGCCGACTCGTTCGGGCCGGCGGGGGTCGGAGACGTCGTACAGGAGGATCGAGTTGTCGTCGCTGCCGGCCGCGAGGGTGCGGCCGTCGGGGCTGAACGCGATGGAGCGCACGGCCTCGGTGTGGCCGGTGAGGGTGCCCAGCGAGGCAGGGTGGCGCGGGTCGTGCACGTCCCACAGGCGGACGGTGTGGTCCTCGTCGGCGGCGGCCAGGGTCTTGCCGTCCGGGCTGAAGGCGACCAGGTAGACGGTGCCGTCGTGGTCGGCCAGCGGTGCGCCCAGGGAGGTGGGGTGCCGCGGGTCGGAGACGTCCCACAGGCGTACCGTGCCGTCGTCGCCGGCGCTGGCCAGGGTCCTGCCGTCCGGACTGAAGACCGCGCTGGAGACCCAGCTCGTGTGGCCGAGCAGGGGCTTGCCCAGGGCCTTCGGCCGGTTCGGGTCGCTCACGTCCCACAGCCGGATCGTGCGGTCGTAGGCGGCGGTGGCCAGGACCTTGCCGTCGGGGCTGAAGGTGGTGAGGTAGACGGCGCCGGTGTGGCCGAGCAACGGGGTGGCCAAGGGGGCGTTGACGATGGAGATCAGGCGGTTGTTGGCGCCCTCGTCGTCGCGGCGCAGGTCGTGGGCGACCAGGTCGAGCTGGGCGGAGAGCGACGGGTCGGAGTACTGGAAACGGTCGGCTTCCGCCACCACCTGCTCGAACACCGCGTCGTCCCGCTGCTGCCGGGCGATCACGGCGGAGCCGGCCGCCAGCAGCGCGAGCACGACCAGCGCCGACACGGCGGCCCGGCTGAGCCACACGGTACGTCGGCGCAGCCGTACCGAGGCCGCCAGGAAGTCCACCGCGCTGCGGGTCAGGTAGGTGTCACCGGCCGACTTCGCCCAGGCGTGGGCCTGTTCCAGCCGCGAGCCCCGGTAGAGCAGCGCGGAGTCGTGGGACGACTCGTCCCACGCCCGGCCGTCCTCCTCGAGGCGCTGGCGCAGCAGATTGCCGTTGCGGTCCTCGTCGAGCCACTCGCGCAGCCGGGGCCAGGCGTGCAGCAGCGCCTCGTGGGTGATCTCCACGGTGTCGGCGTCGAGGGTCACCAGCCGGGCCCGGACCAGGGCTTCGAGTGACTCCTCCGTCTTGCCCGGGTCGGTGGATTCCGCGGCCAGCTGGCGTCGGGTGCCACGTCTGCGGGTCGCGTGCGTGTCCTCGCCGAGCCGCACCAGCCGGAGCAGGAGCAGCCGGGCGGCGGTGCGGGCGGCCGGGTCCAGGCTCGACCAGGCGCGTTCCGCGGTCGCCGCGACGGCGCCCTGGATGCCGCCGGCCGCCCGGTAGCCGGCCAGCGTCAGGCGGCCCGCCTTGCGGCGCTGCCAGGTGGCGAGCAGGGCGTGGGAGAGGAGCGGGAGGACGCCTGCGTCATGGGCGCCGCGTGGGCCGTCCGCGCTCACCTCGCGGACGATCAGTTCGGCGAGGCCGGGCTCCAGCTCCAGGCCCACGGCCTTGGCGGGAGAGGTCACGGCCTCGCGCAGTTCGGCGGTGGTCAGGGGACCGAGCACCATGTGGCGGTGCTGGAGCGCGTCGGCCAGTTCCGGGTAGCCGAGGCATTGCTCGTAGAAGTCCGCACGGATACCCAGGACGACCAGGGCGGGAGCCGGTTCATCTGTGGCCGCCGGGGTGCTGGCCGCGTGCAGGAGCTGGACGAAGGTGCGCCGGTCCGCCTCGTCGGCGCAGAGGGTGAAGGTCTCCTCGAACTGGTCGACGATCATGACCGGACGGGCAGGATGGGACCGCGAGGGCGGTCGTGTTTCACGTGAAACATCGACGGTCGATCCGGCCGTGGTCGGTACGGCATCGGTCGGTTCGGCCGTGGTCCGCCCGGCCGCCGTCCGCGTGCCCGCTGATTCCCGGCGGGCCCAGGCTGTGACCGCTCTTCGTACGGCGTCCGGGTCGTCCAGGTCTGCCGGCTCGGCCAGCTCGGGTATGCGGCGGGTCAGCTCCTTCACGGGGTCGGCGCCCGGGACGAGCTGAAGAATGTGGCGCCGGCGTCCGGGAGCCTCGTCGTCGGCCAGGGCACCGCTCTGGACAGCGGTGACCAGGCCGGCGTTCAGCAGCGAGGACTTTCCCGCACCCGAGGCGCCGACCAGCATCACCAGGCCGCCCTCCGACTCCGCGGAACGGAGTTGCGCGACCAGCGCGTCGGTACTGCGCTCCCGCCCGAAGAACCACCGGGCGTCCTCGCGGCGGTAGGAGGCCAGCCCCCGGTACGGGCAGACGCTGTCGACCGGCGGCGCCTGTTCCGTCTCCTCGGTCGCTTCCGGTGCGGGCAGGTCGCCGACCGGATCGGCCACGGCCCGTTCCCAGAGCTTCTGCCACTGGACCATGTCGTAGAGCCCGCCGGACACCGGTGTCGGCTGGGCGCGACGCGCCTGCGGGATCAGGACCTGAAGGACGGCGGAGAGAGCGACGAACTGTGCGGGCACGTTCTTCGCCCGCCGCCAGTCGCTGATCCGCTGGGCGGAGACCCGTACGGGCCGTCCCCGCTCGTCGACGCGATGCAGTCGGTCGACCGCCTCGGCGACGCGTTTGAGCGGAGGATTACCGGCCTCCCTGTACAGCAACGCGAGACGTTCCGCGAAGGCTGCGCGTGCCCCTGCGTCGGGACCCAAGGATCTCCACCCCTTACTTCCCCCGCTGCTGGCCATCCGGACCGGAAAACCCACTTTATACGGCTGACCTGCGGCGAAGCCCTGGTCCGGACGTCCTGCCCTCCTCATACGGGCCCCTCGGCTGGCAGGATTTCGCCTCAGCAACGCGGTGATCGGGGGTCGCCCCGACCGGCCGACCAGCTCAGCATTCGCAGAGGCAGCTCACGGCACCGCACGTTCTCGGTCACCTTCGGCCGGTGGTCTTCCGCCGGAGCGGCCGCCGGACGCGAGCTGTTCCCGCCCACTGAGCCGGCTCCGGTCTCAGTCGGCGGTCCCACACCTCCCGCGCCGTACGGCACCGGTCCCCACGTGGGGAGGGACCGGTGCCGAACGGCGCGGGATCACATCCAGCCCGCCGTACGCGCCGCCTCGACCGCGCGTTCCTCCGCGTCGTCGGCCTTCGCGGTCAGCGCCGCGTCCTGTCCGGCCGCGGTGCCGCCGGCCGCCGTCGCTGCCGCCTGGGAGGCGGTGAGGGCCGCGCGCAGGGCCGAAGCCGCCTCGGCGCGGTCGTCCAGGGCGGCGGCCAGTTGCGCGGCGAGCGCCGCGGTGGCGGCGGCATTGCGGGCACAGCGGGCGTCCGCGGCGGGGTCGGGGGCGGTACCGGCCAGTGCGGTGAGCGACTGGGCCGACAGCCGCAGCGCGTTCGCGGCCCGCCCCACCGGACTCGTCGGGACGGTCTGCGCCGCGTCGGGGGCGATCCCCGCGTGACGGCAGGCGGCCACCGCACGCTCGTACGCGCTGTGAGCGCGGGCCGAGTGCAGCTTTCTCAGGGTGTCCGCCGAAGGGGAGTCGGAGGAGGGAGAACCGGAGCGGGACTTCGAGGGGTCGGTCGGCATCTGTGCCTCCTCGCGGGGAATGCCGTGATGTGGGCGGTGGGTCGCTGCGGGTGCGTGGGGGCTGGTCGCGCAGTTCCTCCCCCCTCCTCCCCGCCTTCGGCCGAGGGCCACCCCCAGCGCCTCTTCGGGCGCGTCCTGGCTAGCCGAACAGCCCCAGTGCCGAGTCCACCGACCAGGTCTGCCAGCTCATCGCGAACAGGCCGACCAGCGAGATCAGGGCCATCATCAGGTTCTGCCCCTGTTCCGCCCAGTCGTGGATCATGAGGACCAGGTAGATCAGGTTGAGCAGGAACCCGGCCGCCAGCGCGATCGGGGTGAGGAAGCCGGCGACCAGTCCGAGGCCCAGGGCGAGCTCCGCGTAGGCCACGACGTACGCCATCAGCCGGGGGCGCGGCGCGACGACGGTGTCGAAGCCCCGCCGGACCACCGGCCAGCGGTGCTTCTCCGCGACACCGGCCGCCCACCGGATGCCCCCGCCGCCGAACCACTGCTTCTTGTCCTTGTGCCGCCAGCTCTCCAGCCACCACAGTCCGAGCCCGATGCGGAGCACCGCGAACCATTCGGCACCGTTCAGCAAGGCTGATCGCATCCCGCACCCTCCCCGGATCCCCATGACCATCTGTCCGAACCATCTACCTGACGGTTCGTCAGTTCAGCGGAAGGAGGCACGCGTCGCAAGAGGGAGGGCGGGACGAACTCCGGCGGGCGGGCGGCGGGCGAGGTGCGGTGGGCCTTGCTGGTGCGGGCTCCTGGGCCTAGCCTGAATGCCGACGGCTGATCTGATGGACCGTCAGATAATCTGGGAACTCCGCAGGCAGCAGGGGGTAGGCATGGCAGAGAACGCGACCGGCACCCAGGATCTGCCCAGGGTGATCAGCGTGGACGACCACGTGATCGAGCCCGCGCACCTCTTCGAGAAGTGGCTGCCGGGCAAGTACCGCGACAAGGGGCCCAAGCCCTTCACCGCCGGCATCGGCGAGCTCGCCTACGTCGGCGGCAAGTACCGCTTCACCACCGACCCCGAGGGCCAGACCACCGACTGGTGGGAGTACGAGGGCCTGCTCTTCCCGTACAAGCGGATCATCGCGGCCGTCGGCTTCTCCCGGGACGAGATGACGCTCGACGGCATCACCCGGGAGCAGATGCGGCGCGGCTGCTGGGACCCCAAGGCCCGCCTGGAGGACATGGACATGAACCATGTCGAGGCCTCCCTCTGCTTCCCCACCTTCCCCCGCTTCTGCGGGCAGACCTTCGCCGAGGCCGAGGACAAGGAGGTCGCGCTGGCCTGTGTCCGCGCCTACAACGACTGGATGGTCGAGGAGTGGTGCGGGGACAGCGGCGGCCGGCTGATCCCGCTCTGCCTGATCCCGCTGTGGGACATCGACCTGGCCGTCGCCGAGATCCGGCGCAACGCCGAGCGGGGCGTCCGGGCGGTCACCTTCAGCGAGATCCCCACCTACCTGGGTCTGCCGTCCATCCACTCCGGCTACTGGGACCCGTTCTTCGCGGCCTGCGAGGAGACCGGGACGGTGGTCAACATGCACATCGGGTCGAGCTCCCAGATGCCGGCCGCCTCCCCGGACGCCCCGCCCGCCGTCCAGGCCTCGCTCAGCTTCAACAACGCCATGGCCTCGATGATGGACTTCCTCTTCTCCGGGGTCCTGGTGAAGTTCCCCCGGCTGAAACTCGCGTACAGCGAGGGCCAGATGGGCTGGATCCCGTACGCACTGGAGCGCGCCGACGACGTCTGGGAGGAGCACCGCGCCTGGGGCGGGGTGAAGGACCTGATCCCCGAGCCGCCCTCGACGTACTACTACCGGCAGATCTTCTGCTGCTTCTTCCGGGACCGGCACGGCATCGAGGCGATCGAGACGATCGGCGTGGACAACGCGACCTTCGAGACGGACTACCCGCACGTCGACTCGACCTGGCCGGAGACCAAGCGGGTGGCCCAGGAGCACGTGGGCGGCCTGGCCCCGGAGGTGGCGTACAAGCTGTTGCGCGGCAACGCCATCCGGATGCTGGAGCTGCCGTTCACGTAGCCGGTTCAGCGGGCGCTCTGCTGGGCAGGGGACCTTCCATGAAGGTCTCCGTCGACGCCGACGTCTGCTACGGGTCCGGTGAGTGTGCGTTCCGGGCACCCGCTGTGTTCGGGTTCGAGGACGGGTACGGTTTCGTCCTGCCCGGACGGGAGGAGTCCGGGGACGACGAACTGGTCCGGGACATCGCCGAGCGCTGCCCGTCGCAGGCGATCCGGATCGACGGCAAGAAGGTCACTGACTAGCGGATGCGCAGCACCGGCACGGAACTCAGCGAACTCCTGGCCACCCTCGGCCGCCGCTACGTCCGCGACGTCCCGGGCCCCTGGGGCAAGACCCTCGCGGTCCGCGCGCTCAACCCATACCTGCGCGACCACCCCCGGCGGCGCGTCGTCGAGACGGTCTCCGGCGACCGGTTCGCGGTCGACACCCAGGACCTCATCCAGCGCTACCTCTACCTCTTCGGGGTGTGGGAACCGCACATGACCCGCTGGCTGCGCGGCCGGCTGGCGCCGGGGGACTGCTTCGTCGACGTCGGTGCCAACATCGGCGTCTTCAGCGTCCTGGCCTCCCGGCTGGTCGGTGAGCAGGGCCGGGTGGTGGCCGTGGAGGCCTCCCCCACCTTCCACCGCCGCCTCGAACAGCAGAGCGCGCTCAACGGCTGCCGGAACATCCGCGCGGTCAACGCCGCCGTCTCCGACGCCCACCGCACCCTGACCTTCGTGCTCGCCAGCTCCCGCAACATGGGCGCCAACAGCATCGTCCCGTGGGACGGCCCGGCCGAGTCCAGCTTCGACATCGAGGCCGTACCGCTGCCGGAACTGCTCCGGCCGGAGGAGATCGAGACCGCGCGGGTCGTCAAGATCGACGTGGAGGGCGCCGAGGGCGCGGTGGTACGCGGGCTCGCCCCGCTGCTGGAGAAGCTCCGCCCGGACGCCGAGATCACCGTCGAGGTCACCCCCGACCGGATGGCCCAGCTGGGCGACAGCGCGGACGACGTGCTGCGCACCATGACCGACGCCGGCTACCACGTCTACCGGCTCGCCAACAGCTACGCGGCCGACAGCTACCCCCGCGCCCTGTACGGCGATCCGGTGGTCCCGGTCCGCTGGGACGGCCCGGTGACCGAGGAGAGCGATCTGGTGTTCTCACGCGTGGACGCGGCGACCCTGTGAGCGGCCCGGCAGGACGGTCGTACCGCCGTACCGCCGTACCGCCGTATGTCACGCGTCAACCGCTGTACGTCACGCGTGACCGCCGTACGTCACGCGTGACCGCTGTACGTCACCCGTACCGCCAGCCGAGCTCCGCCAGTGCCCGGGCCCGTGCCGCCACGACCGTCATGCGGGCCTCCCGTTCCACCGGGTCGGTGTGCGCGGGGCGGCCGGTGACCTGGCCCTCCCACTTGCGGTAGAGCAGCCCGACCTCCGCCGAGAACCAGCCCCGGCTGACGGCGTCGAGGGCGAGCAGCAGCCCGGTGTCCTCGGAGGCGGGCAACGCCATCCAGCCGCCGAGGGCGAGCAGCAGCTCGCGGCGGACGAAGAGGGTGGCCGGGTGGACTTGGGCACGGAAGCCGTTCGCCGTCCAGTGGCCGAGCACCGTCCCGCGCTCGATCGGGCCCTCCTCCGGATCGCCCGGGAAACCGGCCGTGGAGCCGTCCGGCAGCAGGTCCAGAGCCCGTGAGGTGGCCCAGCCGAGGTCCGGGCGGGCCTCCAGCGCGGCCAGGTCACGGCCCAGGGCACCCGGCGGCAGCTGGTCGTCGGCGTCGAGGACCTTGACGTAGGACCCCCGTGCCCGGGCCACCGCCATGGTGCGCGCGACCCCGGGACCGCCGGCACGGCCCTGCCGGAACGACACCCGCGCGTCGTCGGGGAGGTGGGCCTGGACCTCTTCGCCGTGTCCGTCCTCCTGGATCAGCCACTCCCACTCCCACCCGTCCGGCAGCTTCTGCTCGCACAGCGACGTGTGGGCCTCGGGCAGGAAGCGGGCCGACGGCGCGTGGACCGCGGTGACGACGGTGATGCGCCGGGTCACGGCAGCGCTCACCACCTTTCCAGGTGTGTGGTGAAGAGCAGCTCGGTGCGGTCGCCGGGGAGCGTGACGGCGGTGATGTCCACGATGCGGTCGTGGATGTCGTAGGACGTCTTGCGCAGCAGGATCACCGAGGTGCCGGCCGGCAGGTCCAGCTCCCGGGCCTCCTCGGGCGTCGGCGGCCGGGCGGTGAAGCGCTCCTCGACGCGGTCGACCTCGATGCCGACGGTGTGCAGCTGGTTGTGGGTGCCGCCCGGCCAGGGTTCGTTGGTCTCGTCCAGGAGGTCCGGATTGGCCGCGATCAGGTCGCGCACGAGGTAGGAGGTCACCAGGCTGAAGGGGGCGGTCTCGGCGGAGTGCCTGGTCCGGTAGGTGCGCTCCAGGAGCACGGTGCCCGCCGGCACCCCGAACGCGTCGGCGAGGCCGCCGGGCGCGGTGAGCTCGCGGTAGCGGGCGAAGAAGACCAGGTCGTCGATGACCAGGCCGGTCTCGCGCTCGGTCGCGCCGGTCTCCCCCCGGGTGTCCTCCGGCATCAGGGCGCGGTCCTTCTCCCACTGGTGCCGTTCGTTGTCGCGGACCGCGCGGGTGCGCGGGCGGCGCACGAAGGTGCCGCTGCCGTGCCGCCTGTCGATCAGGCCCTCCGCGCTCAGCAGCCGCAGCGCGTTCTGGATCGTCGGGACGCTCCGCCCGTAGTGCCGGGCCAGCTCCGCCTCGGAGGGCAGCCGGGCGCCGGGCTCGCGCTCGCCCTCCCTGATGGAGCGGCGGAGGTCGTCGGCGATCTCCTCGTATGCCTTGGGCACATGATCAGCCTACGACTCCTCAAGAGGTGTTGATGAGTCGAGCCGTTCCGGCCACGGAGGCACGGGTGCGGAAATGCGGCGATGCGGAAACACGGGGATGCGGAAACGCGGGATGCGGGGATTCCGGGCGTGCGGAGACCCGCGACCGGGGTCGTTCCCGTCGCGGGTCTGTGTCGCAGTAGGCGCTGGTACGTACGCAAGTCGCCCTTGCGCCGTTGCGTCCGAGCCGTCTGTACCTGGGGGGATCAGCAGTCGAGCGGTGCCGCGGGGGGCTCGGCCGGGGTCTCCGCCTCGGTGGTGTCCAGGGGGCGGTGCCGGCAGCTGGGGGTCTTGCCGTGGGCCTCGGCCCGGATCCGCTGCTTCATCGTGGGCGGGAGGGACCTTGCCTGGGACCAGAGCCAGTGGGTCTGTGCCGGGATCGTCACCCGGGCCGTGCCGAGGTCGTCGCCGGTGCTGTTGCGCGGGGTCTCGGTCTGCGGTACCGCGGCGGCGGTGGCGGCGGAGACGAATCCGAGCGCCGTGCACAGGGCGAGGAATGCGGTGACGATGGCGGTCCACAGCTTCATGACCTTGGAGTTCCGGGCCATGGCCCCTCACTTTCGGGTTGGGCGATTTGCGTACTTTCCTCATGATGTGTATGGGGATCGCGAAGTGGGGGACGTCGGCCTGTGGCGCGTCGATGTTCTGATGAACACCACACGGATGGGTGCATGGCGTGGGAAAAATCCCAGGAAAGCCACATGAAAGGAGTCGAGGGGGAGCAAAGTAACCGTCCGTGGAGGTGTGATCACCCTCCGATCGGAGCGGTCCGGCCTCCTGCAACGCCTTGCGGGTCGCGCGGTGAAGAAGCTTCTCCTGGTCGCACTGGCCGCCATCGGCGGGCTCCTCGTGTACCGCCAGATCCAGGCGGATCGCGCCGAGCAGGATCTGTGGACGGAGGCGACTGACTCCGTGCCCACGGGTTCGTGAGTAACGACAACAGACGACACTGAGACCCCGGCCGCCGGTGCGGTCGGGGTTTTGCGTTGCCGGGACTCGTGTGGGCTTCGAGCGGGGCGTTTCGGACGGTCGTGCGGATCGCCGGGTGGCGCGGAGGCGCGCGGGGCAGTATGGGGCCCGGCCGGGCCGTGACTTCGGCGGTCGGCGGACGACGACTGGGGGCGCGCGTGACACGGCGGTGGCGTACGGCGGCATGGCGGGGCATCTGCGTGACGGCCGCCCTCGCACTGACGGCACTGCTCCCGTCGGCCTCCGCCGCTGCCGACGGCGGCAGCGGATACGCCTTCGCCCCGGACGCCCGCACCGTCACCGGAGCGGCGAGCACCACGGACGCCGTACCGCTGGAGCCCGGTACGACCTACCGGAGCACCCTCCCCGACAAGGGCGAGCTGTACTTCCGCCTCGAACTAGCCGCCGCCACCACGGCCTACGTCCCCGTCACCGCCGTGCCGCCCTCCTCCGCCACCGTCTCCGCCAGCGACGGCATCGAGGTCTCGATCGAGGACGCCAACGGCTCCGCCTGCGACTACGACAGCGCCCGCTTCGGCGCCGGACTCAGCCCCCGGCCGGTCACGGCGGTGGGGCGGCGGGACGCCGGCAAGGCGCTGTGCCAGGCCGCCGGCACCTACTACGTGGTCGTCGAGCGGGCCGTGTCCGGCTCGCACACCACCTCCCCGGGCAGCTGGGACCTGGAGATCGCACCCGTCACCGAACCGGCCCTGGCCAGGACCGGTGCCACCGCCGCCCCCGAGGCCTGGAACTCCGCGTCACCCGAGCCGCTCACCTCGGACCCCCGCCACCGCACCGCGGGCGCCGGCTTCACCACCGCCCGCACCCTGGACCAGGGCGTCTGGCAGACCGGCATCACGCCCGGCCAGACCCTCTACTACGCCGTCCCGGTCGACTGGGGCCAGCAGCTGCACGCCACCGTCGACCTCGGCAGTACCGGCGGCGACGCGCACGGCTATGTCAGCGCCGCGCTCAACCTCTCCCTCTACAACCCCGTGCGCGGCTACGTCGACGACGTCTCCCTCGGCTACGACGGCACCCAGAAGTCGTCCTCCCTCGATCCTCTGCCGCCGGTCGCCTACGCCAACCGGTACGCCGTCTCCGGTGCGCAGAACGCCGTCCGCTTCGCCGGCGCCTACTACCTCGTCGTCCACCTCACCGGGCAGACCGCGGACACCTTCGGGAAGGGGCCGTACGGCGTCACGCTCCGGGTCCGCGTCGACGGCACACCGAACTCCGGCCCCGGGTACGCCGGTTCGCCGGTCCCGAAGGGCATCTTCGGCGTGTCCTGGGACCGGGGCGGTCTCTTGGAACCGGCCGGTGACGACCACACGGCGATGCGGGCGCTCGCGGCAGGCGGCATCGGCACGGGCACGGCCCTGCTGCTCGTCCTGGGCGTGTGGACCCTGGTGGCCCGGCGTGCTCAGAGCCGGGCCAGCGCCCAGAAACCGACGGCGTAACAGGCCAGCGCGAGGAGAAGGATGGGTACGGCCGCCCTGGCGGGTGGGCCGGGCCTGGGCGCCCGCCGGCGGCGCCGGCCATGGGTACGGACCGCCTGCGGCGGCGGGGTCTGCGGGTCCCGCGCGGTGTACGTGGCCGTGGGGGTGGGGGTGTCCGCGTGCTGCTGGACCGGGGGGAGCGGCTGCGCGGGGGGCCAGGGCGTGTGGGGCTGCGCGACCGGGGCGGCCGGTGACTGGGCGTACGGCGGGTACGGCGGTGTCGGCGCGGACCGCGCGGCAGCGGAGGGCGGGGTGACCGGCGTCCGGGGCGGGGGAAGCCGGAAGCTGCCGGTGTCGGACATGGAGGCCGGGGCCGGGGTGGTTGTGCTGCTGCCGCTGCCGCTGCCGCTGCCGCTGCCGCTGCCGGTACCGGTACCGGTACCGGTCACCGGGGGCGACCCGTCGGCGCTCCCCGCCTCCGCTCCGGCCCACGCCCCGTCCTCCGCCCCGGGCGCCACTGCGGCCGGATCCGCCCCCGAGGGCGTACCCCGTCCGGCCCCGGCCGCCGTGACCGGCCTCGCACCCGAGCCGGTACCCGACCGGGGATCCGGGCCCGGGCCCGAACCCGGCCCTGGAGCCGCGGGCGATTCCCCCGCCGGCTCCGGGCCCGTGGCGCTCCCGGCCGCCCGCGCCCCCGTCGCGGTCGACGTGTCCGCACCCGGCGCCGCCGCACCAGGCCCCACCGCCGCTGCCCGTGCCGACCCCGGGCCCGTCCTCGTCCCCGGAGCAGCAGGCCGGTCCGAAGTCCCCGACGTCGTCTGCGTCGTGTCGACACCGGAAGCCAGGCGCACCGGGCCGGCCGGCCCGAACCCCGGTGGCAACGGCCCCAGTTGGTCGAAGATCTCGATCGACTCGTCGTCGGCGTCCGTCTCCGGGAGGAGCTCCCGGGCCTCGGCGAGGGCCCTGCGGGCTCCCGTGGCCGTGCGGAAGCGGGCGCGGGGGTCCGGCTGGAGAAGGCTGGCGACGACCTGCCAGAGCGGGTCGGGGATGCTCTTGGGCGCTCCGGGGGTGCCGTGTTCGGCGAAGTACTGGACGAGCGCCTTGGCGTCTGGCTTGGCGCCCTCCATGAGATACAGGGCGACCAGACCGACGGCGAACAGGTCGGCCGTGAAGTCGGGCTCGGCGCCCAGGAGTTGCTCGGGGGCGATGTAACCCGGCGTACCGACCACGAGGTTGGTCTCGGTCAGCCGGGCCTCGCCGAACCGCATGGCGATGCCGAAGTCGGACAGGCGCAGCCGGGGACGGGCGGTGCCGGTCGCTTCCAGCAGGATGTTGGCGGGCTTGATGTCCCGGTGGACCACACCCTCGGCGTGCACCGCGGCGAGGCCGGCGAGGAGCTGGTCGAGGAGGGTGCAGACGAACAGCGGGGGAAGGGGACCGTAGTCCCCGACGAGGTGGACCAGCGAGCCGCCGGCGACCAGGTCCATCGTGAACAGGACCTTGTCGTCGTCGGCGGCCCAGCTGGCCGGGGCGAGGACATGGGGGTGGTCGATGCGCAGCGCCTGCTCCCGCACGAAACGCAGGAGCGCGTGGGCGTCGCTCTGCTGGAGCACCTTGGCCGCCACATAGCGCTTGCGCCGGTGGTCCCAGGCGCGCCAGACGGCGCCCACTCCGCCATGACCGATCGGGTCGGCCAGTTCGTACCGGCCCGCGAAGACCTCACCCATGACTGCCCGTGCCCCTCCCCCTCGGGTTCCCCGGCCACCCCCCTTGCCTGTTACCCCCCTTGCTTCCCCCGGATGAGCGATACGACCCCTCTCGCGTGACCCCCTCTGCCAGGGCCGGGCCCCGCCCGGTTCACCGGACCCCCTCCGGTGCGCCGGGCCGTGGCTCAGCTCTGGTGCGACTGGTAGTGCGTGACCGCGTCCGCGGTGCGGCCCGCACCGTAGACCCGGAGGAACTCCGCCAGCTCCGGGTGGGACGGAGCGAGTGTGTCGGCCGCGTCGATGATGTCACCGGCGGCGGCCACCGAGCGCAGCAGCGACTGGATCTCGCGGACCACCCGCTTGACCGTCGGCGCCCCCGAACCGCTCGTCGTCTGCGTGGTGTTGCTGAGCACCGAGCCCCCCTGGGACTTCTTGATCTCGTCCATGCGCTCGGTCGCCTCGGCCGCGCTCACGCTGCCGTCCGCGACCTGGGCCGAGAGGTCCTGGAGCAGCTGCACCCGCTGGACCACGGCCGGATTGCCGATCTTCGCCCGCTGCCCGCTCATCAGCTGCGACAGCATGGGCGCGGACAGTCCGAGGACCGCCGCGAGACGTGCCTGGTTGAGCCCCAGGTCGTCGATGAGCTTACGGAAGAGCGCCCCCAACGGCTCTCCGTACCAGTTCCGCTGCAGCTCCCGCGCTCTGGCGGTGGCTTCCTGCTGTGCGGCGTCCATTGCGTCTCCCCATCGCTTCCCCAAAAAAACCACGGTTCGCTACAGCGAACCCCGTCGAGCATCTTACGGAGAGTGGTCATCTGCGGGGACCCCCAATCTTTTTGCGAGGTACGGGGGGTGACCCGGTACTCTGGTCTGCGGCACCGACCCTGCGGACCTCCCGCTCGGCCGGTCGCTCCCGTACGGGGCCTTAGCTCAGTTGGTAGAGCGCCGTCTTTGCATGGCGGATGTCAGGGGTTCGACTCCCCTAGGCTCCACTCTTGGACAGCCCCTCTGAACTGCAGAAACGTGGTTCGGAGGGGCTTTTTGGTGCGTACGTGAGCGGCCGATCACTGGATTGCGTCGGCTTCGGCCCGGGCCTGTTCGGCCTGCGTGCGCAGGTCGGGGACTGCTGGATGGTGGGGGCCGTGGACGCGCAGGACGTCGGCGAGCAGCCGCTCGAAGATCGCTGCGGCCTCCGCACGGTGCCCGGCCTGCCGGCAGGCGCGGGCCAGGCGGCGGCGTGCGTCATGGACGTCGGTGTGGTCCGGGTGTCCACGGCGTCGGCCGGCCGCCCCACGTGGGCACGGAGGC
The DNA here is from genome assembly GCF_019510245.1 of Streptomyces sp. Taxonomy (GTDB): domain Bacteria; phylum Actinomycetota; class Actinomycetes; order Streptomycetales; family Streptomycetaceae; genus Streptomyces. Next base: position 3,881 of record NZ_JAEKKT010000096.1, on the reverse strand, counting down.
GCAGCACGTCCACGTGGTCGGGCCCCGGCCGGCCGGCCGTCTCGGCGACCAGGTCGCGGAGTCGCTCGAAGTGCTCGGCGTTCAGCTCGAGGATGCCGTCCTCGTCGTCCTCGTCGTCCTCGGCGTCCTCGGCGGTCATACGGATCCGCCTCCGGCCGTCGTGCCCGGGCGACCGGATCGGTGCGCGGCCGCCGCTCGCATCAGGTCCAGCAGGGCGTGCAACCCGGGTGACGGTGTGCACCGCGTGGACCACGAGCCATCCGGCTTCCTCGCCGTCGGCGAGCCGGGCCGCCAGCCGGGTCTTGCCCTGTCCGCCGGCGCCGTGCAACCAGCGCACCGTACCTGGATCCGGCAGACGTGTCCGGCGCGGCATGCCGACGTGCCGAGGGCACGCTGTCACGCGCCGAATGGCGCATGTACCTGGCGGACATCCCCTACCGGAGGGTCTGCTAGCCCCATGTGACCCCTCTGACCTGCGTAAGCGCGGTCAGAGGGGTCATGTGTTCATGCTCGTCGTCAGGCGCTTGGTTTCACGTGAAACGGCGGACCGCCTGCCGGACTCAGCGATTCTTGTCGTCCCCGGGCCGGGAACCGTGCTCCTCCGCCTCCTTCGCCTGGACCTCCGGGTCCAGGGGGGAACTGCCGTCCACCGAGCCGAGGTGGCCCGCATCCGGGACCTCCGTTGCGGCCGGGGGCCCGACCAGCCAGTCAGGGTTGGCCTGCTTGTCCCACCACTTCCAGGCGGCGAAGGCCGCACCGGCCAGCACGCCGAGCACCGCGAACCCCTTGAACGCACGGCCGCACGCCGAGCGCCGCTGGTTCCGGCGGGCCAGCTTCTCGATCTCCTCGGCCGACACGTTGCCGCGCAGCGCGGCCAGCGCGGCGGCACCCCGCGCGGTCGCCTCCTCACGGACCGGACCTGCCGCCGCCACCGCCTGCTCGATCCTCGGACGCGAGTACTCGGCGGCCTGCCGGGCCGCCTTGCGCGTCAGGTCGGCGGCGTCATGCGCAGCCTGGTCCACCTTCGGCGGTACATGGGTACGCGCCTGCTCCAGACGCGGCACGAGACGGGCGTCGTACTGGACGCGGGCCTGCTCGGCGGCCTGCGACACCACGGGCGCGAGCCGTACGCGTGCCTCCTGTGCGTAGTACGCGGCACGCTCCTTGGCCGTGTCGGCGTAGGGAGCCACCGCTTCCGCGGCGTGCCGCACGCTGTCCTTCGCCGAACTGGTCGCGGCGCGCACGCTGTCTTTGCGGGTCACGGGTTTCCTCCTCCTCGGTGGCGTACGGTATTTCGACTTTCCACCCTTTTACGGATCATGCCTGCCCGCGGGCCGAGCGGCGCGCGAGGACGGGCATACGGGTGCAACCAGATCTAAGAGGGGCTTGTCGACGACAATGCCACGGATCGACGCCACGCGCCCCCGCATGACGGAAGGGGTTCCGCAAGTGATTCGTGAGGATCCGCGCCCGGAAGCTCCGGGCGGGCATCGGACCCGCCGTACCGTGCGAGGATCGGGACACTGAAACGAGCACAACGGAAGGCGGATCGTGGCCGAGCAGCTCTACGCCACCCTGAAGACCAGCCTCGGCGACATCGAGGTCAGGCTCTTCCCGAACCACGCGCCCAAGACGGTCAGGAACTTCGTCGAACTGGCGCAGGGCGAGCGTGAGTGGACCCACCCCGCCACCGGCGCCGTCTCCACCGACCCGCTCTACGACGGCACCGTCTTCCACCGGGTGATCAGCGGCTTCATGATCCAGGGTGGCGACCCCCTCGGCACCGGCATCGGCGGCCCGGGCTACAAGTTCGAGGACGAGTTCCACCCCGACCTGCGCTTCGACCGCCCCTACCTGCTCGCCATGGCCAACGCGGGCCCCCGCACCAACGGCTCCCAGTTCTTCATCACGGTCAACCCCGCTCCCCACCTCAACCGCAAGCACACCATCTTCGGCGAGGTCGTCGACCCGGCCGGCCAGAAGGTCGTGGACAGCATCGCGGCCGTCCCCGTCAGCGGACCCAACAAGCGGCCCGTGAACGACGTCGTCATCGAGACGGTCGTCGTCACGAAGCGCGCCGGCTGACCGGGGACGAAAGAAAGCGCCCGAAGGGAACCAAACGCCCCGCTCGTCCGTAAGGATGGGCGGGGCGGAACACTGCCCACGACGAGCGAGGGGACCCCATGGAGGACCAGGCGACAGGCAGCGCGCGCGACGCCCACAGCCTGCCCAAGTGCTACCGGCACCCGGACCGGGAGACCGGCGTGCGCTGCACCCGCTGCGAGCGCCCCATCTGCCCCGAGTGCATGGTCAGCGCCTCCGTGGGCTTCCAGTGCCCCGACTGCGTCCGCGGCACCACCGAGGGCCACAGCGGGCCGCCCCCCGCCGCCTCCCGGCCCCGCACCCTCGCCGGCGGCACGATGACCGCCGACCCACGGCTGCTCACCAAGATCCTGATCGGCATCAACATCGCCGTCTTCCTGGTCCAGCTGTCTGTCGGCGACAGCTTCACCAACCGCTTCGAGCTGATCGGCCAGGCCTGGTTCCCCCAGTACGGCGCGGTCGAGGGCGTCGCACAGGGCCAGTACTACCGGATGCTGACCGCGATGTTCCTGCACGGCAGCTACATCCACATCCTGTTCAACATGCTCAGCCTGTGGTGGATCGGTGGCCCGCTGGAGGCCGCGCTCGGCCGCGCCCGGTATCTCGCGCTCTACGTCGTCTCCGGTCTGGCCGGCAGCGCCCTCACCTATCTGCTGGCCGACGCCAACCAGCCCTCGCTCGGCGCCTCCGGCGCGATCTTCGGCCTCTTCGGAGCGACCGCGGTGCTCATCCGCCGGCTCAACTACGACATGCGGCCGATCATCGCCCTGCTGGTGATCAACCTCATCTTCACGTTCAGCTGGGCCAACATCGCCTGGCAGGCCCACATCGGCGGCCTGGTCGCGGGCGTCATCGCCGGCTACGCGATGGTGCACGCCCCGCGGGAGCGGCGGAACCTGATCCAGTACGGCACGTGCGCCCTGGTGCTGGTAGTGGTGGTCGTCCTGACCCTCGTCAGGACCGGTCAGCTCACCTGATCACGGCGGCGCACCGCACCGATACCGAACCGTTGTCCACAGTCGGTGGCCGATCTTGTGCACAACGTGCGTGCACAACTGCGCCCCCTCCCACTCACCTGCGTTTCGGCAGGTCAGGGAGGGGGCGAGCGGTTGTGCAGCGGGTGTTGTGGTAGTCGTACCGGCGTCAACGCCCGACGGGTTATCCACAGATCGTCGTCTTTTCCCCAGGAGGGTGTGGACAGCAGGTCAGGCCTGTGGATAACTCAGCGAACAGCCCTGGGCAGAGCTGTCGGCCGGGTTATTTCCACTGCGTGGAGACGCCGAAGCCGGCCGCGATGAAGCCGAAGCCCACGACGATGTTCCAGTTGTCGAGGCTGTCGATCGGCAGCGAACCGTCGGTCACGTAGAAGACGACGATCCAGGCCAGCCCGATGAGGAACATGGCCAGCATCACCGGCGCGACCCAGGCGCGACTGTTGAGCTTGATGGCGGTCGCCTGCTTCGCCGGGGGCGGCGTGTAGTCGGCCTTCTTGCGGATACGTGACTTCGGCACGAGGGTCTCTCCTGTCGATGCGCTGCGTGGCCGCGCAGGTAACTGGGTCGGGCTCGGGGCAGCGTACAAGGGGACAGTAAGGGCAGACTGAGCGCTCCCCCGGGCGTCCGTTAGCGTAGTGCTTCCGTGGCGCTGAAGGAGATAAGGGTACGTTGAGCAATTCTGCCGACTCCCCCGGGACCGGATCCAGTCCTGCCCGCCGACGAGGTTTCCGGCCGGTGCGAGTGCTCACGGTGGGCGTCTTCGCTCTCGCGGGGCTCCTTTTC
>NZ_JAEKKT010000095.1 GCF_019510245.1 Streptomyces sp. | reverse complement strand
CAGACCTCGAGGTGTCCAGGTCGTTCGCTCATGGTCAGGATGTGCGCGCGTGGTCGCAGCAGGAAGACGCGGGTCGAGGAGGACGACGACGAGGGCGGCACGGACCGGTGACGCGGGTGATGCTTGCGCAATTCACCGCACACCCCAGCCGACGCGCGGCTGGGGTGTGCGGTGAGTATCGGTCAGCAGGTGGAGTCGCCCACGTCATGAACCGCTCGTCTGCGCGTCTGCGGACCGCACCACATCGGAGTCACCGTGGGTCAGGCGGGTCAGTGCTGCAGGGTGAGCAGTCCCGGCCGCCACGGCAGCAGGTTGTAGGGGGTGCCGTCCGAGCTGGGGGACCTGCCCTGGTAAAGGAACTGCAGGTTGCAGGGGTCGACGGTCATGGTCTGGTCGGGGTTGTTGCGGACCAGGTCACCGTGGCTGATGTCGTTGGTCCAAGTTTGGTTGGTGTTGGCCTTGCCCGCGAAGGGGTTGGACTCGGTGGCGGCCTGCGGGGTCCACGGGTCGTTCAGGCTGGAGGCGGTGAACGAGCGGAAGAAGCGCTGCTCGGTCGCACCCCGAGCCTCGACGATCATGAGGTACTGGTTCTGCCCCTGCACCTTGTAGACCTGCGGCGCCTCGAACAGGTTCTTCGTCGTATCGCTCATGACCGTGGTGTACGACGAGCCGAAGCTGGCCGGGAAATTCCCGATCGGCATGGTCGCCTTGTAGATGCTGCCGTTGTCACCGGCGAAGAACAGGTACATGTTCTGGCCGTCACCGATCATGGTCGGATCGATCGGGGCGGCGCTTGGGATGCTGCCGGTGAACAGCGGCTGCGGGGCGGACCAGCCGTTGGGGTTGGTGGGGTCGCTGGAGGTGCGGTAGAACAGGGGCCACTGACCCCACTGGGACACCAGCACCCAGATGTTCTTGGGCGCGAAGTAGAACACCTGGGGCGCCACCGTGCCCTGGTTCATCCCTGTCTGGGTGGCTGTCGCCATGTCCGACCAGTTCGTGAAGGGAGCGAAGGCCATCGAGCCGTACGCCCCGGACTGGTTGACGGTCGAACCGTAGACCAGGTGCTTGCCGTTGTACGTCACGGTGGTGAAGTCCTTCAGCGAGACCCAGCCGTTCGCCGGTTGCGCCAACGGACCCGTCGAGCTCCACCGGTACGTCGACGGAAGAGAACATGAGGCGGACGTCCCGGAAAGGCCGGTCCACTTCTGGTTGCTGCCGCCGTTGCAGTTCCAGAGCTGTACCGCCGTGCCGTTGGCCGTGGCGCCGCCCGAGACGTCCAGGCACAGCCCGGCCTCCACGGCGACGACCGTGCCGTCGGCGTTCACCCGCCACTGCTGGTTCGTACCGCCGTTGCAGGCCCAGATCTGCACCTTGGTACCAGCCGTGGTGGCGTGGCCCGGGACATCCAGGCACTTGTTGCCGAACACGGTCAGCTGATTGCCGTCCGTCAACGTCCACTGCTGGTTGGTCCCGCCCGTGCAGTCCCAGATCTGCAGGAACGTGCCGTCGGTCTGGCTGGCGCCCGGCACGTCGAGACACCGGCCGGAACCGGTTCCGCGTAAGGCGCCGCTGGTGGCCGCCTGAGCCGGACCGGCGACGAGCAACGCCGCCAACGAGACCAGGGCCGCAACCGCGGCGGCGAGTACCACAGACAGATGTCCGCGGCTGAAACGTCTTCTGCGCATGGAGACCTCGTCATCTTCGAGCAAGCGGTTCCGGTTGGCCCCGACGGGGGTGTACGGACTGTCGATGCGGTGCAGACTTGCGTGTTCGCTATACCGAACAAGGATCGAAGTGTCGAGCAACCGGATCATAGGGAACCCCTGACCGGCGTCAATACCTCGCGCACGATTCGCGGGTCGAAAACATTCGCAGACCGAAACCGGGCGGCCTCAAGTTCCATGGTTGTGCGGGTACTCGACGTCAGGGACAGGTAGCAGTGCGGGGACGGGCTCGGTGATCGTTGCGGGTGTCCCACGCCTGATGGGCACGAGAGTGTCCCGTGCCTGATGCGACTCGCGGAGGGGCCGGTGGTACTCGATGACGGCGATCCTGCCGGCGTGTGTCTGCGCGGTCGTTTCCGGCGCAGGGGGCACCGACGAACTCGCCGAGTGGGGTGCGATACGGAGCCCGCATCTGCCTGGCTCCTGCGCGAGTTCGGCGAGAAACGCCAAAATCGGCACCACGTGGAGATTCACCTTCCCCCTGTTCGCCAACAATTCGAAGACGACGGTCCGGATCACCTCCGTACGCCTGTAATAGGGAGTCGTCATGGCAGCGGTGACTCCTATTTCATGGTCAAGGTCAAGATTGTCGGGCGCATCAAGAAGTACCTCAGCGGCTGCCGCGGGAACTGCACACAAGGCAGCGACAAGTGCACCCAGAAGATGCGCTGCGAGTACGTGCTCGACATGAAGTCACCACCGGCACAATCCCCGGGCGCCACGCGCCACGCCGTGGTTGCCTCCCACTCGAGGCAACCACGGCGCGACATCGCGCTTCCGTCGACTGCCGACCACTGCACCGCCACGGCATGAAGCCTGAGGGTGCAGTGCAGGGACACCTCCCGCAGCACATCCCATCCGCCGGCCGCCGGCACCTGCCACGCCGCCATCAGCGCTCCGTTCGCCCGATCGACCACAGCATGCCAACAGGCCACCTGCCGCCACCTGGGCAATCTCCTCACTCAGCCGCGCCGCCACCCCACCCTCACGTCGGCGAGGGTCGTGCCTTGAGTTCGCGCCGGCCGAGACAGTGCTCCACGGCGGTGATCACTGGGGGCTCGGGGATCTGGCTGCGGCTGTGCCGGTCGAAGGCGTCGTCCAGTTCTTCGCGGCGGTCTGCCGGGAGATCGCCGGTACGTCCCCGGGTGAGGATCAGTCTGGCCATGCTGCGGTGTGTGATGTTGGTGCGCCGGGAGGCGTGTCGTCGGTGCGTGCGGTGTACCGGCGCATCGCCTGATGGAGCTCGCCGAGTTCGTCCTGCGGCAGGTCGCCGCCCTGGGCGAAGGTGAGGACGTGCTCGGCCACGGTGCGCAGCTTGGTGTTGGTGCGCTGCGACACGTCCCGCAGGGCCCGCCACGCCTCCTCGACCGGCAGCCGGCCCATGGCGCAGATGGCACCGATGGCCTGGTCGACGACGGCATGGGAGGAGACGGCCTGCTGGAGCTGCGCGCACTCCGCTTCCAGGCGTTCGTTCTCCAGTACCAGCGCGGTGACGGACCGGAGTATCAGGGGCTGCGAACGGGAGATCGCAAAGAAGGTCATTGTCCGCCCATGGGAGAGAGCCGCAACGCGGTACTACGTTGTCATGTGACAACTTCCCTCGAAAGCGCCGGGCATGTCTCAGGGAACGATCGCGATCCATCCGTCCCTATTCCTCCCCTATGGGCATCGGCTACGCGGCGGTCTTCCAGGCGCTGCCGGGAGCGGTCGCACTCCTGACCCCGGATCTGATCTTCGTCGATGCCAACCGTGCGTTCCTGCACCAGGCCGGACGAAGTGACGTAGGGTCCGTCGAGCGCCGGGCCAATGGGTGGAACGCTACTGGAATCCTGTCAACGCGCCCGTCCTCGCGCCCGACTGGCCACGTCGTCCTGCTGAGCCACCGGCTCGAGGAGGTCACCGAGCTGCTCCGCCTCACCAGCCGGGCGGGCGGCGCGCGCCAGCTCGAAGCCGAGCTCTTCAGCCGCGTGCAGCACTGCACGAGGTCAACGAACGCCTACGCCGTGCCCACGCCCGCGAACGCGAGGTCTCCCTCGCCCTCCAGCGCGCCATGCTTCCGGTCCCGGCCCCGGTCGACCACCACCGCGTCGCCGTCCGCTACCGCCCCGCCGTCGGTCCCTCAACGTCTGCGACGACTGGTACGACCTCGTCCAACTCCCCGACATCGGCAAGATCGCCGTCACGGTCGGAGACGTCGTCGGCCACGGGCTCCAGACAGCAGCCATCATGGGCAAGCTCCGCAGCGCCCTGTCCGCCACCTCCCTCGTGGCCACGGGCCCCGCGCAGGCCCTGCAGACCCTGGACACTGCGGCCGCGATGCTGACCGAGATGCCGGTGGGCAGGCTCAGCCCGAATGAACGGAGTCGGCGCGTCGGCCTGGCCAAGGCCAACGCGCTGCGCCACTTCGAGTCGCGCGAGGCGATCCAGTCCTGGATCTGCTCGACACCGAGATCCAGGACTGGATCGCCGAACTCGAGCGCGCGCACCCGTCCGGTGAAGCCACCGTGCGAGAGCGCGGAGACCGCCTGGCCGACATCGTGGCCATCTCGCTGGCCCAAAGACCGGTGCTGTGCGACCTGCTCAGCGGTCAGGGCTCGGTCCTGGAACAACATCTCCGCCGGCGTCGGCATTCGGCACAAGTACGCACCCCGCCAGTCCCTGCAGACTCTCGTCGAGTTCACGCTGCGCCATCTGCCTGAGCTGGGCACCGAGGGCGCTGCCGCTCTGGTGGAGTCGACGCTGCTGATGGCCATGACGGCCTGGCAGTGCAGTCGCCCCTCGGAAGCGATGCTGGCTGCCTACGCGTCCGACCCCGCGCTGGCGGCCATGCGCCTGGACTCCACCGACCTGGTCCGCCGCACGACGCCAGTCACCGCCTCCGGCCTGCCGGCGCGGCAGGCAGAACCTTCTCGTGTCGGCCGCGGATGCTCAGGGCGATGACGGAGACGAGGAACCAGAAGGCGCCGAACGCCGAGTATCCGGCCACGGTGGACAGGTTGCTCGTCGCCGAGGCGGACGTGGCCGCGATGGTGGCACCGGCGAGGACGGACTGTCCGCCGCTGACGGCCATGGGCCACTGGGCGCCGACGGTGCGTCGGCGCCGGAGCGCCACGACGAGCTGGATGGCTCCGGAGAGAAGGGCCCAGACGCCGAACAAGAGCAGGGCCCGGCCGATGGTGGAGAAGGCGGCGACGATCATCCCGGCGGTGGCGGCGAGGCCGAGCCCCATGTTGACGGTGCTGACGGTGTTCGTGGAGCCGGTGCCGGTCAGGCGGCGCTCGATGAGCGTGGCGATGGCGTCCCACAGGGGGTAGACGACGAGCAGCACGGCCGCGATCACCGTGGGCTCGTCCGTCGACACGAGCGAGGCGGACGTCGTGAAGACGAGCGCCACCCAGATCAGGGAGAAGGCGACTCGGATCAGGTGGAGCGATCGGAGCCCGGAGGACGTGGCCGCGGCCGTGGCCGAAGTGGTCGAAGTTACGGTGGTCTGAGTCATCGGGTGTCCCGTTGTGATCGTGACGATGTGAGACGGTCGCCTCGATGAGGAGTCTCCGCGGCCTCGGGAGGGGCCGAGTACTTCGAACGAAGTACTTTCGCCGTCCACCTTCGACGGAATGGGTTCTGCGGCCTCCGCCGACCGAAGCGTCCCGGCCGCCCACATCATTCGTCGTCCACATCGTTCGTCGCCTCGCCCCCATCGTTCGTCGTCTACATCGTTCGAAGTACACGACCGCCGCACACGTGAACGAGAATCGGCTCATGGCCAAGGCGCAGAACAGTCAGGACGGGCCGGCCGCACCGCTGTGGGTCCGCCACCCCGAGGTGCTGCACCGGGTCGCCTATGCGGTAGCAGGGCTGGTGTTCACCGGGCAGATCGTGGCGGCGGCAGTGCGGGGGGCGGAGTGGCCGACGGCCCTGTCCGTGCTCCTCGCCGGCGGCGGCGTCGCCCTCTCGTGGTGGAAGCCGTGGGCAGGACTGGTCGTGACGAGTGCGGCGTCCTTCGCCGTCACAGCGGTGGGTGACGATCCCCTGTCGGTGTGGATGATGGCGGTGCTCGTGCTGTTCTCGGTCACCCTCCGGGGAAAGCAGCCACTGGTCGGGACCGGCATCGTGGCGGTGTCCTTCCTGGGGGCGTTCATGACGGTCGGAGGATTCCGTGGGGGTGCGGTCGTGGGAGCCGCCGCCCTCTTCTCGGCCGTGGCGGGAGGCGCGACGGGGGCCGCGCTCCGTATCCATCGGGAGCACTGGTGGATACTGGAGGAACGGGCCGAGCTCGCCATCGCCACCCGCGAGATCGAAGCCACCCGGCGAGTGACCGAGGAACGTCTCCGTATCGCCCGGGACCTCCACGACGTCATCGGCCACCAGGTCGCGATGCTGAGCATGCACCTCGGTGCCGCGGAGATCGGGCTGCCCGAGGACGCCGAGTCCTCCCGGCAGGCCCTCCACTCGGCCAGGTCCAGCGCCCGTACCGTCGTCGTCGAGACGCAACGCATCCTCGCGCTCCTCCGCATCGGAGACGACGTCTTCGGCGACGAGGCGCTCCGACCGACCCCGGCGCTGAACGGCCTGGAAGGGCTCATCGCGTCTTTCGAAAGCATCGGCCTCGACGTCCGGCCCTCCATCGACATCCCGGCCGGCTTCGTGGAGCCGAGCGTCGGCGTGACGGTCTACCGGGTCGTTCAGGAAGCGCTCACGAATGCCTACCGGCACGGAGAAGGGACGGCAACGGTAGACGTGCGCGAGCGCGACGGCAGGATCCGCGTCACCGTGGAGAACAGCGTCGGTCACTCGCCCCACGACTCCGACCCGGGCAGCGGACTCGGACTCGTGGGGATGCGCGAACGCGTCGAATCCTCCAGCGGGCGGCTGACGATCGACCGTCACGACGGGCGATTCCGGGTCCAGGCGGAGTTCGGCCGACTGGGAGAGGTCGTCCGATGACACGGATTCTGATCGTCGACGACCAGGAGGAGATCAGGGCCGGGATCCGGGTGATGCTCCGGCTCGACCCGAGCCTCGTCGTCGCGGGGGATCTCTCCGACGGACTGCAGGTCGTCCCCTTCCTCCGGGACCACCCCGTCGACCTGGTGCTGATGGACATCCGGATGCCCGGCATCGACGGCGTCGAAGCCACCCGCCGGATCCGCGCAGAACATCCACCCGAGAAGACACGGGTGATCGTGCTGACCACTTTCGACCAGGACGACATCGTCCTCGCCGCCCTGCGCGCGGGCGCCAACGGCTTCCTGAGCAAGACCGTGAGCCCTGCTGAACTCGTCGCCGGAATCACCGAGGTCGTGCGCGGTGGCGGTGCGCTGTCGGCCGCCGCGACGGCCGCGCTCATCGGTCACATGGCCGACAGTCCGCCCCCGCTGATCGACAAGGAACTGCTGCGGCGCTTCAGCGCTCTGACCCCCAGGGAGCGGGACGTGGTCGTTCTGGTCGCGAGCGGTCTCGGCAACGACGAGATCGCGGCCCGGATGTCCGTGTCCCCGTACACCGTGAAGACACACGCGGTCCGAGCCATGACAAAGGTCGGCGCCCGCGACCGCGCCCAACTGGTCTCCTTCACCTTCCGGGCCGGCCTCTACCCCTGAACCTGCCGACCTGTCCGGCGGATCGCGGGCGGCCCTGGAGGCGGATGCGCAGCTCACCGCCCGTATTCTGGGTGCGCTTCGGAGTTGGCCGTGGCAGGCTCCCACGCATGCCGATCGTTGATGTGTCTCCCGGGGTCTCCATCGCGTACGAGAGCTTCGGCGACCCCGGGGACCCTCCTGTCCCTGCTCGTGATGGGTTTCGGGGCGCAGATGCTCGCCTGGCACGAGGACTTCTGTCGGGCGCTGGCAGATCGCGGCCGTTACGTGATCCGGTATGACACCGTGACTGCGGTCTGTCCACCAAGTTCGACAGTCACCCCGTAGACATGGGGAAGCTCATCGCCACCGTGAGCTCGGGTGACATTCCTGCCGCCCGCGGGATGGTTCCTTACCGGCTTCTGGACATGGCCGACGACGGCCTTGGCCTGCTCACCGCACTGGGCGTTTCACGCGCCCACGTGGTCGGTGCCTCGATGGGCGGAATGATCGCTCAGACCATGGCCCTCTCCTCCACGGAGCGGGTGCTGACCTTGACGTCGATGATGTCCTCGACCGGCGAGAGTGAATACGGCCGGCCCGGCCCAGAGGCCCAGGCGGTGCTGTTCAGTCCGAAGCCCGCAGATCGCGAGGGGGTGCCGTCGGAGTGGAAAGCCCACTGCTGGCCGGCGCTGCCGGAGCAGGTGTTGATGATCACGGCCGAGCCGGAGGTGGTGGCGCCGTTCTGACGTCCAGGCACAGGGCGGTAGGGGCGTAGACCTGCAGCGAGCCGCCGCGCCCTTGGTCCACTCCTGGTTGGTGCCCCACCCGCAGGTCCAGATGTCGAGCTGGGTTCCCGCGATGTGCGTGGCCCCGGGGACGTCCAGGCAGGCGCCCGAGGCGGTGTTCTCCAGTGCGCCGTAGGTGTGGGCGGTAGGGGCGACGCTCAGGGACAAGTTCGTCTCCGGAAAGACCAAGCAGAACGCCGTGCAGTTCATGGTCCTCACCGATCCCGAGAGGCGCGTGCTGTTCTGCAGTCCGGTTTGGCCGGGCAGTTGTGCCGACACCACCCAGGCGCGTGGCAATGGATCGTTGCCCCGAACGGTGTGCAGGTCGATCCCGACCTCATGGACCAGGCCGACCACCGCGGCGCGTTCTCGGGGGCGCCGGTCTCCCCGGCGGCTTCCGCTGCCGCCTTCAGCGGGCGAGCGGCCAGTGCCGCAAAGCCAGCAGGTCCGGGCCAGGTGCCCGGCGGCTGATGCCGCGTACCAGCGGGTGCAGTCGCGCGACCGGCAGCGCATCCGGCCCGGCCGCGGAGTGCCGAGTCAGTTTGACGCTTCCTACCGCCGCCGGTCGTCGCCGGCCGTGGCGGGGATGGCGCTGTCGATGAGGACGGCGGCGATGGCGGCGGCGGTGGGGAAGGCGTCGGCGTTGACGACCCGGGTGCGGGCCGCGGCGCCGTCGAGGAGGAGCGCGAGCTGTTCGCCGAGTTGTTCGGGGTCGGCGGCGCCGGCTTCCCGGGCGGTGTCGGCGAGCCGCGCGGCGACGGCTTTCTTGTAGTCGCGTGCGTACTGGGATGCGGGGTGCTGGGGGTCGTGGAGTTCGACGGCGGCGCCGATGTAGGGGCACAGAGGAGTGGCGGGGGGGATGTCGAAGGCGGCGAGAAGCCGTTCGCGGGGCGTGAGGTCGGTGCGGTCGAGCACGCCGGACAGAACGGTGGGGTCGAACCGGCGCAGGTACTCGGCGACGAGTTCGTCCTTGCCCGTGAAGTGCTGGTAGGCCGTGCGCTTGGACACCTCGGCCGCCGCACAGAGCTGATCCATGCCGGTGCGGTTGATGCCCTGCTCGCGGAACAGCCGCTGGGCCGCGCTGAGGATGCGCTCGCGGGCGCCCCGGCCGCGGCGGCGGCCCGTGGGGCCCTTCTCCAACTCCGTCATGGGTCCATGCTACCCCGGCTGGGTAACGACCGGTGTACTTAGTTTGCGCTCCGGCCTTCCGCCCCGTAGCGTAAGCACACAGGGCGGTGTACATAAAGCCGTCTCCCAAGGTACGCATGGCACCACCGACCCCAGGGAGTAACTGTGGGAAAGCTCGACGGCAAGGTTGCAGTCATCACCGGCGGCACCAGCGGCATGGCGCTGGCCGGCGCGAAGCTGTTCGTCGACGAGGGAGCGCACGTCTTCATCACCGGCCGCCGCCAGGACGCCCTGGACGAGGCCGTGAAGCAGATCGGCGGCAACGTCACCGGCGTGCAGGGCGACGCCGCCGACCTGGACGACCTGGACCGCCTCTACGACACCGTCAAGCGGGAGAAGGGCAGCATCGACGTGCTGTGGGCCAGCGCCGGCGGCGGCGAGCCCGCGTTGCTCGGCGAGATCACCGAGGCCCAGTTCGACACCTGGTTCGGTCTCAACGCCCGCGGCACCCTGTTCACCGTCCAGAAGGCACTTCCGCTCTTCAACGACGGCGGCTCCATCCTCATGACCGGCTCCAACGCCTCCCTCGGCGCCTTCCCCGGCTGGAGCGTCTACGCCGGCAGCAAGGCCGTCCAGCAGGCCTGGGCCCGCATCTGGCTCAACGAGCTCAAGGACCGCCGCATCCGCGTCAACGTCCTGACCCCCGGCCAGGTCGCCACCGCCAAGCAGGAAGAACTCTTCGACGAGGCCACCAAGCGCCAGTTCGAGTCCCTCATCCCCCGCGGCCAGATGGGCCGCCCCGACGAAATCGCCACCGCCGCCCTCTTCCTCGCCTCCGACGACTCCAGCTACGTCAACGGCATGGAACTCGTCGCCGACGGCGGCACCACCGCCCTCTGAACCGGACAACACACGACAAGGGCAGGACATCTCATGGGCAACATCAGCATCATCGGCACCGGGAACATGGCCCGCACCATCGGCGCGCGGGCAATAGCGGGTGGCAACACCGTCGAGGTCATGGGCCGCGATCAGTCCAAGGCCGCCGACCTGGCCAAGGCTCTCGGCGACGGCGCCACGACGGGAGAATGGGGCACCGCCCCGGCCGGGGACATCGTCATCGTGGCCCTGCTCTACGACGGTGTCGTCCCGGCAGTCGCCCAGTACGGAGACGCACTCGCTGGCAAGGTCGTCGTCGACATCAGCAACCCCTTCAACTCCACGTTCGACGGGCTGGCCCACCGCGAGGAGACCTCGATCGCGCAGGAAGTCGCCAAGGCGGCCCCGGCCGGCGCCAGTGTGGTGAAGGCGTTCAACACCGTCTTCCGCCAGGTCCTGGAGAAGGGTCGGCCCGACGTCTTCATCGCCGGCGACAATGCGCAGGCCAAGGCAAGCGTGGAGGCGTTCATCGAGAGCCTCGGGATGCGCCCGCTGGACGTCGGCGGCCTGAAAATGGCGCACTGGCTGGAAGGAGCGGGCGTGGTCACGGTGGGCCTCGCCAACCACGGGGTGGGGAACTTGGACTTCGCCCTCAGCGTCGCCGAACTTCCTGTCTGATCAAACGGTTGATGGCGCCTTTTCGGAGCGGCCACCGATCGGCGGACCGAACTGGCGTGAGCCCGGGGCGCAACGGACAGCGACTGCTGTGCTGTTGGGGGAGGTGTGCGAAGTCTCGACTCAGCAGCACAGGAGCCCTTGTACGACACCTGTCGTGCCCAGACTCGTCCAAGATCCCCGACAACCTCACCTACTGAGTCCCCGGACGTCACCCAGCTGCCGAAGCCCCAGCTCTCCGCGATGGCCCGACACCCGGACGAACCGGTCGCCGTGTTCCGCGACCGGCCCTTGTGCCAAGACCCCAGCGCGTTCGTCCGGGCGGACGCACTGCCCCGGAGGGTTCGCGAGGGCGGCCGACCGGATCATCAACGGCACGTACTGATCGCCCTCGGCGACGGACCCCTGTCCGGCACGCACCTCGGCTCGCGCAGGCCGGCTTCGGTATCAACGCTCTCGGCCAGGAACGCGC
The DNA here is from genome assembly GCF_019510245.1 of Streptomyces sp. Taxonomy (GTDB): domain Bacteria; phylum Actinomycetota; class Actinomycetes; order Streptomycetales; family Streptomycetaceae; genus Streptomyces. Next base: position 1,828 of record NZ_JAEKKT010000095.1, on the reverse strand, counting down.
TTTTGCACGCGACGAACCGAGGGGCCCCGCTTTAGCGAGCGGGGCCCCTCGACAGATTCAGGCGCGCTGTGGCCAGTGTGGGAAGGCGTGCTGTCTGCCCGCGACAGTCGAGATCCCGTCGGTCATGAGCCCGAGACCGACCCACGGCATTGAGAGGACACCGAGCCCTCCGAGCAGGAGGCCGCCGAACACCCCTCCGGCCACAATACTGAGAGCGATCAGGACGTATACCAACCAGAAAGGAAGCCGGCACTAGCCGATGTGCGCAAGCCGCTCGGCGGCGTCCGTGCCGGCTACCGGGGTGAACACCACGAGCACCTGCTCCGGGGCTCCGGCGCTGAGGAACCGGGCGTACAGCTTGAGCATGCCCGTCGGGCCGAGGATCCGTTTGCGGTCGCTGGTCCGCTTCTCCACCTCGTGCGCGTCCCACTGCGTCGCGAATTCCGCACTCTCGGAGCGCAGTTTCTCGACAAGATCGCGGACCGGCTCATCCGGCCGGCGCGCGAGTGTCGCACGCAACTCGGCGCCCCTGGAGCGGCTCTCCCGCTCGCGGATGTCCTCTGCGAACACCTGACGGGCCGCGGCATCGGTGAACCACCGGTAGTACGTGCTGCGTGCGTCCGCCCGGATGGGCGGACGCAGCGCCGAACAGTACGAGCGAAAGCCGGATTGTCTCGACGTGCAAGCCGGTTCACTCCCGTTTGACCACAGGCGGTGCCGGACTCAGTGGCTCTGACACAGCATGGTCATGCTCCAACTGCCGCTCGGTGGCGCACGCTTGGTTCGCCCCGGACATCGACGCGAGGACGCCCGGCGCTTCGAGTCCATACCGGAAGCGCACGATGGCGGTGCGAAGCGGAGACCGGCGCTATTCCATACTTGCGGTCATGTCGATGAACGGCACTGCCGCCTACCGCCTGCACGCCGGGCCGCTGCCCCAGCTCGTCGAGCGTGCCCTCGTCTCCGCCCAACGCTACGGATTCGACTATTCCTGCCGCCCTGAGCAGGGCAGGCTGCTCCAGGTACTTGCCGGTGGCGCCCGACAACGGATCGCCGAGACCGGCACCGGATGCGGCGTCGGCCTTGCCTGGCTGGCCAGTGGGGCGGCGCCGGAGGTGGAGCTGTTCAGTGTGGAACGAGACCCGGCGTGGGCGAAGGCCGCTGCCGACGTCTTTTCCGATGTGCCTCAGGTACGGGTGGCGTGCGCGGACTGGACCCAGATCTATGCGCACGGACCGTACGACCTCCTCGTGCTCGACGGCGGAGGCCAGGCCAAGGGCGGCAGCGCGGCCGATCCCGAGCGGCTGCTCGTCCCGGGCGGGGTGCTGGTCGTGGACGATTTCACGCCTTCCCGCGCCTGGCCTCCTGCCCACGCAGGTCATCCCGACGGCGCCAGGCTGCACTGGCTGAACCATCCCGCTCTGCGGACCGTGGACCTGCCGCTTGCCAGAGATCTGAGTGTGATAGTCGCCGTACGGTGCACCGACTCGGCCGGATCAAGCGCCGGGCTCATCCGGACCACGGGCCGCGCGTCGCACTAGGTGTGCTGTCCGACGGGTCGGTGACTGGCGTGGCGGTGGATCGTTCGCTCCCGTGTGGGGCGGGGTGATCTTACGGACGCGGAGTGGGCTCGGCTGGAGCCGCACCTTCCGAAGAATGTAGGGCGGGGCCGGTCGGTGGCGGGATCACCGCCTAGGACTTGTCCGGCCGATCAAGTTCGTAGCCAGATGGTGAGGGCTGCCGCTGTCGTAGTGCCGAGGTAGACGTAGCCGCGCTTGTCGTAGCGGGTGGCGACGGCCCGGGACTGTTTCAAGCGGTTGATTGCACG
>NZ_JAEKKT010000113.1 GCF_019510245.1 Streptomyces sp. | reverse complement strand
GACGTCATCCGCCGAGGCATCAGTGACGAACCCCTGCGCATGCGCTTCGGGCGCCGCGTGTGGCAGCGGGCCGGGGAAGGATCCCGTCGTCACAGCCTGGTGCTGATCGCCGATGAGGACAAGTCACGAGCGGCGCCCGATCCTCTTTGGCTGGCGAACCAACCGCAACTCGACCGGACCATGGAGAAGGCGTGCGCGAATACCAACGCGCTGACTCTGCTACTGGAAGAACTGCAGTCCAAAGGTGTCCTGGACAAGGATGCCTTTCACGCGATCAAGCATGCTGCTACCGCGCATCCGTTGACACACCAGGAGAAAAGCGAGTTGTCTCGAACTGATCGCCTGGACGACTACTGGCGTTGAGGCCACGCGCAAGGCCAGTTCTGTCATCCAGCACACTTTCACGCGGATACCGAAGTGATCAGATGACACATCTGCCGCTGCCGGCCGGAAGGGAAACGCTCATGACCGGAGACGTCGCGGAACCGGTGCCTCAGATGGTTCTGTCCCCGCTGACCAGCGCGGCGATCTTTCTCGTCGCGACGATCGACAGCGGCGGCGAGACCATCGTCCGTGAGCTGCTGTCCGACATCGGCTCGCTGGAACGGGCCGTGGGATTCCGCGCCGAGCCCGACGGCAGATTGAGCTGCGTCACCGGCATCGGTTCGCACGCCTGGGACCGCCTGTTCTCCGGGACGCGTCCCGCCCGGCTTCACCCCTTCCGGGAAGTGAACGGTCCCGTGCACCGAGCCGTCGCCACTCCGGGCGACCTGCTTTTCCACATCCGCGCCTCCCGACTGGATCTGTGCTTCGCGCTTGCCACGGAGATCATGAGCCGACTGCGCCAAGCAGTGACAGTCCAGGACGAGGTGCACGGCTTCAAGTACTTCGACGAACGCGACCTGCTCGGCTTCGTCGACGGAACAGAGAATCCGACTGGTCCCGCGGCGCACGCCGCGGTAGTCGTCGGCGACGAGGATCCGTCCTTCTCGGGCGGGAGTTACGTCGTCGTGCAGAAGTACCTGCACGACCTCGACGCATGGGAGGAACTGTCCGTAGAGGCGCAGGAGAGAGCAATTGGCCGCCGAAAGCTGTCCGACGTAGAGCTCGCCGACAACGTCAAACCCGCGGATTCACACGTCGCCCTCACCAGCCTCACCGACGCGGACGGCAAAGAACTCGAGATCCTACGTGACAACATGCCCTTCGGCGCCGTGGGGCGTGCGGAGTTCGGCACGTATTTCATCGGCTACGCCCGCACCCCCGAGGTGACGGAGAAGATGCTGGAGCAGATGTTCCTGGGCACAGCGTCGGCGCCGCACGACCGCATATTGGACTTCTCCGTCCCGGTGACAGGTTCCATGTTCTTCGCGCCGGCTGCGGACTTCCTGGAGGGAATTCCCGAGCCGCCGACTGCTGGGGCTTCCCGCGTGATTCCTTCGGAGAGCAGGCACCCGTCATCCCGATCCCCGACAGGGTCGGCTGTCTCGTGATCGGAATGAGCCGTCCCACCCTCGTACGTCATCCGAGATGACGACACTGCTTCTGACCGTGGTACCAGATGGTGCCAAGGCCTCCGTCCGTGAAAGCGATGACGACATTGGATTTCAAGCTGGAAGTTGTGGTTCTGCCTGTCTCCGACGTGGACCGGGCCAGAGCGTTCTACGAGGCAGTGGGGTTCCGCCTGGATGCTGATCACGTCACCGATGACACCTACCGGGTGGTGCACATGACTCCCCCCGGCTCGCCGTGCTCGATTCTCTTCGGTGTCGGGGTCACCACTGCCACTCCCGGTTCGGCGCAGGGGCTCCACCTCATCGTTTCCGACATCGTGAAGGCCCACGAAGAGCTTCTCGGCAGGGGTATAGAGATGGGCGGGATCTTCCACGACACGAGCGAGATATTCCACCGCTGCACGGATGAGAGGCGAGTCAGCGGACCTGATCCGCAACGCCGCAGTTATTGCTCGTATGCGGCGTTCAGCGACCCGGACGGCAACGGATGGGTGCTTCAGGAGGCAACGAACTGAAGTCAGCCGCTCACGCGACGCGCGTTCTCGCGCGATGCCACCGCGATCCCCTTGGGGGAGCGGCTTCTGGGGTTCGCCCACAGCCCCGGCTCCTGTTCTGGTGCCGGCCTGTCCGAGACCGAGCCGGCGCGGTCTCGGCCCGCGCTTGCTCAGGTGCTCGGCGATCCAGCACGGCTCGGCAACGTCCGAGTCCCCTCGGTGGTCGTACGAACCACCGAAGGGACTCCGTGGCCGACATCGCACATGAGAGCCCGCTGTACGGAGTCATTGGCGTCGGTCCGGGACGAAAGCGGGCGGATCCGTCAGGTCGCATGCCGGGCCCCGACGACCCGGGACGACAGGCTCCGTGCGGTTGCTCGGTCCGTCAGTGGTGGTGCGTCGCCGCGTGGCCGGGGCCGGCGTCTTCTGAGTCGCCCGAGCGGGACTCGCCGTCATCGGGCCCGGACGCCGTGTGGCGCAGCTTCCGGAGGGTCTCGGAGATCGACTCGATGCGTGCGTCCACCGTGTGGATGGCCTCTCGGAGATGGCGCAGCCGCCCCTCGAGCAGGGCGGCCTCTGCCGCCAGCGACGCAGTCGCGGCGACGGGATCGGCATGTCGGTCGGTGCCTCGGAGCATCTTGCCGCCCTCCCTCGGTTCGTGCCGGAAATCCGTCGGCGGTCCTTCAGTGATCGCTCGAGTGCCTCGACTGATTTGCGTCCCTGCCATGCTGCTTCCTCCTCGCTGCGGGGCCTGGATGGATGCCATCCCAAGCTGCTGACACTCGATTGACCGGGTAGCGGGAGGAGCTGTGACAGCTGTCGACGATCGGCCGCGTCCGTACGAAGGACGCGGCCGTAATGCGGCGTGCTGGGCTACTGGAACGTGCAGCCGGGGTTGGGGGCGTCCTCGGCGAACGGGGCGCCGTGCGGCAGCACGTAGAGGACTTCCAGCACGACGTCCGTCGTGCCACGGTTCTGGCCCAGGTGCACGTGGTTCGCTCCCGACGGTTCCTCGAGGGAGCTGCCCTGGTCGTATACGCCGTCGGATGCGCACGTGGCATCGAAGTGACTCAGCGTTCCCTGCTTGACATAGGCGTACAGGGTGCCGTCGTGGTAGTGCCAGCCTGTTCCCTGGCCGGGCGGAATGGTGACCTGTCGGAGGATGTAGTCCCGGTTCCCGATGGTCCTCTGGTCAAGGACCTTGCCGGTGACGCCGGGACCTCCGGGAGTCGCTTGGGCGACCGCCGAGGTGAGTGAAAGCGTGGTGCACGCTGCACCGACAGCTGCTGCACGCAATATCTTGCGCATGATGATGCCTTTCGGGACGTGAGGATGTGGCGACCGCCCAGAGGTGGGAGGGCACTCGGGAGCGTGTTGGTTGGGGCATGCCCGAACCGAAAGGCGGCCGGGGTCGCGACGGAACCGTCTGGGTAAAAGCGGTTCCGCGCCGCAAGGTTGCGACGGTCGTGAAGGTGGTGGCGAGGACGGCGAGAGCCGTGACCGGGGGAAGGACGTCGGCCTTGGCGGGCTGCTGCGCGGCCCGCCGGTGCAGTAGCTACACGCAAGGCGATAAGGACGCGGTGATAGCCACGCCTCGTTGGCCAATGTCAGCAGGGCAGAGAGACGGCGTCCGGTGTCAGAAGAGCCTCCAGGGACGCGATGTCCCCGGTACGCGCTGCCGATACGAAGGTGTTGAGAAGTTGCCGGTGCTCGGCCGCGTCCACGCTCTCCTG
>NZ_JAEKKT010000112.1 GCF_019510245.1 Streptomyces sp. | reverse complement strand
GACGAGGAACTCACCGGATCGGCAGCACTCGACGACTTCCACGCCCTGGAAGACGCCTGGAGCGTGGCCAAGACCGACCTCAGCCTCTTCATGCGGCGGGCAGCCGACGGACGCATGATCGGAGGACTGGAGTACGCCACCGCGCTGTTCGACCGAACGACCGTCGAACGCCTCGCCCGCCACTTCGTCCGCGTCGTGGAAGCCGTCACCGCCGACCCCGGTCTGCCCCTGGGGGAACTGCACCTCCTCTCCTCGGCCGAACTCGACCGACTCTCCGAATGGAGCCGCAACCCGGGCCCGCTGCCGACGGAGCCCCCCTACGAGACGTTCGAACGGTGGGCCGCCGAGACACCGGACGCGATCGCCGTGACCAGCGGCGGAGCCGACCTCACGTACCGCGGACTCGACGAGCGGGCGAACGCCCTCGCGCACAGGCTGCGGGCCCTCGGAGTGGGCCCCGAGGACGCCGTAGGTGTGCTCCTCGACCGCGGCCCGGACCTGCTCGCGGCACTCCTCGCCGTCTGGAAGGCAGGCGGCGCCTATCTGCCGCTCGACCCCTCGCACCCCGCGGGACGCGTCAAGACCGTGCTGTCCGACGCCGGCGCCCGCGTCCTGGTGGTCGACTCAGCCAGCCGCGACCGGATCGGGCGGCCGCCCGGCACGCGCCTGCTGCTCACCGACGCGGCCACCGAGCCCACCGTGACCACCGCGCCCGACCGCACCCCCGACCTGGACCGCCTCGCCTACGTCATCTACACCTCCGGCTCCACCGGCCGCCCCAAAGGCGTGCAGATCACCCACGCCGGACTGGCCAACCACCTCGACTGGGCCGTGGCGGAACTCGTCGGCAGGGCCGACGAAGGCGCGCCGGTCTTCTCGTCCGTCGCCTTCGACCTGGTCGTACCCAACCTGTGGGCCCCCCTCATGGCCGGCCGGACCGTCACCCTGCTTCCGCAGGACCTCGACCTCGGCACCCTGGGACAACTCCTGGTGGAGGCCGGGCCGTTCGCCTTCGTCAAGATGACCCCGGCACACCTGGAGATCCTCTCCGACCAGCTGACCCCCGAGCAGGTACGCGCCCTGGCGCGTGTGTACGTGGTGGCCGGTGAAGCCCTGCCCGGCCGGCTCGTCGACGGCTGGGCCGCACCGGTGATCAACGAGTACGGCCCGACCGAGGCGTCCATCGGCACCTGCGTCTTCCCGGCACCGGACGACGGCAACCGGGAGATCGTGCCCATCGGACGCCCCCTGCCGAACATGACGATGCGGGTGCTCGACAACCGGCTCCAGCCGGTGCCCGTGGGCGTGACGGGAGAGCTGTACGTCGGCGGCGTGGGCGTGGCGCGCGGCTACGCCGGCCGGCCCGCGCAGACCGGCGCCGCCTTCCTCCCGGACCCCTACGGCGCGCCCGGCGACCGGATGTACCGTACCGGTGACCTGGTCCGGCTGCTGCCCGGCGGCGAGGTCGACTTCCTCGGACGGATCGACCACCAGGTCAAGATCCGCGGTCACCGCATCGAGACCACGGAGATCCAGGTGGTTCTCGCCGACCATCCGCGGGTGCGCGAGGCGGTCGTCACCGTCCGGGAGACCCGGCCGGGGGACCGCAGCCTCGTCGCCCACTACGTGGCCGCGGGCGACACGCCCCCCAGCCACGACGAGCTCGTCACCCACTGCACGGAACACCTGCCTCCCTACATGGTGCCGTCGGCCTTCATGGCACTGCCGGCACTCCCGCTCAACGCCAACGGCAAGGTGGACCGGGCCGCTCTCAGCGCACTTGAGCCCCGGACCGAGCCGGACGTCGTGGCACCGCGCACTGTCGTGGAGGAGCGCGTCGCCGAGATCTGGACCGACCTCCTGGGCCGGGACGTGGGCGTGTACGGCAACTTCTTCCACACGGGCGGCAATTCCATCCTCGCGATCCGCCTGGTCGCGAGCCTTCAGGACGCATTCGAGATCGAGCTGCCGATGAGGGCCGTCTTCGAGGGTCCGACCGTCGCCGAACTCGCCACAGCCATCGAGGAATTGATCCGGGCCGAGGTCGAGGCACTGACGGACGACGAACTCATCGCTCAAACACTGCGGTTCGGGGAGTAGAACACATGGGTACCGAGGACTTCACGCAGCACAACGCAGACGTCGTCCGTGACGAGGTTCTCCGCAGGCGGCTCAGCGGACGCGGCGGCAACCGGCGATCGGCGATCGGGCGCGCCGAGCGCGATCAGCCTCTGGTGCTTTCCCACGGCCAACAGCAAATGTGGTTCCTCAACCGCCTCGACCCGGACAGCACCGAATACCTGGTGCCCCTCGCCTTCCGGCTGCGCGGCCGACTGGACGCCGAAGCCCTCCAGCGGGCCTGGTCGGCCATCCTCGCCCGCCACGAGATCCTGCGCACCCGCTATGCCGTGCTCGACGGCCGGCCCGTACAGGTCGTCGACGAGCCGGTGGACGTGCCTCTGGTACCGCAGGACCTCACGAGTCTGCTCGCCGACGAGCGGGATCAGCGCACCGACGCCCTCGTCGCACAGCACCTGGACGAACCCTTCGACCTGGAGCACGACTGGCCGGTACGCGCCCGGCTCCTCCGCCTCGCCTCCGACGACCATGTACCGACCGTCGTCTTCCACCACATCGCGTGCGACGCCTGGTCCACCCGCCTGTTCGCCTCCGAACTGAGCACCCTCTACGCCGCCTTCGCCGAAGGCTCCGACGCCACGCTGCCCCCGCTCGACGTGCAGTACGCCGACTACGCGCAATGGCAGCGCCAGGTGCTGTCGGGCACAGTCCTGGAAGGGCAGCTGAGCTACTGGCGGGACCAGCTCGCGGGTCTGCGGCCCATCGAGCTGCCCGCCGACCGGCCGCGGCCCGCTGTGCGAGAACACGCGGGCGCCGAGGTCGCGTTCCCCTTGCCGAGCGAGGTCGCACAGCGCGTCCGTGACCTGGCCGTCCAGCATGACACCACCCCCTTCGTGGTGTTCCTCACGGCTCTCCAGGCACTCGTCTCCTACTACGTCGATGACAACGACGTCGCCGTGGGCACCGTCGCCAGCGGCCGCACCCGGCCCGAACTCCAGAACGTCTTCGGCTATTGCATCAACACCCTGGTCATGCGCGCCACCTGGGACGACTCCACCACCTTCGGCGAACTCGTCGACAATGGCAGACGGTCCCTGATCGACGCCTACGACCACCAGACGGTGCCCTTCGCCCAGCTCGTGGACGAACTGCAGCCGGAGCGCGACCTGTCCCGCACCTCCCTGTACCAGGTCGCCTTCACCCTCCACGAGGCCGGCGGCGAAGGCCTCACCCTGCCCGGGATGGACGTCACGCCCTACGAGGCGCTCGGCACCGTCGCCAAGTGCGACCTCGAACTGCGCGTCGGCGAGAACTCCGACGGCTCGTACGAGACCAGGCTCACCTACGCCACCTCCCTCTTCGACGAGGCCACCGCGCGGCGCATGGCCACCCACTTCGTACGCCTTCTTGACCAGGCCACGGTCTCTGCATGAGTTGTTCGAGGAGCGGGTGCGGGTGTCGCCGGATGCGGTGGCGGTGGTCGCCGGTGGGGTGGAGTTGTCGTATGCCGAGGTGAATGAGCGGGCGAATCGGCTGGCGCATGTGCTGCGGGATGCGGGTGTGGGTGCGGAGTCGCTGGTGGGGGTGTGCCTGGAGCGGGGGCCGGACCTGGTGTCGGCGCTGGTGGGTGTTCTCAAGTCGGGTGCTGGTTATGTGCCGTTGGATCCGGTGAATCCGGTGGAGCGGTTGCGGTTTGTGCTGGCGGATGCGGGTGCGTCGGTGCTGGTGACCTGCGCTGAGCTTGTCGGGGGGGTGGGTGAGGGGTTCGAGGGCCGGGTGATCGTGCTGGATGGCGTGGACGCGGGGGTCCTGGCGCAGGCGGCGGCTGAGAATCCGCTGCCGGTGTCGTCGGGGTCGAACGCGGCGTATGTGATTTATACGTCGGGGTCGACGGGGCGGCCGAAGGGTGTGGTGGTTCCGCACGCGAATGTGGTGCGGTTGCTGGAGACGGCGCATGAGCATTTCGTCTTCGGCCAGTCGGACGTCTTTTCGCTGTTTCATTCGTTCGCGTTCGACGTCTCGGTGTTCGAGTTGTGGGGGGCGTTGCTGTTCGGTGGGTCCGTGGTCGTGGTCGGGCGTGAGGTGACGCGGTCGCCGGAGGAGTTCCTGGATCTGTTGGTGGAGCGTGGTGTGACGGTGTTGAGCCAGACACCGTCGGCGTTCCGGTCGTTGGTGGCGGCTGCGGGTTCGGGGGACGAGCGGATCGACCGGTTGTCCTTGCGGGCGGTGGTGTTCGCGGGGGAGAAGCTGGAGATGCCTGAACTGGCGCCGTGGGTGGCGCGGTTGGGTCTGGACCGGCCGGCTCTGGTGAACATGTACGGCATCACCGAGACGACCGTCCATACGACGTTCTATCGGGTGGCGGAAGCTGACCTGGAGCCCGGCGGGGTCAACCCGGTGGGGCGGCCGCTCAGTGATCTACGCGTCTACTTGCTGAACCGGTCGGGCCGGTTGGTTCCGGTGGGTGTGCCGGGTGAGATGTATGTGGCCGGTCCTGGTGTGGCGCGGGGGTATCTGAACCGGCCGGAGCTGACGGCGGAGCGGTTTGTGCCGGATCCGTTCGGTGGGCCTGGTGCCCGGCTGTATCGCAGTGGGGATCTGGCGGTGCGGCGTGCGGATGGGAGTCTGGAGTTTTTGGGCCGGATCGATGACCAGGTGAAGATCCGGGGGTTCCGGATCGAGCTGGGTGAGATCGAGGTCGCGCTGGCCGGTCAGGACGGGGTGCGTGAGGCGGTTGTGCTTGCCCGCGAGACCGTTTCCGGGGACCGGGGCCTGGTCGGGTATGTGGTGCCGGATGCGGGTGCCGTGGTGGATGTGGCGGTGCTGCGGGCCGGGTTGGGTCGGGTGTTGCCGGAGTACATGGTTCCGTCGGCGGTGGTGGTGCTGGACGTGCTGCCGCTCACGGCGAACGGCAAGCTGGACAAGCGGGCGTTGCCGGTGCCGGACGAGGACGCCTTCGCACGGGCGGTGTTCGTGGCGCCGCGCACCCCGCTGGAGGACCGCATCGCCGCAGCCTGGCGCGAGGTGCTCGGGGTGGAGCGGGTCGGTGTGCTGGACTCGTTCTTCGACCTGGGCGGCGATTCCATCCGCGCCGTCTCCCTCGTCGGCGCTCTGCGCGCCCAAGGCGTCGACGTCGCCGTACG
>NZ_JAEKKT010000111.1 GCF_019510245.1 Streptomyces sp. | reverse complement strand
GCCCTGGTCATGACGGAGCCGGACTGGCGGCAGTTCGCGGAGCCCTTCTTCTCCGAGATCGTCACCTCGCTCGGTGACGCCCTGACCGACACCGGAATGCAGTTGATGCTGACCCTGGTCCGCTCGGACGTCGAACGGCAGCGTTTCCTCGAGTACGCGCGCGGCGGCCGGGTCGACGGTGTCCTGCTGATGTCCGTGCACGCCGGCGATCCGCTGCCGGACATGCTCGCCGAGGCCCGGCTGCCGACGGTGCTGCTGGGGCGCCGTTCCGGCGACGAGTACGTCAGCTACGTAGACATGGACAACGTCGGCGGGGCGCGCAGCGCCGTCTCCCACCTGGCGCAACGGGGCCGCAGGGTCATAGCCACCATCACCGGTCCGCTCGACCTGCACGCCGCCCAGTGCCGGCTGCGCGGCTACGAAGAGGCCCTGACGCTGGCGGGTCTGAAGGTCGAGCGGACCCGCGTCGCCGAAAGCGACTTCACGGCGGAGAGCGGACGGCTCGCCATCGCGGAGCTCCTCGAACGGCATCCGGACATCGACGGCGTTCTCGCCGCGTCGGACACCACAGCCGCGGGGGCCCTGGAGGCCCTGCGCACGGCCGGACGCCGGGTGCCCGAGGACGTCGCCGTGATCGGCTTCGACGACTTTCCGCTGGCTCAGCGGACCGAACCACGGCTGACCACGGTGCGTCAGCCGATCGAGGAGGTCGGGCGGGCCATGATCCGGCTGCTCCTGGAGGAGATGGAGGAGGGCGCCGTGGCCTGGCGACATGTCATCCTCCGAACGGAGCTGGTGGTCCGCGACTCGACCTGACGCGCCCGCACAACTGCCGGGGAGAGGCCCGGAGTCGGGTGCCGTGTCTCGCAGCCCCGTCTGACCTGAGGCTCCCGAATCGGTTCAACGTGTTCCTGCCGACAGCCTTGTCATGGACCTGAACCCTCCCTACAGTCCTGGCGAACCCAGAATTGGGAGCGCTCCCATTCGCTAGGTCATGGGAGCACTTCCCCGTCACCTCTCCCCCACCTCGAAGAGGATCCGCATGCGTCCTTCACGGCTCCATGCCCGCCGCGCGCGTGGCCTGCTCGGCGCGCTGCTCACCTCGCTCGTCTCGCTCGCCGCGCTGCTGACCACCGCCCCCGTCGCGCAGGCCGACACCACGATCTGCCAGCCCTTCGGTACGACGACCATCCAGGGGCGATACGTGGTCCAGAACAACCGCTGGGGCACCAGCGCCACTCAGTGCATCACCGCGACCGACTCGGGATTCAGGATCACCCAGGCCGACGGATCCGTCCCGACGAACGGCGCCCCGAAGTCCTACCCGTCCCTCTACAACGGCTGCCACTACACCAACTGCTCTCCCGGCACCAACCTTCCCGCTCAGCTCAGCGCCATCTCGACCGCGCCCTCGAGCGTCTCCTTCAACTACGTCAACGGCGCGGTGTACGACGCCGCGTACGACATCTGGCTCGACCCCACGCCCCGCACCGATGGCGTGAACCGAACCGAGATCATGATCTGGTTCAACAAGGTCGGATCAGTCCAGCCCATCGGCTCCCCGGTCGGCAACGCCAACGTGGGCGGGCGCGACTGGCAGGTCTGGTCGGGCAACAACGGCTCCAACGACGTACTGTCCTTCGTCGCACCGTCGGCGATCACCAGCTGGAACTTCGACGTCATGGACTTCGCCCGACAGGCCGTCTCCCGGGGAATCGCCCAGAACAACTGGTACCTGACGAGCGTTCAGGCTGGCTTCGAGCCCTGGCAGAACGGCGCCGGTCTCGCCGTGACCTCGTTCTCCTCCACCGTCAACAAGGGCACCTCCGGCGGCCCGGGCACCCCGGGAGGCTCTACGGCCTGCACGGTGGCCTACGGGACGAGCTCCTGGCAGGGCGGCTTCACCGCGGACGTCACGATCACCAACACCGGCGCCTCCCCCGTCAGCGGCTGGAAGCTCGCGTTCACCCTCCCCGCCGGGCAGCAGATCACCAACGCCTGGAACGCAAACCTCTCCGGGTCGTCAGGGGCGGTCACGGCGAGCAACGTGAGCCACAACAGCGAGCTGACGGTCGGCGGCCGGGCAACCTTCGGGTTCCAGGGCACCGCCAGCGGAACCTTCGCCAAGCCCTCCACCTTCACGCTCAACGGCACCGACTGCGCGACCGTGTGACACCCGCCTATCCTCCGGGCCGGCCCGATTCCGCCGCGTCGGCGGGCGGGCCCGGAGGCCGAGAGTGACGGCAGCTCGCGGGAACGAGCAGGTGACCAACCGTACGTTCCTCCTGTCGCCCGCGTTGAGCCCGTCGCTACGGCATGCCCGCTCCTACGTCCCGGTCGCCGTGACAGCCTTGACCAACTGCACCTGTACGGGGGGCAGTTGGATGTCGGCCGTCGACCCGGTGCCGCGTCAGGTCAGCCGGGTGGACGAGCTCGTCGCCGCAGGTGCAGCCAGGACCGGGGTCTCGTGGCGGTGGGGGTAGGCGGCCGCCCGGTGCTGGAAGGAGAGGATCTTCGGGTTCTGGACGACGCCGTCGCGCATCTCGGTGGCCTTGGTGATCGTGACGTCGGTGTCCCATGCCGTAGGGCCGCTCATGACCTTGCGAAGGTAGGGAAGGAGCGCCTCGCTGATCTCCCAGGTGGCGGAGTTCCACAGGTGGGACGGGCTGTGATCCACCACGTAGTAGTGGCAGCCCGGACCCACCGTGAACATGGGCGCGCCGAAGGTCGTCGGGCGGGCCCACGTGAAGCCCATACCCTCGTCGCAGGAGACGTCGACGAAGAAAGTGCCCGGCCGGAACAGGGTCAGTTCCTCGTCGGTGACGAAGGTGAGCGGAGCGTCGGTGTCCTGGAGGACGCAGTTGACGATGACGTCGAACTCCGCCAGGTACTCCGCCAGCGGCATGGCACCGGCCGCGGTGACCGCCCGCAGGCGCGACGGATCGTCCTCCTGCTCCTCGAAGTGGGCCATCACGACCGAGGGCATCGGCGAGGCCACCGCCGCGGCGGCACGCTGGGTGAGCACCGTGACGTCGGTGACCCCCATGGCACCCAGTCCCGTGACCGCTCCACGCGCCGTGGCACCGAAACTTATGACCACCGCGCGCAGGCGGCGCCCGTAGTGGCCGGTCAGCCCGCCGAGCTGGAGGGCGTGCAGCACGGAGCAGTAGCCGGCCAGCTCGTTGTTCTTGTGGAACACATGGACGCTGAAGGCGCCCGTGGAGGTCCAGTGGTTCATGGCTTCCCAGGCGATCAGGGTCAGCCGCCGGTCGATGCCGATCTGGGTCATCTTGTTGTCCTGCACACAGTGCGGCCAGCCCCACAGCACCTGGCCCTCGCGCAGCTCGGCGATGTCGTCGTGCGTCGGCTTGGGCAGCAGCATGACGTCGCACTCGGCGATGAGCTGCTCGCGGGAGCGCAGGCCGGCCACGAGGGGGCGCAGTGCGTCGTCGGGGACGCCGAAGCGCTCGCCGTAGCCCTGTTCGAGGTAGATCTTCTCCCGCAGGTCCGGGGAGATCCGCTCGAGGTGGCGGGGGTGCAGGGGCAGGCGGAACTCGTTCTCCTTGTGCGAGGAGGCGAGTACTCCGAGAGTCATCAGGCTCATGTGGGGCGGCTCATTTCCGACCGGGCGCGATGCGCTCCGGCATTGCCGTGCCCCGAGGGCGACGCCGAAACGGATGACGGCGTGCGAGGTGCGCTCGGTACGGCCACCGTACTCCGTCCGGCGCACAACCCCCTACTTCT
>NZ_JAEKKT010000110.1 GCF_019510245.1 Streptomyces sp. | reverse complement strand
CGAGGAGGCCGCTCCTTCGCCGCGCCGCCTTGGCCGCAATCTGCTGCTGCTCATCCTGCTGGTGCTGGCCGCGGCGGTCGTGTACGCCATGTACTTCATGCCGAAGGCGGACCCCGACGACAAGGGAGCTTCCCAGGAGACAGGTTCCACCAGTCAGGCCGGTACCGCGCAGTCCCCGTCGACCAGCAGTGAGCCGCGACCCGAGCAGACGACCCCCGAGCCGTCGCGGTCCGGCGGGGCGGCCGAGACGCAGACCGCCGGGCCCGAGGTCGCCGACGGCTTCACCCTGCGCACCGACCCCGAGGGCTTCAAGGTCGCGGTGGCGGGCGGCTGGGACCGCACCCCGAGGAACGGTCGCGGTCAAGTGGTCTACTCGCAGGGCAACTTCGAGCTGATCATCGTCCCCGGGCGGGACACCGCGGCCGCGAACGGCGACGATCCCATGGCCTACCAGCGGGAGAAGGAGCCCGAGCTCCAGCCGTACCGCGACTCCAGCTGGGCCACCGCCACCGGGCTGAAGTCGATCCAGGTGGGCACGCGGAGCATGGCCGAGGGGCAGTTCACCTGGACCGGCGACGACGGGCGCGAGCTGTACGTACGCAATGTCGCGATCCTGATCGGCGGGAAGTACCACATCGTGCAGGTACGCGGTCCGGAGGCGGAGCGGGACGAGGTGACCCGGCTGTACGAGCAGGCGTCGGCCACCTATCAGGTGACCGGCTGACGGACGCCGTGCGGGCCCCCCGGGTTCACTGGCCCTTCGCGGAAGCGACAACCGTCACAGTGAGGTCTCCTTGACGCCCCCCTGGTTCCCCTCGGCGCGGGCCGGTCCTTAGTCTGACTGCGTCAAGAGCATTGCGGGGAAACGTGAATCAGATGCAGGGCCTGCTCCTTGCGGGGCGTTACCGGCTCGCCGACACCATCGGCAGTGGCGGCATGGGACGGGTGTGGCGTGCCCATGACGAGGTGCTGCACCGAGCCGTCGCCATCAAAGAGCTGACGGCCGCGCTCTATGTGTCCGAGAGCGACCAGGAGCGGCTGCTCCACCGCACCCGTGCCGAGGCCCGTGCGGCCGCCCGGATCAACCACTCCGCCGTCGTCACCGTGCACGACGTACTCGACCATGACGCTCGCCCGTGGATCGTCATGGAGCTGATCGAGGGCCGGTCGCTGGCCGACGCGGTCAAGGCTGACGGACGTATCGAGCCGGCCGAGGCCGCGCGGATCGGGCTGTGGGTGCTGCGCGCCCTGCGGGCGGCGCACGCTGCCGGGGTCCTGCACCGCGATGTGAAGCCCGGCAACGTCCTCATCTCGCATGACGGCCGCGTGCTCCTCACCGATTTCGGCATCGCCCAGATCGAGGGTGATACGACGATCACCCGCACCGGAGAGGTCGTCGGCTCGGTCGACTACCTCGCCCCCGAGCGGGTCCGCGGCCATGACCCGGGCGCGGCATCCGACCTGTGGGCGCTCGGCGCGACGCTGTACACGGCGGTCGAGGGAAGGTCGCCGTTCCGCCGCACCTCGCCGATCGGCACCATGCAGGCGGTCGTCGAGGAGGAGCCCGCCGCGCCGGTCAACGCCGGTGTGCTGGGGCCCGTGCTCACCGCGCTGCTGCGCAAGGATCCGGCCGACCGGCCGAGCTCGGCGCATGCCGAGCAGATGCTTGCCGAGGCGGCGGAGGGACGGCGATCGGCGGCTGCGCAGGCGTATGTGCCGACGGGGTCGGTGCGGTACGAGACGGAGAGCGCGACCGACGGTGCCGGCACCGGTACCGACACCCGGGCGGTGCAGACGGCCGCTGCCGCGCCCTATCCGCCGGTCACGGCCGCGCCCGTGCGGCGGAAGCGGCACCGCCTGCGCACGTTCGCCCTGGTCGTCGCCCTCCCCGCGATCATCGGCGGGGGTGCCGCGGTCGCGTGGCAGCAGTTCGGTACGGACAGCCCCGCCGACTCCGGCTCCGCCTCGCAGACTCCGAGCGCCACTCCGACCGAGCCGGGTGGCCAGCGCGGGATTCCCGCCGGTTGGCAGCGCCACAACGACCCGGCTGGCTTCACCATCTACCTGCCCAAGGGATGGAAGCGGTCCATCTCCATCGACCAGGACGGCCTCACGCAGGTCGACTACTCGCCCGACAAGGGAAAACACCTCGTGCGCGTCGCCGTCGACACCGCCCCGGACTTCGCTACCTCGTACGCGCACATGAGGAACCTGGAGTCGCAGATCTCAGGGCTCCAGAACTACACGCCGCTGAGCCTCAAGAAGGCGCTCTTCCGCGACCTGCCGGGCGCGCGCTGGGAGTACACGTGGAATGCGCTGGCCAAGGACCCGCCGCATTACTTTGCGGCTCCCTACCGCGCCATCGACGTCGGCTTCATGGAACGCGACGGCACCGAGTACGCCATCTACGCGTCTTCGCCGACCGCCGACTGGGCCACCACCCGCAAGCAGTTCGACTGGATCCTGCGGAGCTGGCAAGAGAGCGAAGTGAAGCGGTGAGGACATCACGCCTTCGGCGGAACTCCGTATAGGAGCTCCGCCGAACAGGACCGTGAAGGGGGGCAGATTGTTGTGCGGGGCTCAGGCCCAATCCGCGCAAGTGAGCCCGCCGACTATGTGGTCCCCTTCCCAGACCGCTACGTTCACGCCGAGATCGCGGAGCGAACCGTCGGTGGTTGACGCGTGAGTGGTGAAGGTGAGAGTTGAACCATTTCCATCGTATTCGTGACGCCAGGGCCAATAGTTTACGTTGGGAAGACTATTGGTTGAGATGAGTTGAATGGCCACATGGTGACTGTCGGCAGCGGTGTCCTTGACCCAACCGCTGATGTCCACGTAATTGCTTGACCAATTGGTGAACGTCATGCTCCCCGTGGCGCCGGTCGTGGAGCACGAGGCGCCGCCACTCGCCGCGCTGGCATTGGTCACTGTGGTCGTGGCGAATATGGCCACCGCCGCGACACTCATGACGGAAAGGCGCTTCCATGTGTTTCCCATGGGCGAACAGTAAGGCTCCCATGATTCACAGGACAGCATGATTCCAGCCACCCGTTTTGCCAAGTATCAGGCGTATGTCCTGGTAGTTTGCCGCGCTTTGCATCCGTTCGGAAACCGGTCATGGCTGAAAATGAGCACCCTTGGACGTGAGTGAACTGGAGCTCGGCATGGTGCTGGACCACCTCCGGGAGGATGATTCCCCCTTGGCCGGTCACCGCCCCGGAGGGTATCCGTCCGCTGCGGCATGATGGGGCGCATGGGGACCGAGGGGGACACCTTCCGTGTGATCGCGGGCCGTTATCGCCTGGAGGCGAGGATCGGGCGCGGCGGCATGGGCGTGGTGTGGCGGGCGACCGACCAACTGCTCGGGAGGCAGGTGGCCGTCAAGGAGATCCCCCTCGACGAGACGCTCTCCGCCGAGGACGCCCGGCTCCAGCGCGACCGGACCCTGCGCGAGGCCGGTGCGGTGGCCCGGCTGTCCCACCCGCACATCATCGTGGTCCACGACGTCGTCGAGCAGGACGAACGGCCGTACATCGTCATGGAGTTGATCGACGGCGGCTCCCTCGCCGACCGGATCTCCGCGCACGGCCCGGTCGACGCAGCCGAGGCCGCCCGGATCGGGGCCGACCTGTTGAGCGCGTTGCGTGCGGCGCACACGGCCGGGGTGCTGCACCGGGACATCAAGCCCGCCAACGTGCTCGTCGAGTCCGGCACCGGCCGGGTCGTGCTCACCGACTTCGGCATCGC
>NZ_JAEKKT010000109.1 GCF_019510245.1 Streptomyces sp. | reverse complement strand
GGAACTTGTCATTCTGGATGTAGAGGTCGGTGCCTTGGGAGCCGTCCGTCTCGGTGAACGGCACTGGGCGGAGGGCTTCGCCGAGGGTGCTGCCGGGGAACTTGCCCGACAGGTCGGCCGCGCTCTCGCCCTTCTCGGGGAGGAAGGCGGCGAGATAGACCAGCGCCTTGACGTTCTTGTTGCCCGTGGCCGCGTTGCTGATGACCGAGCCGCCGTAGGAGTGCCCGGCCAGCACGATGGGACCGTTGATGCCCGCCAGGACATCCTTGAGATAGGCGGAGTCGCCCCTCAGAGACCGCAGCGGGTTGGCCACCGCGATGACCGGATATCCGTCGCGGCGAAGCCTCTTGATGACGTCGTTCCAGCTGGTGGAGTCGGCGAAAGCACCGTGGACCAGGACGACCGTGGGCTTGGGACCCTGTTCATGAACGCCCTTGTCGGCGGAGGCGGGGGCGACTGCGACGGCCAGTAGGCCCGCGACGATGCTGGCCCCGGCGACAACGGTGAGCGAGGTACGTGACCGGCGGGCGAGGGATGAGCGGAACATATGCAGATACCTTTCGAGGTTGCGCAGACGCTCCGACTTCTTCGGAAGGAGCGCGGCGCTGATGGTCGGCGGCCCGCGACAGCCCACTGCTGAGGCGGGGCTGGGGCGCCGTGTACGGCGGCGCGATCAGCTTCGTTGCTGCCACGCGGAAGTTAGGTAGGAGGCCGACCGGCGATGTGTACGTGCCGGGTGCCAACTGCCGGACGGGGCTGCCGGTTGACTCGACAGTCCCACTTGCCGCCTTTCGCCCTTATGACAGGACGCTCATCGAATGTGTGACATATGACCCTCGTCGACGCGGGCTTGAGAGGTGCGGGCCCGGCCGGTCCCTGTCACATACAGGGTCGTCACTCAGTCCCGGAAAGTGCGAGAGCGCTGCGCGGCCCACTTCCTCCTCCGCGTTACGCCCGGTGTCACATGATCCATGCCCGTCCGGTCTGCACTGTCGAGAACAGCGTCACGAAACGTTGAACAGGTGTGGACAGCGCGCTAGTTCCACCGAGGCCGCTCCGGAGGTCGGCCGAGGCGTCGCGGTGTTGGCGGTGGAGGGCCGTGTGAGAGGGAAGATGCCGTATGGAGCAGGCCGATGACACGGTGCCGATCGCGGAGATGCTTGGCGAGCGGCAGCATCTGCTGGACGTCGCCTACTGGATGTTGGGCAAAGGTCCTGATGCCGACGAAGTCGTCGCCGAGACCTATCGGCGGTGGTACGGCCTGTCCGATACGGAGAGGGCGCGGATCACGGAGCCGCTCTTCTGGCTGATGAAGACGGCGGGCGCCCTCTGCCTGACGTGGCCGAACCTGCCCGAGCGGCGAGGGCCGGGTGCGGCGGCGGCAGCCGGTTGTACGACAGCGAAGACTTGTCCGTCTTTGGCGGACGAGGTCAGCGAGGTTCTGCTGACCGCGTTGGATTCCCTGTCCCCGGCCGAGCGGGCAGCATTCGTCCTCAATGATGCTTTCGGGATGCCGCCACAGGTGGTCGCCGAGATCGTGGGCCAGACGGAACGGGAAATTGCAGAACTCACCGAACGAGCCCGTCACACCCTGCGGCTCAGGCGTTCGAGTCCCACCATGCCACAGCAGCACGACCGGATGGTCCGGGCGTTCCGTGAGGCCTGCGCCGCTGAGGACTCGGCCCTTTTGTCATCTTTGCTGGCCCCTGACGCCACGGCCTTCTTCGACGGCGGCGGCAAGGTTCGGGCTTTGGTCCGGCCGGTCCACGGCGCCCTCAAGGTCGCCCGCAGCCTGCTCACTCTGCTCTCCCACCGCCCTCGTACCGCACTGGACCTTCACTCCGTCAACGGCCGGACGGGGATCGTCGTGCGCTATGACGGCCACGTCGCCGCCGTGATCAGCTTCGACATAGCCGACCACCACGTCGTCCAGGTCTGGGCCGTCCTGAACCCCGACAAGCTGCGGACCTGGAACCAGCCGGATGCCTCTTCCGGCGTACCTCAGATGCCTGGTGTATCCGGTGGGCCTGGTGGGTCGAACAACGTGTCCGCGACAGACCGGGACTAAGAGCGTCGTCAACATAGTGTGATCGCTCTGTCGAAGATGACAGTGCGAGGCATCCGCATGTTCTACGAGTCCTCGACGTTTGTGCTCGCCGCGGACAACCAACGATGGCAGACCTGTAACGGAATGAAGGTGTGCCCGGTCGTAGAGAAGACGCAAACGACCTGGTGCCCGCCTTGTGGTGACACCGGACTCTGTGTCGGCCGGCCCCTCCCCTGTGCGCATGCAGCCAGAGCAACCGTGTCCAGGCGGCCACGGGGACCGTGCCGTCACACGGTGATCCAACGAGTGTGCCATCGACAGCACCGGTCCTGAGAGGAACGGGGACAGAGGAACATGCATCTTGACAAGCCCTCCACCGCGAGCACGATGGACGAGGCCGTTTCTGTCTTCGTGGAGCTCCGCCCACGTCTGTTCGGTATCGCGTACCGCTTGCTGGGAAGCGCGGTGGAGTCCGAGGATGTGGTCCAGGAGGTGTGGCTGCGCTGGCAGAAGACAGACCGGTCTGCGGTGGTGAGTCCCGTCGCGTTCCTGTCCAAAGCAACCACCCGGCTGGCCATCAACGTGGCCCAGTCCGCCCGCGTGCGGCGTGAGACCTACATCGGCCCATGGCTACCCGAGCCCATCGACACGAGCAACGACCCGGAGGTGGGCGCGCAGCGGGCTGAGGCCCTCGAAGTGGCCCTGCTCCTCGTGCTGGGCAAGCTGAACCCGACCGAGCGGGCCGCCTACGTGCTGCGTGAGGCATTCGACTACGCCTACGCCGATATCGCGGAGATACTCGGGTTCACCGTCGTCAACGTGCGCAAAGTCGTCAGCCGGGCCCGTAAGCACCTGTCGGACGACCACCTGGAGACGGTGGACGCGGCCGAGCACCGGCAACTTCTCAACACCTTCGTATCAGCAGCGCGTACCGGGGACATCGTGTCCCTGGAGGCTCTTCTGACACCGGACGCCGTCTCTCTGCCCTGCTGACAATGGGCCAACGACGTGTCGCTCAGAGCTTCCGGGCCGCGCAGTTGCCCGCCAAGGCCGACGTCCTTCCCCCGGTCGCGGCCCCGCCGTCCTCGCCACCACCTTCACGACCGTCGCCGTATTGTGCACTGGCGTCCTCGCGTCGCTCCTGATCGGTGCGTCCCTCGTCGTAGCCCGTCGCGAAGCCCACGAGTTCTGAAACCGAGCGGCGCGGAACCGCTCTTACGCAGACGGTTCCGTCGGGGCCCCGGCCGCCTTTCGGTTCGGGCATGTCCTCACCAGCACACTCCCAAGTGCCCTCCCACCGCTGGGCGGTCACCACATCCTCACGTCCCGAAAGGCATCATCATGCGCAAGATGCTGCGTGCAGCAGCTGTCGGTGCAGCGTGCACCACGCTTTCACTCACCTCGGCGGTCGCCCAAGCCACTCCCGGAGGTCCCGGCGTAACCGGCAAGGTCCTTGTCCATAGGACCATCGGGAACCGGGACTACATCCTGCGACAGGTCACCATTCCGCCCGGCCAGGGAACAGGCTGGCACTACCACGGCGGCACCCTGTACGCCTATGTCAAGCAGGGAACGCTGAGTCACTGCGATGCCACGTGCGCATCCGACGGCGTATACGACCAGGGCAGCTCCCTCGAGGAACCGTCGGGAGCGAACCACGTGCACCTGGGCCAGAACCGTGGCACGACGGACGTCGTGCTGGAAGTCCTCTACGTGCT
>NZ_JAEKKT010000108.1 GCF_019510245.1 Streptomyces sp. | reverse complement strand
TGCCCGCGTCGAAGGCCGCCTCGGTGCAGGCGCGGGTCGCGTCCGCCTCGACGCCGCCGGAGTAGGTGAGCCAGGACCCGAGCGAGATCTCCGAGACGTTCAGGTCCGAGCTGCCGAGTGTGCGGTACCGCATGGTTGTCGCTCCTTGTGTCGGGTGGGCCGCCGGCTCCGGGGCAGGCCTTACGAGGCTGCTGTCCACCGGACCGATGACCATGCCACGCTCTCGTCGACAGCGTCGTCAGGGGTCGGTGTCATTCGGCGGCGAGCTGGTGGTCGGCCCAGACGTAGCTCTCGGGCAGCAGGTCGGTGATGCGCACGGTCCGGGTGCGGGTGCCTTCGCCGACGATGACCTCGAGATCGGGGAAGTAGTCGAGAAGAACCTGCCGGCACCGGCCGCACGGTGGAACGACCCCTCGGTCGCGGTCCCCCACGGCGACGATCGTCTCCAGTTCGTAGGCGCCCTGGGCGGCCGCCGCGCCGATGAGGACCAGTTCGGCGCAGGGGCCTCCCGTGAAGTGGTAGGCGTTCACGGCGGTGATGATCCGCCCGTCGCGGGCACGGGCCGCGGCCGCCATGGTGTGGTTGTCGCCTCGGCAACGCGTGCGAGCGACGTGCGCCGCGGCCTGGACGAGTTCGTGATCGACGGGGTGCGTCTGCGTGGTCAACTTCTCTGCTTTCGTCTTTGGTCAGGCGACGTCGACGATATCGGCGGTGGGTCGGCTCCGGGAGTCACGCGCTGGTCGGACCGGCCACGCCGAGCGGACCGACGCGGCCTCGGTCCGCGTCCTGGCGGACGGCGTGGACAGCGCCGGTCCGGCGTTCGTGAGCACCCTCCGGATCCGAGCTCGGCGCCCACGGCTGCACCAAGCTCCTCGTCATCGCCTACGAGACCTGCCTGGTCCGCGCCCGAGAACGACAGGAGTGATCGCCCCGCCCGTCCGCACGAGATCGCCGCCCCCTACTCTTCCTCTGTTCGAGACGCCACGGACACAGGGGCAAAACGGGGGGAAGCACCATGACATACCGGCGCGCGGTCATACCGGCCCTGGTCGGAGGCCTGCTGATCACGTTGTTGCTGTGGTGGGGGGGGGCGAGCGCGCAGGCACTGCAACTGCGCGGCAGCACCAGCGTGTTCGACGTGGACTCCGTGAACGAACTCCGGCGATGGCTCATGCCCTGGTCGTACGACTCCTCGGCGGCCCTGCCGTCCGACGGATCCCTGGACGCAGGCACGGGTACGGGCGGAGACACCCGGTACGCCAGTCTGTACAGCACCGCGATGCAGATCAGATTCGTGGCCGTCTTCGCTTTCTTCCTGGCCGGCGCGTTGCTCCTGCTCCGCAGGATCCCGCCGACGCGGGGCCGTACACCGGGCACGCTGCTCGCGCTGTGGGCCTGGGGGCCGGTGTCCGCGACCTTGGCCGTGACGGTCTCGGCACCCTGGCTGATCGCGTCCCGGGGGCGCGGCAGCTACCGGTTCCTGCCGCAGTTGGCGGGTGTGATCGCCTCGAGCGGACCGGTGCCAGTGTTCGCGGGGCTGTTCACCGCCCTGCTCACGGTGCTCGTGGCCCGCGTCTGTGCCAAGGGCGCGGAACCCCTGCCCCGGCGCGATGTGCCGGCGCGCGCCGCCCGCCTGGCGGCGAGCGTCGGAACCGCGGTGGTCGCACTGTCCCTGGTGATCCTTTCCTACCAGTCGGTGGCGGCCTGGATTCAGACCTCGTTCAGCGGCGCCGGCCTGCTGTCCGAGCCCGGTGACCTGCTGCGTCAGTGGCTGCTGCTCGGCGCCTGGGCGGGGCCGTCGACCGCACCCCTCGGACACTGGCTGCTGTACCGGGCCGCCGACGGGCTCCTGCTGGCCGTGGTGTGGTGGTCACTGCGTCTGCTGCCCGGCCTGCTCACCCGGACCACCGCGCCTGGGATGGCGGTGGGCGCGGTCTGCGCGACCGTGCTGGGACTGCTCACGAGCCAGCTCCTGCACATGGCGATCGACGACACCGCCTCCGTGTGGGGTCCCGTGCACATGTTCTCCGCTCTCGGCGGGGGCGTCCCCGCCGCCCTCACCTTCGGCGTCACGGCAGGACTGGCGGCCTTCGCGACACTGCGGCCGGCCGGGGACCGTGACCCCCTGCCGTCTTCTGTCGTCCCTGCCTGAATCCCTGGCAGCATGCGGTGATGCCTATCAACACCGCCTACGAGGGAGCCCTCGGCGACTACTTCGCCGACAACGCGACCGACGGCCCCTACAACGCCCACACCGACCGGCCCGCCATGTTCGCCCTGGCCGGTGACGTCACCGGGTTGCGCGTCCTGGACATCGGCTGCGGCGCCGGGCACTACATCACCGAACTGCGGGCACGAGGCGCGGCCGAGGTGGTCGGCGTGGAGGGCAGCGTGACGCTGCTGGGCCACGCCCGCGACCGCATCGGCGACGACGACGCCGTCACCCTGCTCCATCACGACCTGGAGGAACCACTCGACTTCCTGCCGGACGACTCGTTCGACCTGGTGGTCGTGGCCCTGGTGCACCATCACCTGGACGCGCGTCGGCAACTGCTGGCCGAACTGCACCGCGTGCTGCGTCCCGGCGGAACTCTGCTGGTCTCCACGGTCCATCCGACCGCCGACTGGGTCTGGCACGGCGGCTCCTACTTCGACGAGGACCGCGTCGAGACGCGTTTCGGGGACAGCGGCACCACGAACTCCCACCGCCGTATGACGATGCAGACCTTCCTGGGCGAACTCCTCGACGCCGGCTTCGCGTTGGAACGATTCGTGGAGCCGCGGGCCACGGAGGCAGCCCGCCACGTCGACGAGAGCCGCTACCTCAAGACTCTTCGCACACCGTTCTTCGTCGCTGTCCGCATGCGGAAGAACCAGTCCCCCAGCAGGCCGGGCAGGTCGTGATCGCCGACTCCGCGCCCGTAAGTGGTCCGCGGGCCGGAGTTGCCTACCCGGTGACCGCCGGCCCGGCGTCACGAAGGCGCGTCTTCCGCGTCGGGTCGGGCGCGCCGACACGCTCCTGACTCCTGACCCTGCTCAGCCGCGGCCACACCCGCCAGTACGCCCAGCACGGCGGCGCATTGACACCGGCCCGCCCCGAGGCCCAGGCGGATCCGCGGCGCCTGCGCCTCCCGCAGGCCTTGACCCCGCTCCCCCGGCCACGTACAACATTCTCCAGTAGAAAACGTTTACTCTACCGAGAGGCCGGGCTCATCATGAGAACCACAGAGGACCGGGAAGAGCCCGCGCGGGACAGAGCCGGCAGGCCGGGGGCGCTGTCACGCAGGGGTGTCCTCAAGGGCACGGCCGTCACTGTCGGCATGGCGGCGGGGGCCGTCACCACGCAGCCGGTCTACGCCGCCGAAGTACCGGCCGGCACAGGTCAGTCGGCCTGCGCGACCGCGCGCATGGGCGGCAACGCCATCACGATGTCGGTGATCGACGGAGCGCTGCGGTGGTCCGTCGACCACCACGGCAGGACGGTCGTCGACACGTCCGTCCTGGGCCTCGAACTGAGCGACGGGACCGTCCTCGGCAGCGACGTGACGGTGACCCGCAACCAGCACGGGACCGCCCGCACCACCTGGCACCCGGTGTACGGACGCAACGCCACCGTCACCGACCACTACCAGGAGCAGCGGTGGAACCTCCGGGACACCGCCTCCGGAACCCGCTTCGGCGTCCAGATCCGCGCCTACAGGACCGGTGTCGCGCTGCGCTACCTCCTGTTCGACGAAGGCACCGCCACCGTCGCGGAGGAGCTGACC
>NZ_JAEKKT010000107.1 GCF_019510245.1 Streptomyces sp. | reverse complement strand
TGGCCTCGCTCAACGAGCCCTCTGCCGCTGCACGCCGGGGCCGTCAGTCGGTCGTCTGTGCCGTGGGACCGTTCGGACCGACGGAGGAGAGCGTGTTGCCGGCCATCGCCACGATCTCGTCCCTGACGAGGACAACGCTCGGCGCCCAGTCCTGGGACGCGTCCCCGAGGATGTCGACGGCGGAGGTGCGCCAGAGTTCTTTGCCGGTACGCAGGTCCAGGGCCACCACGCGGCCGATGCGGTTGGAGAAGTAGATCCGCTCGTACGTCGCCGACAACACCGGCTGCGACAGGCCCTCCATGCCGGTCGACCGCTGCCACAACTGCTTGCCGTCGTCGGCGGACACCGCGGTGACGGTTCCGTTGGTCTGGGCGAAGACCACGACGTCGTCGCCGAGCAGGGTCGGCGCGCCGCGCAGGGTGCGGGACAGCGGCACGGGACGGACGGCGCCGGTACGCGGGTCGACCCGGAGCAACGTGGTGTACCGGCGCTCGCTCTCGATCTCCCCGTCCTGGTTCGCCGCCGCCGCGGGCTGCGCGTAGACCGGTGCGCCTCCGGACTGCCCGATGCCCTTCGACCCGATCGGCAGGGCCGCGAGCCTGCGTGCCGTGCCATTGGCCGGGTCGAGGCGCAGCAGGGTGGTGGTCTGGCCGGTGATCGTGCACTCGGCGTACGGAACGCCGGCCAGGGACAGCGGTGCGCAGAACGCGGCCTTCGGCGACTGCCACAGTTCCTTCCCCGACGTGTCGTACGCGATGACTCCCTGGATGTCGTTTGTGGAGGTCAGCAGCCCGCCGCTGAAGACGACCGAGCCGTCGCTGTCTCGCACCCACCTGCGCTTCCCGGTGGCGGCGTCCAGAGCCGCGGTCCGGAATTCACCCTGGGTCTGCTCGGCGACGTACACGACCCCGTCCCGCACGCCGTACGGCATCGTGTTCTGCACGGAGTCGCCGTACCGCCAGATGACGCGGCCGGTGGCGGCATCGACCTTGGCGACGGTGAAGCCCTCGCCGCCGCAGTAAAGGACGGTGCGCTCGGGGACGCAGCCAGGCGGGCCGGAATCCATAGCGGTGTCGGGCACGGAACCGAGGCGGAGCGTCGTCTGCCACGGCTGCCAGCCGTCGGGGAGCGAAGGGGTGCGTGCGGCGGCTGTTTCGTCGCCGCCGAAGGCGTTGACCGCCGCGAGGCTCAACGCGGTGACGGCGACCGCTGTACCGACGGCCGTGAGCAGACGCGTGAGCCGTCGGCCACGACGTTCTCCGCGCAGACCTCGGCCGGTGAGGGGTTCGGTGGAGGCTCCGGGCATTGCCCTTTTGCCTGTGTCGACCGCGTTGCCGGGGTCGTCGGGGTGGCCGTGTTCGCCGGGACTGGTGGTGTGGTCGGAGTTGCCGGAGTCGGCTGTCTGCGGCAACGCGCGGAGCCAGGCGTGCAGTTCCACCAGTCCGGGGCGTGCCGCCGGGTCCTTGTCCAGACAGCGTTCGACGATACCGCGCAGTGGTCGCGGAACCTCGTCCAGTGTCGGTGGCTCGTACATCACCTGATAGCCGGCCATGTACGGCGTGTCCGCGTCGAACGGGCCGTTCCCGGTGGCCGCGTAGGCCAGCAACGAGCCCAGCGAGAACACGTCCGACGCCGGGGTGACGTCGCGCGGCGAACGCAGCTGCTCCGGTGACATGAACGGCGGCGTGCCGATCAGGTTGCCCGTGACGGTCAACTGCTGGTTGTCGGCGGCACGCGAGATGCCGAAGTCGATGACTCGTGGGCCGTCTTCGGCCATCAGCACGTTCCCCGGCTTCAGATCGCGGTGCACCACCCCGGCCCGGTGGATCTCGCGCAGCGCCTCGATGAGCCCCAGTGCCAGGATCCGCAGCTCCGGTCCCCTCAGCGGGCCGCCGCGGTCCACGCAGGCCGACAGGCTCGGGCCCGGCACGTACAGCGTGGCCATCCATGGCCGCTCGGCATCCGGGTCGGCGTCCACGACGGGTGCCGTGAACGCCCCGCTGACCCGGCGGACCGCCTCGATCTCCTGCCGGAAACGGACGCGGAACTCCTCGTCCTCGCAGAGCTGTGGGTGCACCAGCTTCACGGCGACCCTGCGTCCGGCGGCCGAGCGGCCCAGGAACACGGTGCCCATGCCGCCGGCACCGATCCTGTCGAGCAGGACATAGCCCCCCACGGCTTCAGGGTCACCATCTCGCAATGGCATGGACGGTCACACCTTTTTTCTTACGTGGATCGACGGCTGAGCTTGGGCCAAGGCCCTTGTGCGGGACGCAAGTTCCCGGTCACCAGGCGAGCGCGTCGCTCACGTTGTCCTGCCAGAAGGTGACCTGGGCGTTGTCGTCCTCGACGTACAGGGAACCGCCGGGAACGGGCACATCCACCCCGTTCTCGGTGGACGAGTCTCCCGCGTCGGGGCCGTGCAGGGACAAACCGATCGAGGAGGTCGTGACCTTGGTCTGACTGTTGCGGTCGACGGACGCGGTGATCAGGCCCGCGTACGCGGTGGCGCCGCGGTCGAGGGTGACGACGGCTTGTGGCTGGCTCGGCCCCAACCTGGCTGTTTCGGATTGCGAGTTCTCACTCAGCCGCAGGGCGGGGTAGCGGTAGATGCGGCAGGGCTTCGAGCCGGTGTTGGTAGCCGTGATGAGGGCGTGGTTGATGGGACTCCTCACCTCTTTGATGGCGAACTTCAACGAACCGGGTGTGCAGTCCACGGGCTTGGCACTGCCGGAGCCCGTGCCGGCGGACGAGGTCTTGCCGGCACCCGCTCCGCTGCCGCCACTGTTTCCGGAGCCTTGGGAGCCCGCGCCCTTCGTGGCTGGCCCCGTGGCGGGGGCAGACGCCGATGCCGAAGCGGCGGTGGCGGCGGCGGTGGGCGTGACGGTCGTGTCGGTGGGCTCCGTGGTTGCCGTTTCGACCGACTTCGACTCGGCGTCGCTTTCTCCGCAGGCGGTGAGCGCCAGGGCCAGGACGGCGGAACTGGCCAAGGCCACGGCAAGTCGATGTGTGCGCAAGCTGGTTACCTCTTCATGACAGGACGTTGTCGGCCCACGGGCCGCGTCGGTTCGTGCTCGGACAGCGCCGTCAGCGTTCTGCGACGCAGGCCGGCTGCCCAGCGGGCACCGGGCGCCTCGGGGTCCGATCGTGGCATCGTCACCGGCCCGGACTGCGTGGCCACGGTGCTCATTTCCTGGTCGTCCCATGCCAACCAATGCTCACCGCCATGACGCTCGCCGAGCCGCTGAGACGACCTCGTGAAGCCGACGCTTCATTCATCAGGAATGGTCAGCCTCAATGCGGTCTTCGCCGAGTTCGGCGAAGCCAAGCCGCCGGCCTCGGTGCGAGCGCCGACAAGCCCGTTGGGATCAGCCTGCGTCCAGACCTGCGCTATGAGTTGGCAGTTGGGCTCAAGCCTTTGGCCGTACAGGAATGGGCACGAGTGAGCACCTATTGAGCACCTCGTGTTGTGGTGCCGGGGTGGTCGCTCTTGCCAGACTCCGACTGCGGTGGGAGGCACTTCATGGTGTGTCCGCCGTTTCAACGCCACATGAGTCAAAGGATCACGCGTGTCCCTACACATTCCCCCCGTGCATGTTCCGCCGGACGGTGGTGAGCCTGTTTACCTGGTGGGTGACACGTACACCACGCTGCTGAAGGCGACGCACACCAATGGTGAACTCTCCCTGGTGGAGGCCATCATGCCCGCGGACGCCGGACCGCCTCCGCACACGCATCACGGCGAGTCGGAGACGTTCATCGTCATGG
>NZ_JAEKKT010000106.1 GCF_019510245.1 Streptomyces sp. | reverse complement strand
ACGGCCGTCTTTTCTGCCGGCGACTCCGACGAGGGCCCGCGCACGACCGAACGGCTCGGACATGAGGAAACGGGGGGTGCATGAGCACCGAAGCACGTCGCGCCTCGATTCCTCCACGCCCGGCGACCCCACCGAGGCCGGCCCAGCCGCCGACTGCGGGCGAGGACGGGCCCGGTTCGGAGCCGTCCGAGGAGTCGCGGCGCCGGGAAGCCGCCGAGCCGGGTGAACGGGAAATCGTCGAGCCGGGCGGGCGGATGAGCGAGGACACCGACTGGCAGGCCTTCGGCGAGCGGAGCCGCCGAAACCCGGGAGCGCAGGGTCGGGCGACGTTCGCCGGGTTCGACTGGCAGGCGTCCGGTGAGAGCGGCGCACGGGTGTCCGGCGGTCCGGACACCTCGGGTCGCCATACCCCCGGTGACGCGGGCCGACAGGATGCCGCCGCCACGGCGCCCCGCGCGTTCGGCGACATGAACGGGCGACGGGAGACCGACGTGCCGGGCGGGGAGCGGTCCCAGGCATCGGGTGCCACCGGTCGGCCCCCGATACGAACGACCGACGACCCGGGCTCCACACCACCCAACGGTGAGGCCTGGTCCGCGCCGGACGGCGACGCACCCGCGAACCCTCCCACGGGCACGGGGCGGTCCCAGACCCCTTCCGGCACCGACGCCCCATCCGGCCCCCGGAACCCGAACACCCCGTTCCCCGGCAGCATCCCGCCTCCGCCCCCGGCCTCGGCCCGCTTCCCGGACACCCCTCCGGCGCCGGACCCGAAGACCCCCCGTTTTCCCGCGCAGGGCTCGCCGTCGGTGTCCGGTGCCGTGCCGCCCCGGCCCGGCGCCCAGCCCTCCGTGCCTCCGCGCCGCACCGACACCCCCGCCGAGACTGCGTCCGAGACGACCTTCCGGATGCGGCCGGTGCCTACGGGGCCCGCGGCCGGTGACGGGCGTACCGGCTCGGCCTCCACGCCCTCCGCGACGCGGGGGCCTTCGGGCGGCACCGTCATACCGCCCGTGCCCGACGCCCGCCCCGCCTCCGGTCGCCCTGGAGCCGATCCACACCGTCCGGGTGCGGCCGCCCGCCCCGGATTCCCGCCGCGCCCCACGCGTGAGGCCTCGGGCGCCGGTGCCATGCGCACGCCCTCGGCGCCCGCGGGCCCGCCGACCACGCCGCCGGTGCCCACCAGTCGGCCTTCTGCACCCCCAGCACCTCCCCGGCCCTCCACGCCCCCCGCCGCTACGGAATCGTCGGCCGCCTCCCTCGCACCCGACCCGGCCCTCTCCTGGAGCGCCCCCATGCCCCCGCATGCCGGAACGCCCGGCAACGGGCGGCCCGTTGTGTCGTTCGGGGAGCCCGAGGTCGGCTACAAGGAGCGGTCGTGGGGGGTGCGGATCCCTCCCCGGATCGCTGCCGTGGCCGCGTGCGCCGTGCTCGGGCTCGGGCTCATCGGCGGTGCCGTGACCGGGAGTTGGCTGATCGGGGACTCCGGGGACGAAGGCGGCGGGGACAGGTTCACCCAGGCCGGTGAGCTGTGGCACAGCGTGCCCGTCGACCAGTTGTTCCCGCCGACCGTGGACGGCCAGGGCGCCGGGCCCGGGGGAGCCGACCGCACGTGGACGCGGATCGCCGTCGCCCCCGACAGCGGCTGCGCGAACGCCTTCGATCCCCTGCTGCGCAAGGCCCTCGCCCCCGTCGGCTGCGAGCGCCTGCTGCGCGCCACCTACACGGACGCCACCCAGAGCTACGTCACCACCGTCGGCCTGCTCTTCACCGACGCCGACGCCGGCGCCATGCGCGACCTCGACACCCGCTTCACCCGCGACGGCCTGGCCGACCGCACCGACCTGATGCCCCTCCCGTACGCCGCGAAGAACACCCTCGCCGCGGACTTCGGCGCGGCGCAGCGGGCCTCCTGGACGATCTCCGTCCTCACCGACGCCCCCGTGGTCGCCTTCGCCGTCTCCGGCTGGGCGGACGGCCGTACGGTCGACACCCCGGAGTCCGCCGAGAAGGCCATGGAGTCCGGCGACACCACCCCCGCCGCCCAGGCAGGTCTCGGCAACGAGGCACAGGGGCTGGCCGACCGTGTCGAACGCGCCCTGCGCAAGACCGTCACCTCGCCCCCGGAGCAGTCCTCATGAGCGTCACGACCCGCCGGGCAGGTCTCCTGAGCGTCCTCCTCGCCGCCTCCGTCGCCCTGGTCCCGCCCACCGCCGCGCACGCCGACGGCATCCGCGCCAAACAGTGGGCCCTGGACGCCATGCACACCCAGGAGGCCTGGCAGACCACCAAGGGCGCGGGCGTCACCGTCGCCGTCCTGGACACCGGCGTCGAGAACGACCATCCCGACCTCGTCGGCAACGTCCTCACCGGCAAGGACATGATCGGGTTCGGAGCCGTGCGAGGGCAGCGGCCCTGGGCGCGGCACGGCACCGCCATGGCCGGCATCATCGCCGGTCACGGACACGGCGTGGGCAACGGCGACGGTGTCATGGGCATCGCCCCCGAGGCGAAAATCCTCCCCGTCCGCGTGATCCTGGAGGACGGCGACCCGGCCCGCTCCAGGGCCCGCAACACCCGCGGCAACGCCCTCGCCGAGGGCATCCGCTGGGCCGCCGACCACGGCGCCGACGTCATCAACCTCTCCCTCGGCGACGACTCCGCCTCCGCGCACCCCGAGGCCGGGGAGGACGACGCCGTCCAGTACGCCCTCAAGAAGGGCGCCGTCGTCGTCGCCTCGGCGGGCAACGGCGGCGAGAAGGGCGACCACATCTCCTACCCGGCCGCCTACCCGGGTGTCATCGCCGCCACCGCAGTCGACAAGTTCGGCACCCGCGCCTCCTTCTCCACCCGCCGCTGGTACGCCACGGTCGCCGCTCCCGGCGACGACGTGGTCATCGCCGACCCCGACCACAAGTACTACGAGGGCTGGGGAACCAGCGCCGCCTCCGCGTTCGTCTCGGGCGCGGTCGCCCTCGTCAAGGCCGCCCACCCGGACCTGACGCCCGCACAGATCAAGAAGCTCCTGGAGGACACGGCCCGCAACGCCCCCTCAGGCGGCCGCGACGACTCCCGCGGCTTCGGCTTCATCGACCCCGCGGCAGCCCTGAAGGCCGCGGCCCGTCTGAAGCCCCAGGGCCTGCAGCCGGCGTCCTACGGCGAGAAGTACTTCGGTCCCGGCCCCGATGCCGCCAAGTCGGGGGACGACACGGCCAGTTGGGCGGCCCCGCTCGCGGGCGGCCTGGGCGTGGCCCTGCTGGTCGCCGGAGTGGTCCTGTGGCGCGGCCGCCGGGGCCCTCGCCGGTCCTACGAGGGCTTCTGAGGCGGAGCGCAGCCTCAGCGGGCCGCCGCACTGGTGGCGTTCGCCGACGCGGAGGCCGAGGCATCCTCTCCGGTGAACACCGACACCGCTGCCTTCGCCGCCGCCTCCACCAGCGAAATCCCCTTCGCCTGTGTGGAGTTCCCCTTCGAGAGCACGGCCACCAGATACGCGTGGCCGTTCACCGTCACCCGCCCGATGCTGTTGACGTCCCACAGCCCGGTCGTGCTGCGCGGCAGCCACCCGTTCTTCAGCGCCCACCCGGAGCCGTCGGCCGCGGCCGACACCCCCCAGTGCTGGTCGGCCTCTATCCGGCCCATGAGCCCCTGAAGGTACGACCGCGAGGCCTCGCTCAGCTCCGAGTCGTCCCCGAACACCTGCTGGAGCAGGGTGAGCTGGTCGGCCGCCGTGGTCTGGGTCAGCCCCCACAGCGCCCCGTCGCCGCCCTCCGTGCC
>NZ_JAEKKT010000169.1 GCF_019510245.1 Streptomyces sp. | reverse complement strand
TGTACCGCTGTTACGCCCAACGGCGTCGGCGGGGACGACGTATTGGTCGCCGCCGACGCCGCGCACCGACACCGGGACGTGCTCACGGCCCGGTGCCTGCCGTACACCCGTCACCCGGCCCCGGGCGTCCGGGGCGACCCGGTCGCCGGTGAGGAGGGTGACGTAGCGGGCTGCCGGGGCGGCCGGGCCCGCCGCCCGCGCGCCGGGGGCGGAGCCGCCCGGCGCCACGACCGTGGCCGCCGACTCCGTCCGCACGCCGCGACCGGAGCCCGTGGCCGCCACCGACACGCCCGTCGTCAGCCCTGCCGGCAGCAGGGCGGCCGGCGAGGCGGCGGTCGTTGTTCCGTCCCGCGTTCAGCTCGCCTGCCCGGGGATCTGCTTGTTGGCGTCGACGATGCTGCGGTCTGTGATCGCGCTGGTGAAGGTGACGGTGCCCACCTTGAACTGGCTGTCCGCCACCTTCTTGACCACCACGGTGCGCTCGCCGAGGAACCGCAGGCTGTTCTTGTCGAAGATCCACTCGGTGCGCTCGCCGTCGGCGGGGTTCTCGCGGGCGATCGCGATTCCGTGCCGGCCCGTGGCGTCGGTCGCGTCGTCCACCGCGACGACCCCGGGGATCTTGGCCGCGGCCCTGTAGAGGGCGGCGCCGACCTTGGCAGGCGGGTAGCTCTCGGTCAGCAGGTCGCCGATGGCGACGAAGGCGGCCTGGTCGCGTGGGACTTCGGCGTCCCGGTGGGCGTCCGACTCACGGTAGATCCGCTGCAGCAGCGCATCGGGGTCGGTGGGCAGCTCGGCCAGGGTGTCGTAGGCACTGGCCGACGGGACCTTGCTCGCCAGGGTGACGCCGTTGTCACCGGTCTGGCCGGCCTCGATCAGCCAGCCGTCCTTGCCGTCGAGGGAGCTCCAGACCTGGCGGGAGTGCAGCTTGTCACTGACCACCTTGGAGCCGTCGCCGTCTTCCCGGTAGTAGGTGCTGGCCACCTTCGAGGCGATGTAGACGTACTGGCCCTGGTGCGGGGTGGGCACGGAGGTGTCGGCGGCGGCCAGGGAGATGCGGTCGAGGAGCTCGGGGGCACCCTTGGCGTCGGCGGTGCCGACCTGGGTGGTCAGGGCGGGGCCGGTGGCCAGGGCGGTCTTGCCGTCGTCCGCGCCGCCGCCGGTGAGGGCGAGGCCGCCCGCGACCGCGCCGGCCAGGGTGAAGGCCATGGCGGGCAGCAGGACCGTACGGCGCAGGAACGGGTTGGGGCGCTTCACGGGCGCGACGTGGGTGGCGGTGCGGAGGTCTTCGTGGATCTGGGCCATCATCTGCTCCTTGTGCAACTGGTGACGGCCCGCCGGCAGATCCCGCTCTGCGGAGGGCAGCAGACCCTGCGTCTCCGTCCACTCAGCCGGGTGAGGCTGGTGGGAGGGGCTGGCGTTCATCGGTTTCCTTCCTGTACGGACCGGACCGCGTATCCGCGATCACCTGTTATCTGCCGGTTCGTGCGGGTGGGTTCCCGTTTTTCTTCGAGCAGTTGTGCGTCGGCGAGTTTTCGCAGTCGGGTGCGGGCGCGGGAGAGGCGGGAGCGGACGGTGCCGACCGGGATGCCGAGGGCGCGGGCCGCTTCGGCGTACCCCATCCCCTCGTACAGGCACAGCGTCAGGACCTCGCGCTCGGGGCGCTTGAGGAGGCTGAGGGCGGCCAGGGTGGCGTTGAGCCGACGCCGGTCGTCCACGCGTCCGGCGGTCTCCTCGGCGTGGTCGTCGATCTGTTCCCCGGCGGCGTTCGCGGCGGCCGCGGCGCTTGCCGCTTTGCGGTAGCGGCGGTTGCTGCGGTGGTGGGAGCGGGCGACGTTGGTGGCGATGCCCAGCAGCCACGGCCGCAGTGAGCCCCCCGCGGCTTCGACCGAGGCACGGCGGCGCCACGCCTCCATGAAGGTGGTCGACATGACGTCCTCGGCCAGCGACCAGTCGGCGGTCAGCCGGAAGGCGTGGTTGTACACCGCGCGGGCACACTCGTCGAAGAGTGCCGCGAAGGCGTCCGGATCCCCGTTGCGCACCCGGGTTCGCATATCTGTGGTCACCTCTTGAACTGCCGGTCGGCGTATACGAGTTCCAGTGAGCTACGTCACGCAAGTCGCACTGACCCCCGCGGCGGCTACCAGCAGAGCCCCAGTGTTGCCGTTCAGTGAGCGGTGCGGTGGGCGAAGCGCAGGGAGCCGAAGTGCACGGCGGCGCCCGGGGCGCGGGCGCGGGCCAGGACTCCCGCGCCCGGGAGTGTGCGTCCGCAAGCCGACGCCTCGGGCAGGGATGACTGTCCGCGTGATGTTGCAGTCGGCGCCCCCCACGGTGGCCTGTGCGTGCGGCCCGTGCTGCGGGACGACGGGTCGGTGGCGTGGGGGATCTTCCTGCCATCTGCGGACGGGATGGCGCCCGGCGTCGAGAGCGTGGTGCTCAAGGCGCTGTCCGCCCACACGGCAGGGGCTCTGTTCGTGTCGGACGAGAAGTTGCACGTCGTGTCGGCCAATGCGGCGGCGCAGGCCCTGTCCGGCGCGAGCGCGCGGCAGATGCTGGGACGCCCCCTCACCGATGCATGGCCTCTTTCGTCCCCCCCGGCGAACTGGGGAACATGCTGCGCCAGGCCATGGCGGACGGTACGTCGGTGACGGACGACGTCATGCGGACGGCCGCGAAGAATGATCCCCAGCACACCCATGTCGTCTCGGTGTTTCCCCTGCGGGACTCACGGGGGGCGGTGGTCGTCGCGCACGACGTGACGGATCAGGAGAAGGCGCGCCGCGGAGTCCAGGCCCTGTATGCCGTCCGGGAGCGGGTGGGACAGACCCTGGATGTGGTGGCCACCTGCCAGGAGTTGGTCCGCTCCCTGGTCCCCGGGTTCGCCGACATCGCCGTGGTGGAAGTGGTGGACCCTGTGGTGCGTGGAGAAGAACCATCGCTGAGCCCTCTGGGACGGGACGTACCGCTGCGCCGGGGCTGGCGGAGACCACGACGACCACCGTCCCGGTGCGGACGGCCGTCTGCTTGGCGATGCTGCTGCGCCCGCCGGCGGAGAAGGTCAGCAGTTGGCTCCCATGCTCGTCGCCCAGCCGGGCGACGAGCACCTTCAAAGTCGTGACCATGACGGGTGTACCGCCGGCGAGGACCTGGTAGACGGGGCAGGGCCCGCGCTGTGCCTCACGCACGCTGACTGACACGCACTTGTCGCAGCCCACGGTGATGGCATCCGTCTCGGCGGTGAGATCGGTCAGGACCGCGACGTCGTCAGCTTGCGGCGGGGACGGGGGCGTGGGCTGGTACTGGTGTCTCCGTCGGATCGGGCTCGGCTGTCACCGCGGAGGGAGCGGGGGTGGGGGCGTAGGGGATCTCTCCGCGCAGGACGGCCTTCGCGCGGTCCTCGTCCAGCTCGCCCTCCCAGCGGGCGACGGCCAGGGTGGCGACGCCGTTGCCGACCAGGCTGGTCAGGGCGCGGGCTTCGGACATGAACCGGTCGACGCCGAAGATCAGTGCCAGGGCGGCGGGCGGGACGTGCGGGACGGCGCTGAGGGTGGCGGCCAGGGCGATGAAGCCGGAGCCGGTGACGCCTGCGGCGCCCTTGGAGGTGAGCAGCATGACGGCGAGCATGGCCAGCTGCTGGGTGAGGCTGAGGTCGATGCCGAGGGCCTGGGCGAGGAAGACCGAGCCCATGGTCAGGTAGATGGCGGTGCCGTCGAGGTTGAAGGAGTACCCGGCGGGCAGCGTGATGCCGACGACCGGTTTCGAGGCGCCCGCGTGCTGGAGCTTGGCCATCATGCGCGGCAGGACGGGCTCGGTGGAGGAGGTGCCCAGGACGATCAGCAGTTCTTCCTTGATGTAGCGCAGGAAGGGCAGCAGCCGCAGTCCGTTCAGGCGCATCACGGTCCCGAGGACGACCAGGACGAAGAAGAGGGCGGTCAGCCAGAACGAGCCGACCAGCAGGGCCAGGTGGCGCAGGGTGCCCAGGCCGTAGTTGCCGATGGTGAAGGCCATCGAGCCGAACGCGCCGATGGGGGCCAGCCGCATGATCCAGCGGATGAGCGTGAACAGGACCGCGGAGACCTTCTCGACGCCCCGGGCTATGCCCAGGCCGGCCTCTCCGCTGGCGTGCAGGCCGAATCCGAACAGCACCGACACCAGCAGCACGGGCAGGATCTCGTTGCCGGTCAGGGCGCTGATCAGGGTGGCCGGGATGATGGTGAGGAGGAAGGCGGCGAAGCCCTCGTGGGCCGTGGTCGCCTCCGGCGGCAGGCCCTTGGTGGACAGGGTCGAGAGGTCGATGTGCAGACCGCTGCCCGGTTTGACGACGTTGACGACGACCAGGCCGATCACCATGGCCACGGTCGTCAGCACCTCGAAGTAGACCAGAGCCTTCAGGCT
Organism: Streptomyces sp.; assembly: GCF_019510245.1. Taxonomy (GTDB): domain Bacteria; phylum Actinomycetota; class Actinomycetes; order Streptomycetales; family Streptomycetaceae; genus Streptomyces. The sequence continues at coordinate 39,980 of NZ_JAEKKT010000169.1, read as the reverse complement.
CACGCGGCCGACCGCGCGGGCGTTGCCCATGGAGGCGATGCCGTGCACGACCGTGCAGAAGATGATCGGCGCGATGAACATCTTCACCAGCGCGATGAAGCCGTCGCCGAACGGCTTGAGGTCAGCGCCGACGGACGGCCACAGCCCGCCCACGGCGGCGCCGAGGAGGACGGCGATCAAGCACTGGATGTAGAGGTGGGACAGCATCCGGCGGATGCGGCCCGGTGGTGCGGTGACGGTACCCGGGGCGGCGTCGTTGCGGCTCATGCGGGGCGTCCTTCCAGGACGGGAACGAGGAGTTCGGCTCGGGCGATACGCCGGGCGGCGCGGTGCAGCAGCACCGTGGGGGAGGCGCCGTCCGGTGCGGGGACGGCTTGGGTGGTGATCACGCCGGCGGGGGTGCCCAGGCGCAGCGTGCCGTCGGCGGTCTGCCGGGCGACGCGGTGGGCGAGGGTGCCGGGGGTGGCGGCGGCCGTGGCCAGGGCCACGGCGGAGGTCAGGCCGATCGCCGGGTGCGGGGCGTGCATGGAGACCATGCGCACGGCCAGGTCGTACTCGTCCTGGTTGACGAGGATGCCCTGTGTGGTGCGATAGGGGGCAGGTCGGGCGACGATGCCCACCTTCGGCACCGCGTGGCTGACCGGATCGCCCTCGCGGGCCAGGCCCATGGCCAGCGCTGCCTGGCGGCGCAGCAGTGTCAGCGCGGGCACTGCGGTGGCGAACGCGGTGAGGGATTCCGTGCCGTCGAGGCCGAACGCCTTGGCCTCGAACAGCGCGGCCGGAGCGCCGGCGTCCACCAGGGATGCCTCGACGGGACCGTCCGGGCCGGTCAGCTCGTCCAGTGCCCGGCCGGTCGGCAGTGCGCGGCCGGTCGTCGAGCCCGCCGGGTCCTGAAATCCGAGCAGGACCGGCACGCCGGGCGCCGAGGTACCCGGCACCACGGCCGTGCCCTCCTCCGGGGCCACGCCCGCGGGGGTGGGGAGCGTGCCGGTGAGGCGGGCCCCGGTGTTGACGTTGAGCATGCGGACGGTGGTGGTGTCCGACTCGATCGGCACGAGATCGTGGTGGACGGCGTACAGGGCCACAGCGGTGGCGCAGTTGCCGCAGTTGCTGGCCCACTCCACGCGCTCGTCGCCGATTCCGACCTGTGCGAAGGCGTACTCGACATCCACACCGGCCTCGGTCGACGCCTGTACGACGGCGGCCTTGGAGGTGGTGGAGGAGGCTCCGCCCACGCCGTCGATCTGGCGGGGGTCGGCGGCGTTGAAGGCGGCGAGCAGGAGGGCATCGACGTCCACGCCCGTGGCAGCCATGTCGCGGTGGTCGAAGATCCAGCACTTGCTGGTTCCTCCGCGGATCATCTCGCCCTGCAGACGCAGCACAACCGACTCCTCACAGCCAGGGAAGGGGAAGCCCATCGACGGTCTCGCCGTGCGTGGTGTCCTCCACGGTGGGTTACGGCAGCGTGAAGTACAATCTCGGAAAACTGGATAGCTATTAAGTTGAAGTGAACGCTGGAGGTGGCGGCATGCTCGATGTCCGGCGCATCCTGTTGTTCACGGAGGTCGCCCGGCGCGGCTCGGTGACCGCGACAGCCCGCGCCCTCAACTACACCCCGTCAGCGGTATCGCAGCAGGTCAGCCGCCTGGAAGCGGAGGCAGGACAGCCTCTGCTGGAACGCCATGCCCGGGGCGTCACCCTCACCGACGCCGGACGGGCGCTGGCCGAACGAGGGCAACGGATCGAACGCGAACTGCAGGCCGCGGAAAACGAACTCGCCGACTACGTCGGCCTGCGCGCGGGCACCCTGCGCATCGGCACCTTCCCCACCGTCGGTGCCTCGCTCCTCCCACAGGCCGTGATCGCCTTCCGGGACGCCCACCCCGACGTACGGCTGACCGTCCGCAGCGCCCGCATCGCCGGGCTGTGGACGATGCTGGAGAACCGGGAGATCGAGATGTCCCTCATGTGGGACTACGACTGGAGCCGAATCGACCGGGAGGACATCGTCATCACCCCACTCCTCGATGACCCGCCGGCCCTTCTCGTCAGCGACCACCATCCACTCGCCGGCCGCGACGCCGCCTCACTCGCCGACTTCGCAGACGACTCCTGGATCACCCGCGCCGAGCATCACCCGGTGGCCGGAGCCCTCGTGCGCGGCTGCCGCGCCGTCGGCTTCGAGCCACACATCGCCTACGAGGCCCACGACTACCAGGAGGCCCAGGCCATGGTCGCCGCCGGCATCGGCGTCGCCCTTGCTCCCACCCTGGCCCTGGAGGGCATCCGACCCGGCGTGAACGTCCTGCCCCTCCAGCCGCCGGCCCCCGTCCGCCGCATCCTCCTGGTTCGCATGGCCGACCACTCGCTCACCCCCGCCGCCCTGACCTTCGCCGGACTCCTCCGCGACGCCGCTGCGGCCCGAACCCTCTGACACCGAACCACGCCCACCGGTCATGGAACCGTCGCGCACACCGCCGCCGCGTGGGCGTGGCCGCGACGGCCATCCTGACCGCCCCTCAGGGAAGTCGGGGCCACCTGCCGGTACGCGGTGTACGACCCCGTCTCCGGTCGCTGCGCCATGGCCGGAGCCGGCCACCCGCCGCCGGTCCCGGCCGCCCCCGACGGCACGGTCCGCTTCCTGGAGCTGCCGGCCGGGCCGCCTCTGGGCCGGGGCGGCACGCCCTTCGAGGCCGCCGAGTTCCACGTCGCCGAAAACAGCGTCCTGGCTCGAACCCGGCCGCCCATGGGAGGAGACCTGCGACCGGATCCTGCACGACCTGCTCCCTCAGCCCCGGACGGACCATGTCGCTCTCGTGACCCTGGCCCGTGAACTCGCCAAAAAATTCTGTGGCTCTTCGCGGCAACCTTTTCGGCCTCTCGGACCACTCAGCGTTGTCCGGCCAAGTGGTCCGGTCAGATGCAACGGCTGAAAGAGAGCACAGGCGTGTCCCTGGAACGAGAGCACAGACATGTCCCCGGCCCACCCACGTCATCGGTGGCGTCCCGCGTCGGCGGCCACCGTGCCGACGGCGGCGCGCGCGGTGGCCGCCCGAAGCATCGTGGCCGTCGGTTGCTCGCGCGTCGGGGTCTCTGGGCGGGTCTCTCCATGGTGGTCGTGGCCGGCTCGGCTGTCGTGGTCAGCCAGGCTTCGGCGCAGCCGAAGACTCTGGATCTGAAGAAGTGGTACGTGCTGGTCAACCGCAACAGCGGCAAGGTGCTGGACGACCGCGCCTCCGCCAAGAACGACGGCGCGGCGGTGGTGCAGTGGAGCCGTCACGGCGGCGCCAACCAGCAGTGGCGGTTCATCGACGCGGGTGACGGGTACTACCGGCTGCAGAACCGGAACTCCGGCAAGGTGCTGGACGACCTCGGCTGGTCGAAGACCGCCGGCTCCGCCCTCGTGCAGTGGAAGGACCTGAACGGGGCCAACCAGCAGTTCAAGCTGGCCAAGTCGACGGACGGCTACGTGCGTCTGGTCAATCGCTTCAGTGGCATGGCCGTCGATGTCCACAAGGCCGCCAAGGCCGACGGGAGCGGTGTCGTCCAGAACCGCGACCGGGGCGGCGCCGATCAGCAGTGGCAGCTCGTCCCGGCGGGGAGTGTCGGCGGCTCCGGTACGCCCACCGCGCCGAGCAGCAGCGTTCCCACCAGCCCGGCTCCGAGCAGCTCGCACCCGTCGTCCACGCCGTCGTCCACGCCGTCTCCCGTGGCCGGTGGCGGCAGCTCGGCGACACGTTTCATGGGCAGCGGCACGGTGCTCATCGGCGGCTCGATGTCCGACGCCTCGGCGGCCGCCGCGCCGTTCGACGTGCGGTACGCCTATGTGCACAGCCAGCCCGCGCCCTCCTCGGACTACTACACGGCAGCGAAATGCCAGGACGGATGGTCGGGCTGGTGGGGCTGCTGGAACGGCAGCACCACGGCGCCCGGCACGTACGTGACCTGGCGGGACGACGTGGTGTCCCAGGCGACGTACAAGGGCAGCGCCCGTCCGCAGAAGATGCTCTGGACCTGGTACTCGTTGCGCGACCTCGGGGACGCGGCGGGCGAGGGCGACGGTCCGGGCGAGGTCAAGGCCATCAACCGGGTTGACCTGCTGACCCGTTACCTGAACGACTACCGTTTCTTCCTCCAGAAGATCGGCACGTCGCAGGAAGCGATCGACCTCGAGCCCGACTTCTGGGGCTACGTCCGGTCGCTCGGCGATCCGCACCAGGTTCCCGCGCAGGTCTCGAGCGCGAACCCGAAGGACTGCGGTTCGCAGGAGAACAGCGCCACCGGACTCGCCCAGTGCCTGATCTCGATGGCGCACAAGTACGCGCCGAACACCGCCGTGGGGATGCACCTCTCCTGCTTCGACTGGGAGACCAGCACGCAGGCTTGCGTCAAGTCCTACGAGAGCTTCGGGGCGAAGAACGCCGACTTCCTGGCCACCGACGTGTCGGACCGCGACGCGGGCTGGTACGCACAGCCGGCCCACGGCGGCAGTGACCACTTCTGGAACGACCAGAAGGCCGCCGCCGCGCTGCAGTTCTACAAGACGATGGCCGAGTCCGTGGGCAAGCCGGTGGTCCTGTGGCAGATCCCCGTGGGCAACATGGCGCAGAACAACACCCTCAACCATTACAAGGACGACAAGGTGGACTGGTTCTTCGCACACATGGACCAGGTCGCGAACGCGCACATCGCCGGCCTGTTCTTCGGTCCAGGGCAGCAGGAACAGACCTCGGTCGAAACCGACGGCGGAAACCTGATCAACAAGACGATCGCGTACCACAACTCGGGCGGTACGGCACTCAAGTAGGCGAAGCCGACGAATGCGCCCCCATCTCTTCGATGGGGGCGCATTTCGTCGTCTTCGTCGGGCTGAGGACTTCTCCGGTCGGCGCCGGTCATGCCGCCGTCGGTGCGGGCGCCGATCGAGGCGGCCTCGGCGAAGGGGATGATCGTGCTGACAGGTGACGGCGGGGAAGCCGAGTTCGACCGCGAGGCCGGGGGAGTGCGGGCCGCGCCGGTCGAGGAATGCGTCGCTGCGGCGGAAGGTGAATGCGGCCCGGGACGCCGGTGCCCACGCCGCGCAGGACCAGGAGCACACCCATCAGCCCGACCAGCCTCGCCGAGCCTCCGTCCGGTCCCCGAACGACGGGAACCCCAGCCGGCGCACGGCTGGGGTTCCTCGACGAGGCGGTGAGCAGCGGTCAGCGCTGCAGGGTGAGGACGCCCGGCCGCCACGGCAGTCGGTCGTAGGGGCCGGTCGCGGTGGGGGACTTGCCCTGGTAGAGGAACTGCAGGTGGCAGGGGTCGATGGTCATGGTCTGGTCGGGGTTGGTGCGGACCAGGTCACCATGGCTGATGTCGTTGGTCCAGGTGGCACCGCTGTTGGCCTTGCCCGCGAACGGGCTGCTCTCGGTGGCGGCCTGCGGGGCCCACGGACCGTTCAGGCTGGTGGCGGTGAACGAGCGGAAGTAGCGCTGCTCGTTCGCGCCCCTGGCCTCGACGATCATGAGGTACTGGTTCTGGCCCTGGACCTTGTAGACCTGCGGTGCCTCGAACAGGTTCTTCGTCGTGTCGCTCATGACCGTCGTGTACGACGAGCCGAAGCTGCCCGGGAAGTTCCCGATCGGCATGCTCGACCGGTAGATCTTGCCGTTGTCGCCGGCGAAGAACAGGTACATGTTCTGGCCGTCAGCGATCAGGGTCTGGTCGATCGGGCCGGTGGCGGATTCGGTGCGGGGGATGCTGCCGGTGAACAGCGGCTGCGGCGCGGACCAGCCGTCGGGGTTGGTGGGGTCGCTGGAGGTGCGGTAGACGAAGGCCGACGCGCCCCACTGGGACGCCAGCACCCAGATGTTCTTGGGCGCGAAGTAGAACAGTGTGGGCGCCACCGCTTTCTGGCTCATGCCGGTCTGGCCGGCCGAGGCCATGTCCGCCCAGTTCGTGAAGGGCTTGAACATCATCGAGCCGTACGACGATCCCGACACGTCCGACGCGTAGACCAGGTGCTTGCCGTTGTACGTCACGGTGGTGAAGTCCTTCACCGCGTCCCACCCGTTCGCCGGCTGCGCCAACGCACCCGTCGAGGTCCACCGGTACGTCGACGGAAGAGCACATGTGTCGCTCTTCGGGGCCGCGGTCGGCTTGAAGTTCCAGTGCTGGTTGGCACCGCCGTTGGTGTCCCAGATCTGGACGGGAGTGCCGTTGGCGGTCCGACCGCCGGGGATCTCCAGTGCCCGGCCGCTGGCGACGTTCGTCAGGGTGTAGGAGCCGTCGCTGATCCGGGTGGCCCGCCAGTGCTGGTTGGCACCGCCGTTGGAGTCCCAGACCTCCATCCTCGTCCCGTTGCCCGTCTGGTTGCCCGGCTCGTCCAGTACCCGGCCGCTGGCGACGTTGGTCAGCGTGTAGGAGCCATCGCTGTTCCGGCCGGCCCGCCACTGCTGGTTGGAGGCGCCGCCGGCGTCCCACACCTGGAGCGGGGTGCCGTTGCCGTTCTGTCCCGCGGGCTCGTCGAGAATGCGTCCGGTGGCCGCGTCGGAGAGCGTGTAGACGGTGCCGGAGGTGATGTCCCCGGCCTGCGTGCCGCCGCTGCCGGTACTGCCCAGAGCGGTCAGCACGGCGCTGTAGGCGGGCTTCTTGTCGCCGCCCGCGTCGAACAGCAGGGGGTTCTCACCGGTGCGCCAGGAGTCGCTGTCGCGGATGCCCCACACGGTGATGCCGGTGCAGCGGGCGACGTTGAGGCAGTCCTGCACGGTGTTGGCGTACGCGGTGGCGGACGCCTGGGCGATGTCGAGTTCGGTGATCTGGACGTCCACGCCGAGCGCGGCGAACTTGGACAGTGTGGTCTGGAAGCCGGCCGGAGGGCCGCCGGCGCCGAAGTGGCTCTGGAAGCCGACGCAGTCGATGGGTACGCCGCGGGACTTGAAGTCCTTGACCATCGCGTAGACGCCCTGGGTCTTGGCGTCGGTCCAGTTCTCGATGTTGTAGTCGTTGTAGCAGAGCTTGGCCGCCGGGTCGGCGGCCCGCGCGGTGCGGAACGCCTCCTCGATGAAGCCGTTGCCCAGCACGTCCTGGAAGACCGAGCCGCGGTGCCGGCCGCTGCCGTCGTCGGCGAACGCCTCGTTGACCACGTCCCAGGCGTAGATCTTGCCCTTGTAGTGGGTCATCTCCTGGGTGATGTGGTTGTCCATCACACTGCGCAGGGTGTTGGCGTCGGTGATGGACTTGACCCAGCCGGGCAGTTGTGAGTGCCAGACCAGGGTGTGCCCGCGCACGCGCTGGCCGTGCGCGGTGGCGTGGCCCACGATCGAGTCGGCCGGGCCGAAGTTGAAGTTGCCGCGGGAGGGTTCGACGGTGTCCCACTTCATCTCGTTCTCCGGGGTGATCATGTTGAATTCCCGGTCGAGAAGGGTGGAGTACGTCGAGTCGCCGAGCCTGCCCGCGGCCACCGCCGTGCCGAAGTAGCGGCCGCTGCCGGCCGCCGCATCGGCGAGCACGGTCGGCGTGCCGGCGTTCGGCGTCAATGCGGCCTGGGCGACCAGCGGCACGGCAGCACCCACGGCGGCGAGCACCACGGCGGCGGCGATCAGGCGGCGAGTTGCCGGACGGCGGCGATGAGAGGGGTTCTGATCTGGCAACGGCTTGTCCTTCTGGCGAAGTGGACCTTGGTCTCGGCCCCCTGTTTCCTGTCGGTCGCCGCCACGCACAGAAAGGTTGCCGCGATCGAGGGAAGAGTTCACGGCCGCGGTCACCTTCCCCGACGACCCGCCGGTCCCCACGGGTGCACCGGTGCGCCTGGGCACCCGGGGCGACCGAGAGCGCCTCACCGAGGTCTGCTCGACCATCGAGTTGTGCGGCAAGGAGGCTCGTCACCTTGCCGCACAGCGGCGTTCACCGGGTCGGGACGAACCCTCCCCGGACCGACGCGGAGCCGCCCGTACCCTGCCCGTCGACGCGGTAGCCGTCGCCCGCGGCACTGCGGACACTGGTGCCGTTGTTGAACTGCGCGGCGAACTCATGGCTCCCGGCAGGCACGGTCAGGCCCGGCTTGAGGACCCAGCGGTAGACCAGCGTGCCGCCGGCCTCCTGGATGGTGACGGTGAAGTCACCACTCGGCAGGGTCTGCCAGGTGCCGGTGTTCTTCACCCCGCCGGTCTGCACGATCCGCATCTCGATCGTGAGCGAGGTGAGCGGCTGGGTCGTCTTGAGGACGAGGTTGCTCTGCGTCCAGTAGACGGTGCTGCGCGGGTCCACCGAGCCGGCCGACCACAACGGTCCGTTCTGGCTCTCGTCGGCGGTCGGCGACGGACTGGTGGCCGGCGGAGTCGGGCGCACGCTGCCCGGGGTGGTGGCCGGGGCCGGCGCGACGGGGGTGGGGCGGGCCGATGTCGGATGCGGGGAGCTGACGGTCGGGGACGGGGTGGCAGGCGTGGTCACGGTGGGCGACGGCGACGAGGTGGCGACGATGGCGGCGACGGCGAGGCCGCCGGTCGCCAGGATGCCGGTGGCGGCGAGCCCGGCGAGCGCGATCCTGATCCCGGACCTCGCGAACGGCCGTGCGCGGTGACGGACGGCGGGGCCGGCCATGCCGCGTTGCACCCGGGCCAGCATCCTGGCACGGTCGGGCCGGTGAGCCTCGGCGGCCGCGCGCAGCCGGCGGTCGATCTCCTCGTTCACCGGTTCCTCCTCCCTGCCACCAGGTCCCCGCCCGCGCGTGCGCCAAGTATCCTTTCCAGCTCGGCCATTCCCTTCGAGGTCTGGCTCTTCACCGTACCGACCGAGATGCCCAGCGCCGCCGCCGTGTCCTTCTCCGACAGGTCGAAGGCGTGCCGCAGCACCACGCAGGCACGCTTGCGGAACGGCAGCCGGGCGAGCGCCGCGCGGACGTCCAGCACGGCCGCCATGTCCGGCCCCTCCACCTTCTCGGGGCTGCGGGACCAGAAGAGTGTGATCCGGCGTCGCTCGCGCACCGCGCTGCGGATCCGTCCGCGCGCCAGGTTGGCCACCACACCGCGGGCGTAGGCGAGCGGGTGGTCGGCCTGCCGCAACCGGTCCCAGCGCTGCCACAGGGCGACCAGGGCATCCGCCGCGAGGTCGTCCGCCGCGTCGGTCTCACCGGTCAGGAGGTGTGCCAGACGGGCGAGCTCGGCATAGTGGCGTTCGAAGAATTCGTGGAACTCCGCGGACGCGTCATCGAGGACCATCCCCCGGTCGCCCTCTCCTGGCAATGATGTGCGCGTTGATTGCGCGTTCAACAACGGGGAGCGCAGCCTAACAGTGCCCAGCCCTGGATTCGAACAGCGGTCGCGTTCGGTGGCGGGGCGGTGAAGGCGGATCGGTGGGCTGGTCATGTGGGCTGGTCAATGCCGGGCGAACCGGACGCCGGTCGGCTGCGCGGCGTCCGGCTGCACGCCGGTGCCGTCGACGGTCAGCCGCTCCCGGTAGATGTCGGTGATCCTGACACCGGCTCCGCTCCCGGAGCGGCGGCACGCCGGCGCACCGACGACCAGCAGCCCCGAGGCAATGCCCGGGACCAGTCCGCGCCTGCGCCACGGTTGCGGCGCGGCGTGCTTCGTTTCCCTCATGCCCGTCCATCCGGTAGTTCGACTCGGCCTTCCAGCTCCCAGTTGCCGCAGAGGACGAGAAGGTTGCCGCCCCCGACGCTGTTTTCCCGGCGACCGGTGCACGGCACGAAAGGGAACCGTTCCCCGGCTCTCGTCGCGGGAGCCGTCGCACCGGTGGTTGCGGTGGGCGGCGCGATCGCCGCAGACGGCGACATCACCTCGGCCGTCCTGGCGAACCGTGACGTCGTCCTGACCGGCGACGCGGTCGTGCGCGTCCCGCAGGGAACCCACACGCACACCGGCGTGATCAGCGGTGAAGGAGCCCTTCGCGTGTCCGGCACCGGCACGCTGGTCCTCGCCAAGGACAGCACCTTCACCCTGCCGCACTCCCGGCAGCACCAGAGGGTCCGGATCCCGGGCGGCAACCACCCGTTGACCACCTGGCCCACGGCTTCGAGTGCGCCCCGGGCAAGAGCGTCGAGGAGGGGCAAGGAGCGCCAAGGGGCGGCAAAGACGGTTGACATGGACTGCTCCACGGTGGTTATCTGCCAATGCAGAGTTTGAAGCTTCAATCTACTTTCCGGTTTGGCACGCATGAGACGTTTGGAGCGCACCATGCCCCCTACTGCCCCCACCACCCCCGCCCGCAGGGCCGTCGTCGCCTTCCTCGCCGCCGCCGCGGTCCTGGGCGCGACCGCCGTACCCGCCGTGGCGTCCCCGCACGGCCCGGCCGCCGGGCACGCGGCGCACGGCCAGGGCGGCTACGGCGATGCCGCCCGCCTCGGTTACCAGAAGACCGTCGCCATCACCGTCACCAAGAGGGTGTTCGAGCACGGTGACACCGCGGTCGTCGACCGCTACGTACGGCCCGACTACATCCAGCACAACCCGACCGCGGCCGACGGGGCGGCGGGCCTCAAGGCCCTGGCCACCTCGATCCACCAGCAGTTCCCCGACGCCCGCTACAACGTCAAGCGGGTCATCTCCCAGGGCGACCTCGTGATGCTCCACTCCAACGTGGTGCTGGTCCCGGGCACCAAGGGCGCGGCCGTCATCGACATCTTCCGCTTCCAGGGCGGGAAGATCGCCGAGCACTGGGACGTGATCCAGAACGTGCCGGACGCGACGGCCAGTGGCAACGACATGTTCTCGACGCTGAGTTCACCGCAGGTCTCGCAGCCCCTGGACCACCGGCTCACCCAGGCCAACGAGGCACTGGTCGTCAAGGCCTTCGACGAGCTCATAGTCCACAAGGACCTGACCGCCCTCGACCGCTACTGGGACCCCGGCTACCTCCAGCACAACACGCAGATGCAGAGCGGCGTGCCCGCCGCGAAGGTCGGCCTCGGCGGTTACTTCGCCTCGGCACCGCAGCTGACGGTCACCCCGAAGCGGATCATCGCCGAGGGCGACCTGGTGGCCATCCACAGCGACTACGTCAACTATCCGGGAGACCGGGGCACGGCGATCCTGGACCTGTTCCGGGTGCGGAACGGCAAGATCGTCGAGCACTGGGATGTCATCCAGAACGTCCCGGAGACCTCCGCCAACGGCAACGGCATGTTCTAGAGGCCGAGGCCCCGCCCGTCGGCCCCGTGCCGGTCCGTCGGTGCGCACGGTGGCGACCACCGCCCGGGCGGTGCGACCACCGCCCGGGCGCGGGTGCCGTCGGCCGCCTCCCAGGCGCCGCTGACCTGGCCGGCCGCCGTCTCGGGGCGGGTGTCGGGTGCGGTGGGGGCCAGGGCGCGGTGCAGGCGCAGGGCCCCGCCGTCCGCGGCGGTCAGGACGGTGCTCCGCTCGTCGTCGGTGACCTCGACGGGCCACGGCGGGGAAGGGAGAGCGGCGCCCGCGCAGGAACGGGTGACCTCGTGGTCTGGGGTGTCGGTGAGGCTCTGGGCCTGGACGCGGCCCTCGATCAGCGCAGGAGCTGGGCGTACAGCACCGGGGCGTGACAGCCGGCGTAGGCCCAGCGGGGGCCCAGGACGCCGGGAAGCAGCTACCACAGCGTGCTCGCCGAGATCGGCCGCCGGCTGGACGCCGAACACCCCCAGATCACCGAGCCCAGTCAGTACACCCGTCAGACCTGCGCGTCCTGGGCCGCCGCGGTGGACCGGATGGCTGTCGGCGACTTCTCGCAGTGGAGTCCGAAGCCCGCGACGGTGATCCGGATCAAGGGCAGGAACTTACGCGTTCGCGTCGCGGAGCGTGCGCAGGATGCGCTCGAGGTGGCGGCGGTCCTCGGCTGAGAGTGGTCCCGCTAGGTGGTTGCGCAGGTGGGAGACGTGGGCGGTCAGTGCGTGGTCGAGCGCCTGACCGCCCTTGTCGGTCAGTACGGCGAGTGCGGCTCGTCGGTCGGCAGGATCGGGGTCGCGGCGGATGAGTCCCTCCTTTTCCATGCGGTCGGCGAGCCGGGTGAAGCCGCCCGAGCTGAAGGACACGGCCTCTGCCAGGTCCGTCATGCGGAGCTGGTGGCCGGGGGTGCGGCCCAGCCGCAGCAGCACTTCGAACCAGGTGTGCGGTATATCGAGATCGCGGTTCACCAGGGGCTTGATACGGCTGTGGGCCTCCACGAAGAGACCGAAGAGTGTCACGTCGTCGTCGTTCAGCAGTTGCTCGTTCACTCCTCAAGGATGACAGAAGGACATGAGCGGAAGAATCTGCCGTTGCAATATCTGTTGTAGCAGAGATATTGTCTGCGTCGGCAGATACTTCGCCGTGTCCACCCCACAGATGTGGAGTCCGCCCCATGGGAAAGCGCGTCCTGGCCGCCTTCGGCGTCGTAGCGCCCATGGACGGCGGTCTCGCGTCCGGCCTGTCTGCGGCGCGCCCACTTCGGCCGACGCCGCCACCTCCTCCACCGCCGAGCGGACCGGCTCAAACGAGGAGGCCCGGTTGCGGGCGCTGTACCGGCAGGCCGTGGCCGAAGGCGGCCGGCACGTCGTCTTCACCGGTGGTGACAGGTCCGGGCAGGACGACTACCTCAAGAACGCGTTCGAGAAGAAGCCGCGCTGCCCGCGACCGCTACAAGGCCCGCCTCGGCCTCCACATCGGCGATGTACATGGCGCCAACTCGTCCGACCCCACGTCCTCAGCCTCCACCCGATCGACCAGCAGGGCACCCAAGGCTGAACCCCTGCTCGACACGGGCTGCCCGCCTCGACCCGGTTCGCGTCGTACACCGCGCCGCGAGGCGATTTCCCCGACCATCACCCTTCACCCGAGGAAGCACGCATGAGCACTCTCTCCTTCAAGGTCCTCGACCTCGACTTCCCGGCCGGCAGCAAGAACAAGACGGCCACCCTTGTCACCGGTGAGAACGAAGCACTGCTGGTGGACGCCGCCTTCACCCGCGCCGACGGCCACCGCCTGGCCGCCGAGATCCTCGACTCCGGCAAGACGCTGACCACCGTCTTCGTCTCCCACGGCGACCCCGACTTCTACTTCGGCGCCGAGGTGATCGCCGACGCCTTCCCCGAGGCGAGGTTCGTCGCCACCCCGATCGTCATCGAGCACATCAAGCACTCCTACGAGGGCAAGCTGAAGGCCTGGGCGGCGCTCGGCCCGAACCTCCCCACCCGCCTGGTCGACCTGGAGCCGCTGACCGGCGACCTCACCCTGGAGGGCCACCGCTTCGAGCTCAAGGGCGGCCCGGCCGGCCTGCCCGACCGCCACTACCTCTGGCAGGCCGAGCACCGCGCCCTGCTCGGCGGCGTCCTCCTCTTCCAGCAGGAGCACGTCTGGGTCGCCGACACCCCCACCCCCGGCGACCGCGCCGCCTGGATCGACCTGCTCGACGAGATGGCCGCCCTCGACCCGGAACTGGTCGTCCCCGGCCACCGCCTCCCCGGCACCGCGGCCGACGGCTCCGCCATCACCGCCACCCGCGCCTACCTGATCGCCTTCGAGGAGGAGCTGGGCAACGCCGCCGACGGTGCCGCGCTGAACGACGCCCTCGTCAAGCGCTTCCCGGACAACGGCATGCTGATCGCCGCCCAGATCGGCTCGAAGGTCGCCAAGGGCGAGATGAAGTGGGGCTGACGATGAGCGAGTTCGCCTCGTCGACGGCTCCCGCCGACGTCGTCCGCCGCCAGTACCTGGCCTCGGCCGCCGGCGACCTGGACGCCCTGCGCGCCACCCTCGCCCCCGACGTGGAGTGGACGGAGATGGCCGGCTTCCCGCTGGCCGGGACCTATCGCACGCCCGAGGGCGTCACCTCGAACGTCATGGAGCAGCTCGGCAAGGAGTGGGACGGCTGGACCGCCCACGACGACACCTACGTCGTCGACGGCGAGAACGTCGTCGTCCTCGCCCGCTACACCGCGACCAACAAGGCTACGGGCAAGCCGATCGACGTCCGGGTCGCGCACCACTTCGTCGTACGGGGCGGACTCATCGTCCGCTTCGAACAGTTCGTCGACACGGCGCTCGTCCGCGAGGCCATGAACGACTGAGTCGTACCGCACCCACCGCGAGGCAGGAGACAGACATGTCCGCTGAGGACAACAAGGCACTCGTGACCGCCTTCTACGAGCAGGCATTCAACGACTACCAGCCCGAGGCGGCCGCCACCGCACACCTCGGCGAGAGCTACACCCAGCACAACCCCGAGGCGCAGGACGGCCCGGGTGCCTTCGTCGGCTATGTGCACTGGCTGCGCGGGCAGTTCCCCGACCTGCGGCTGGACATCAAGCGCGTGATCGCCGAAGGGGACCTGGTAGTCACCCACAGCAACCTGCACCTCAAGCCCGGCGACCGGGGCATGGCCGTCGCGGACTTCTGGCGCGTCGCCGACGGAAAGATCGTAGAGCACTGGGACGTGATCCAGGAGGTGCCCGAGAAGAGCGCCAACGACAACACCATGTTCTGACCCCACAGCAGCAGCACGGCACCCGTGCCGTACCCGGGCGCCGTGCTGCTGCGCCGCCGTGGTCCAGCCGCACCACACAGACAACCGAACAGAACAGAACGGACAGAGAGGCTCCCCCACCATGACCAGCCTTCCCAGCCGACGCCGCCTGCTTGCCACCGGAGCGGGCGCCGCTCTCGGTCTCGGTGTCGCCGCTGCCTCCGTCACCCCCGCTCAGGCCGCCACCGGCCAAGCCTCTGCGGGGCGCGTGGCGACGGGCGGCGCCGAGGAGAAGCGGACTCTTGACGAGCTCTACCAGGCAGCCCTCGCGGAGGGCGGCAAGCTCGTGCTCTACGCCGGTGGTGACATCTCCAGCCAGGCGGACGGAATCCGCAACGGCTTCAAGAGCCGGTTCCCGGACATCGACCTGACAGTGGTCGTCGACTACAGCAAGTACCACGACGTTCGCGTCGACAACCAGTTCGCGACCGACACCCTGATACCCGACGTCGTACAGCTCCAGACCGTGCAGGACTTCGTGCGCTGGAAGGAGCAGGGCCGCCTGCTCGCCTACAAGCCGGCCGGTTTCTCCAAGCTCTACGCTCCCTTCAAGGACCCGCACGGCGCGTGGGTCGCCGTCCAGGTCAGTGCCTTCAGCTACATGTACGGTCCCGCCGCGGTCGGCTCCGACATCCCCAGCGGTCCGCTCGACCTGGCCGACGCCCGCTGGAAGGGGAAGATCGCCTCCTCCTACCCGCACGACGACGACGCGGTCCTCTACCTCTACACCCTCTACGTGGAGAAGTACGGCTGGGACTGGCTCGCTCGACTGGCCACCCAGGACCTTCAGTTCGCCCGCGGCAGCTACACCCCGAGCGCGGCCGTCACCAGCGGCCAGAAGGCCATCGGCATCGGCGGCTCCGGCGCGCCGCTGTCCACCGGGCCGGTCAAGTGGGTGCTGCCCGAGCAGGCGCCGTTCATGTCCTGGGGACAGCGGGCCGCGATCCTCAAGCAGGCCAAGAACCCCACCGCCGCCAAGCTGTACCTGAACTGGCGGCTCTCCGTCGAGCAGCAGAAGGCCGCCACCAACGGCTGGTCGGTCCGCACCGATGTCACCCCGCCGACCGGGCTGAGGCCCGTCTGGGAGTACCCCAACGGCAACCTCGACGGCTTCCCTCGCTTCATGGCCGACCGCGCGGCGATCGAGCGCTGGAAGCAGACCTTCGCCCTGTACTTCGGTGAGGTGAAGGGCGACCCCTCACCGGGCTGGCTCGGCCTGCACCCCGGAGCCTGACCGCCGACCGGTGCCGCCCGGCCCCGGACTCCCCGCGCGATGGGCCGGCGGCCCGGCAATTCCTGGCCGCCTTACAGGCGACGGACAGACTCAGCGACTCCGGCCCTGCCGACGCTCCTCCCCAGCACTCCGGTGCGGTTTCATGATCTGTCTGGTGAGTTCGTCGCGGATCGTCGTTGGTAGTGACAGCGCCGGGCTGTGGCCTGGTGTTGTCTGTGCCGGTCGGACCAGTGCAGCAGCCCGGCTGTGGACGTGACCGGAGTGGTGAAGACGGCGGCGAGAAGGTGGCGGATCTCCGGGACGGTCACTGGGACAGGTGTGTTGGTGCGGCTGGGGTGGAGTGGGCCGGCGGGCCGGTCCTGGTCGGCGCCCGCGGCAAGACGGCCAGGAAGGCCGGGGCGAGCATGGCGAGTGTGATGTGCGGTGCCATGAGGCCCAGTGTCTGACCGGGTTGAGCTGTCCCAGCCGCACGGCGGCTGGGGTGTCTTCTTTCGTGGACTTTCACGGTGGGTCCGGGGCGACGCACTACGACGCCGCTGCGGATACTCGGGGCCGCAGGCTGTTGTGCCTGCGGCCCCGCCCGAGCATCGGGGTCAGGACGGGTCGCCGTACTGCAGACCGCGTCCGTTGGTGCCGATGTAGACGCGCCCGAAGGTGTCGGGGTCGCCGGTGATGACGCCGACGCTTCCGATGGCGCCCCACTGGTGGGCGTCGTCGTTGATGCGGAGCCAGGTGGCGCCCTTGTCGGTGGAGCGGAAGACTCCGGTGACGTCCTTGACGGTGCCGATCAGGTACAGAGCCTGGTAGTCGGCGCCCGGTGCGGCCTTGCCGAAGCCGAGGGCGGAGGCGGACTTCACCGTGGTGAGTGTGGTGAAGGTGCGGCCGCCGTCGGTGGAGTGCAGCAGCCCCCTGTCACCGCCGGCGATCCACAGGTCCCCGGCGATGCCGGGGACGGCCTTGAGCCGGCCGGAGGGCAGGTTGCCGGCCCGGGCGGTGAAGGTCGCGCCGCCGTCGGTGCTGGCGTAGAGGGTGCCGCCGGACAGGGAGTAGAAGGTGTTGCCCGAGGAGCGGTCGGCGACCACCTCGGCGTCGGTGCCCAGGCCGCTGACCCTCGACCAGCTCGAGCCCTTGTCGGTCGAGCGGTACGGGACCTGACCGTCCTCGGTCCAGACGATGGTGGAGCCGTCCGCCGCAAGTGCGACATGGCCCATCTGGGAGCTGCTGACCGGCTCCGCCTTGAAGCCGTTCCAGCTGCTGCCGCCGTCGGTGGAGTAGGCGCCGTCCTGTTCGCCGCCACGGCCGACGCGGACCATCATCGAGGGGTTGGACTGGGCGAAGTCGATGTCGGTGCTGCTGCTCATCAGCGGGTTCTTCAGCCTCCCGGCGGGTACCTCGGTCAGGGAGCCGCCGTACCGGAAACCGCCTTGGTCGCCCATGGAGGTGATGAGGGTGGCGCCGCCGGGCGGGGCGATCGCGTCCGCCAGCGAGGTCTCCTCCAGCCCGCGGGCCCCGGAGACCCAGTGACTGGTGCCACCGCTGTCGGAGGCATTGGCGTCCTTGCTGCTCCAGATGCCGTTGCCGGTGCCGTACAGCGCGTGCCCGGAGTCGAAGGGGTCGATGGCCAGCGCGGTCATCCAGTGCCCGGTGTGGTCGCCGACGTACGGCGCGCCGGAGGCGTCCCGCGCCGACTTGTCCGCCAGCGCCTTCCAGGTCGTACCGCCGTCGGTGGTGCGGTAGATCTCGTCCTCGGGCCACCAGCGGTCGAGGGTGGTGACCATCACCGTGGACAGCTTCTGCGGGTCGACGGCCAGACCGGAGAACCCGTAGCCGCCCTGCGAGGGGGAGATGTTCCTCCACGCGCCACTGGTCGGGGTGTACTTCCACACCGAGCCCGCCGTCGCGTCCATGGGGCCGATGCTGTTGCTGTAGGACAGGTACAGCGACCCGTCGGCGGTGACCACACCGTGCTGCGGCATCTGGCCGGTGGGCTGCCCGGCAACAGCCTGCCAGCTGCTGCCGCCGTCGGTGGAGCGGTACAGGGGTGTGGACGTGTCGTTGACGCCGACGTATACCGTTTTGCTGCCGGCCGGGCCGTACGTCACGAAGGAGATGCCCGCGCCACTGCCCGCCCCGTCCTTGACGGGGAACGAGGAGACCTGACTCCATGTCACGCCGTAGTCGGTGCTGCGCCACAGGCCGTTCTTGCGGGTGCCCAGCAGCAGGGTGGAGTGGTCGGCGGGGTCGATCGCGAGCCGCTCGCCCGCCCCCCGGCCGGATTCGTTGCCGCCCAGCTTGAACGGCAGGTCGGTCCGCTGGAAGGTACGGCCCCGGTCGGTGGAGCGCAGGATCGCGCCGTTGCCCGCCCAGTCGTTGGTGTAGGTGCCCGTCGCGAGGTAGAGCCGGCCCGGGTCGACGGGGTCGGTGGCCAGCGAGTCGATGCCCAGCAGGTTCCAGTCCTTCTCGCCGAGCCAGTCGGTCAGCGGGATCCACTGCTCGGCCGCGGTGTCCCAGCGGTAGGCGCCGCCCATGTCGGTGCGGGCGTACAGCAGACCCTTCTCCTTCTGGTTGAACACCAGCCCGGTGACGTAACCGCCGCCCACCACCTGGGCGTTCTTCCACACATACGGTCCGGCCGCGGCCGTGGTCTGCGCGCTGCCGGTCCCGGACGCCTGGCTCTCGGCCATCTTCACCAGCTTCCACTGCTGGTTGGTGCCGCCGTGGCCCGGATACTGGATGATCGGCGCGCCCTCGGCCGTGGAGCCTCCGGAGACGTCCAGGACCTGGCCGCTCCTGCGGGAGGTGAGGGTGACGGCGTCGGAACCGCTCACATCGCCGATCCGCCACTCCTGGGAGGTGGCGGAGCTGTCGGTCTGCTGCTCGGCGGCTGCCGCCTGGGCGGTCGATGCGCCGGCTATGCCCAGTACTTTGCCGCTGTTGCGGTTCACCAGCTCGTAGTAGCCGTCCCCGATGGGCTTCAGCTTCCACTGCTGGTTGGCGGTGTGCTGGTCGGTCCACTGCTGGATCCGGGTGCCGTCGGCGGTGGAGAAGCCGTTGACGTCCAGCACCTTGCCGCTGCGCACGGAGACCAGCTCGTAGTAGGCATTGCCGTCGACCGTCGCGGCCTGCGAGTCCTCCTGTACGAACAGGAGGTACGGCACGACGGCGAGGGGCGCGCCGAGCAGCACAGCGGTGGCAGTCCAGCGACGGCGGTGACGCCCGCGGCGCCCGCCGTGCGTAGGGTTCTTCATGGGGAGGTGCTCTCCTTGCATACCGTTCACAGAGGAAAAGCGGGTCGCGGCCATCGGGACTGGCCGGATCCGACTCCTTGTGGTCACAGGCACCGCAAAGGTTGCCGCGAGCCGGAAACTTTTCACTGGCTGACGCTGTCGGGGATGCTTCGGTGGGACAGGGCATGTCCTGGCGGAGGTGCCGAAACGTCCGGCGGACCCGGGCTGGGAGGACGGTTCCCGGCGACGATCGAGGAATGCCTGCAGACCGTCGCCTTCGGGTCCGGGTGCTACGTCATGCCGGCCGGCATGGCCGGCTTCTACCGCCGTGACGACGTCGTCTAACTGACGCTGGAGGGCGTCGCACCGCGCATGGTCGCCCTGGCCTACTCCAAGCACCGGACCATGCCCGAACTCCTCCAGTTCGCCGAGCTCTCGCGCCCCATGCTCGGCCTGGGCCGGGACTGATTCCACGACGAGGCCGAGACCTGGATATGGCGTGGGCTGAACGACGGCACAGCGTACGGACCCGCCACTCCCTCCGACCCGAACGTCATCCGGGGCTCGCGCCACCGGCAGGGCCGTTGTGCCGGTGCCCAAAGAACGGAGATCATGCTGGTCCCGCGCACGTTGTGCGCGGCTGCGTCACGCGTCGACACTGACACACAGGCACCTGCGGTCACAGGACCCGGCATGCCGGAAGGGCGCCCGGCGAGGCGCCCTCACCGTCTCCGCGGTGCGAGGAGGTGACCGGTACCGGATGTCGCCGAGCGGCGCGGCGGGCAGGTGCCGAGTCCGCCGCCTCCTGGTCCGGTCGAATGTCGAACAGCAACTGCGCTGGAGCTCCGCCGGGCGTACCAGTCGAGGTGCCGCCTCAGATCCTTGTGCAGGAAGGCCGGGAGGACGACCGTACGGACGCCCGTATCTGTCTTGGTCTCGCCGGGAGCCCGCTTGCCGTTCGATGCGTGGCACGGTGATCCGGCGCGTACGGCGGTGCTCCCTCTGCCAGGGCCAAGGCGGAGGGTGACTCTGTTCACGATGCTGTGACGCCGCGCGCCAGGGGCGCCCCTCCTTTTCGAGTCGCCGGCTTGTGGCAGCGGCGCCTGTATGTCGTGCCCCTTCTGCCGGCTCATCCGCGAAGACAGCGCGCAATGGGCGGCCCGTGAACCGTCCGCCTGTGCGTTCACCCCGCTCGACCCTCTCGCCCAGGGCACACCCTGGTGGTGCCGACGGCTCATCACGCCGACGTCTTCGACACGCCCACCGAGGTACTCACCGAGACGGTCGATCTGGTCCAGCGTCTGGCGAGAGCCATGCGCGTCGGTTTGAAGGCGACTGGGGTGAATGTTCTCAACGCGAGTGGTCCAGGATCGGAACAGTCGGTACGCCACCTGCACTTCCACGCCGTTCCTCGATGGCCCGACGATGGCATCTCCACCTGGCCGACCGGACAGTCGCGGCATCCGTTCGCGGCGACCCGACCGTGCGACTCTCCGAGGCGCTGTCAGCCGGCAAGTACCGTAGAAGTTGAGGCAGAGAGTGCGAACGGGCAGCCGATGGTCACCGCTCTGTGAGGCACCAGGGACTCGAACGGTCTGCGGCCTACGGCCGTGCGCGTCGGAGCGATCAGTCCCACCAGTCGTCGCCGGTGTGCCAACGCCGCACCCACTCCTCGAAACCCCATGCC
Source organism: Streptomyces sp. (assembly GCF_019510245.1). Classification (GTDB taxonomy): domain Bacteria; phylum Actinomycetota; class Actinomycetes; order Streptomycetales; family Streptomycetaceae; genus Streptomyces. The sequence continues at coordinate 19,366 of NZ_JAEKKT010000169.1, read as the reverse complement.
TGGTCGCCGGGGCCGGGACGGCGCCGACGTCGGCGATCATCCACACCTCGCCGCGGTGGGGACCGGTGGTCAGCAGAAGCCAGAACGACTGCCCGTCCTCGGATCCGAGAACAACGGACCCGTTGTTGAACGCGGCGTTGATCCGCGGGTCCTCGGGGCCGGCACTCTCGTCGTCCTCCCAGACCCAGGCTGTCTCCAGAGGGAACGGGTGCCCTGGCTGTCGCGGGCCGAGGTCGGGCCACGTGTCGGGCAGCCAGCCGAGCGGCTGGAGACCGCCGTCGCTGGCGGGGCCCAGGCTCGACCCGTTGCTGACTTCCGCGATGAAGGTCCGGTACGGCTCCGGCAGGGCCACCCCATTCTTTTGCTCCCACTCCGCGACGGCTCCCTGCCCGCGCGGGGGCTCGCGCCACTCCGTCGGGAACACAGAGCGCAGGAAGCCGAGAGTGGTTTCGGCGGGACGCTGATCACGGGTGTCTGTCACGGCCGCATGCTCGCAGAAGGGCCTGACAGCCCATCGTGGCCGCCTCCCCCGGATCCGCTGGCTTAGTCTGCGGGCATGACGGAGCACCCCGGGTTCGGCGCGATGCTGGCGTGGTTGCTGGACCACAGAAGGCTCACAGCACAGGAGTTGACCGAACGCGCTGGGTTGACCGCAGACGAGGTCCGGGCGGTGCTCGCGGGGAAGATTCCCACGGAGGCTCTGCTCCGGCGGCTTGCGCCTGCACTGGGCCTCCACGCCGTCGATCTGTTCATCCTCTCGGGGCGGGCGGTCCCGGAGGACCTGGCGCCGCTGGAGGCTGCGGCCGCGCAATGGGCGGCGAGCACGGTGACAGATGCGGTGCGCCTCCCCGCAACGGGACGTTGTGAAGTTCTGAAGTTGATCCGTTCGCTTCCGCAGGAGGAACGGCGTTTCGGCTTCGCCCCGAAGCATCCGGTTCCCCTCACCGGCGGTCCGGGAGCCTGGGTCGTCGGCATGCTCCAGTACCGCAACCTGAACTGGATGGGTATGGCGAAGGTGCTCGCGTTTGTGACGCCCACCTACCTGTCGGCGGCCACCTACGGCGTGATCGCCTCCGGGCGCAAGGAGCTGACCCCGCGCTTGGTGACGGACTTCGCTGCTCTGCTGGGGATCGACGCCCGCGAACTAGCTCTACTCACGGGCGTCTCCCTCCGCGAGGTGCCTCCTCCTCCGCCTCCGGAGGCCGCGGATGCCGCGGCGCTGCTGTGGGAGGCGCGACGGTTGACCGCTGCCCAGGCGCGACACGTCTCCGAGGTCGCTCGCTCGCTGCGCAGGGACTCCCCTGGCGGGTAGCCCGCCAGCCCGCCCCGACCCTGATACCCGTCGACACCCGCCCGGCTCGGTTTCGAGTTCCGAGCCAGGGCGCGCCTTGGCCTGCGTGGCCGTGGATCAAGCAATCGCCGTACCGGGCTGCCTGGCCTACATCGAGGCGAGCCCCGCCCCGAGCATCACCCCGGCGGGCCACCGGAGGGCGAGCAGTTGGCGGAGCTGCGCCGCTCGGAGGTGGAGGTCCTGCGCCTGTACGTACACCTCGGTGAACGGCTGCATGTGCCGCCGGCCGCGGGCCTGGCCGACAGGCCGCGCGCTGCTCGCCAGCTCGGCAGCCTGTGGGTCCTGTACCTGACCGCGGAGCAGATCACATCATTGGCCCGAGCCTTCTACCTGCGTGCGATGGGCGGTTCGGCCGCGGAGCCCAACCGGTTCGCCCGGCGGTACGGAGTCGCCTACCGCGTCCACCGCTCGACCGGCGGCCCGCGACTGGCCAGGCTGCCATGAGCCCGATCTGTGTTTCCGGCTGGGCACGCGAGACGAGGGCTTGCAAGGGCGCTTCCGGAGCGGCTTGTGCTCCGGAAGCGCGGGGAGGGGCTACTTGCCGACCTGGCTTTCTGCTTGGTGCTTGAGGTTGTTGACCCAGTTGTGGAGGGAGTTGTCCAGGGCGGTCTGCAGGGTGGCCTGGTCGGCGGTGACGGGGTCGCCGGTCCAGGATTCCTCGGTGTGGACGATGACGCCGTCGGTGGTCGGGGTGAAGGTCCATACGTGGATGGCGGTGATGCCCTGGGCGGGGCCGCCCCAGACCAGGCGCCGGCCGCGGACGACCTCACGGATCGTGGAGGTGATGTCCATGCCGTGGGTCTTCCAGTGGAAGGAGTTCGCGGGCAGCAGCGGGCCGTCGAGCCGGGCCTGGTCGACGTCGGTGTTCCAGTCGGCCCAGGCGTCGATGTCCGTGTGCAGGGCCCGGACGCGCTCCAGCGGGGCGTCGATCACGGCGGTCAGGCGGATGATGACGGGGGCGGTGGCGTCGATGGTGAACAGGGCCGGTGGCTTCCTCGCGGTTGGTGTGGCGTCAGGTGCGGAGGGTCGAAGGGGTTGGGGTGGTCAGTGGTCGGGTTGCGCGACGGCCGGCCGGTGTCACTGCGGGGGTGGGTGGTATCAGTCGGTGCCGTTGGCTGGGGTGTCAGTCGGCGCAGGTGGTACCGGGTACCGGGTGCCGGCGGGGCGCGGGTGGTCGGGTAGCGATGGGTGGCGTCGCGCACGCCCTGGGCGAGCGGGAACATGCTGTGGTCGTCACCTTCGCGACTGAGGGACAGCGCGGCGGGCGCGTGAACGCTGCGACCGCCGGGGGACGGATGTGTGTCGGCTTCCGCGTGGTGCGTCAGGCGTGCAGGACGACCTTTCCGGCGACGGTGCCGGACTCGGCCAGCCGCATCGCCTCAGCAGCCCGGGTGAGGGGCAGTTCGGCGGCGATCTGGGCGGTGATCTCACCGCCCCGGAGCGCTCCGAAGACCTCGGTGAGGTCGGCGCGCAGCCTGGACCGGAAACGGCCGCGGTTCAGGGCGCGGCCGGCCCAGACGTTGAAGAAGTAGGCGCGGCGGCGGTTGGGCAGGGCGTTCCACAGCCATATCCGGCCGAGGAGCTTGAGCACGGGCCACTGCTTGGAGCCCTCGTCGTCGCGGGTGGAGGCGCTGCCGTAGGAGACGAGGGTGCCGCCGGGCGCGAGCAGGCGCCAGGAGTCGACGATGCCGCGGCCGCCGACGTGGTCGAAGACGGCGTCCGCGCCGCGCGGGGCGAGCTCGCGGACGCGGGCGGGGATGTCCTCGGTGCGGTAGTCGATCGGGCTCACCCCCCGCTCCCGCAGGGCGGCGTGGTGGCGCGCGGAGGCGGTGCCGATCACGTTCGCCCCGGCGGCCTGGGCGAGTTGGACCAGGACCGAGCCGACTCCCCCGTTGGCGCCATGTACCAGGACGGTCTGCCCGGCGCGGACGCGGGCCTTGCGGTGCAGCATCTGCCAGGCCGTGATGCCGTTGATCACCACGGTCTCCGCCTCCGCCGCGCCGATCCCGTCCGGGACCGGCACCACGTCGGCGGCGTCGAGGACGACGTGGCTGGCCCAGCCGCCCACCTTCAGCAGCGCGGCCACCCGGGTACCGACGAGACCGGCGCCGACCCCGTCCCCGGCCGCCAGCACGGTGCCGACCATGTCGTAGCCGGGGACGAAGGGGAAGGGCGGCTGGTCGTAGTAGCGACCGCGGCGCATCTGCTGCTCCGCGAAGGAGACACCGGTCGCCTCCATGCGGACGACGACCTGCCCCGGCCCGGCACTCGGGACGGCACCCCGCCGCACCTGCAGTTCCTCCGGCTCGACCTTGCCCGGCAGCACGACCTCGATCATTTCTTCGGTGTTCATGGCGACCTCCATCGACTCCACCAGCATTGTTAGTGCCTGACGCGTTCGTTAGAAGTTATAACTCGATCGCGCTGTGACAGTCAAGCACGTTCGTAATAGGGTCTAACTCGGATGCCCGGACCACGGGAGCCGGCGAACACGACAAGGAAGGGATGAGCACATGGCCATCGCGGGCAAGGAGAGCCCACGTGAGCGCTACCGCGCCCAGCTACGTGCCGAGATCAAGCGGCATGCCTGGGAGCAGATCGCCGCCGCCGGGGCGCCGGGGCTGTCTCTGAACGCCATCGCCAAACAGATGGGCATGAGTGGCCCCGCGCTCTACCGGTACTTCGCCAGCCGCGACGAACTGATCACCGAGCTGATCCGCGACGCCTACCGCAGCCTCGCCGACACCATCCGCGCCACCGCCGACTCCGGCGCGGACCTGGCAGGACTGGGACACGCCCTGCGCGCCTGGGCCCTGGACGATCCCCAGCGCTACTTCCTCATCTACGGCACACCCGTCCCCGGCTACCACGCCCCCGACGACATCACCACGATCGCCTCCGAGATCATGGACGCCCTCCTCGACGCCGCCCAGCCCGGCGGCACCCCCACCGACACCCCGGACGACTCCCGCTTGGAGGCCCACCTCGCAGAGCACCGCGGGTGGGCGGCCGACCACCCCGCACCCCCGGCCGCCCTGCGCCGCGCCCTGCTCTTCTGGACCCGCCTGCACGGCATCCTCTCCCTGGAACTGGCAGGCCACTTCACCGGCATGGGACTCGACCCGGCCGAGCTGTACGAGCACGAACTGCGCCACCTGGCGCGATAGGTGCGCCTCCGCCCTCCGGTGTACAAGATCCTGTGCGTGCGGTGTGCCCGTCATCCTGCGGACTGCCGGAGCGGCATTGGCAATCCAAGCCGCGGACACGGGTGAAACAGTCGGCATGGTCGGCTCGCATCACGGTGACCGACGTTTCGTGTGGCGGAGATCAGGTGTCAGGCGCCACGCCGAGGTCGGTGAGCAGGCTGCGGATGCGGCTCTCGATCTCGACGCGGACGGGGCGCACGGCATCGACCTCCCGCCCGGCCGGATCGCCCAATTCCAGTGCGAGTGGAACGCCGTAGGCGCGGGGCGCGGAAAGCTGCCCGCGCGATCACTTCATCCCCGGTCTCGCGGTCGACCCGTCAACCTCCGGCAGCACCGCGCACCTGGCGCTGACGTACTACTACCACCCCGTAGCCAACTGCACCGCCTCCACATGCCAGTTGGACGTCGGATACGTCTCGTCGACGAACGGCGACAGCACCTGGACGGCGCCGACCCAGCTGGCCGGTCCCATCACCCACTCCTGGCTGGCGAGCACCACGCAGGGCACCATGGTCGGCGACTACATCTCGACGTCCTTCTCCGGCAGCACGGCACACCCCGTGTTCGCCGTGGCCTCGGCCCCAAGCGGCTCGGTCTTCAACGAGGCGATGTACACACCGGCATCGGGCCTCGCCGCGGCTGCCGGCACCGTCGCAGCGACGACCGCCACCGCACGTGACAACGCCGTCTCGGCCCGCCTCGCAGCGATCGCCTACGCGCAGTGGCTGGCCAACGGCGGCACCGAGGGCGGCGAGGACAGCCCCTGACCGCAGCCACCCGGGTCTGTCCTGCGATGAGCCGCCGGACAGACCCCGGTGGTGCCCGGAGCGAAGGGCAACGTGGGAGCGGCAACGGGAGAAACTCCGCAGCGCCCGGCAGCCCTGGAAAGACTCACCTGCCGATCCGGACGGCTCTCACCGACCGGGCGCGGCAGGCGGACTGAGGGCGCACTGCGGAGACTGCAACAGCCCAGCGGGCGCATGGGCCGGGCGAGTACTCGCGTGGAAGCGGCGCCATCAAGCGTCGTGGGCGTTCCGCTGGTCGGCGGTGGCCTCGCGTAGCTGTGCCCGCACCTCGGCGTCGATCCCCTGCGCCAGCCTTCGCCGAGGCTTCGCTGTCGAGTGCTGGTAGATCAGCTGGGCGCGCTCCGGGGACTGGCCGGCGCGCACCATGAGGTCCTTCAACGTGCGGGCCGGGTGCAGCAGGTTCCAGGTCATGAAGGTGGTGTTGCGGTTGGTGAAGCCGTTCTCCGGGCCGCCGGAGCCGGGGCCGAGGGAGGAGGGCCGGAAGTCACCGGCGGCTGGCACCCCCCGGCGAGGCGTTCCGCGTCCACCGACCGATAACGCCAGGTCATCCAGGGCGGGCCCGTACTCGCCGGGCCCTGCCCGGAACCCGCGGAAACCGATCGGTTTTCATTTCGTCCGCTCCGGGTTAACCTCACGGTATGAGCACCGACGTGAAACTCAGCCCCAGGGAGCGCCTGCTGGAGGCGGCGGCCACCCTCACCTACCGAGACGGCGTCAGCATCGGGGTCGAGGCGCTGTGCAAGGCGGCGGGGGTGTCGAAGCGCTCCATGTACCAGCTGTTCGAGAGCAAGGACGAGCTCCTGGCGGTGAGCCTGAAGGAGCGCGCCTCCGCCTACGCGGAAACCCTCCTGCCCGAGGCGGACGACGGCCGGTCGCCCCGCGAGCGGATCCTGCACGTTTTCGAGCAGGTGGAATCGCAGGCAGGGGCGCCCGAGTTCCGGGGCTGTCGGTATCTGGCGGTGCAGGTCGAGCTCAAGGACCAGAGTCACCCGGCGAGCCGTGTGGCTCACGAGGTCAAGGCGAATCTGACGGCCTTCTTCCGCGCCGAGGCCGAGCAGGGCGGGGCGGGCGATCCCGATCTGCTGGCCCGGCAGCTCAGCCTGGTCTTCGACGGCGCGAGCGCCCGCGCCGGAATTCAGGCCGACAACCTGAGCGGGCTCGTCACACCCACCGTGGCCACCCTGCTCGACGCGGCAGGCGTGCACTGACGCGTCCCCGTTCGGAGCGTTCCGGGGTACGTCGAGGTCGGCTGCGCGTAGGCGTCCGGATGGCGGCAGGTCGGCCGGTGGCACTCGTCACGGGTACGTCGTCCGGCACTGGCAGGGGAAGCGCGCTCGCGCCGGTAGCGGCGGGTCCCGCACGGTCGCGCCGCCACCGGCCGCAGCACTGGCCCTGGACCGCGAGATCACCGCCGCCCTCGAACGGCTCGCCCTCCGGAAAGCGAAAGGGCCCACCGACTCCGTCGGCGGACCCTCACGAACGATCGAGGCTAGGGCTTGAGTACCGCCAGTACGTCGTCGAGCGAAACGTCGGCGGGGTCGCTCATGTCGGAACCATCGAAAGTCTGCCAGATGTAGGACGCCGTCCCGCTCTCCCGCAACGGATGCAGGTCGGCCAGGTCCGGATCGTCCCGGAAGCTGTTGAACGCCTCTTCGGACTCCCATTCAGCGAGAAACAGAACCTGTCGTGGCGCGAGGTCACCGGCTACGTTGTCCCGGAAACGGCCGAACGCCACCATCCGGCCGCCGTATTGCGGAGCCGCTTCGGGCAAGCGGCTGAAATACGCGAGGTATTTCTCCCAGTCGACCACGTCGAACATGTTCAGGGCGTAGAACTTCTTCTTCTGTGAATTCGCGCTCACCGATATATCCCGCCGGGTGCCGGGTCTACTTGGCGAGCTGGGGGTACAGTCCGGCCAGGTCACCGGCCAGGCCCGCCTTGACCTGCCGCGAGATGTCGTCGGCGAGGACCTCGTGGGCGTCGGCCTCGATGCCGTCGAGGGCGAGTGCGGCCACGACACGGGGGTCGGACTTGGGGGCGTCGACGCCTGTCGTCAGGTCGGTGTCGACGTAGCCGACGTGCAGTCCGGTGACGGCGATGCCGCGCGGCTGCAGCTCCAGGCGCAGGGAGTTGGTCTGCGACCACAGAGCGGCCTTGGAGGCGCTGTAGGAGCCGCCGAGCGCGAGCCAGGAGAGCACCGAGTGGACGTTGAGGAGATGGCCGCCGCCGTTGCGCTCGATGACCGGCACGAAGGCCCGGGCGACGAGGAGCGGGCCGTAGAAGTTGGTCTCGAACTCCCGGCGCACGTCGTCGACCGGGGAGTCGAGGAAGGACGCGTTGACCGAGGCACCGGCGTTGTTGATCAGCACGGTGACGTCCCCCGCCTGTGCGGCGGCCGCGGCCACCGCGGCCGGGTCGGTGACCTCCAGCGCCACCGGCACCGCGTCGGGGTGCGTCACGGTGCGCGGGTCGCGGGCGGTGGCATAGACCTTGCCGGCGCCGCGCGCGTACAGCTCCTCCACCAGGGCCTTGCCGATACCGCGGCTGCCGCCGGTGACGAAGACGTTGGCGCCCTTCAGAGCGGTCATGACTACCTCCAGAAGATGGGAGACCGATCGGTTTCCCATGAAGGGTAAACCGATCGGTTTCCAGGCGCAAGCTCAAGCGTCAGCCGATCCCGGCCGCGTCGGAGGGGCGGCTCGGGCCACCGAAGGCCGGACTGCGCGGCGGCCGGTGCGCCGGCTGCCGCAGGGGCGTCACCGCGATCCAGTACCGGAAGGGGGCAGGGGTGCCGTGGACGTTCTTGCTTGCACGTTTCGCGAAGTGGAAGGCCGATTTCGCGGCCGTTCCGGCTGAGCCGAAGCGCAGGGCCGCATGGGCCGGTCCATGGCGTCCACGCATGCCGCCTCCTTGCGGCACCGCCTCGACGAGGCTCTCGGACGCTCCTGTGGCGGCTTCACCGGCAGGCTCCGCAAAAGGTGGACTACTTCCGAGAGCGCGAGTTCGATTCGCGTGGGGGGGTGTCAGGCTCCGGCCTGCGCGCCGAGGTCGGCGAGCAGGGTGCGGATGCGGTGCTCGATCTCGTCGCGGATGGGGCGTACGGCGTCGATGCCCTGCCCGGCCGGGTCGTCCAACTGCCAGTCCAGGTAGGTCTTTCCGGGGAAGACGGGGCAGGTGTCGCCGCAGCCCATCGTGATCACCACGTCCGATGCCTGGACGGCCTCCGTGGTGAGGATCTTGGGGGTCTCGGCGGAGATGTCGATGCCGACCTCGCTCATCGCCGCTACGACGGCGGGGTTGACCGTGTCCGCGGGGGCGGAGCCGGCCGAGCGGACCTCCACCGCGTCTCCGGCGAGGTGGGTGAGGAAGGCGGCGGCCATCTGGGAGCGGCCCGCGTTGTGGACGCAGACGAAGAGGACGGAGGGGCGGTCGGCGGTGGGAGCACTGGGCATGGTGATGATCTTCCTGGGGGACCGGTCAGGGGAGGGTGGGGGCGGTGAGTTCGGGCTCGCCGTGGATCGTTGGGGTGTCCGGCTGTGCGGGAGCGGGGCGGCCGAAGACCGCTGCCACGAGCGCCAGGCCGAGTAGCGCGCCGCCGATCTGCGCGGCCGTGAAGGGAGCGACCGAGCCGGGTGCGATGCCGGTGAAGGTGTCCGTGAAGGCCCGGCCGATCGTCACGGCCGGGTTCGCGAACGACGTCGACGACGTGAACCAGTACGCGGAGCCGATGTACGAAGCCACCGCCACCGGGGCGAAGCGGTCGCGGCCGGCTCGGGTCAGGCCGAAGATCAGGAGGACGAGGCCGGCGGTGGCCACGGTCTCGCCCAGGAGCAGGTGACCGGCCGAGCGGTCGTGTGTCGACCAGCGCACCAGCGGCCTGCCGAACATGGCGTCGGCCAGGACCGCACCCGCAATCGCTCCCGCGATCTGGGCGGGAACGTAGACGGCGACGTCCCGCCCGCCCAATCCGGCGCCTGTCCGGCGACCGGTGAACCAGGCCGCGAGCGTGACGACAGGGTTGAAGTGGGCGCCCGAGACGGGGCCGAGCAACGTGATGAGGACACCGAGCCCGAAGACGGTGGCCAGGGAGTTGGCGAGCAGCTGGACGCCGACGTCTCGCGACAGCTCGGTGGCCTGGATGCCCGAACCGACCACGACCGCGACCAGACCGGCGGTACCGACGGCCTCGGCCAGGGCGCGGCGCCCCAGGGAGGCGCCCGTCACGCCGGGGTCTTCGCGGTCGTCGCGGTCGTCGCGGTCTTCGCTGTCGTCGGGGTCGTGAGGAAGGCGGAGAGCCGGTCGAGAGCCTCCGGGAGTGCCCAGTAGTAGACCCAGGTGCCGCGGCGCTCGCAGTCGATGAGCCCGGCCTGCCGGAGGAGCTTGAGGTGGTGGGAGATGGTCGGCTGGGACAGGTCGAAGGCCGGGGTCAGCTCGCAGACGCAGACCTCGCCGCCGTCGCCGCGCGAGGCGATCATCGACAGCAGGCGGAGCCGGACCGGATCACCGAGGGCCTTGAACACCTTCGCCAGGTTGGCCGCCTGTCGCTCGTCCAGTGGCGAGGAGGCCAGCCCCGGGCAGCAGGCCGTGTCCTGGCCCAGCACCTCAAGCTCTTGATTCGACATGCCTCTATGTTGACGTTTTTCGATCCAAGGCGCAAGGTTGCATCAATGAACGTCAATACAGGCCGTTCCGGGGCATCGCCATGCCCCGTCTCACCCAGAGGTGACGCCATGAGCGAGCAGTCCACCGAACTGCGCGAAACAGTCCGGCAGCGGTATGCCGCGGCAGCCGTGAAGGTGACCGAGGGCGGCCGCGGCTGTTGCGGGCCGCAGCCGGTCGAGGTCGACGAGAACTTCGGCTCCGCTCTCTACGCCGACGACGAGCGCGCCGTCCTGCCCGCCGAAGCGGTCGCCGCATCCCTCGGCTGCGGCAACCCCACCGCCGTTGCCGAACTCCGCGTGGGCGAACGCGTCCTGGACCTCGGCTCCGGCGGCGGCATCGACGTCCTGCTCTCCGCCCGCCGCGTCGGCCCGACAGGCAAGGCGTACGGGCTGGACATGACCGAGGAGATGCTCGCCCTGGCGCTCGGCAACGCGCGCACGGCGGGCGCGGCCAACGTCGAGTTCCTCAAGGGCACCATCGAGGCGATCCCGTTGCCCGCGGACACCATCGACGTCGTCATCTCCAACTGCGTGATCAATCTGTCCGTCGACAAGCCCGCCGTCTTCGCCGAGACCTTTCGTGTCCTGAGGCCCGGCGGACGTATCGGCGTCTCGGACGTCGTCGCCGACGACACCCTCACCCCCGGACAGCGGGCAGAGCGCGGGGACCACGTCGGCTGCATCGCCGGCGCCCTGTCCTTCGCCGAGTACCGCGAGGGCCTGGCGGCCGCAGGCTTCACGGACATCGAGATCACCCCGACGCACCCGGTCGCCGACGGCATGCACTCCGCCGTCGTCCGCGCGGTCAAGCCCTCCGGCGCCGCCGGGGAGAGCGGTGCCACGGCAACAGCCGAGTCGTGCTGCGGTGTATCCGCGTGCTGTACCCCGGACGAGCGGGCCGCCGACCTTTCGCGAGATCAGGGCCGGCCGGACATCAGGTGAACCGGGCGTTGCTGATGTCGATGGAGACCATCGTCCGGTCCAGGATCGGGCGGTTGCCCGCATCGCTGCGGTAGGCCCGGCGTCTGGTGGGCAGGCGGATCCCGTTCGCTTCCACGGTGTCGTAGACGTACTGCGCCGCGGTGAACCCGCCTGCGATGTCGACGCGATAGTCATGCCGGCGCAGCAGATGGTCGGGGCCGAAGTAGAACTCCTGCTCGGTGCTGTGGCCGGCGATGTCGGCCGGGAAGGCGGCCCGGAGTCCGTGCCAGAGTTCGTCTCCTTCTCGCCATGGTTCGATTTCGGTGACGGTGAAGCCGGGCATCGCCAGCAGGAAGGGCGTCGTGAGATACGTCCACAGCGCGTATCCGTTGAAGTAGGCGCGGTCCAGCGGGTCCCAGGGGGTGTCGAGCTCGTGGCCGGTGAAGGACTTCCGTGGTTGGGCGCGTTCGGCTACGACGCGGCCGTCGAGTTTTTCGATGCTGACGCGGTCGGCCCTGAAGTCGGTCTTCTGGTCGGGAGCGCCGAACGGCATCACGGAGGCGTGCTGCTCGTGCAGCCAGACGGTCATCTCCCGAGGGGTGGGGTCCTGCGGCATCCCCTTGATGAGGAACATGTCGCCACCGCTGACGATGGTGGCGCGGACCGTGGTGAGTGCGTTCCAGCGGTCGAGGCCACCATGGGCATCGAGGACCTGTGCGAGCAACGTGTTCATGTCCGTCTCCTGCTCGAACGTGCCAGGCGGCTGTGGCGGGAGTGTCATCGTTCGTGCGGTCCGGCTTCGGCGACCCAGCCGCGGTCAGGCGGTCCGCGGTCCTCGTCAGCCGGGCGGCTCTCTCATCGTTCACAGGTTCACCGGCGTCCCGCACCTGGGCGCTGAACGCGAGGACGCCGCCGACACCGTCGGGACCGGTGTGGACAGCGCGTATCCGGCGGTCCACGTCGCGTGCGCGGTTGCTGGTGCGCGGGTTCGTTGCGCTCCGCCGGGGGAGGGCGTAGGGGTTTCCTTGTACCGCCCTGCGTGCGGAGCCGCGGCCGGGTCCCGGGCGTCCTCACCCTCTCGCGGTGATCCGCCTCGCCCCGGGGCGGCCCGCTCTCCCCGTCTGCCGGCCTCGATGAAGGGCGTGGGGTCCGAGCGCGTCACGGGTTCGGTCCGTGACCGCCGGCCGCCGCCGTGGGCGTCCTGCTCCAGGTCGCCCCGGCACGGCTCGGCGCCCCCGTTGCGGGGGCGGCGGCTCACTGGTCGAAGTAGCTGAGATCGCCCACGGTCCAAGCGCTGACGTCCTTGATCGCGACTCGGTACATGCCGCCCGTCTCCGGGATGCCCACGCTTCCCTGCAGGATCCGGGCGAGATGAAAGTGCAGATGTGTGGGCGCCTCGCCGCGACCAGGCTCGTCCCGGCGCGGGCCGCGGGCGAAGACGTCCGAGAACGGGCCGAGACGGTCCGAGTCCTTCAGGACCTCCGCCACCCGCTCCCGCCATACGGCCTCGGGAGCCAGCCGGCCGGTGATGACGGCACCGCCGACGACCACGGTCAGCGACATCTGATTGCTTGGCTCGGACTCCACTGCGGCGGAGATGCCGACGAGCAGCTCATCAGGGTTCGACATGACATCAGAGTTTATTCGGCGCTCCGGACTTCGAACCGCCCGCGGGGCGTGAAGTGGCTGCGCGGGTGACAGGAGATCGGTCCCGGCGAACCGGTGAGGGCCGACCGCGGCAAGACTGTCCCTCCGCCAGAAGGAGGAAACCTGCTTCTGTGAGAGTAGATTTTGGTTCCTGGTATGGGTATGCTTCCTGTCGTAGACACGGTCCGACGAGACCTGCCAGACACGAACTGGCGGGTGGCTGAGTACCAGGTAGTGGTTGGTTCGGAAAGGAACGGAGGAGCAGACGCCATCAGGATCGCCCGGCCCGAGAGGCACTCGGCCCGGGTACCGCAAGACCCCGGATTGGATGGTGGTCCCCGGTCACGCAGCTGCGATCCCCCGCTCCGCCCTGCCGGGCCGGGTAGCGGAAACAGAAGGTCGGCACAGCAGTAGGGCCGACAGATGGTGTTGAATTCCCTTCGGGGCCCTGGTGCCGTACGGCACCAGGGCCCCTCGACGCGTTGCACAGCGAGGTGACATGACATCGGACAATCCTCTGAATGGTCGTCTGGACGACGACGACTACCCCGCGTACACGATGGGACGGGCCGCCGAGATGCTCGGCACCACCCCGGGCTTCCTCCGGGCCCTCGGTGAGGCCCGTCTGATCACCCCGCTCCGCTCGGAGGGGGGCCACCGCCGGTACTCCCGCTACCAACTGCGGATCGCTGCTCGTGCCCGCGAACTCGTCGACAAGGGGACCCCGATCGAGGCCGCGTGCCGCATCGTCATCCTCGAGGACCAGCTTGAGGAAGCGCAGCGCATCAACGCCGAGTACCGCCGTGCTGCCAGCGAATCGGCGACGAGTCCCGGATCCGGCTGAACACGCGACGCGAGCCGTATCGGGAGCGCCCTCGGAGTCGGCACCGACCGCATCGCTGCGAGAGGCCCCCATCAGATCCGCCGCACCGACGATGCCTGTTCTCTGCGCGTCGACGACGTCGGACACCGGAGCCGTGCGCTCGCCAAGGCCCCTGGGCTGGCCGACGGAGGCAGCGGCGCCGAGCGCGGAGCCCGCTGCCGGGCCGCCGCCCACACCTCTCGCCGTCGGGCCGGGTCCCGCCCGGCTCAGCTGTGCGGCGGCTGGTACTTGCCCGCGGAGGCGTGCGCAGGGCCAGGAGGGCGACAGCGCCCTTGCCCCGTGTCGCCAAGAATCCGCGCGATCCGGCGGCTCGGACGGGCTGCACTCGGAGCGCGACGGCGCGACTGCCCGGACGGCGTGGGCCGGAGGGCGAAGAGCGCTACGCACACCACTCGCGTGAGCGCCCCGGCGCCGACGGCTCCAGGACCTGAGTGTGGGGCTCACGCCGGGGGGTGCCGAGCGACGATGCGGGTCACCGTGACCGTGACGGTGACCGCTTCCGGGGCGCCGTGTGCGGCGAGGTGGGAGACGACAGCGGCCTGTACCCGGTCGTGGACGCTGCGGGCGGTGTCCAACGCTCTGTGTCCTTCAGCCAGGATGCAGCGCACCTCGACGTGCCATCCCGAGCCGTCCGGCGCCCGGTCGGCGCGAACCCCCGCCTCGGGCGGGGTGTGTGCGGCTGTTGTCCCTGGCCGTGTGGGCAAGGCGGCTGCCGCGAGGCGGTGGGCGAGGCGGGGCTGCAGGCCGGCCACGCCGGGAACCGCGAGGGCGGCCTCGGCCGCGACGCCGAGGGGAGGGAGCGTGCCGGTGGTCGCCATCACGTTCCACTGCCTGTGCTGTGCCCGGAGCCCACAGGGTCGAGAGGCAAGAACGGTTCCAGTACGTCGACCACGATGATGTCGACGGCCGTCACGGCCAACCCCAGGGCCTGTCCGGCGGCGCGGACGACTGATCGGCGTACCTGATCGACCCTCTCGGGCAGCGGACGGTCCAGGTCGACGGCGAGGGTCATGGTCACCTCCACGCCGCTGCCCCCAGCTGTGCATACGATCCGGCAGGCTGCGGCTCTCGCACCGGGGACCGTATCCGCGGCCTGCCGCAGCGCCTTCGCCGCGGCGCTCTCGGCGATCTGCAGATCCCGCTCCGTGTCAGCCAGCGGCAGCGACCGTCCGAGCCTGACTTCGGCCCTGACGATGCTCATGACGCGGTCGGCGAGCGCCTGCAGGCCGGGAGGGTCCTTGGCGCGCAGCGCCCACGTCGCCGCGTTCAACGTGGCCAGTCCCTCGACGGCCTCGCGGCACTGCGGACATGACGTGGTGTGCGGATCCGCAGCCGGAGCGGCGTCCTGTGCCTGCTCCCAGACCTGGCTGAGCAGGCGGCCGCAGGTCAGTACCTCGTCACCTGCGAGCGCGAGCGGGGCCGCCGCGTCGGGAGGCTCAACGTCTCCGAGCGGTTCGGCAGGCCGCGCGTGCGGGTCGTCTAGCGCCATGGGGCCATCGCCTCCTTCAGCGACCGGCGTGCCCTGAACAGCCTGCCGCGCACCGTCTGCTCACTGGCACGGGTCACGTGCGCGATCTCCTTGTAGGACAGGCCCTGCAGCTCCCGCAGGATCCAGCAGACACGCTGTTCGGCGTCCAGCTCGCCGAGGGCGCACGCCAGGGCGGCCGCGGCTGCGTCCTGCTCGGCGGCTCGGGCGGGTGAACTCCGCCCGTCGCCCGTCGCGGGTTCGGAGACGGAGTCCAGTGGGAGGGGCGGCAGTCGGCGGCGGCGTGTGTTCAGACAACGGTTGACCGTGATCCGGTAGATCCACGTGCGGAACTCCGCGCCGTGACGGTATTCCGGCAGTCGCCGCCAGGCACTGACGAAGGCGTCCTGAACGGCCTCCTCGGCATCCTGTGCGTTGCCGAGCAGGTGGCAGGCCAGGGCGAGGAGGGGACGGCTGTGCCGCTGGACCAGAACAGCGAAGGAGTCCTCGTCCCCCTCGGCGGCCCGCACGGCCAGCAGCCCGTCCGGCAGGTCGCGTCCCAGTAGTGAAGAACCGTTCCGTTCGCTCATGCCACTCCTGCTCACGGGTCACTACGAGCGCGTACCCGCACCGCATGAATGTGATGCACATCACATTACCTTCGCGTGAGAAGTCGAATGCCGGATATGTCCAATTCTTCGAGGGCATCACGCCGGTGCCCGAGCGACCGACCGACCGATCGAGGCGACCGTCATGACGGACATCAGCACCAGCGCCGCCGGAGACACTCGGCCCGGTGGAGGCGAGACCGCGCTGAAGGGCCGTACCGGCGCCGGGGCTTTGGCGGGGACAAGGGGGAAGACCACCATCGCGGACAGTGTGGTGGCCAAGATCGCGGGCATGGCCGCCCGTGAGGTACCGGGCATCCACAACCTCGGGGCGGGGATGGCCCGCGCCATCGGTGCCATGCGGGAACGTGTCCCCGGCGCGGGCGGCGGCGTCACCCGAGGGGTGAAGGTGGAGGTGGGGGAGAGCCAGGCCGCCGTGGACCTGGACGTCGTCGTCGAGTACGGCGTCTCGATCGTCGATGTCGCCGGCGACGTGCGCACCGACGTGATCAGCGCCGTGGAGCGGATGACCGGACTGGAGGTCGTCGAGGTGAACATCGCCGTCGACGACGTCCACCTCCCCGACGAGGAGGAGGAACCGGAGGACGGCCGCGTGAGGTGACCCACCATGATCCGCCGCCGCGCACTGGCGCGAACGGTGTCATTCGGATGGCGCTCGCGAGATGGGTGAGTGAGTGATGAACGCAGCGACTATGGGCCTCGGGGCCGGGATGGCCCTGGGCTTCGCCGGTTACTTCGGCGGTTTCTGGGCATTCCTGCTGGTTCTCGTCCTGGGGGCGGCGGGTCTGGTCGTCGGCCTCGTCCTTCAGGGCGACCTCGACCTCCCGGCACGGAGGCAGCGGTGAATGCCCGACCCGGCTCCGTCGGCCCTCCCGACGCCGGGCCCGGCCCACCGGCGCGGGTTGTAGGGCTGCCGCCCCCGGCCGAGCGAGGCGCCACCGTCATTCCCGACAAGGTGGTGGCCCGGATAGCAGCTCAGGCCGCACGTGCGGCTCAGTCCCGGCGGGCCGCCCTGCCGCCTGACCGGAGCGGATCGGCAGCGCCCACCGCCTCTGCCGCCGTCCACACCGGCTCGGTGCGCCTGCACCTGACCCTGGACCTGCCCTATCCCACCGACATCCCCCACGCCTGCGAGCGGATTCAGCACGACGTCGCCGAGCGGGTGGCTCAGCTGACCGGCCTGCACGTGGGAGAAGTCGCCCTCACCATCCGTCGGCTGGTGACCGCCGCCGGCGCGAACCGGGGACGGGTCCGGTGAGCCGCCGTGCCCGGCCGCCCGGCATGCCGCCCATGAAGGAGGACCGGAATGACACCCGACCCGGGCCCTCCCGCCCCACGCCTCGAACGGCCCCCGCACCGTGACACGGTTCCGCCGGAGGAGCCGACCGAGCCCCCACCGCCCGGACGCGACACGCTCCCGCCGGGCACAGCGGCGGCCGGCCACAAACGCGGGCACACCACCCACCGCCCGTGGTCCGCGCGCCGCCTTCCGGCCGCGCTCGTCGCCTCGGTGATTGCCGCGGCGGCAGGCGCGGCGCTGATCGATGTCGTCGCCGTACGAGCGGGACGCCAGGCAGCAGCTTGGCGAAAGCAGCTGGCCGACGAACTCGCCACCCGTCCGGTGGGCGATGTGTGGATGCTCACCGGAGCCGCCGTGGCGGCTGCCGTCGGCGTCTGGCTGATCGCCCTGGCGCTCACACCCGGCCTACGCCGCCGACTGCCGTTGCGCTCGCCGGGCGACTGTCCCCCGCCCCAGCTGCGGGCCTCACTGGACCGCGACGGCGCCGCCGTCCTGCTCCGCGACGCCGCCATGCAGGTCTCGGGCGTGAGCAGAGCACGTATTCGGGTGCGCCGCCACCGCATCAAAGCCCGCGTGGACGTCCGCTTCCGAGATCCGGAGCAGGTGAAGGACGACCTCGCCACCGTCCTCAGCGAAGAACGCGGCAGGCTCGCCCTCTCCCGTCCCCCACGAATCGTCGTACGGGTGCGGCAACGCACCGTCTGACCGACACCCAGCCGGAGCCCCTCCCATGACGCCGCGATCCGTACTCAACCGCATTCTGCTGGCCCTCACCGGACTGGTACTGCTCGGCGGCGGCCTGCTGACAGGCGCCGCCGGCCTGGACTTCTACCGGCGCCAAGACCTGGCGCCGCCCGCCGGCTGGCCTCTGACCACCCCGGACGACGTCCTGCTCAGCTCCGCGGACCGGGCCCGCTGGAGCAGCCAGGGCTGGTGGTGGTGGCCCGCGGTCATCGCCGGCCTCACCCTGATCACCGTCCTGGCCCTGTGGTGGCTGCTGGCCCAACTGCGCCGACGTCACCCCGGCGGGGTATCCGTCGGCGGTACGCCCCCGCAGGAAGGCGTCGAACTCCGCGACCGCGCACTCAGCGACGCGATCGCCACCGACGCCGGCGCCCTGCCCGGCGTCCAGGAGGCCGACGTCCGCATCACGGGTCGACGTGCCCGCCCTCGTACCCGCATCGCCCTCACCCTCGCCCCTCGGGGAGCACCCGACGCCGCCCTCGACGCCCTCTGCCAAGGCCCGCTGCGCACCGCGCGCCAGTGCACAGGCTCCCCGGCCATGCCCGCCGAGGCCCGCTTGCGCGTCGTCCGTCACCCACCCCACCGCGCGCTGTAGACCCGAGCCCCGGACGCAGCCGGGCCGGGGGACCGAGGCGCCTGTTGCAGACGTCGAGAAGGGCGCCGACCCTGTGGAGGCGACGGGCGCGTACTACCCGACGATCACCTACTGCACCAAGGAAGCACCCAGTGCCTGCCGTCCGAGCTGAGCCGCGACATCCACGCAGCGGAAGTCATGCGCACCGTCGCTTTCCACACTGCGAGCGCGAGTTCGATTCTCGTCACTCGCTCCATGGAGAAGGCCCAGGTCAGAGACCCGGGCCTGTTTGCTGTCCATGGTGATCAGCTGTCGCGGGCCAGGTGCGGGCCAGAGGGCTGATCGTCGGGGCCGGCTGTGACTCCCTGCTGCCTTCGGCTACGCCGCACGCACGCGCCAGGCCGGCTCCTGTGCCTCCTCAGGCAGGAATGCTTCGTCTTCCCCGAAGTCCGGGGTCTGGAAGGGGTTGGTCGTCGGAGGTGGCGATGCCGGCGTGGTGTAGCCGGGCTGCCCTTCCATGGCGGAGAACAACGACGTCGGATCGATGAG
Source organism: Streptomyces sp. (assembly GCF_019510245.1). Lineage (GTDB taxonomy): Bacteria > Actinomycetota > Actinomycetes > Streptomycetales > Streptomycetaceae > Streptomyces. Next base: position 630 of record NZ_JAEKKT010000169.1, on the reverse strand, counting down.
AGGTCTCGCTTTCGTTGCGGGTCCCTGCTGGGGCCTGGCGTGCCATGGCAGGGCACAGCGGTTCTACAGCTTGGTCATCTTCGTGTACGGGCTCAGGATCCGCATCTGCTCCGAGCCGAAATCCACGAGTGCCGCGATTCCGTCCTCGATGCCGATCACTCGGCCGAGGCCGTAGACGTCGTGTGTGACCTGGTCGCCCACGGCGAAATGCCGGGGAGCTGGTGCGACCGGGGCTTTGAAGGGGCTGGTGGGCAGATGACGCTTCGGTGCAGCGGGCTTAGTCATTGCCTCCAGTATGTGCCCACGAACTGCGCCGGTGGCCGCCCCGTTCATCATCGGATCCCATCTCGGCAGGAGCTGAGCCCGCCGACCGGTCGGCGGGCAGACGGGCGCTGTCGGGCGGTTCGGCTTCGTAGACGGCCGCACCCCCCGTACCCTTCGGGGACCACGGCGTCAGATTGCGGGCGCCAGACATTGGAGGCAATACCTCGTGCTGATCGCTCAGCGTCCCTCGTTGACCGAAGAGGTCGTCGACGAGTTCCGCTCCCGGTTCGTGATCGAGCCGCTGGAGCCGGGCTTCGGCTACACCCTCGGCAACTCCCTCCGCCGTACCCTCCTCTCCTCGATCCC
>NZ_JAEKKT010000269.1 GCF_019510245.1 Streptomyces sp. | reverse complement strand
CTTCTTCAGCTCGTCCAGGCCGTCGGCGGTGATACCCATGAAGGGGTCTCCTCTGTGGTGTTCGGATTCGCGGTGTCAGATGTCTTTGTCAGGAGCTGCCGTACCGGCGGCGGACGTCGCCCTTCAGGAGCTTTCCGGAGGCCGTGCGCGGCAGGCTGTCCGCCACCACGACGGTCTTCGGGATCTTGTAGCGGGCCAGCCGGCCGGACAGCGAGGCCAGAACCTCCTCCGCGCGCAGCGCCGCGCCCTCGCGGCAGACCACGACCGCCCGGCCGACCTCGCCCCAGGTCTCGTCCGGCACGCCGATCACCGCGCACTCCACGATGTCGGGGTGGGTGAGCAGGGCGTTCTCGACCTCGGCGGGGTAGATGTTCTCCCCGCCGGAGATGATCATGTCCTTGACGCGGTCGACGATGGTGACGTAACCGTCCTGGTCGACCCGGGCCGCGTCCCCGGTGTGCAGCCAGCCGTCGGCGAGGACCGCGCGGGTCTCCTCGGGCAGGCCCCAGTAGCCGGACATGACGTGCGGCCCGCACACCACGACCTCGCCGGTCTCCCCGGGATCCACCGGCGTCAGATCGGGCTTGACGACCCGCACGTCGCTGAAGAAGTGCGGCACGCCGGCCGAACCGGCCTTGGTCACCGCGTGTTCGGCGTCCAGGAACAGGGTGCCGGGCGCGGCCTCGGTCAGGCCGTAGCCCTGCAGGAAGGCCAGGCCCCGCTCCTGGTAGGCCGCGATCAGCGAGGTCGGGACCGGCGATCCGCCACAGGTGAGGATGCGCAGGCTGGACAGGTCGGCGCCGGGCCACTGCGGGTGCCGGGCGATCTGGTCGAACATCGCCGGGACGCCGAACATGAAGGTGATCCGGTGCCGTTTGATGAGGTCGAAGGTGCCGCCGGGATCGAAGGCCGGCACGATGACACAGGTGCCGCCCTTGAGGAGGACCGGCAGCGTCAGCATGTTGAGTCCGGCGGTGTGGAACAGCGGCGCGGAGACCAGCGCGACCTCGTCGGCGGTCAGGTCGTGGTCGATCAGGACGTTGACGGCGTTCCAGGTGAGGTTGCCGTGGGTGAGCATCGCGCCCTTCGGGCGGCCGGTCGTCCCGGAGGTGTACATGATGACGGCGATATCGTCCAGCGGGACCGGCACGTCGACGGGCTCCTCGGACGCCGCCGCGAGCAGTTCCTCGTACGCCGCGTCGCCGACGGTGAAGCGGTTCGCCACGTCGAGGCCCTCGACCAGGGCGCCGCAGGTGGGCGCGTAAAGCAGGGCTTTGGCACCGGAGTCAGCCAGCTGATAGGCGATCTCGGGGGCGGCGAGCCGGGTGTTGAGCGGCACGAAGATCGCGCCCAGCAGGCCGGCGGCGAACAGCGTCTCCAGGAAGGAGGGGTGGTTCGGGCCGAGGTAGGCGACCCGGTCGCCGTGCCGGACGCCCGCGGCGCGCAGCGCGTGTGCGAGGCGGGTGGTGCGCGCGTGCAGTTCGGCATAGCTGACGGCGAGGTCCTGGTGGATCAGAGCCGTGCGTCGCGGGGTCTTGCGAGCCCGGCGGGCGGGCCAGGACCCCAGTCCCTCATTGTGCATCGCGGTGCTCCGTTCAACGGCCGGTGTCGGTGAGCCCGAGGAGCCGGGCGGCGTTCGCTTTGAGGATCTTGGGCCGGACTTCGTCCTTGATCGGCAGCTTGGCGAAGTCGGCGAGCCACCGGTCCGGGGTGAGGACCGGGTAGTCGGAGCCGAACAGGACCTTGTCCTGGAGCAGGGTGTTGGCGTACTGCACCAGCTGCGGCGGGAAGTACTTGGGCGACCAGCCGGACAGGTCGATGTGCACGCCCGGCTTGTGCGTGGCCACCGCCAGCGCCTCGTCCTGCCAGGGGAAGGACGGGTGGGCCAGGATGATCTTGAGCTCGGGGAAGTCGACGGCGACGTCGTCGACGTGCAGCGGGTTGGAGTACTTCAGCCGGATCCCGCCGCCGCCCGGCACCCCGGCGCCGATCCCGGTCTGGCCGGTGTGGAACACCGCGATGCCGCCGGTCTCCTCGATCACTTCGTAGAGCCCGTAGGCGATGCGGTCGTTGGGGAAGAATCCCTGGATGTTGGGGTGGAACTTGAAGCCCTTGACGCCGTACTCCTCGACGAGCCGCCGGGCCTGCTTCACGCCGGCGCGGCCGCGGAACGGGTCGATGCTCGCGAACGGGATCAGCACGTCGGGGTTGGCGGCGGCGGCCTCGGCGACCTCTTCGTTGGGAACCGGTTCGGTCCCGGTCGCGGACTCGGCGTCGACGGTGAAGACGACCGCGGCCATGCTGCGTTCCCGGTAGTAGGCGGCGATCTCGTTCAGGGTGGGCTTGCGGTCGCCCTCGACCTTGAAGTACGCGCTGGAGGCGTCGTGCAGCTCGTCGGCGAGCGAGGCGGAGCCCTTGGCGGAGACCTCGGCGTGGGTGTGCACGTCTATCGCCACCAGGCTGTCGACGTCCATCGCGGCCATCACTGCGCCGCCGTCTCGGGGACCGGCAGCTTCGGGGCGGGGATGCCCACGCTCTGCGGCGCGCTGCCGACCGAGGTGTGCCAGGCGGTGGCGATCGTCTCGGGCGTCCAGCCGCCGGACGCGTAGGCGACCGAGACCTCCTGCGGGTGCGACCACAGGGTGAGCCGGTCGCCGCCGATGCCGATGCACTGGCCGGTGACGTCGCGGGCGGCGTCGGAGGCCAGGAACGGGACCAGCGCCGCACAGTCCTCGGGCGTGCCGAAGCCCTCGCCCATCCGCAGGAAGTCGGGCAGGGGCTCGCCGCGGTGCATGGCCTCGACGTACGGGGCGAAGGCGGGGATGGTCTCGGTCATGGCGGTGGCGGCCACCGGGATGATGGCGTTGACGGTGATGCCGGCGCGCGCCAGTTCCATGGACCAGGTCCGCGTCATGGCCGCGATCCCCGCCTTGGCGGCGGCGTAGTTGGTCTGCCCGAAGTTGCCGCGCTGGCCGGCCGGTGATCCCACGAGGACCAGGCTCCCGCCCTCGCCCTGCTCACGCATCCGGGCGACGGCGGCACGGGCGCAGGTGAAGGTGCCTTTGAGGTGGACGCCGATCACGGCGTCGAAGTCCTCGTCGGTCATCTTCCACAGCACCTTGTCGCGCAGGATCCCCGCGTTGGTGACCATCACGTCCAGCCGGCCGAAGGCGGTCACGGCCCGGTCGACCAGGCGCTCGGCGGCCTCGGCGGTACCGATCGCGGCCACTTCGAAGACCGCCTGGCCGCCGGCGGCGGTGATGGACCGGGCCGCCTGCTCGGCCACGGCCTCGTCGAGGTCGTTGACCACCACCGCGGCGCCGGCCCGGGCCAGCGCGGTGGCGTAGGCCAGGCCCAGGCCACGGCCGCTCCCGGTGACGACGGCCACCTTCCCGCGCAGGTCGGTGCCGGGGTTCGGCATCCCATTCGGAATCTCAGAGGAAACAAGCGACACGAGACAAGGTCCTTCGCTGGCAGGTCGCGGAGCGGCTGCGAACCGGCGATCTCCCGGTTCGGCCCGATGGACAGAAGCTAAGACCAATCATTGTTGTCGTCAATAGTTGTTTACAGCCTCGATGTACTCCATGCTGGAACCGCCCAGTACCTCATCCCCCGTCCACGCCGGGGGCCTCGACCATGGAGCCACCGATCACTGAGACAGACCGGGACGCGCCCTGGATGCGCGCGCTGCACGCGGACACGGGCTACCTCTTGTACCGACTCGGCCTGCGGTCCGGGAGCATGTTCAACGCGGTGTTGGCCGAGCACGGCTTCCGGCTGCGCCATTACGCGCTCATGCGCTACCT
>NZ_JAEKKT010000268.1 GCF_019510245.1 Streptomyces sp. | reverse complement strand
GTGGTCGTCTACGTGAGCATCGCGCTGTTCGGCCTGGCCGCCGGCGGCCTGTTCATCTCCACTCTCACCGAGAACGCGATCGCGGCCATGGCGACGACGGTCGGCATCGTGATCCTGTCGGCGCTGCTCGAGGCCGTTCCGCAACTGTCGGCGATCCATCCCGCACTGTTGACGCACAACTGGCTCGGGTTCGGGGAACTCCTGCGCCGGTCGATCTCGTTCTCCGACCTGGCGCGGTGGACGGGCCTGCACTTGGCCTACGCGGCGGTGTTCCTCAGCCTCGCATGGTCGAGGATCACCTCGAAGGACGTCACGTCCTGACGGCTTGAGACGCGCGCGTGGCTTGACCACCGCGGCGGCCCGCTCCGTCCCTCATCGGGGGCTTGAACGCGCCGAAACCCGGCCTTCGTAACAGGAGGACGCCGGGTTCTCGGGCGCGGCGACAGGGCCGGCGGCGGGCCCGGCCCTTGTTCTAACGCCTCTGCACAACTTTGTTACAGGCTGGCACGGAGGATTGAACGGAATTGTTGCAAAGCGTTAGATGAATGGTATCTAATCCTGACCAGTCCGACGGCTTCATCGTGAGAGCCGGCACATGACCAAGGGAGATCTCCATGATCGGCATGGTCAGGAAAACCGCGCTGGCGGCGGCGGCCGTCGCGACGCTCGCGTTGGCGGCCTGCAGCAGCAGCGCAAGCGGCGGCAAGGCGAGTGGCAGCGCAGGCGGGCCGACGGCGAAGGCCGGCAACGCCGCCGACTCGTCGCTGGCGCCGGTGACGATCGGTTACATCAACGAGGACAGCGGCCCGCAGGGCCAGCTCGACAGCCCCAACGGCGCGAGCGCCACCGTGGCCTACATCAATGCCGAGCTCGGCGGCATCGACAAGCACCCGGTCAAGCTCGTCAAGTGTTCGAGCGACGGCAGCGCCGAGGCGGTGCAGACCTGCGCCCAGCAGTTCCTGAACGACACGAAGATGCTGGCGGTCATCGTCGGCACGCTCCAGTCCGGTGACGACTCCCTGTACACGACCCTCGCCGGCAAGAAGGCGCTGATCGGGGCCACGCCGGCCAGCCAGGCGGCGTTCGGCGCGAAGGACGCCTACTGGTACGGCAGCGGATCCTTCGGCGTCATCCCCGGCTTCGGCGTGTTCGCCACCAAGCTGACCGGCGTCCACTCCGCGGCCATCGTGTATCTCGACGTCCCGTCGCTCAAGGCGACCGTGACCGGGCTGTTGAAGCCCGTCCTCGACAAGGCCGGGATCAAGACGAAGCTCGTGCCCCTGTCGCTCACCGGCACGGACGCCGCGGGACCGCTCACCGCGGCCGGCGCGAGTTCGGCCGACCTGCTGATCCCCATCACCGGGGCGCCGCAGTGCATCCAGATCGCGAAGGCGGTCGCCCAGCTGAACATCAAGGCCAAGGTCGTCGCCTCGCCCATCTGCATGGACGAGTCGGTGCTGAAGGCCGTCGGATCGCTCGAGAAGAACTGGTACGAGGTTCAAATCGGGACGGGGACCGCGAGCGCGAACAGCGACCTGACGCTGTTCAAGCACATCCTCAGCAAGTACGGCAACGGTCACGACGGCCAGTACGCCTACGCGATCGGCCCGATCACGCTGACGTTGGCCAAGCAGCTGCAGCAGATCGGCTACAGCAAGCTGACCACCGACTCGGTGCGCCAGGCGATCAAGTCCTACACCGGGCCGGTGCCACTGATGGCTCCGTCCATCCAGTGCGGTGCCTTCCCCGCGGCGCCGTCGGTCTGTAACGCCTTCATCCGGGCCTACCAGTGGGACGGCTCGAAGCTCATCGACGCGTCGAAGGGCTACATCAAGATCGGGTGAGTGCGGTGGCCACCGCTTCGGCGGTGGCCACCCCATCCGCACCTAGGCACTACGGCACGACGGGAGGTCAGCGGGATGTTCGAGAAGGTCCTGACGTTCCTGGTCCTCGGGCTGGGGGAGGGGGCGCTGATCTCGGCCGTCGGGTTGGGTGTCGTCCTGACGTTCCGCGGCTCGGGCGTCGTCAACTTCGCCACCGGCGCGATGGCGATGTACGCGTCGTACGTCTACTCCGACCTGCGCGTCAACGGCGACCTCTTCCTGCCACCGCTGCCGGGCGTGCCGACGAAGATCCACTTCGGCGGGCCGCTCTCCTTCTGGCCGGCGACGATGGTCTCGCTCCTCGTCGCCGCCGTGATGGGCGTGGCGTTCCATCTGCTGATCTTCCGGCCGCTGCGGCACGCGCCGGTACTGGCCAAGGTGGTGGCGTCGATCGGGCTGATGCTCACCCTGCAGGCCATCGTCGTCCACCGCTTCACCGGCAACGTCGCGCCCGACGTGAACGAGATCCTGCCGTCCACGTCGTTCCATCTGTTCGGTGCGGTCGTTCCCTGGGATCGCATCGTGCTCGCGGTCATCGTCGTCGTCGCCGCGGCCGCGCTGTGGGCGGTGTACCGCTTCACCCGGTTCGGGCTGGCGACGCAGGCAGCGGCCGAGAACGAGAAGGGCGCCGTCCTGCTCGGCTTCCCGACCGACCTGCTGGCCGGCGCGAACTGGGTGCTGGGCAGCGTCCTCGCCGCCCTCATCGGCATCCTGGTCCGCGGCATCATCCCGCTCGAGCCGAACCTGCTGACCCTGCTGATCGTCCCCGCGCTCGCCGCGGCTCTGACCGGCGGTTTCGCCTCGTTCGGCATCACGGTCGCGGCCGGCCTGGCGATCGGCATGCTGCGCTCGCTCGTCGTCTTCCTGGAGACGCTGTCCTGGTGGCCGAAGTCCGGTGGCACGCCGATCCCCGGAGTCGGCGAGGCACTGCCGTTCGTCGTCATCGCCTTGGTGATGGTCGTCCGCGGCCGGTCATTGCCGACGCGCGGCGCCGTGGACGCCGGCCGACTGCCATTCGTACCCCGCCCGATCCATCTCGCCCGGGGCACGGCGATCTGGGGCGTCGCGTGCGCTGTTGCGCTGCTGACGCTGGACTTCGGCTGGCGCGGCGCGATCATCAACAGCCTGACCGGCACGCTGCTCGTCCTGTCCTTCGTCGTGATCACCGGGTGGGTCGGCCAGATCTCGCTCGCCCAGCTGGCCCTCGCCGGCGTCGCCGGGTTCACCGTCTCCAAGCTGGCCCACGACCACGGCGTCCCCTTCCCCCTCGCGCCGCTGCTGGCCGCGCTGGTGGCGGCCGGCGTCGGCGTCGTCGCCGCCCTGCCTGCGCTCCGGGTCAGGGGGGTCAACCTCGCCGTGGTGACCCTCGCCGCCGCGGTGACCCTCGAGGAGATGGGGTTCAAGAACACCGCGATCTCCGGCGGCTCGGCCGGCGCCCTCGTTCCCTCGCCGAGCCTGTTCGGAGTCCGGTTCGGGCCCACGAACCATTTCTTGTTCGGCAGCGACAAGATCCCGACCGCCGGGTTCGGTCTGGCGCTCTTGCTGATCGTCGTCCTCATGTGCGTTCTGGTCGCCAACCTCCGGCGAGGGGCGACCGGTCGCCGCCTGCTGGCCGTGCGCTCCAACGAGCGGGCCGCCGCCGGCGTGGGTATCGACGTCGGCCGCACGAAGTTGCTGGCGTTCGGGCTGGCCGCCTTCGTCGCGGGCATCGGTGGCGCTCTCATCGGGTACAAGATCCAGGCGCTGAGTGCGGACAGCTACGACGTCTTCGCGTCCTTCAGCCTGCTCGCAGCCGCCTACCTGGGCGGCATCACCAGCGTGAACGGCGCGGTCGTCGGCGGGTTGCTGACCACCGGCGGAGTGTCGTTCTACTTCCTGCAGCGCTACGTCGGTGTCGGCCCGGAGTTCCAGTTCCTCATCGGCGGCCT
>NZ_JAEKKT010000094.1 GCF_019510245.1 Streptomyces sp. | reverse complement strand
ATCATGCTGTCGAGCAGGGCGGTGTCGAAGGTTCCCTCCGACGGCTCCCACAGGTCCCAGGCCACGGGCGCGAGGACCGTGTTCGCGCCCAGAGCGCTGACCTTGTCGAAGGCCGTGCTGATGGCTTGCGGGGTACTGGAGCTGGAGTTGTGTACTTCGGCGCCGAGGAGAACGAAGGGAGCACCGTCGATGAGCAGTTCCCGCCCTTCCAGTCGCACTCGGGTGGGCTGTCCGGGGATGGCTGCAGTCATGGTCTTTCTCTCAGTCGGTGGACTCGGATCGGGGCATCGGGGTCGGCCATGGGGTGCTCGCTCAGGTGGCTGTGACAGTGGTCTGGGCCACGTCGCAGCCCGGCGCCGTAGCCGTGATCCGGATCTCGCCGACGCCGGTGGGGCGTATGACGGCGATCGCGCGCCCCTGGTAGGTGCGGCGCTCCTTGGCGTCGAAGCGCTCTTCGGTGCAGGGATCCGCGCTGCCGAACGCCAGCAGGGTGCCGGCGCCGGTGACGTCGAGGTTCACCATTCGGTCGGCGGCAGCATGGAGGGTGCCGTCCGCGTCGGTCAGGGCGAGGGTGACGTAGACGAGGTCGCCGCCGTGCGCGGTGGCCGTCGGCCGGTCGGCCTCGGCGCGCAAGTGGACCGGACCGGTGGCGGATCGCAACGAGATGCGGCCGACGGGTTCGCCGCCGCGGTAGGCGATGGCTTCCAGTTCGCCCGGCTGGTAGGCGGTCTCGAAGGCGGTGCGGAAGCGGTGCCCCTCACCCACCGGCTGCCGGCCCAGGGAGCGGCCGTTGACCAGGAGTTCGACTTCGTCGGCGTCGCTGTAGACCTCGACGGTGACCGGCGCGTCCTCGAAGCCGGGCCAGGTCCAGCTGGCGACGGTGTCGCTCCAGGCCCACGGGGTGGCCGCGAGCGTCTCTCCGTGGTGCTGCGGTTGCAGAACGGCCAGGTAGGGCTGGTCGCGCAGGCCGAAGACGATCTCGCGGTAGTAGGACGCGGGGCGGCGGTGCCCGGTGATGTCGATGTCGCCGCAGCCCGCCACCAGGTACGGATAGGGCGCCATGAAGGCAGGGCGCGGGGTCTCGGGGGTGAGGTACTGCGGACGGCCGATGCCGACCTCGCCCAGATAGTCCCAGCCGGTCCAGGTGAAGTCGCCGATGACGTGGGCGTGCTCCTTGACCAGCTTCCAGTTGCCGTCGATGCGGGTGGGGAACGTCTCGGTACCGACGATGACCCGGTTCGGGAACAGTTCCCGGTCAAGCGCGTAGCGGCTCTCGGCGTAGTTCATGCCGGCCACGTCCAGGACGCCGAATGACTCGGCCGTGCGCTGGGTGACCAGCTCGGAGGAGCTGATCGCGTTCATCGCCGCTCCCGGGTCGGCCATCAGGGTGTTGATGCCCTCGCCCTCATCGACCCGCTGTCCTGCCTGTTGCCGCATGGCGGCCAGGTCGGACATGACGGCCAGCATCCCGTTGATTCCGTTGGTCACGTAGCGGGTGCTGTCGAGAGAGCGGACCTTCTCGGCGAGTGCGCGTCCTTGTGCGGCGCCGACGGGAGATCCGGTCTCGGGGATCTCGTTGCCAATGGAGTACATGATCACGCTGGGGTGATTGACGTCCTTGGCGACCATGGCCTCGATGTCGCGCTCCCACCATTCGGGGAAGTTCAGGCTGTAGTCGAAGTCGCTCTTGGCCGAGGTCCACATGTCGAAGGCCTCGTCCACGACCAGCATGCCCAGGCGGTCGCAGGAGTCCAGCATTGCCTTGCTCGCCGGGTGGTGGGACATCCGGATGGCGTTGAATCCCGCGTCCTTGAGGAGGCGTACCCGGCGCTCCTCCGCGCGAGCGAAGGTCGCCGCACCGAGGGGGCCGTTGTCGTGGTGGATGCACGCCCCGCGCAGTTTCACGCTCTCACCGTTGATCCTCAGCCCTCGGCGGGGGTCCAGCCGCAGCGAGCGGATGCCGAAGGTGACGGACTCGGCGTCCACCTGGCCGTCTGCGTCCTTGAGGGTCACCACGGCGGTGTACAGGTCAGGCGCGTCCGGGCTCCACAGTGAAGGGTCGGGTACGTAGAGGCGCTGACGCGCCGTCGCGGGTTCGCCCGGTAGCACGGTGATCCTGGTGGCGTCGGTGGCCACCACAGTCCCGTCCGCGTCGCGGACCTCGGTGACCAGGTCGAGCGTCCGGATGGCGATCGAGTCGTTCTCGACCCGGGTGGTGACCTCCGCCACCGCCAGCTCCGCCTCGATCTCGGGGGTGGTCACCTGGACGCCCTCGGGGGCGATGCGGGCCAGGGGGCCCACCAGCATCCAGGTGTCGCGGTAGATTCCCGCACCGGTGTACCAGCGGGAGTCGTGGTGGCTGCGGGCCACCACGCGGATCTCGTTGTCCTCGCCGAAGCGCAGGAACCGGTCGGCATCGATGTGGAACTGGGAGTAGCCGTACGGGCGTTGCCCGGCGTAGTCGCCGTTGATGTGCACCGTGGCGTCGCGGTAGACGCCCTCGAACTCGAACAGGATCCGTCTGCCCAGGAGTTCCTCGGGGACGTGAAACGTCTTGCGGTACTCGAAGGTCCCTCCGGGGAAGTAGGCGCCCGCGCCACCCTCGGCTCCGGTCGACTCGACCGGGACGACCCGTTCCTGCCCGATCATCGCGTCGTGCGGCACGGTCACCGGCTGGAACGGGGCGGATACCCCGGACAGTTCGACGAACGGGTTCACCTTGGGGCGGGCCTGCCAGTTGTCGTTGAATGCGGAGCGGAGCACGGGATCCTCTTTGTTCGACAATCGTCGGGCGAATGGTGCGGCCGGGCCGGCTTCGAGGCACCGGAGCCGGCCCGGGGACTTCGGGTCAGGCCGCTGCCTGACCCGCGTCGACCTCGTCGATCCGCTTGGCCCTCGGGACCAGCAGAGCGAGCGCGGCCCCCACCAGGCAGACGCCGCAGATCAGCCAGTAGCCGTGGGTGAAGCCGGAGTCGCGGTAGAACTGCGTCCCCTTCATGACCGTGCCGCCGCGGGCGAGCACCGTGAAGGCGAGCTGCGTGAAGACCACCTGGGCGACGCCCGCCGTCAGGTTCTGTGCCCCGTTGGCCAGGGCCTGTTCCGCAGGCGCCACCGCCTCGATGATCATGATCGGGGTGGCGGAGACGATCATTCCCATCCCGATGGCGGCCACGATGCCCGTGATCATCAGTTGGGGTGCGGTGTGGTGGAAGTGGGAAGCGAAGCCGTACCCCGTGGTGGTGAGGACCGCACCGATCCCCAGCAGGATCCGGGCGTCGATCCGGCGGGCGAGGGCCCCGGTCACGACCGCCATCACCACGATCAGGACGCTCGCCGGCGCATTGATCAGGGCGTTGTGCGTCACCGACCAGCCCAGGCCGTCGGAGATCGTGGGGATCTTCGGCATGAGCGCCAGCAACTGGGCGACCGTACCCACGGAGTAGATCGCACCTGCGATGACCGAGGTGGCCAACAGGACCGTCCAGACCTGGCGTCGTTTCAGCAGCGCGAGTGGGAACAGCGGATTGGCCACGCGTCGCTCCACGAACGCGAAGGCGATCACCGCGACAAGCCCGCCACCGATGAAGCCGAGGGTCTTGCCGCTGGTCCAACCCCACTGCGAGCCTTCGCCGATCCCGTAGATCGCGGCGGCGAGGCCGCCGCCCAGCAGCAGGCCACCGATCCAGTCCATCCGGGCGTGCTCCTCGCGGACCGGGCTTTCCGGGACGAAGACCAGGACGAGCACCAGGCTCAGGGCTGTGGCGATCGCCATGAACCACAGCGCCCCGCGGAAGCCCCAGGAATCGATGACCCAACCCGACAGGAACGGGCCACCGAGCGCGACGAGGCCGATGCCGCCTCCCAGGAAACCGCTGGCCTGGCCGACCATACGACGAGGGAAGACATCGCGGGCCATCGCGTAGCCGAGAGCCGCGATCGGGCCGTAGATGCCGGCCAAGCCGCGCCCGACCAGAAGCGTGGAGTAGCTCGTGGCGGTGGCGGCGATCAGGTCACCGACCAGGCCCAGCGCGATGGCGACCAGCATCACGCGCTTCTTGCCGTAGATCCCGGCGGCCTTGACCACGAACGGGAGCAGGAAGATGCCGACCAGCGAGGAGGTCTGGGAGAACCACGCGATCCGCGTGGTGTGGAAGTGGATCGCGATCTCTGACTGGCTGTTGCCGACCAGCAGACCCACGATCGGCGAGAGCTGCACTGCCCAGAGCAGAGCGACCAGGATCAGGGCGTACCGTGCGCCGAATCTGCTCGTCTCGGATTCTTGCTGGGATGACGCCGTCGTCAGCGACATAGGGGACCTCTCACAGAGGGAAGGGGGTTCGCACTTCGTTGGAGCGCTCGTCGCGTCCTTCGACGTCCAGACGGGCTCCGCCGGCCGACGAGGCCGACGATCCGATCGGCTGGGCCCACGGCAACCGCAGGCGGGTCTCAGCTGAGGACGGAGAGAGCGGGGACAGCTCGGGGGCTTACCTCAGCTCAGCGCATTGCGCCGGGCGATGGCTCCCAGATACCGGGCGCTGTCCTTGACGTGACGCTGCTGGGTGGAGCGGTCGACGGCGATGAGGCCGAACGTCGGCCGGTAGCCGAGCATCCATTCGAAGTTGTCCAGCGCCGACCAGTAGTAGTAGCCGCGTACGTCGACGCCGTCGGCCAGGCAGCGTTCCACGCCGTCCAGGGCGAGACGGATGAAATGCGTCCGCCGGTTGTCGTCGTCCGTACCGATCCCGTTCTCGGTGACGATCATCGGCAGGCCGGCAGCGGCAGCTCGCCGCAGGACGTTCTCCAGCGCCTGTGGGTAGAACTCGTATCCCATCTGGGTCAGCTCGGCACCTTCGGGATGGAACGCGGCGCCGTCCGCGTCGACCAGCACCCGGCTGTAGTTCTGCACGCCGAGGAAGTCGTCGCCGTCCATTGCCGACAGGTAGTCGTCGAAGACCTCGGCCCACCGCTCGGCGGCGGCCTTCTCCCCGCCCGCCTCGGACTGCATGTCCTGCAGCGCCAGCGTGAGGCCCACTTGGGTGGAGGGGCTGACCTCCTTGATGACGCGACGCGCCTCCACATGAGCGCGCTTGACCACAGCCAGGCCCCTGTCGCTCCAGGTGAACAGGAACAGGTTCAGGTTCTCGGGGGTGGTACCGAGCGCGTCCGCACCCGCTGTGCGCCAGTCGCCGGCCCCCTCGGTCCGCAGTGTCCCCACGCCGACCGGTGCTTGCTCCACCGACACCCGCCCGGGCTTCACACCCGTCACGTCCTCGATCATCCGGCGTGTCAGCGAGGCGATATTGGCCTCGTTGATCGTGGCCACGTACGGGATCAGTGGGCCGAGTTCGCTCATGACAAGCCTGCAGTAGGCCGCGAAGCGCTCCGGGGTGCCCTCGTACTCCCAGCCGCCCAGCTTCATCAGCCAGCGCGGGCTGGTGAAGTGATGCAACGTCACCATCGGGGTGATCCCGAACTCCCGGCACGCCTCCAGCACATCTCGGTAGTGGGCGATCGCCGCCCGGGAGAACGCACCGTCCTCGGGCTCAACCCTGGCCCACTCGATGGAGAAGCGGTAGCTGGTGAAGCCGAGGTCACGCAGCAGGGCGAGATCTTGCCGGTAGAGCCGGTAGTGGTCGCAGGCGTCGCCGCTCGGCTCCGCGAAGCGGGAGACAGCAGCGTGCTCCAGTGCCCAGAAGTCACTGGCGACGTTGTTCCCCTCCACCTGGTGAGCGGCGGTCGCCGAACCCCAAAGGAAACCATCAGGAAAGACCACAGGTTGCTCCCTTGCACTTATGCGCATAAGCACTGCGCAACGGCACCCTAGGCATGGAGCTGCACGCGCGGCAAGACATGCACCTGTAACAGTCGGAGAACCTGTCGGGGCGGACGGCGGCCGACGGGCGGGGTCCACTGATGCGCAACAGCCGGCCGCCCTACGATGGGAGAAGATGACGACCGCCCCGGCAAGCCACCCCGACGAGAAGGCCATGACGCGACCCGCCAAACGCCCCACCAGCACTGATGTCGCGCGCGTCGCCGGCGTCTCCCAGGCCACCGTGAGCTACGTACTCAACAGCAGAGCCGACCAGTCGATCTCCGAAGAGACCAGGCGCCGTGTCCTCGAAGCCGCCAGGAACCTGGACTACCGACCCCATGCCTCCGCGCGCACCCTCGCCGCCGGCCGGAGCGACATCGCCCTGCTGTCAATCCCCGACCTGCCCATCGGTTCGGGCATCAGCCGCTTCGTCGAGCAACTCGCCGGCGAACTGGCAGAGCACGGCCTGACGCTCGTCACCCACATCACCGGAGCACATGGGCGGCCTCTGCCGGACATCTGTGCGGCGGTCGGCGCCTCGATCGTGATCGGATTCGATTCCTTCGACCAGGACACCACCCAGGCCCTCCGCCGGGCCGGCGCCGAAGTCGTGCTTCCCGCCAGCGATGCCAGGCTTCCGTCCGCGATGGGCCCGATCGGCCGCATGCAGGCTGAGCACCTGATCGACCGCGGGCACCAGCGCCTCGGTTACGCCCTTCCCGAGCATCCCGGCATGCTCCCGATGGCCCAGGAGCGGCTGCACGGCGCCACTGAAGCCTGCCTGGCCGCCGGCGTAGAACCGCCCGTCGCGCTGAGCACGAGCCTGGACAGCGCCAGCGCGGCCGCAGCGGTGGGCCAATGGGCAGCACGCTCCGTCACCGGCATCTGCGCGTTCAACGACGAAACGGCGATCGCCGTACTGGCAGGCATGCACGAACATCACCTCACCGCTCCCGCCGACCTCGCCGTCATCGGAGCCGACGACATTCCCACCGCGCGACTGAACATCCCACCCCTGACCACCATTTGCTTCGACCTCCACGAGGTGGTCCGCCGACGGACGGAAGCGATCCTGGCCAGCCTTGCGGGAAGCGAACCCCGTATTACCCCCGCCTGGATCAACCCGCAGGTCATACAGCGCTCGTCCACCTGAGCGAATACTCCAACGCCCCTGTGTCCCCGCGCCGGACTCGACGCAGGGGTGCGTACGGGCACCGCCGGACGGCATCCCCACCCCGCCTCTGACTGCCGTCTGCTTCGACCTGCACGAAGCGGTGCGCGGGCACCAGGGCAGCACAGACCGTCAGCGCCAAGGCCGGCGGGGACACGACGCGGTTCGAGATCAGCCCGCGCATGACCTCGGGCATGCCGCATGTGCGTGGACACCTTGCACCTTGAGGGTCCGGAGGAAGTTCGGGCGACGCATCGGCCTCTCCCTGCTGCCCGAAGAGCTTGCCGAACAGAGCCTGGCTTTCGCTCAGGCCCAGCTCTCCACCCAGTCCCGAACGGGACGATTCGCCGAGCCGCAATCCGTCGAGAAGACCGCTCCGGCCATCGATCGCCCTGCCGCAATTCTCGGCCGGCCGGTCCCACCGCAGCGGTGAGACCGATCGAGTGCAACTGACCGCCCGAGCTGGTCGTCGAGCAGGTTCTGGGCGCTGGCCGCGTAGTTGCTCGCAGTGGTGTGGGACAGGTTGAAGACCAGGGCGAGATGCAGTGGGTGGGCGCCGGCCCCGGAAGGACAGAACTGCGCGCTGAGATCGTGACCACCTCGTTCCACATCACCGCCTCGGCGATCTTCCGGGCCTCCTCCTTGTTGTACGACGGGCCCGGCCTCTGGCGGAAGGCGGTTCGCTGCCGCTTGGCTCGCGGCTCGGTGCCGCAGGTGGTCCTGGGGAACTGTAACGGCGGCTCCAACCCGCGGTGGACCCTGGGTAGTGCTGCCAAACCGGCCTTGCGGACCGCTGAAGCCTAAGCGCCGGACCCCCGGGTATTTCGGACATCGACGGCGTTCCTCGCCGCCGACCATCTGCTTCGGTGTGCCCCGTCTGCTGCGATCGCAGTAGACGCAAGTGTCTGCGTACGGCCAACGACGAGAGACCGGAGAAATGCGAGCGTGAGTGTGGACCGCGATCAGCGGTCCCACTCACTGCATTTCCTGGAAAGGCTCGTCGATGTCTGCTCTTGCCCGCTGGTGCCACCGGCACCGGCTCGCCGTCGTCCTGGCCTGGGTGGGCCTGTTGCTCGCCCTGGGCGCAGGAGTCGGCGCGGCCGGTAACGCCTTCGGCGACAGCCCGACCTCGCAGGACACCGACTCGGCCAAGGCCACCGCCCTGCTCCAGCAGGCCTCGAACAGCGCGGCCGGGAAGAGCGGCCGGGTCGTCTGGCAGCTGAAGGGCGGCACGGTCTCCGAAACCGCGGTCAGGAAGGCGATGACCGGCGCACTGGAGCACATCGCCGACGCTCCCGGCGTCGCCGCGGTGAGCAGCCCTTACACGCCCGAGGGCAGGGCACAGGTCAGCAAGGGCGGCGAGACGGCCTACGCCACGGTCGCCTTCGACCGGGATGTGGCGGACGCCCAGATCGACCACGTGAAGGAACTCGCCACCGCCCCGGAGACGGGAAGCCTGCACATCGCGCTCAACGGGCAGGCGTTCACGGTCAACCCCGAGGCGAACCCTGTCGCCGACGCGATGGGCATCATCCTCGCCTTCGTCGTGCTGCTGTTCGTGTTCCGCGCGGTGTGGGTGGCGGCGCTGCCCATCATCACCGCCATCGTCGGCGTGGGCACCTCGGCGGTCGCGGTCCTCCTGCTCAGTCACGTCATCACACTGTCCAGCACCACGCTGACCCTCGGATCGCTGATCGGCCTGGGCGTAGGCATCGACTATGCCCTGTTCATCGTCAACCGGCACCGCGCCAACCTCATGGCCGGCATGGCTGTCACCGAGTCGGTCGCCAAGTCCCTCAACACCTCCGGCCGCGCCGTCGTCTTCGCCGGTCTGACCGTCGTCATCGCCCTGCTCGGCATGCTCACCCTGAACGTCGGCATCATCAACGGCATGGCCCTCGGCGCGGCCCTCACCGTCGTCCTGACCGTCCTGGCCGCCATCACCCTGCTGCCCGCGCTGCTCGGCATGCTCGGCCCCCGGGTCCTCAGCCGCAAGGAGCGCGGGGAACTGACCGGAGAGGCGAGGAGTCGGCCTGCGGGCCGGGCCGGCCTGTGGGCCCGGTGGGCGGAACAGGTCCAGGCCCGGCCCAAGGTGCTGGGTGTGGTCGCCCTGGCCGTGCTGGCGGCGCTCGCCCTGCCCACGCTGTCGCTGCGCCTGGGCGCGGCCGACGACGGCAATCTGCCCACGACCTCGACGAACCGCCAAGCCTACGACATGATCGCCGACGGTTTCGGCCCGGGCTTCAACGGCCCGCTCGTCCTCGCCGTCCAGGCCCCCACCGCGGCCGACAAGGCGGCCGAGGCGAAGCTGGTGACCGCTCTCGAACAGGTCGACGGCGTCGCCAGTGCCGCTGCGGCTCCCATGAAGGAGGGACAGACGGTCGGTGTCATCTCTGTCGTCCCGGCGACCTCTCCGCAGTCGGCGGCCACCTCCGACCTGATCCACCACCTGCGGGACAAGGTGATACCGCCGGCCGAACAGGGCACGTCAATGAAGGTCTACGTCGGCGGTGTCACCGCGAGCAACGACGACTTCGCGTCGGTCCTGAAGGGCAAGCTCCCGCTGTTCGTCCTGGTGATCGCCGCGCTCGGCTTCATGCTGCTGACCGTTGCCTTCCGCAGCCTGCTCATCCCCGCCGTGGGGGCCGTACTGAACATCCTCAGCATCGGGGTGGCCTTCGGCGCGGTCGTCGTCGTCTTCCAGTACGGCTTCGGCGCCGGACTGCTCGGGCTCGGCTCCGCCGGACCGATCGAGGCGTTCGTGCCGATCCTGGTCGTCGGCATCATGTTCGGCCTGTCCATGGACTACCAGGTCTTCCTGGTCAGCCGGATGCGCGAGGAGTGGGCCCACACCGGCGACAGCCGCCGCGCGGTCCGTGTCGGCCAGGCGGAGACGGGCAAGGTCATCGCCGTCGCGGCCACCATCATGGTCTGCGTCTTCGGCTCCTTCGTCTTCGGCGGCATGCGGGTGATCTCCGAATTCGGAGTCAGCCTCGCGGTGGCCGTCGCCGTCGACGCCCTCCTGATCCGCATGGTCGTCGTCCCCGCCCTCATGCACCTGTGCGGCCGCGCCAACTGGTGGCTGCCCCGCCGACTGGACAAGGCCCTGCCCAACGTGTCCGTGGAAGGCCCCCTGGACGACCCGGTACACCCGCAGCAGCCGCTGGTGCGGGAGCCGCAGAGCGCCTACACGGCCGACTGAGGTCGACAGCACCACCTGACAACAGCCCCAGCGTGGGCCGGCCGATCAGGGCAATCCGGCGTCCCGCCGGCCCGCGCTGCTTACAGTCAGAGAATGGAGATGAGAATGGTGTGGCGGCAGTGGCTGGCCCGTCATGACCGGGTCAGGGACGCGCTCCCGGCGGTGCCGCTGATCGTGATCGCTATGGCGACGACCGCGGTCGGCAACTCCGCATGGCACGAGCCCCATTGGGACGAAGTGGTGTGGTCGGCCCTGTCCTGCGTCCCCCTGGTCGTCCGGAGCCGCTGGCCGCTGCAGGTCGCCCTTTTCACGTTGGCCGGCGACCTCACACTCATGACCGTCACGCACAACTCCCCGACCCCGGCCGCGTGCCTTGTCGCCCTCTACACGCTCGCCCTGCTCGGCGACCGGCGCACCGCGTGGATCGTCGGCTTCGTCGCGGCCGTGGCGATCGCCGGTGTCTACTCCGCCACCCACGCGCAGTCCGTGGTGGGGGGAGCCGGCCTGGTGCGGTTCGACTTCGCGCTCGGCGCCACCGTGCTGGGCCGCACCGTCCGTAACCGCCGCGACAACCTCGCGGCGGCCAGGGCGCGCGCGGAGCGCGCCGAACACACCCGGGAGGAGGAGGCCCGGCGTCGGGTCACCGAGGAACGCGTACGCATCGCGCGCGATCTGCACGATATCGTCGCCCACCACATCACCCTGGTCAACGCCCAGGCAGGAGTGGCCCACCACCTCATGCGCGCAAACCCCGAGCAGGCGTACCAGGCGCTGGCCCACATCAAAGACAACAGCCGCGCCGCCTTGGACGAACTGCGCGCCACAGTGGGGCTGTTGCGACAGCCCGACGACACACCCGGATCCCGGGCCCCCGTTCCCCGCCTGGACGATCTCGAGAACCTCGCCGACGGATTCCGTGCGAGCGGGCTGGACGTGAGGGTGAACCGTACCGGCACCCCCTCGTCGGTGGCACCCTCCACCGAGCTCACGGCCTACCGCATCGTCCAGGAAGCCCTCACCAACACCCACAAACACGCGTCCGCGACCCGGGCCGCCGTGATAGTGGACTACGGTGCGCACGGCCTTCGGGTCACCGTGACGGACGACGGACGTCCGGGCGTGCCCAAAGGGGCGGGCACCGGCCATGGGCTGATCGGTATGCACGAGCGGGCCGCCGCCGTGGGCGGTACCGTCTCTGCCGGCCCGCGCCCCGAGGGCGGCTTCCAAGTCGTCGCCGAACTGCCGATCTCACCCCACAACCGTCTGACACACGCGTGAGGAAAAGCCGCACATGACCATTCGAGTCCTGCTCGCCGACGACCAGGCTTTGCTCCGCGGCACTTTCCGGCTGCTCATCGACGCGCAGCAGGACATGGAGGTCGTCGCGGAGGCCTCCAACGGCCGGGAAGCGGCGCAGCTGGCCCGGTCCGAGCGCGCCGACGTGGTGGTGATGGACATCCGGATGCCGGAGGTCGACGGTATCGAGGCCACCCGGCTGATCGGTCAGGACGAGGACATGGCCGGAGTCAAGGTCCTCGTCCTGACCACCTTCGAGGAGGACGAGTTCGTCATCGAGGCGCTCCGGGCCGGCGCGAGCGGCTTCCTGGGCAAGGGAGTCGAGCCGGCTCAGCTTCTCGATGCCATCCGCCTTGTCGCAGCCGACGAGGCGTTGCTCTCCCCCACAGCCACCAAGGGCCTCATCGCCCGCGTCCTCGCCCAGCCCTCCCCCAGCGACCTCGTCGACCCCCGCAGGCTGGCCACGCTGACTCCCCGGGAACGCGAGGTGATGGCCCTGGTGGCCACCGGCCAGTCCAACGACGACATCGCCGAACGCCTCTTCGTCACCCCGGTCACCGTCAAGACCCACGCCAACCGGGCCATGGCCAAACTGGGTGCACGCGACCGCGCCCAACTCGTCGTCATCGCGTACGAGACCGGCCTGGTCCGCGCCGGAGAACCGCAAGACTGAGGCGGGCCGTCCGCCCTCGGCACGGGTGGGCCTGCTCCGAGCGCCGACAGATTGCGGGACATGTGCCCGTCCTTGGCCGTTACGGCCGCCTCATTGTGCTGCAGCGAGCGCCGCGTCTGCCTTCACCGCGACCTACCTCTTCCTGCGCGGTCGCGTAGACCCCGCTCCTTCATGAGCGCGACTTCCTCCTCGGTCCGCAGGCTCTTGCCCAGCCACGGTGCGGGGTCGTCTGCGTTGCAGAAGTCGTGGAACAGCACGGTGACCACGTAGTCCAGGTCCTCGAACTCCTCCGACCGCAGCCAGACATCGCGCTGTCACGACGGACTCGCAAGGGCGAGAACCGCCGGCACAACATGAAGTCGGAAGACCGGGAACTCAATGCCGTGATCCGTCAAGATTCGAACCCACTGACAGGGCGAGAGACTACCCACTGACCAGTGCGCTGTTCACGGAACTGCGGACAGAGGTGTTTGTCTTCTTCCGGTGGTCGGCCTGGCTATGTCGGTGAGTAGGGGCTCTGGTCCACTTCGTGTGGTCGCGTACGCAGGGTGACTGTTGGCCTTCGCGTGATGGTGGTTGAGTTCGCCCGAAAATCGCTGGGCTGGATGGTGGTGTGGTCGACAGTCCTTCGCCGTGAACACAGTGCGACCGCAGCTGGATGAGCTGCTGTTCTCCTCGGTGGAGGGCGTGTTGGTGGAATCGGTCGAGGTGACCGACACGGTCGTCAGGGTCGATGCCCATACAACCGCAGGGCGGGCACCCTGCCCGGGAGAGGGACGGGACAGCCCACCGTGCCGGACCGGCAGGATCGTGCGCCGCCGACGAGCGCGGTCGCCATGCCCGTCCCACCGTTCGCGGGCTGCACCGCGACGTGTTCCCCGACCGGGGTGCGGATCCACTCGTACGCGGATGCCGGCAGGTGTGATCCGGCTGAGACGTCGTCAGGCCCCGTTTACGTTGGCCTCGGTGTGCCGGCTTTCGAGGCCGCCGTTCAGGGACCGCGCGAGTTCTGGCATCGGACGGTTTGGACGTCGTGTGGTCGTGTGGTCGTGTGGTGCTTTTTGGTCAGGGGGTGGGGTTGGAGTAGAAGGCGTTGATCTCGGCCAGGACGCGGTCGGGTGCTTCGTGGAGGAGGAAGTGTCCGGCCCCGGGGACGGCGGCGGAGGTGGCGTGGGGGGCGGCGTCCTGGAGGGGCGGC
>NZ_JAEKKT010000555.1 GCF_019510245.1 Streptomyces sp. | reverse complement strand
TGTGGAGGACGTGATCGGTACGAAGGTCAAGGACTGAGAAGTTCCGACCGGACCGGTCTAGGCCCGCGGATAGCGGGCCAGCCACCCCGGCGACGCCCCGGCCGGCCCGTGCAGGGCCGGCCCCTGGGTCATCTCCATGGCGAAGTCGTCGGCGAGTTCCAGCAGGGTGGGACGGCCCTCCAGTTCGGCCAGCCAGGCCGGCGGGAGGGCCGTCTCGCCGTGCAGGGCGCCCAGCAGGCCGCCGGTGAGCGCGCCGGCCGCGGCGGAGGGACCGTCGTGGTTCACGGCGAGGCACAGGCCATGCCGTACGTCCTCTCCGACCAGCGCGCAGTACACGGCGGCGGACAGCAGCCCGTCCGCCGAGCCGTCGGCGGCGAGTTCCTCCACCCGCGCCGGGGTGGGCATCCCCTGCCGTACGGCACCCAGCGCGTGCTGGAGCGCGTCCGACACGGGCTCGTGCCCGGGCCGCGCGGTCAGCAGTGCGAGCGCCCGCTGCACCGCCCCGTCGAGACTGTCGCCGAGGGCCAGCGCGTGCACGATCACGGCGTACGCGCCCGCCGAAAGATAGGCGACGGGATGCCCGTGGGTCTGCGCGGCACACTCGACGGCCAGCTGTACGACGAGCTGCGGCTCCCACCCGACCAGCAGCCCGAAGGCCGCGGACCGGGCGGTGGCCTCGGGCCCGAGTTCGTTCGGGTTCTTGGGCGACTCCAGCGTCCCCATGGTGTCGTCGCCGAACCCGATGAGCAGCGACCGGGTCGGGTCGCGGCGGGCGTACAGCCACTCCTCCCGGGCCAGCCAGCCGTCGTCCTTGCATACGCCCGGTGCAGATCGGTGGGCGGATGCCAGGCGCCGGTGTCCCGTCGGACCTGGGCCCGTATGAGCCCGTCCACGGTGAAGAGGCTGAGCTGGGTGAGATGAGTGACGGCACCGCGTCGGCCGTACCCGAACCCGAGGTCCACGAGCCCCTCGGCGCCGTACGCCTCCCGGATCTCGTCCAGTCCGAGCCCGTCGACCGGTGCGCCCAGCGCGTCACCCACGGCCACCCCGAGGAGCGTCCCACGCACCCGGCTACGGAAGTCCTGCTGCTCGGCACGCCCCCAGACGACGGCCCCGGCTGTCGCACCCACCAAGACCTCCCTGTTGACCGTCCGTATGTACGACGCTCAGCACTGTAATCGACGGGGGGTGGGAGATTCAGGGGGCGTGTGGGTATGCGAGGTGCGACCCGGTTGGTCCTCGAAGTGCGTCTATCGCCCGGAAACCGCAGGTCACCGGAAGGCAGAGGCGTTGCGGGCCGCCCACTCGGCACCGCACCATCTCCGCCCTGGCCTCGCCCCGGGTCTGCTCGACGAACCGCACCGGCTCGCCCAGCGTGTCCGCGATCGCGGCGGTCTGCTGCCGGGGGGATATCGGCGCGGGCCCGGTCAGTTCGTGGACGCGCCCGGCTTGGCCGGGGTCCCGCAGCGCCACGGCGGCGACCTGGGCGATGTCCTCCGGATCGACGGTCGGCAGCGCGACGTCCCCGAAAGGCGCCGCCACCGTCCGCTGGGCGCGCACCGCGCTGGCCCACTGGAGGGTGTTGGAGTGGAAGCCGGCGGGCCGCAGCATGGTCCATTCGAGCCCCGATCGCCGTACGGTGTCCTCCAGTTCGGAGGGATGGTCGCCGGTGGCGACGCCCTGCGAGGACAGCAGCACGACCCGCCGGACACCACCGGCCCGGACGACTTCGAGGACGTCGTCGAGGTTGCCGCCTTGTGCCATGAAGTCGCCGGAGGTCAGGAGGAAGAGCGCTTCGGCCCCTTCGAGGGCGGGTTTGAGGGTCTGAGGTGCGGCGAGGTCGGCCCGGTGGTGCCGTAGCCCTGCCGGGTTCTCCGGGGGGCTGTGCCGGGAGACGGCCGTCACCCGCTCCCCTGCCGCGAGGAGTTCCCTCATGAGGGGCCGCCCGACGTTCCCCGTAGCACCGGTCACCACGATCATGTTGCTCCCCTTTTCCGAGGTCCCTGGACTGGTTCCTGTGGACACACGGCGAAGCTACTATCGGGAGGACAGTAGGTACCTAGAGGAAAGTAATG
>NZ_JAEKKT010000267.1 GCF_019510245.1 Streptomyces sp. | reverse complement strand
CGTACCGCCCGAGCTGCTCCCGCCGGTCGATCCGCCGGAGGAGGTCCCGCCGGGGCTGCCGCCGCTCGAGCCGCCACCCGTCGTGCCACCGCCCGCGCCGGGCGCCGGGGTGGGTGACGGCGGCGGGGCGGGTGTGGTCAGCGAGGCGGTCTGCGTGGAGGTCTTGCTCGACTCGACGTCGGGGCAGTCGCCTGCAGCGCAGCCGCCGCCGCGGCTGGCCGACAGCGCGTAGGTGTAGGTGTAGGTGCCCGGCTTGGGGTTGTCGTAGTAGAGCGCGAAGTGGCACGACGAGCCGCTGCACGCCGACGTCGGCGTGATGCCGCTCTGCACGACGGCGCCGTTGCCGTCGTAGAGCGTGTAGCCCTGCAGGTCCGGCTCGGCGCCCTTGGTCCACGACAGGAAGACGTCGTGCGGGTCGCCGTCGGAGGCGATGGCGGAGAACCCGGTCGGCGTCGCCGCGGGCATGTTCGTGTAGTAGTGCGTGGTCGTGGTGGAGGATCCGGACTTCAGAGTCACGGTCCACGCGCCGTTCGGGCGGCTGGTCGCGTCACCGGTGCCGACGCTGAGCGACAGCGGGGTCGAGCTGGTGCCCCGGCTGGCGGTCTTGCTGGTGGAGCCGACCCGCGCGCCGGTCGGGTCATCGACCGTCAGCGAGCCGCTCGGGCAGGAGGTGGCCAGCGCGGCGCAGCCCGCGAAGCTCGCGCTGACCGACACGGTGGTCGGCGAGCTGTAGGTGGTGCCGTCATCGGGGGAGGAGATGCCGGCAGCCGAGGCCGTCCCGACGCCCAGTGCCAGCACCGCGGGGGTCAGCAGCGCGAGCGCCCCGAGCGTGCAGGCCGTACGGCGGAGCGAGCACGGCAGGGGTCAGCAGCGCGAGCGCGCCCAGCGTGCAGGCCGTACGGCGGATCACGACTTCACCCCCTTCTGCTTGATGCTCTCGGTCTCCTTCGGCTGCAACTCAAGCCGCACGGTGATGCGCTTCTTGGCGCTGCCCTTCGGGTGGCAGGAGGTGAGCGTCAGGTAGGAGTGGCCGGGGACGTTCTGGACCACGGAGAAGTCCTCGGGGCTGACGATCTTGTACGCGTGGCCGTCGGTGCCCCAGCCCGGGATGACCTTGTAGTGGTAGCGGTTGAAGGGCGTCTCCAGCAGCACCTCGTCGCCGACCCGCAGCTCGTCGATGTGGTTGAACGGCCGGCCGAAGGTGGTGCGGTGGCCGGCGATGCCGACGTTGCCCTTCTCCCCCGGCAACGGCGTACCGGGGTAGTGGCCGGCGCCTGCCCGCAGCGCGGCGGGGGTGGTGCCCTCCACGACGAGGACGTCGACGTTCACGTCGCGGGTGTGGATGACCAGGCGGGTGAGGGCGCTGCCGATCGGGATGCTGCGGGTGCGGTACTCCTCGCGCAGCTGCTGGCTGCCGAACTGGCTGTTGAGGTTGCCCTGCTGGTACTTGCTGTAGAGGTCGGTGCCGACCGGGTAGGCGAACATCGCGACACCGGCGAGGAACAGGACCACGGACAGCACCGAGAGCGCGCGCCGGCCGCCGGGGCGCCGCAGCGAGTCCCCCACCAGCGCGCCCAGCGAGCGGGGCCGCGCCGGCACGGCGGGGGTGACGAAGGACGGCTCCATCAGGTGCTGCTCCAGTGCTGCGAATCGGACTCTCGGTCGACTCTCGGGCCGACCCTCCGACCAACGACGGAGGAGGGCTCGAGGTTACGCACGAGACACCCCCCAGCTTGTCCATCGGTCGCAGGACAGACGACCTGCAGCCCTGCTCGGTTCCCGCTGCCGGGGCCGGCCCGGGCCCGGGCCCGGGCGGTGCCGAGCGCGCCGACCCGCACCGCCGCCACCACGAGGACGGTCGTGCCCTGCGGACGGCAGTCCGTGAGCTCCGCGCCGGCCGCCCGTGCCACCTCCCGCGCTGCCTCGCAGGCGGTCCCGTCGACCAGGTGACCGGCGGCCGCGAGCGCGGCCAGGTCGGCGGCGGAGGCGGCCCGGTGCCGCGCCACGGCGACCGCTCCCAGGGTGGCGAGCAGCGCGCTGACCGCGACCAGCACGGCAGCCAGCCCCACGACGGCGACGGTCACGAAGCCCTCGTCCCGCCTCACCGCTCGACCTCGGCGACGGCGCGGGCGTGCAGCGGCACCCCCGGCAGCCACCTGCCCGCGTGCAGCGTGACCCGCACCGTCACGACCACCTCGTCTCCGTGCCGCTCCAGGTCGAGCCGGGCACCGGGCGGGGCCACCGGGGCCGCGGCGGCCCGGGCCGCCGCGTCGCTGTCCCCGCGGGCCGCGGCCCGGGCGGCCGTCCGGGCGGCGTCGACGCACCGCAGCTGGCCGTTGACGGTCACCAGGGCACCGACCGCCAGGCCGAGCACCGCCATCAGCGCCGGCAGCGCGACCGCCGCCTCCGCGGTCGCGTATCCGTCCTCCATGCGCCCTCCTCCCGGGCTCGCCCCGGGCCCCGTCTCCGGGACCCGGGGCCGGTGCGTGCTCAGAACCCGAGGTGGAAGGCCTTCTCGATGACGTCCTTCATGAGGGTGAGCACCGTGGGCGACGTGATGACCTTGTAGAGCACGCCGCTGAAGCCGCAGGCGGCGACGGTGCCGACGGCGTACTCGGCCGTGGTCATCCCGCCGTCGTCGCGCTCGGCGGCGCGGGACTGGACGGATGCGGACAGGCGGGCGAGAGCGTTCACGGATGCCTCCGGGAGTGGGTGCCCCGCTGGTGCGGGACGAGGACGTCCACGCTGGCGCGCAGGCGGCTCCCCGGACCGCGTGCGGCGCCGGATGTGGACGGCTCACGACAGGCTGTGCAGCAGCGGTGCCGCCAGGCCGACGAGGGCCGGCACCACGCCGAGCAGCACGAAGGCCGGCAGGAAGCAGGTCCCGAGCGGCAGCACGGCGAGCACGCCGGCGCGGGCCGCTCGCCGGGAGGTCTCGGCCTCGTGGCGCCGGCGGGCGTCGGCAGCGACCCGGGCCACGGCAGCGGCCACCGGTGCTCCCCCCTCCGCGGCCCGGGTGAGGGCCCTCGCGGCGGCCCCGGCGGCGTCCCGGCCGCTCCCGAGGGCTGCCCAGGCCTCGGCAGGCGGCGAGCCCAGCCGCAGCGCGGACGCCACGCGCAGCAGGCGCTGCCCGCAGGGACCCGGGAAGGCGGCCGCCACCGCGGCCACGGCGTCGACCGGCGGTGCCCCTCCGGACAGGCAGGCGGCGAGCAGGTCCAGCACGAGCGGCAGGGCGGCCGCGACCTCGGCCTCGTCCGGGTCCGCTGCCTGCAGCCTCGCGAGCAGCCGCGGGCCGCCGACGACGGCAGCGGCGGCCAGCGCGACACCGAGCGGTCCGCCGACCAGCGCCCAGGCGGCCACGCCGGCGAGCGCGCAGCTCGCGCGCACGGTGAGCGGTGACGACAGCCGCATGTCTGCTGTCGCCGGCTCGGCCCGCCGCGGCTCCAGCCGGGGACGTGGCCGGCCGAGCAGCAGCGCGACCGCAACCCCCAGCAGCGCGGCGGCGATCACCTCTGCACGCCCTCGGCCAGCCGCTCGGTCCACCACAGGCCGGCGAGGTCCAGCAGCACACCGGCGACGAGGCAGGCACCGCCCGCGCGAGTGCGCAGCAGCACGTGCAGCGGGTGCGCTCCGAGGCCGGCCGCGAGCAGCGTGCCTGCCAGCGGCAGCGCCGCCAGCACCATGGCCGTCGCTCGCGGACCGGCCAGCTCCCCCTCCACCGCCAGCCGCTGCTCCTCGTCCGCGCGCAGCGAGCCGGCGACCGCCTCGGTCGCCCCGGCCAGCGACCCACCCGAGCCGGCGCAGACCTGCAGGCACGCCGCCAGCGCGCGCAGCGCCGCGGCCGCCGCGGAGCCGGGGGCTGCCGCGCGGAGGACCTGCGCCGGGTCGGCGCCCAGGTGCAGGGCGCGCGCGGCACCTGACAGCGCGTGCGCGAACGGGCCCTCCCCGACCGCGGCAGCCGCGGCCAGCGCCTCGGCCGGCGGACGTCCGGCCCGCAGCTCGGCGGCGAGCACCGCAACGGCCTCGACGGCACCGGCCCGCTCCGCCGCAGCACTGCGCCGCTCCGACCGGCGACGCACCGCCCGCACGACGGCCGCGCACACGATCCCGCAGCAGACGGCGGCAGGGATCCCGACGAGCAGGCCCAGAGCGGCGGCCGGAGCCGGGGCCCAGACCGGCGGCACCGACCAGGCGCTGCGCTCCCGCGGCAGGCCGGCGATCGCCAGCACCGCGAGCCCGGCGAGCAGCGCCGCCGGCCAGGTCACAGCAGCCGGTCGAGCTCGTCGTACCCCTCGTCCCGCGCAGCCGGCCCGAGCCCGTCCCACGTCCAGGCGGGCACGGCGGTGACGAGGCCGTCGCGGCGGCGCAGCACGCACACCTGCGAGACGCGGCGGCCGGGGTCACGCATGACGTGGACCACCACGCGCAGCGCCGACGCCAGCTGGCTGTGCAGCGCCTCCCGCCCCAGCCCGGCGGTGGCGGCGAGCGCCTCCATGCGGGCGGGCACATCGTCCGCGCTGTTCGCGTGGACCGTCCCGCACCCGCCCTCGTGGCCGGTGTTCAGGGCCGCGAGCAGGTCGACGACCTCGGGCCCGCGCACCTCCCCCACGACGAGCCGGTCCGGTCGCATCCGCAGCGCGTTGCGGACCAGGTCGCGCAGCGTCACCTCGCCCGCGGCCTCGACGTTCGGCGGGCGGGCCTCGAGCCGGACCACGTGCGGGT
>NZ_JAEKKT010000266.1 GCF_019510245.1 Streptomyces sp. | reverse complement strand
TCCCCGTGACACGAGCGGCTGGGGACTGCGGTCTATCCGAGCTGTGCCGGGTCCTCAGATCTGGGTGAGTGCCCAGAACCCCACGGCGTAGCAGGCCAGGGCCAGCAGCAGGAGGGGGATCGCCACCTTTGCGGGTGGGCCGCTGCGGCGTGCTCGCGAAAGTGACGGGGCGGGGGATGGAACCTGAGGGCTCTGAGCGGTGTACGAAGCAGTAGAGGGATCAGCTTGGGGCTGGTGCCGGACTGGTGTCGGGGTCTGCGCGGGGAAGCGTGGGGCGTGGGGTTGGGCGGAGGGCAGGACATGAGTGGGGGGTGTGGGGTCGTGGGAGGAGACGTAGGCGGAGTGGGCCGGGGCGGGCTGGTACGGCTGTGCCTGCGCCTGCGGGTGGTAGTGATGCGGTTGTGCCTGGCGCTCCGGTGGGATGGAGGGCTGGGAGCCGGAGTCTGCGGGCCGGGGTGGTGGCAGATGGAAGCTGCCGGTGTCCGATACCGCGGGCGGCTGGGTGGGGGCGGGCGGGGTGTGGTGCATGGGCCAGCGTGTTTCGGAGCCCGCTCCGGGGGCGGTGGCCGGGAAGGACGCGTCGGTGCCTCCCGCGCCGGTGTTGGGGTGAGCGGCCGGGGCGTGGGTGCCTGGGGAGAACAGGGGGCCCGCCTCGTCGGCCCAGGGCGGCTGGTTGGCGGGTTCGGACCATGGCGCCTGGTTCGATTCCCTGGGCCAGGACGTCGAATTCGCCTCACTCCGCCAGGGCGGCGTGTGTCCTTCGACAGGCGGAGATACGGGACTGCTCTGTCGAGCATGCCGGGCGGCCTTGCTGCCTTCGCTGAGCCAGGGCGCGGCGTTACTTTGCCCGGGCTGGGGAGGTTCGCTTCTCTCACTGGGCCGGGGCGACTCGCTGTCCTCGGGTCGGAGGGCTGCTTCGTTGCCTTCGCCGGGCCAGTAGGGGACCCCGCTCGCTTCCCCGGGCTGGGAGGAGACTGGCCCATTCCCGTCGCCGGGCCGGAAGGGGGCCCCGTCCGCTTCACCGGGCTGGGAGCCCACCCCGTTTCCCTCACCGAACCAGGAGGACGCTCCACCGCCCCCATTGGCCGCGCCGGGCCGAGAAGTCATGCCGTGGCCCTGACCCGGCCAGGACGACGCCCCGTCCACCTCACCGGCACCGGAGGCAACGTCGGCATCAGCACTGAATCCAACACCGGCACCAGAGCCGGCTCCCGGCCCAGCACCAGCGCTGGGTCCAGCAGAAGCACCGGAGCCGACACCGGCGCCCGGTCCAGTGCCGGCGCCCGGCTGAACACCGGCGTTCGGTCCAGCACCGGCGCCCGATCCCGTACCGGCGGCTCCCGGCCCAGCACCGGCCCCACGCCAGTCAGCCGCCCCGTCCCCTCCGCCGACGGCAAAAGCCCCCGAGCTTCCTCCGCCCCGGGAAGGCGCACCGCTCCCTCCGTCGGCGCCGGAGGGCACCCCGCCTCCTCCACTTCCGGAGGGCACCCCGCCTCCTCCACCCCCGGAGGGCACCCCGCTCCCCCCGGCGCCCCAAAACGACCCCCCGCTTCCATCACCGGTCCCGAAGCGTGGATCTCCCCCCGCCCCGGAGGCCCCGTTCCGTGTCCTGCTCGGGTCCACGCCCGGGGCTCGCTTGAGGGGGCCTTCCGGGCCGAACCCGGGAGGCAGGGGGCCGAGTTGGTCGAAGATTTCGATGGTCTCGTCGTCGGGGCCGGGCTCCGGGAGGAGTTCTCTGGCGGCGGCGAGGGCTTTGCGGGCCCCCGTGGCGGTGCGGAAGCGGGCCTGGGGATCGGGCTGGAGGAGCGAGGCCACGACCTGCCAGAGCGGTTCGGGGACGCTCTGCGGCGCTCCGGGGGTGCCATGGGCGGCGAAGTACTCGATGAGTGCCTTGGCGTCGGGCTTGGCGCCCTCCAGGAGGTACAGCGCGACCAGACCGACGGCGAACAGGTCGGCGGGGAAGTCCGGTTCCGCGCCCATCATCTGCTCGGGGGCGAGATAGCCGGGCGTGCCCACGACGAGGTTGGTCTCGGTCAGGCGTGGTTCGCCCAGCCGCATGGCGATGCCGAAGTCGGACAGCCGCAGTCGTGGGCGGGCGGTGCCGGTGGCTTCGAGCAGGATGTTGGCGGGCTTGATGTCACGGTGCACGACACCTTCCGCGTGCACCGCGGCCAGCCCCGCCAGGAGTTGGTCGAGCAGGGTGCAGACGAACACCGGTGGCAGGGGTCCGTAGTCCCCGACCAGATGGACCAGCGAACCGCCGGCGACCAGGTCCATGGTGAACAGGACCTTGTCGTCGTCGGCGGCCCAGCTGGCGGGCGCGAGGACATGGGGGTGATCGATCCGCAGGGCCTGTTCGCGGACGAAGCGCAGCAGGGAGTGCGCGTCGCTCTGCAGCAGGACCTTGGCGGCCACATAGCGGCGGCGCCGGTGGTCCCAGGCACGCCAGACGGCGCCGACGCCTCCGCGTCCGATCGGATCGGCCAGTTCGTACCGGCCGGCGAACACCTCACCCATGACTGCGCGTCGCTCCTCCCCCTGCGGTTACCCCCCTTGCTTCCCCCTTGATGAGCGATACGACCCCTCGTGGCCTCCCGGATGAGAGATACGGCCCCGTGTTCCTCGTCTCCTCGGCGGCTGACACACCCCCGTGTGTCAGCCCCCGGCGGGAAGCGCGACCCCCTCGCGCTCCTCCGTGCTGCCTGCACATCCACGACCCGGCTGCCGAACCCCCTCCGGCCACCGGGCGGACGGCTCAGTTCTGGTGGGACTGGTAGTGCGTGACCGCGTCGGAGGTGCGGCCGGCGCCGTAGACCCGGAGGAACTCTGCCAGTTCCGGGTGGGTCGGGGCGAGGGTGTCCGCCGCGTCGATGATGTCTCCGGCGGCGGCCACCGAGCGCAGCAGCGACTGGATCTCGCGGACGACCCGCTTGACCGTCGGCGCTCCCGAACTGCTCGTCGTGGTCGTGGTGTTGCTGAGCACCGAGCCCCCCTGCGACTTCTTGATCTCGTCCATGCGCTCGGTCGCCTCGGCCGCGCTCACGCTGCCGTCCGCGACCTGCCCCGCCAGGTCCTGCAGCAACTGCACCCGCTGGACCACGGCGGGATTACCGATCTTCGCCCGCTGACCGCTCATCAGCTGAGACAGCATCGGAGCCGACAGCCCCAGTACCCCCGCGAGACGAGCCTGGTTGAGGCCCAGGTCGTCTATGAGCTTACGGAAGAGCGCCCCCAGCGGCTCCCCATACCAGTTCCGCTGCAGTTCCCGCGCTCTTGCGGTCGCTTCCTGCTGTGCGGCGTCCATGTGCGTCTCCCCATCGCTTCCCCAAAAAACCGTGGTTCGCGACAGCGAACCACGCCGAGCATCTTACGGAGAGTGGTCGTTCGCGGGGACCCCCAATCTTTTTGCGGAATACCCGGGGTGACCCGGTACTCTGGTCTGCGACGCCCACCGGTAAGTGGTTTTTCCGGCGGACGTCTCTCTTCCCGGGGCCTTAGCTCAGTTGGTAGAGCGCTGTCTTTGCATGGCAGATGTCAGGGGTTCGACTCCCCTAGGCTCCACTTCAGGAGACCCCTCCGACCTGCGGATACGCGGGCGGAGGGGTTTTTCGTGTGCCACCGACGCCTGGGCCGCTGTCCGCACCGAGAACGCGGTACCGCCGACCCGCTCACCACCCGCCCGCAGGACGCAGGCCACGTGGCTGACGCCGCGTACCAGGGGCCCCGCGGTGCCTCCTCCGGGACTATGGCGACTCCATCACCGAGGGGCTCGGCGACCCGGGATGCTCTCGTCATCGTCGAGCCCCGCGCCGTCCCACTCAGCAGCCCCAACTTCCACAACTCGGTGGTGATCCGGAATCCGCCGGGCCGCACC
>NZ_JAEKKT010000265.1 GCF_019510245.1 Streptomyces sp. | reverse complement strand
CCAAGCAACTGCTCGCGGGCGCGACCGGTGAGCCGTAGGAAGTCGTCGTTGACGTCGACGTACACCAACTCGGGCGTCAGCAACGCCACCATGCCGGGCAGAGCCCGGAAGACCGCGGCGTAATCGATCTGCGGGTTCCTCATGTGCAGCCTGCCTCGACACGAGCCATCATGATGTGATTTTCCACGATAGATGGGAACGGGGCGCCGTCTCGACAGCTACCGTCATCACGCGACGCGAACGACTCGGTTGGTTTTCTCATGGGCGCGGCCTCAGGCCGATCGCCCGAGACCCGGAAGGACCCACTCGAATGCGTTATGCAGTCCTCGGTACCGGCATCGTCGGCCGGACGCTGGCCGGCAAGCTCGCCTCTCTCGGTCACGACGTCGTCATCGGCACCCGCGATCCCGGGGCCACGCTCGCCCGCACCGAACCCGACGGCATGGGCAACCCGCCGTTCGCCCAGTGGCACGCCGACCACGGGCAGGTGCGTCTGGAGACCTTCGAGAAGGCGGCGGCCTTCGGCGAGACGGTCGTCAACACCACCGCGGGCGAGCGGAGCCTCGATGCCCTGCAAGCGGCCGGCGCACCCCGTCTGAGCGGCAAGGTCCTCATCGATGTCGCCAACCCGCTGGACTTCACCGCCGGGCGGCCGACGTCGGCCCCCGTCAGCACCGACAGCCTCGGCGAGCGCCTCCAGCGGGCCTTCCCCGACGCGAAGGTCGTCAAGACCCTCAACACCATGAACTGTTTCGTCATGGTGGAGCCGGCCCGCGTGCCAGGGGAGCACACCGTGTTCGTCAGCGGTGACGACACCGGGGCCAAGAAGGCCGTCACGGCACTGCTGGGCTCCTTCGGCTGGCCCGAAGCGAGCGTCATCGACCTGGGCGACATCACCACCGCCCGCGGCGTCGAGATGCTCCTGCCGATCTGGCTGCACCTGTACGGCACGCTCGGCCACGGCGACTTCAACTTCCACATCCAGGGGGCTCGGCCAGGCGGCTGATCCCGGGTCCACGGATCCGGCGTGAGCCGTTGAGCAGGGCTTCAAGCCGGGCAGGGGTGCGGTCGGGCGCCGAGCGCGAGGCGTCGGCAGCCCGGCTGGGAGACCGGGCCGCTCGCGGAGTCGGTCCGAGTTCGGGGAGCGGCTCGTGGGCCCGGTCAGGTGCGGGCGCGCCCAGGGCCGGCCGGTTCAGGTGAGATGGATGCCATGGTCGGTGCAGGTCCCGCGCGGGCGGGTGAGCGGCCATCGTGGTCAGGGGTATGGCGCCGTCGCGGCGCCGGGCAGTGGTGACCTGGCCGTCAGCGGGCGCCATCTCCGAGATCAGCTCCCGGACGCGGGTCTCGATCGCGTCGAGGATGAGGCGTGCGGCCTCGACGCCCTGTCCGGCCGGGTCGTCGAGCTGCCCGTCCGGGTTCATCCACGCCACGGACGGCGCGGGAGCGTTCTGCCGCGAAGTGACGCGGCGCGTGGACGGAGCGGCGGAGCGGCGGAGCGATGAGACAACAGGGGCTCGGTGCCGGGACGAGGGGCCCGGTGGGTTCGCGTTCGCAGCGATGAGTTCCGGCCGGATCGGGAGTCTGTTGCGGAGAGCGTCGTGGAAAGTCGTACGACGCTGCCGCACGACACTTAACGGAGGACCCATGACCACCACGCCGGACGACCCGAGCACCGCGCTGCCCGACCGCCCGCCCGTCGTCGACCTGGCCACCTGGCAGAGCGCCCGGGACGAGCTTCTGGTCCGCGAGAAGGCCCACACCCGCGAGGGCGACGCCATCGCCGCGGCCCGCCGCCGGCTGCCGATGGTGGAGTTCGACGGGACGGTCGAGGTCGTCGGCCCCGACGGCCCGGTGCCGTTCCTGGACCTCTTCCAGGGGCGCGACGAGCTCGTGGTCTACAAGCACATGTGGTACGACGCCGCTCCGCACCAGGGGCAGTGCGAGGGCTGCACCACCACCGCCTGGCACCTGAAGGACGCCGTCTACCTCAACGCGCGCGGGGTCTCGTTCGCCGTCGTGACCACGGGCCCGTGGGACGAGGTGGCGTCCTTCGTCGAGTTCATGGGCTACACCCAGCCCTGGTACTCGGTGCGGGGCGTGGACGGGCCGGTCGGAGGGGACATGGGGTACCTCACCTGCTACCTGCGCGACGGCGATCGCGCGTTCCTCACCTACTCCACGACGGGCCGTGGCAACGAACGGGTCAGCGGCTCCCTCGGCCTGCTCGACATGACCCCCTACGGCCGCGGCGAGACATGGGAGGACAACCCCGAGGGCTGGCCCGAGGGGCGCGGTGCGTGCTGGACCTGGCGCTCCGACGCGGAGGGGAACCCCACCTGGGGCCCGACCGGCCGCCCCGTGCCGCAGTGGACCCGCCCCGGCGCGACCCCGGTGCAGACCCTCGGCCGAAGCGGTCACCACCACTGACACGCCTTCGTCGCTCGGCGCCGGCAAGAGGAACCCGGCGCCGAGAGACACCGCCGCACGCCTCGCCGACGCTCTCTCAACGGGCAGCCGGACGCACCGAATCCCGGATCACGAGCTGCGTGCTCAGCACCACGTGGTTGTCGGAGGCGAACCCCACCTCGCGGTCCAGGGCGAGGCGTACGGCGGTGCGGCCCAGTTCCTCGTACGGGACCCGGACCGTGGTGAGGGCCGGGGTCAGGTCGGCGGCGAAGGGAACGTCGTCGAAGCCGACGACGGAGACCTCGTCCGGGACGCTGAGACCGGCCTCGCGCAGGGCGGCCAGCGCTCCCAGCGCGACCACGTCGGACCCCGCGAACACCGCCGTGAAGCCGACACCCGTACTCAGCGCCTCCCGGGTGCGCAGGTGACCCGAGACGCGGGTGTAGTCCCCGTTCGTGTCCAGCTCATCGGCGTACGGCACGCCATGAGCGCGCAGCGCGTCCCGGTAGCCGAGGCGCCGCTCCTCCGCGCTGCTGAAGCCCGGCGCGCCGCTGAGGAACAGGACCCGCCGGTGGCCGGCGGTCAGCAGGTGAGCGGTGGCCTGGAAGGCGCCGCCGCGGTTGTCGTAGTCCACGACCGTGGCCGGCACACCCGCGGGCAGCGGCGGTCTGCCGCACAGCACCAGCCGGGACCCCGCGGAGTCCAGCGCCTTGGCATAGCCGGCCATACGACGGTGATACGCGTCGTCCGTCACGGTGCCACCCACCAGGACGACCGCCGCCGCGTGTTGTTCCCGCATCAGCTGGACCAGGTCGTCCTCGCGCTTGATGTCGTCCTTGGTCGAGCACACCAGGCTGAGGCGGCCCCGGCTGCCGGCCTCCTCTTCCACCCCCGCCGCCACGTGGGCGAGGGAGGGGCCGGTGATGTCACGCAGGACAAGAGCGATGGGCCCGGCGACCCGGCCGGACAACGCCTTGGCGTGGACGTTCACGACGTAGTGGAGGGAGTCGACAGCGGCCATGACCCGCTCCCTGGTCTCCGCTGACACCGGGTAGTTGCCCGCCAACGTCCGGGAAACGGTTGCTACGGAAACCCCGGCCTTCGCGGCGACGTCGCGGATCGTGCTGGGCCTGTCCGCCGGCTTCCTCTTCCGCTTCGCCCTCTTCGACCCCTGGGCGTCGACCGGCCCCACTTCCTCGTCCGTCACGGCTCCGACGTTACTGCACCGGCTCACGCCTGTGAGTTCCGTCGTCGGAAGGCACCCTCCCGAGACGGTAAGCGTTTACCGAAGGTCAGTCGCCGAAGCAGGCCGGCCGGTGTCGATGTCAGCCGCCTCCGGTGCAGGGTCAACTCGGCTTCAGGACGACCGCCTGGCCGCCCGCCGGGGCCATGGCCACGCTCAGTGTGCTCTGCGCGGTGACGGACCGGGTGCTGACCACGACCGGGGTCTGGTACGGGGCGGCCCCGGG
>NZ_JAEKKT010000047.1 GCF_019510245.1 Streptomyces sp. | reverse complement strand
GGACGCGACCAGGTCGCCGTCGTCCAGGTCGATGGTGGTCCCGAGGCCGTCGAGGATGGGCCCGATGGGTTGTTCGGTCACGCTGACACCCACTTCCCGTCGCGGACCCATCCGTGCAGTCCGCAGCACTTCCACAGCAGCGACGGCTCGAGATGCAGGGGCTCCCGGGACACCATCTGGTGCTTCCATGTGCCTGCGGCCACCCAGCGGCCTTGCGCCGGGCACCAGTGCCAGAACGTGGGGTCGGCGGTGTTGTCGATCCAGCCGTAGTAGATGTCGTCGGTGACCTTGGTGATGCCTGCCTCGGCGAGGGTCGGCCACTGCGAAGGCGGCATGTCGCGGTCATGGCTCATGCCGGGTCCCCCGAGACGAGTCCGCGACGGTTGTTCAGGTCAGGGCGCGGGATCCACTCACGGATGCAGCCGTGGTGGGCGGTGGGGTAGGCGGCCGCGTCGTCGGCGGATCGGATGGTGCCGCTGGCGTGGTCGGTGTCCTGATGAGAGACGAATCCGCACTCCGGCCCGTCCACGCATTCGAACCAGGCGGCCTCGAGGTCCAGGGCGCCGGTGTTGATGGCGCCGTGGTTGGCGGTGACGACGCCCTGGTAGGTGAGGGCGGACTGGGCCCACGACTTGACCGGGTGCCGGGAGCTGTCCCGGTAGATGATCGTCGACAGCGGGTGGTCGGCGGCCAGGCGGGCGGAGTCCAGTCGGTCGTGGTTTCGGCCCAGGGTGACTTCGCGGGTGGCGTCCTGGGCGGCCCGGGCGAAGGCCTGCGCGCGTCGTACGGCTTCCTGGATGCGGCCGACGAGGTCGGTGTAGAAGGTGGCGGTCAGGCCGGTGATGGCGGCCTGGTGGCCGGTGGACCACTGGAACAGGCTGAGGTCGGCGCCGGCTTTGCGGAGGGCGCGTTGGGCTCCGTCGCGGTAGGCGATGGGGAGGTCCTGGGCGGCCCAGCGTTCCGCGAGCGCGGTGGTGAGGCGGGAGAACTCGCCGACCTGCTGGTTGAAGTCGGTGATGATGCCGTTGATGCGGGTGGTGGCGCCGAACCCGCGCTGGATGCGTTCCAGGGTGTGCAGGAGGTTGTCCTGGGCTGTGGCCAGGCGCTTCCACTGGCGGACCAGTTCGCCGGTCATCGCGGTGATGAGGGTGGTGAGTTCGGCCCGGTCGTCGGTCTGCTGGAGGGCGGTGGTCATCGGCGGGCCCGTTCCCGCAGGTACACGATGCCGATCGTGCCGGAGTCGTCGCCGGTGCCAGCGGGGTCGTCGGGGGCTGGCGGTTCGCCGCTCTCGAGTTTGGCCAGTTGGCGTTCGTAGGCCTTGATGTTCTCCACGTAGGAGACGCCGACGACGGAGCTGACGTTGACGGTGGAGGGCTGGGCGCGGAGCGCGGCGAGCCGTTCACGGACGACCTCGATCGCTACGGCGCGTGCGGTGCCGAGGCGGGCGTAGCGGACGATCAGGTCGCTCTGGTCGGTGTCAGCTCCGAGTTCGCTCTTGAGCCAGGCGAGTACGGCGGCGTCCACAGGGGCCTCCAAGACGGTGGGTCGGGGGGTGGGGGTTCACGGGTGCGGGCCCGCCGGGTGGCGCCCCCACCACTGGTGGCGGGCCCGCACGCCGCTACTCGCCGCTGTCGCCCTCCCCAGCGGCGTCCCGGCCCCGAGACCGGCCGGTCGCCGCGGTCTTACGCGCGGCGGTCTTCTTGGCCGCCGAAGCAGCCTTGTCGGGTGTGTCCTCGCCGGCCGCGCCCTTGTCGGCGTCTCCCTTGGCGCCGGTGTCGGCGTCGGAGGCGTCCACAGAGTCGGGCAGTTCGCCGTCCTCCCAGGCGTCGGGGTTGGTGATCCGGGCCGCAAGGCGCGGCTCGGGCTCCTCCCCCGGCAGCAGCAGGACCATGCGGTTG
This sequence comes from Streptomyces sp., assembly GCF_019510245.1. GTDB lineage: Bacteria > Actinomycetota > Actinomycetes > Streptomycetales > Streptomycetaceae > Streptomyces. Next base: position 1,986 of record NZ_JAEKKT010000047.1, on the reverse strand, counting down.
CGGTCGGGGTCCTTGACGTGCACGGCCTTTACCAGCTTGGCCATGGCGATCAGGCCCCGAGGACGGTGGCCGAGATGTGGATGTCCGGCACGTACAGCACCGGCATGCCGATCGCGGCACCGCGGGTGTAGATCTGTACCGGGTCGTCGTCCACCTTGGTCACCACGACGATGCCGGGGGCCTCTTCGCGGGTGAGGGCCGGGTTGGTGCCGGAGGTGAACTTGGCGGCCTCGCGGGTGACGCCGTACTGGGTCTGGGCCCATTCGGACGCCGGGACGTCCGGGATGAGGATCCACTTGGTGTCCGGGATGACCCGCTGGTAGGTGTCGTCGTTCCACACCTGCACGTCGTAGATGCGGATCGGCGGCAGGCCGAACCGGGCGCGGACGGAGTCGACCTCGGGCGGAGAAAGCGTGGTGCCCGGGTTGTTCGAGGCGTTCTGCCCGTAGAACGCGATCTGGTACTCCGCGTTGGAGGCCAGCATGGAGCGGGCCCGGCGGGAGGTGAGGACCTCGCGCGGGGCGGGGGCGCCGGAGTCGATGAGGTAGTCGATCCAGGCGCGCTCGTCGGAGAGCGGGGTGGCGGTGGGCTGGTCCCACAGCACGGACGCGGTGGGCATGTTCGCCGAGGGGACGTTCCAGTTGACGTCCAGGCCCAGGCCCGGCAGGTTAACCGTGCCGTTGGCCAGGAGCTGGCCGGCGGCGAGTTCCTGCGCGGTCTGGATGGACTCCACGTGCCGGTCGACGTCCGAGTAGAGGAGGTCGATGTACTCCTGGGTGTCCTTGCCGTGGCCGACGTCCAGGAGGATCTGGTCCATCTCTGTGATGGGCAGGGTCTGGCCGAGGGCAGGCAGCTGGCCCTCGTTGACGACTCGCTCCGCCTGCCGCTTGGCGAGCGCGGTGGGCGCGTCGTAGGCGCGGAACTTGGCGGCGTTGACGCGGCGCTTCGCGCTGGTGGTGCGGAACTTGATGCCCTGGATGCGCCGTTCCGGCAGGATCTGCCGGGTGAGCGCGTAGTTGGCGGGGGTGTCCAGCTGGCGGGCGTACACCGTGAGATCGGTGTCGTTGGTGTCCCGCAGGAGGAGCTCAAGAGCCTCCATGGTGATCTCCTCCTTCGCTTATCGGGTGCGGTAGTGGAAGCTGACCCCGGGCGCCGTGGAGGCCACGTCGGTGGGGTCGAACGGGATCGGGCAGTCCTCGGCGTAGATCTCGCCGTGCCACAGCAGTGCGCCTGCGGCCTTGGTGGAGGCCGGGTTGAAGCTGAAGCCGTCGACGAGGAATCCGGCGAGGACCTCGGTGCCGTCGGAGGCGGACGCGCCGCCGCCTGCGGTGGTGGTGGTCACGGCGATGGCCGGGCTGGTGCCGCCGGTGAACGATCCGGACGCCGTCATCTGCGTGACGTCGTCGGACAGGTACTGGCCGCCGAACGTGACCACGACCGCGGTGGCGGGGTGCGGGCCGCCGGACACGGCGACGTCACCCGGGTTGACGTTGGACAGTGCCTCGAGGGCGGTCTTCACCTGGGCGGCGGTCGCGTTGTAGGGGATCGCCGCGGTGGTCTGCCCGCTGAAGGTGAGCGTGTACGTGCCGCCGGTGGGTCCGCCGGTGATGGTGACGGTCTGGACCTCGGACCGGGGCCCCGAGTAAGGGGCGTACAGGCCGGAAGAGGTGACCACGCCGAGGGGGATGCCGGACTTCATGACGTTGCGGCCCTGGAGGGCCGGGTTCGTCGCGGCCACGTAGTGGGTGCCCGACGTGAACTTGGTCAGGTCGAGAGTGATGGTGTTGGTGTCCTGGACTCCTACCAGGGACGCAAGCCACGGGCGGTCGGCCGTGACGCTGTCCGTGTAGGAGTAGGGCTGAAAGTCGTTCACGGCCTTCTCCTGGTGAACTGCGGTGTGCGGTGACTGCTGCACCAGCCGGTGAGCGTCCACGAGGAGAGGGCGTGGTCCCGTTTTCCCCGACCTGTCTGGCCGGGGTGGTCTTA
>NZ_JAEKKT010000168.1 GCF_019510245.1 Streptomyces sp. | reverse complement strand
GACCCAGAGCGCCAACTGAGGAGCGCAGCAACGATGGCGGACGCCAAGGTCATTCCGTTCGACGACGACCGCTCCCGCGGGGCTGCCGTGCAGCGGCCGGCCGCCCGGCGCCGGGGTGCGGGGAGCCGGCGCAAGAGCGGCGGCGAGCAGGCCGCGGTGCGTGAGCCCGCGGCGGTGCGCGAGTCCGCGGTGGTGCGTGAGGTCCAGCCTCTCGCCGGGCGGATCCCCGCGCAGGAGGATGTGCATGTGACCCGGGAGAACCCTGAGACGGGCGTGAAGCAGCCGCCGCACGACGAGGCCGGCCTGGAGCGGCGTGTCGCACGCGGTCTCGCGTTCCTGCGGCGGCGGCTGACCGGGGAGTACGAGGTCGACGACTTCGGGTACGACGAGGAGCTGACCGACCAGGTCCTGATGTCCCTGCTGCGGCCGGTGTACGAGAAATACTTCCGCGTCGACGTGAAGGGCATCGAGAACATCCCGGCCCACGGTGGTGCGCTGATCGTCGCCAACCACTCCGGGACGCTGCCGCTGGACGGCCTGATGATGCAGGTCGCCGTGCACGACCGGCATCCGGCGAATCGTCACCTCAGGCTGCTGGCGGCGGATCTGGTCTTCGTGCTGCCGGTGGTCAACGAGCTGGCGCGGAAGCTGGGGCACACGCTCGCGTGCGCGGAGGACGCCGAACGGCTGCTGGCCCAGGGGGAACTGGTCGGGGTGATGCCGGAGGGGTTCAAGGGCATCGGGAAGCCGTTCGGTGAGCGGTACAAGCTCCAGCGGTTCGGGCGGGGCGGGTTCGTGTCCACCGCGCTGCGGCAGGGGGTGCCGATCATTCCCTGCTCGATCGTGGGGGCCGAGGAGATCTACCCGATGATCGGCAACGCGAAGACGCTGGCGCGGGTGCTGGGGATTCCGTACTTTCCGCTGACGCCGACGTTTCCGTGGCTGGGGCCGCTGGGGGCGGTGCCGTTGCCGACGAAGTGGACGATTCAGTTCGGGGAGCCGATCCTCACGGACGGGTATCCGCCGGAGGCGGCCGAGGATCCGATGCTGATGTTCAACCTGACGGACCAGGTGCGGGAGCAGATTCAGCACACGCTGTACAAGTTGCTTGTGCAGCGGCGGTCGGTTTTCTTCTGATGCCTTGAGTTTCGGGTGCGGGCCGGTGGGGGCTGGTCGCGCAGTTCCCCGCGCCCCCAAGCGGCGGCTTCGCCGCCTTGGGGGCGCGGGGATTCTCAGTTGTTGCTGTCCTCGCTGTCGATGCCCAGGCCCGGGAGCAGGCCCGGCAGGAGCGGGGGCAGGGTCACGTCCGGGGCGCTGGACGGGCTCTTCGACGGGGAGGCGGTGCTGCTCGAGCCTCCTGTCTTGGGCGGGTCCAGGAGGCCGCCCGTGGTGCCGCCGAGCAGGCCGTTGTCGGCGCTGCCGGAGGCCGAGCCGCTGGGGCTGCCGGTGCCGGTGTCGTGGCCCGAGGAGGAGCTGCCGGAGGAGGAAGGAGCCGTCGACCGGTGGCGGCCGGAAGAACCGGTGGACGCCGTGCCGGAGTCCTGTCCGCCGGTGCCGCCGGTGTTCTGCGACGGCTGGGGGAGCAGGGACTGCAGCGGGGCGACCTCTTGGTCTATGGCGTCGAAGACCGACGACACCTGCTGGCTGACGTCCCCGAGCTGGACCGGGAGCTTGCTGCGCAGGGCGCCCCAGGCCTCGCGGTGGGACTGGGCGAAGGCGGACAGGGCCTGGATGGGGCCCAGGGAGTTCGGGTCGCGCTCGTACGCCTCGTGGAGCAGGCGGTGGCCCTCGGTGACGTCGTGCTGCATCCCGGACAGGGTGCGGCGGATCTCGCCGATCGACTCGTGGTCGAGGTGACCGCCGCGGCCCCGCTCCATGAGCCGGCGGGCCTCCATCAGCCGGGTCGACGCCTGGTCGAGGTAGGTCTGGCCGCGCTGGTCGTCGCCGTCGGACAGATAGTTGAGCTTGAAGTCCTCGATGCCGCGTTTGAGGCCGTACAGGGAGTCGCCGGGCAGGGCGTCGGAGCTGGCGGCGGCGACCCCGCCGAAGGCTCCGGCGGCCACGCCGACGCTCAGGCCGCCCGCGGCGAGCCCCTTGGTGAGCCGGGAACGCGGCCGCAACTTGCCCAGCGTGCCCGCCCGGTGCGCGCCCTTGGCCCGGGACGCACGCTGCTCGGGTACCGAAGCATCCGCCGCCCCGCCCAGGGTGCCCTCCGCCAGCATGGCCTCCATCGCGGCCACCAGCTGGGCCCGCTGGACGACCTTGACCTCCGGGTCGAGCTCTGGCTTGGGCAGTGCGGCGAGCCCTGTCGCCAGAGCCAGCAGCTCGCCCTGCTCGGTCCGTTCGGCCCGGTCCGGGGCGGCCGGTGGATCGCCCGTGGGTCCTCCGGACGGCTCGGCCGCCGGGTCCCGGTCGGGCTGCTCCTCCAGAGCCTGGGCGAAGGCGTTCGCCCGCCGGTGGGCCGATACGTTCGCGATCACTGGCGGCACCTCCTCTCGTCATGACGGTCGACTCCCCAGGGGGTCCTGAGGGTTGCACGCCCTCGACCAGTCCACACGATCGGGTGACCGGGGTCTGGTCGGACGTGACCACAGGGAGCCTGTATCCCGCACAACGAGCGGCTCGGCACTTGGGTTACGGACCGCCGGGGATCGGCTGAGAAAGACAACCCGCTTTGACGGAGCGTGAGTTGGGCGTCGCCCAGGGTGTCCGGTTCAGCGGGCGTCGTCCGGGAGGAGCCGGGCGAGAGTGCGCACGGCCCGGTACTGGAGGGTCTTGATGGCGCCCTCGTTCTTGCCCATCACGCGGGCGGTCTCGGCGACCGAGAGGCCCTGGAGGAAGCGGAGCGTCACGCACTCCTGCTGCTGGGGGTTGAGGCGCCGTACGGCGTCCAGCAGGGCCGCGTTGGAGAGGGACTCCAGGACGGAGTCCTCGGGGGAGCGCTCGACCTCGTTGGCGTCGAGCATCTCGCCGGTGGTGACCTCCAGGCGGAAGCGGCTCGACTTGAAGTGGTCGGCGACCAGGTTGCGGGCGATCGTGACCAGCCAGGCGCCGAAGTCGCGGCCCTGCCAGGTGAAGGTGCCGATCCTTCGCAGCGCCCGCAGGAACGTCTCGCTGGTCAGGTCCTCGGCGGTCGCCTTGCCGCCGACGCGGTAGTAGATGTAGCGGTACACGGTGTCGCTGTACTGGTCGTAGAGGCGGCCGAAGGCCTCGGCCTCGCCGGCCTGGGCGCGCTCCACGAGGTCCATCATCCGGGCGCTGTCACTGTCTGCGGCCGGGCGGCGGGCGGTGGTGGCGCCGGTGCCGGTGGTGCGGGCGCGTCTGCCCACGCCCCGTCCGTCGCCGGAGCGGCGGCCCTCGACGACGGCGCTGCGTGCCGGCGCCTGTTCCATGCCGTCGGCCAGTGCGTAGCACGGGCCGACGGGGGCGGCGGTGGCGAAGGCGGGGACGGCGTACGCGGTCGGGACAAGGCCGCGCAGCGTCTCTTTGACCGTCGCGACTGTTGCGCGCAGCGTAGCCAGGCCCGAGGCGTCAACCCCGACGTGTGGGTACACGGGACTCCCAGAGGCAGAGCTTCCATCACGTGCAGTGCGGAACCTTTCACCCGTCGTAGCGACGGAGGGGAACCGGTTTGCGTCTGAGGAGAATAACGCTTCGTGCAGGCACTGCTACACCGAGTTGCTCAAATCATCGATTGCGTCGCTTCTGTAACCGTTTGGCAGCGCCTCAAGGGTCTTAGCGTGACCGGTTGTTGAACGAAAACGCACGGGTTTCGGCGATGTACGGGGCGTGTTGGGGTGACCGCGCGATAATTCCGGGCGCGCGGAGGGGCCGAGCGGGGGTGGGGACGCTTACCGGCGCTTGCAGGGTGCCGCTGCCCACCGGTGCCGCCCTGCGGCACGCCTGCCCGCAGCCAGGTATGTAGGGCACGGCTGAGCAGCGCCCCGTCAGGGGCGCTGGGGGTACCCTGGCCGAAGGCTGGGGGAGGAACTGCGCGACCAGCCACATCGGGCGCGCAGCCGGAAACCGGCCCGCGGCCCTACGGCGCCGCCCCGTCGGTCAGCGCCCGAAGGGCTACCGGCGCCGACGGCTCAGCGCGATCGCGGCCGCCGTGCCACCGGCAACCGCTCCGACCCCGGCCGCCGCCGGGATCCCCACCTTCGCCGCCTTGCGCCCCGTGCGGTAGTCACGCAGCCGCCAGTCCAGCTCGCGGGCGTGCTTGCGCAGCTTCGTGTCCGGGTTGATGGCGTAGGGGTGGCCGACCAGGGAGAGCATCGGGATGTCGTTGTGGGAGTCGCTGTAGGCCGCGCAGCGGGAGAGGTCGAGGCCCTCGGCGGAGGCCAGGGCGCGCACCGCCTCCGCCTTGGCGGGGCCGTGCAGGGGCTCGCCGACCAGCTTGCCCGTGTAGACGCCGTCCACCGACTCGGCGACCGTGCCCAGCGCGCCCGTCAGGCCCAGCCGGCGGGCGATCACGCCGGCGATCTCCACCGGGGCCGCGGTGACGAGCCACACTTTCTGGCCCGCGTCCAGGTGGGCCTGGGCGAGGGCTCGGGTGCCGGGCCAGATGCGCTCGGCCATGTACTCGTCGTAGATCTCCTCGCCGATGGTCTGGAGCTCCGCGACGCGGTGGCCCTTGACGATGGAGAGGGCCGAGTCGCGGGCCTCCTGCATGTGCTCGGGGTCCTCGACGCCGGCCAGCCGGAACCACGCCTGCTGCCAGGCGAACCGGGCGAGGTCGCGGGTCTCGAAGAACTTCCGTTTGTACAGGCCACGGCCGAAGTGGAAGATGGCGGCGCCCTGCATGACGGTGTTGTCCAGGTCGAAGAACGCGGCGGCCTTGTCGTCGCCGAGCACCGGGAAGTCCGGCTCCGCGGCCTCGCCGAGCGGTGCCGTCGCTTCCTGGTTCTTCCGCGCGGCCTCCGCCGAGGCCTCGCCTGCCAACACGCTCCGCGCCGTGGCGGAGCGCCTACGGGGAGTGAGCCATCCGAGAGCGGCCATGTCGTGAGCATAGCCAGTTTGTTCGGGAGTTCCGGAGTCACGGGAGTTGGCTCGGTGTGAACTCTCCGCGACCGGGTCGTTAAACAAAGCGAAGAACCCGTGCAGAAGACGGCGGGCATGCCCTCCCAGGGGCGGGACAATGGACGTCATGAGTCCCCTCTTTGGCCGGAAGGCGCCCGCGCCGAGTGCGCGATCGGTCACCCTCATCCGTAAACCCGGCTGCCATCTGTGTGATGACGCACAGGTCGTGGTCGAGAAGGTGTGCGGCGAGCTCGGAGTGCCGTGGGAGCAGAAGGACATCACTCTGGATTCACAACTGCACGATCTGTACTGGGAGCAGATCCCGGTGGTACTCGTCGACGGCGCACAGCACACCTTCTGGCGCGTGAACGAGGAACGGCTCCGCAAGGCACTGACCGACTAGTCCAAACCGGCTGGAAAAGTCGCTTAGGATCGACGGCGGCTTGGTCTCGGGGGCGGGATTCGTGAGGAGTGTGTACGGCTTTGCCCCCATCGGAGAGGGAGCGCGGGTGCTTGTGCGCCGGTTCCGGACGGCTGCGCCGGGGGCGCGTGACCCCGGTCACGTTGGCCGGGCAAATCGGACACCATCTTTGTGCACGCGTTCACAAAGACATAGCCTGCTGTCGACGGGGCGGTCTGGGTACGTGTGACCGTCCGCAGCCCCGCTCAACCCGTTGGAGCACCGTGGCAACTGGCCGAACTCACCGACCGGCGACCCGCAGCCGAGGGATCCCCGAGGCCACCGTCGCCCGGCTTCCGCTGTACCTCCGCGCTCTGACCGCACTGTCGGAGCGCTCGGTCCCCACGGTCTCCTCGGAGGAGCTGGCCGCGGCCGCGGGGGTCAACTCCGCGAAGCTGCGCAAGGACTTCTCCTACCTGGGTTCGTACGGAACGCGCGGTGTCGGCTACGACGTCGAGTATCTCGTCTACCAGATCTCCCGCGAGCTGGGCCTGACCCAGGACTGGCCGGTTGTGATCGTCGGTATCGGAAATCTGGGCGCCGCCCTCGCCAACTACGGCGGGTTCGCCTCCAGGGGCTTCCGGGTCGCCGCCCTCATCGACGCCGACCCGGCGATGACCGGACGGCAGGTCGCCGGGATCGCCGTGCAGCACAGCGACGACCTCGAGAAGATCATCTCCGACAACGGCGTCTCCATCGGCGTGATCACCACCCCGCCGGGCGTCGCCCAGCAGGTCTGCGACCGCCTGGTGGCCGCCGGGGTCACCTCCATCCTGAACTTCGCGCCGACCGTGCTGTCCGTCCCGGACGGCGTCGACGTACGCAAGGTCGACCTCTCCATCGAGCTGCAGATCCTCGCCTTCCACGAGCAGCGCAAGGCGGGCGAGGAGCACGAGGGCGCGGCCGCGCCCGTCACCGCGCACCAGGACGCCGGCGAGCAGGGGCCCGACGGGGACGTACCCGCCGTGATGCCGGCATGAGTCTCCTCGTCGTCGGGCTGAGCCACCGCAGCGCCCCAGTCAGCGTCCTGGAGCGGGCCGCGCTCGGCGCGGACGCCCAGGTGAAGCTGGTCCAGGACACGGTCGCCGCCGAACCGGCCACCGAGGCCGCGGTCCTCGCCACCTGCAACCGCATCGAGCTCTACGCCGACGTGGACAAGTTCCACGCCGGGGTCGCCGAGCTGTCCACGCTGCTCGCCCAGCACAGCGGGGTCGGGCTGGACGAGCTCACCCCCTATCTCTACGTGCACTACGAGGACCGCGCCGTCCACCACCTGTTCTCGGTGGCCTGCGGGCTCGACTCGATGGTGGTCGGCGAGGGACAGATCCTCGGGCAGATCAAGGACTCGCTGGCCCGCGCGCAGGAGCTGCACAGCGCCGGGCGGCTGATGAACGACCTGTTCCAGCAGGGGCTCCGGGTCGGCAAGCGCGCCCACTCCGAGACCGGGATCGACCGGGCCGGACAGTCCCTGGTCACCTTCGGGCTGGAGCAGCTGGCCGCCGGCGGCGACGTCGAGACCTGGGCCCGGGGCAAGAAGGCGCTGGTCATCGGCGCCGGATCGATGTCCTCGCTGGCCGCCGCGACGCTGGCGCGGGCGGGGGTCGCGGAGATCGTCGTGGCCAACCGGACGCTCGACCGGGCCGAGCGGCTCGCGCAGATCCTCAACGAGGGCGACGACACGCACGTGACGGCCCGCGCGGTACCGATGGACGCGGTGCCGGGCGAGCTGACACGTGCCGACGTGGCCGTCTCCTGCACGGGCGCGACCGGACTGGTGCTGACCGCTGACGCGGTCGCGGCTGCGGTCGAGGGACGTACGGGTGAGCCGGTCACCGAGATCGACATACCCGCGACGGCGAAGCAGACGCCGGCCGCCGCCCCCGGGAGCGGGCTCGGTACCGACGAGAACTGCCCGCTCGACCTCGCCGCCGAGCAGAGCGGTTTCTCCGTCATGGGGGAGGCCGCCGTCGCCGGGATGGCCGCCGCGGAGCTGGAGCAGCACGCGGCCTGGGTGGACAACGGGACCGTCGACCGACGCGACGCGGCCCGCCGTACGCCGGAGGCCGAGGCCGAGCTGATCGGAGCGCTCGCCGCGGCCGCCGCCCGGGTCGGCAGGATCCCGGAGCGGCGCAGGCCGGAGCCGGTCGCCGGGTTCGACCGGCCCGCTCCCGCGCTGTTCCTCCTCGACCTCGCCATGCCCCGCGACATCGACGCGGCCGTGCACCGGCTGGCCGGGGTGCGGCTGGTGGACATCGAGTCGCTGGCGGAGGCGTCCGCGGACGCGCCGATGGCGGCCGACGTGGACCAGGTGCGGCGGATCGTTTCGGACGAGGTCGCCGCCTTCGGCGCGGCCCAGCGGGCGGCGCACATCACGCCTACCGTGGTAGCCCTGCGGACGATGGCCGCCGACGTCGTCGCGGGCGAGATCGCGCGGCTCGACGGGCGCCTTCCCGACCTGGACGAACGCCAGCGCGGCGAGATCCGGCAGGCCGTGCACCGGGTCGTCGACAAGCTGCTGCACGCGCCGACCGTACGGGTCAAGCAGCTCGCGGCCGAGCCCGGCGGCGCCGGGTACGCGGACGCGCTGCGGACCCTGTTCGACCTCGATCCCGAGACGGTGGCCGCCGTCTCCCGGGCCGTGGACAGCACAGACAAGAAGGACCGACCGGCATGAGTGACATTCCACTGCGACTGGGGACCAGGCGATCCAGACTCGCCATGGCCCAGTCCGGACAGGTGGCGGAAGCCGTGAGCCGGGTGACCGGACGGCCCGTCGAGCTGGTCGAGGTCACCACCTACGGCGACACCTCCCGCGAGCACCTCGCGCAGATCGGCGGCACGGGCGTCTTCGTGACCGCCCTGCGGGACGCGCTGCTGCGCGGCGAGGTCGACTTCGCGGTTCACTCGCTGAAGGACCTCCCGACCACCCAGCCCGAAGAGCTGGTGCTGGCCGCCGTACCGGTGCGCGAGGACCCGCGGGACGTGATCGTCGCCCGGGACGCGCTGAAGTTCACCGACCTGCCCCGCGGGGCGCGCATCGGCACCGGTTCGCCGCGCCGGGCGGCGCAGCTGAACGCGTACGCGCGCTCGCACGGCCTGGACATCGAGACCGTGCCGATCCGGGGGAACGTCGACACCCGGATCGGATACATACACGACGGCGAGCTCGATGCCGTGGTGCTGGCGGCGGCCGGCCTGAGCCGTATCGGCCGCATCGACGAGGTGACCGACTTCCTGTCGGTCGATACGGTTCTGCCCGCCCCCGGCCAGGGGGCACTGGCGGTCGAGTGCGTCGCGGACAACGCGTCGCTGATCGCCACGCTCGGGGAACTCGACGACCCGTTCACCCGGGTCGCCGTGACCGCCGAGCGGTCACTGCTCGCCGCCCTGGAGGCCGGCTGCTCCGCCCCTGTGGGCGCGCTTGCCGACCTGCTGGCCGACGGGCAGATTGTCAAGGAAATGCGCCTGCGGGCAGTCGTCGGCACGACCGACGGCACCCGGACGGTGCAGATGTCCACCACCGGTCCCGTGCCCGAGACATACGACCAGGCGACGGCGCTCGGTCGCGAACTCGCCACCGAGATGCTTGCCCAGGGTGCGGCCGGTCTGATGGGGGAGCGAGCACAGTGAGCCCCACCAACCTTCCCGCCGGCCTCGATCACGGGCACGTCACCTTCCTGGGTGCCGGACCCGGGGATCCGGGACTGCTGACCTTGCGTGCCGTGGAGGCACTGTCCAGCGCGGACGTCCTGGTCGCCGAGCACGACGTGCTCGACGTGATCAGAACCCACGCCAGGCAGGGCGTCTCCGTCGTGACCACGAATCCGGACCCGTCGTCGGACCCGTATTCGGGCACGGGCACGCCTCAACTCACGGTTGTTGACGGCGCGTCAACAACCGCTTCCCTCCCGCCCGTGCGGGATGCGGCTCATCTTGTCATGGAGGCCGCGCGGGGTGGCAGGCGGGTCGTCCGTGCGGTGTCCGGGGACCCGGGACTTGATACGTACGCGACCGAGGAAATGCTCGCCTGTGTCGCCGCGGGTGTGCCCTTCGAGGTCGTGCCGGGTGTGGCGGCCGCGGTCGGGGTGCCGGCGTACGCCGGTGTGCCGCTGCGGGACGCGCAGGGCGCGGACGTCCGCTTCGTGGACGCCCGTACCGCCTCGGACCGGTGCTGGACCGAGGTCGGTGCCTCGGACGGCACGGTGGTCGTGTCGACGACCCTCGACTCGGTGGCCGCGGCCGCCGCGGAGCTGGTCGCCGCCGGCCGCAAGCCGGACACCCCGCTGACGGTCACCGTCGCCGGTACGACGACCCGGCAGCGCACCTGGACCGCCACGCTCGGCACCATCGCGCAGACGCTGAAGCAGGCGAAGGTGCTGCCCTCGCCGGAGGGCGGCCGGCCGGTGATAGCCGTGGTCGGTGAGCGGTCCGCCGCCGCCCAGCGCGACCAGTTGTCGTGGTTCGAGTCCAAGCCGCTGTTCGGCTGGAAGGTGCTCGTGCCGCGGACGAAGGAGCAGGCGGCGTCCCTCTCCGACCAGCTGCGGTCCTACGGGGCCGTGCCGCACGAGGTGCCGACGATCGCCGTCGAGCCGCCGCGCACGCCCCAGCAGATGGAGCGGGCCGTGAAGGGGCTTGTCACCGGGCGCTACGAGTGGATCGCGTTCACGTCGGTCAACGCGGTGAAGGCGGTCCGGGAGAAGTTCGAGGAGTACGGGCTCGACGCCCGGGCCTTCGCGGGCATCAAGGTCGCGGCGGTGGGCGAGCAGACCGCGAAGGCGCTGGTCGCCTTCGGCGTGAAGCCGGACCTGGTGCCGAGCGGTGAGCAGTCGGCCGCCGGGCTCCTGGAGGACTGGCCGCCCTACGACCCGGTCTTCGACCCGATCGACCGCGTCTTCCTGCCGCGGGCCGACATCGCCACCGAGACGCTGGTCGCCGGGCTCATCGAGCTGGGCTGGGAGGTGGACGACGTGACCGCCTACCGGACGGTGCGGGCGTCGCCGCCGCCGGCCGACACCCGGGAGGCGATCAAGGGCGGCGGTTTCGACGCGGTGCTCTTCACGTCGTCGTCCACCGTGCGGAACCTGGTGGGTATCGCCGGGAAGCCGCACAACGTGACGGTGATCGCCTGCATCGGGCCCGCCACGGCCAAGACGGCCGAGGAGCACGGGCTGCGGGTGGACGTGATGGCTCCGGAGCCGTCGGCCGCGAAGCTGGCGGAGGCGCTGGCGGAGTTCGGCCTGCGCAGGCGCGCGAGCGCGCTGGAGGCCGGGGATCCGGTGACTCGGCCGAGTGAGCGGCGGCCGGGGGCGCGCAGGAGGCGTACCACCACGTGAGGCTGAGGTGAGTTAGGGCGGGGCGTCCGATGTGCGGATGCTCCGCCCTCTTCGTTTCGGAGCCACGACCTGCGTAAACCGGCCCCAGAGGATGGGCGTCGTGCCAAAACCCTTGCCAAGTCGTCTTGTTCGTGTGATCCTGCAAGGCTTTGCGTACGTGGATGACCAACAGGACCAGGGGGAGACGGAATGGTGTCGGCGACGTCGGGCGGTCCGTCCGGAGGGGACGACGAGCAGGTCGCACGGTTGGCCGCGGGCTCTTCCAACTTCGGCCATCTGCTCAGGCACGAGCCTTTACTGGTGACGCTGGGGTGTTCCGCCGAGTCGTACGTCCACACCGATCCGCACGCGGCCATGGTGAAGGCCCGCCTTTTCGGCGAGGTCATGACCCGGCACCTGGTCACGCTCCTCGGCCTCACCGTCCAGGGATCCCGGCAGGTCGACCGGATCAACGCGCTCGCCAGGGCCGACGTACCGAACTCGACGCCTACCGGCGCAAGTTGGAGGAGGCCCGGCCCCGCTACGACGGCAAGCAGGGCCGCCTGGAGCGCGAGCGGGCCGCTCGTGAGCAGGCCGAGGCGGAACTGGCCCGCTACAAGCGCGTCCATGCCCTCACCTACGCCGACCTCGGCGACAGCCTCGCTGCCCAGGCCCGCGCCGACGAAGCCGTCGCCGCCTGGGCGCAGGCCCTGACTCTGATGGAGGGCATGACCTCCGACCGCACCCGCAAGACCATCACCTCGCTCCGCTCCACCCTCTCCATGTACCAGCGACGCAAAGTGCCCGGAGCCGCCGAACTTGCCCGCCGCGCACGCGAAGCACTGGCCTAAGCTGCCACCAACCGGCCGACGAAGGGACACCAGCCGTGGCTCAGCGGACAACCGACGACCAGCCCAAAGCCCTGCCGCCCGCCCTCGAATCCATGACCCTGCTGGTCGCCGCCGTCATCGTCCACGACAAGGCCACCAACCGCGTCGTCCTCCTCCAACGCAGCCAGAACGCCAAGTTCGCCCAGGGCATGTGGGACCTCCCCGTCGGCAAGAGCGAACCCGGGGAGCCCATCACCGAAACCGCAGTACGCGAGCTGTACGAAGAGACCGGTCTGACCGTGAAGCCGCAGTCCCTTAAGGTCGCCCACATCATCCACGGCGCCTGGGGTGTGGAGGCCCCCAACGGCTTCCTCACCGTCGTCTTCGCGGCCCACGAATGGAGCGGCGAACCCGAGAACCGTGAGCCGCGCAAGCACGCCCAGGTCTGCTGGGTCGAGACTGGCGCAATTCCAGAGGAGTTCGTGGACACCACCGCCAGCGCCCTTCATCACTATCTCCGAGGTGGCCACCAGGTTTCACTGAACGGCTGGAGCTAAGCGGTCTGCTGGGACTGCCATCAGCATGCGCCCCCCGCTGGGGCCCGGAAAAGCGGGACGCGGTGAGGCAGGTGCCGGGGCTGCGGGCGGTAAGAGACCAAAGAACCCGGGAAAAAACCCACCAACCAACCAAACCTCGCCTTCATCACACGAGCGGGTGAATCCGGCCGGTGTGGCTGGCGCGTGGGCGGGTCGGGCGGGCAGTCTCGCCGCAGGCAACATCCGCAACTCCACAAGCTCATACATGCTTCGGCCCCCGCCGGGACGCCAATCCCAGTGCGAGGGCCTGACCAACGAGGAAGATCGGACCTTCCCCATGGCTGAGAAGAAGCCTATCCCTGCGCCGCGCCCGAATCAGGACGTTCGGCGGACGACCACCCACTCCGGTGTCACCCACGTACGCACGTACCAGTCGGGGCAGTACGTCGTCGTGGGCAACCACCTCGCCCAGCACCGCGGACTCTCGCTGATCGCGATCGGACTGGGCACTCACATCCTGTCGCTGCCGGAAGGGGCCCCGGTCGACATCCGCAGTCTCGCCGACCGTTTTCCCGAGGGGCGGGACCGGATTGCCTTCGCCCTGCGGGAGTTGGAGGCGCACGGCTACCTGGAGCGGGTCCGGGAGCGTACCGACGCGGGGCGGTTGTTCACCCGGACGTACGTCCACCACACCCCCGGCGGGGCGGGCGCGGCGCGAGGCCGGACGCGAGGGGATGCGGCGGCCCGCCCCTCGGCGAACGACCGGCAGCCACCTCAGGAGGACGACCGAGGCGGCGCCGGGCCGGTGACCCACGAGGCACGGGCCACGTCTGTCCGCGCTGAGCCCGAGCCGCCCGCGGTGTCCGAGCAACGCCCCCAGGCGCCCGACCGGCCCGCCGTGCAAGTTCCGCCCGCCGCGGAGACCCGCCTCGACTCACGCCATGAGAAGGCTGTCGCCCTCCTCGCGGCTCTGCGCCGTACCGACGACCGCCTCACGCTCTCCGCACGGGACCTGAACCGGCTCGCCCCCGCCGTCACCGCCTGCGTGAACTGCTGCCCGCGCCTTTGCCGGCGATGCCCGCCCCGCGCGTCGTAGCGGCGGACCTCGGCACGAGTCGCCGCGGTCCCCATCCCTTCCAGACCTGTGACGGCTGCGAACGTGCCTTCCGTGCCCCGGAGCCCGGCCGCTGCCGCGACTGCCGACATGACCGCCCGGCCGTGGCGGCCGTCGGCTGCGCGGCCTGAACGTGGTCCGGAAGATGACCGCTACGGCCTCGGTTCGTTCGTTCTCGGCCACTCCTCCCGTCGGACGGCATTCCTATACTTGCGCCATGGACCAGGACCTGGAGCGGGCAGCCGTCGTCGCACTGCTGCGGCGCGGAGATCGTTCCTGGCCCGAGCTCACCGACCAGATCGAGACCGTCGGCAGTGCACGGGACGTCCTGGAGGAGTCACTCGATGCATTCGGACAGGCCGCGCTCTTCGATGCTGGTCCGGCGGTGGACCTGGACGACATTGCCGCGGAGGTCGCCTCCTGGGAACGGGAGGGGATGCGGTTCGTGACCATCCTCGACCCGGATTATCCGCTCTACCTGCGGCTGGTCCACCAACGACCTCCGTTCCTGTTCCTGCGGGGCGAACACATCGAGCACGATCTGCGGGTCGCCGTGGTGGGCACCCGCACCCCCAGCCCTGACGGGATTGCTCACGCCCGAGCCATCGCGGGCGGTCTCGCCGAACGGGGTGTCACCGTTGTCAGCGGCCTGGCCGCCGGCATCGACACCGCCGCACACGGTGCCGCCCTCGCCGTCGGCGGACGTACCGTCGGTGTGATCGGCACGGGGCTGCGCCGGGTCTACCCCGCGCAGAACGCGCGGCTTCAGGGGGAGATCGCCGAGCGTGGGCTGCTGATCTCGCAGTTCTGGCCGGACGCTCCGCCGTCGAAAACGTCCTTTCCCATGCGCAACGCCGTGATGAGCGGGTACAGCCTCGCCACCGTCGTCGTCGAGGCCGCCTACCGCAGTGGCGCACGCATGCAGGCTCGGCTCGCACTGGAGCACGGGCGCCGGGTCTTCCTGATGCGCTCTCTGCTGACCCATGAGTGGGCCAGGGAGTACGCGGGCAGACCCAACACCACCGTCATCGACGGGCCCGAGGACGTCTTCAGCAGGCTTGAGTCCCTCGTCCCCACCACTGGCGAGCTGACCTGGACATAGGCGGGACACCCGATGGCCACGGTTGTAGAGCTGTCCGCCCGCTACGCCAACTTCCTCGTCCACCCGTTGTTACCGGGCTTGGGTGTGTGCCAGATCTGTCGAGGTCCGGCGACCAAGGGGTATCCGACGTGTCTTCCGTGCCACGGCACCCGCACGGTTCTCGGCAGCGGCGTGGCGGACGCCGTAGTTCCGGTCAGCCTGGCTCTCAAGGGGGAGCAGTACGCGCACGAACTGTGGCGCTACAAGAACGCCGCAGGGCCTCAGCGGCAGTACTTCCGTACGGGGCTTGCGGCTGTGCTCTGGCGGTTTCTGGAAGCGCACGAGGCATGCGTCGCGCATCGGTGTGCTGTACGCGGCTTCGATGTCGTCACCACCGTGCCCAGTACGAGCGGGAGGCAGACCCACCCGCTGCGGGCCATGGTCGCCGACATGATCGGCGCGACCCGTGAGCGCCACCGTGATCTGCTCCGAGCCACTCCGAAGGCCGCGGACCTCGGGCGCACCGCGTCGTCTGCGCGCTATACGGCATCACCCCTGTGGGGCGAGCACGTGCTGCTCGTGGACGACACCTGGACCACCGGCAACCACGTGCAGTCCGCTGCGGCCGCACTGAAATCCGCAGGCGCGGGAACTGTGGCGGTCGTGGTCCTCGGCCGTCACCTGAACAGCGACTACGAGCACACGGCCGCCCACGTCGAACAGGCGCGTCTACGGCGCTTCTCCTGGGACGTCTGCCCCGTACGGCCCTGGGCGCACGGCTGACCCGCTCCGGTCGAGTCGCCTACGCCGTGTCGTTGGCGAGGATTTTTTTCAGGTCCTCGATCACCGTGGGGATCTCGCGGTCGAAGGCCAGGCCGTCGACGCCCTCGTCGGTGACGACGGCGAGGAGGGCTCGGGTGCCCACCGCTGTGACGATGACGTGGCCCGCGCTGCACTGGGCCGTGAGCTGGCGGAGGGTGCCGGTGTCGCCCTGGTCGGCGAGGCGGTGGCCGAGGGAGAGGGCGGCGGAGGCGACGGCGGCCATGGACTCGGGGTGCGTCTTGTCGCTGTCGCTGGCCACCACCAGCCCGTCCACGGTGGCCAGCGTGGTCTCACGGACGCCCATCACCCGGTCGCGCAAGGAGACGAGGATGTCCTGCACGGGATCGTTCATGGTGGCTTCCTCCTGTGCTGTCGTGCTCGGTGGTGCGTGGGGCACTGCTGCCCGGGGACTAGCGCTTGCGGCGGGGGAGCGGGGTCGCCGGGGGTTGCGAGGTCGCCGTCGGCGGGTGGGGTGGGGTGCGTGGGGCCGTGCTCGGGCGGCCGGCGGGGGGGGTGGTGGGGGGCTGGAGGAGGCCCAGGGCCAGGAGGTCGCGGAGGTCCAGCATGACGGCGAACAGGCCGCGGCCGAGGGCGAAGGCGATGTCCCGGGGGGTCTTGCGGCCGTCGGCGACCGCCAGGAGGGTCCGGTGGCGGGGCGAGAGACGGGCGGTCTGGCGCGGGTCGCGGGCGGCCGGGGCGGGCTCCAGGCGGTCGCGGGCGAAGCGGGCGGTGGCGCCGCGTTCGTTCGCCAGCAGGCGGACGCGGCGGTTGTTCTCGGTCACCAGGCGGTCGGGCGGTACCGCGGCACCCGTGTCGAGCAGGGGGCGGGGATCGGCGACGTCCCAGCCGTCCGGGCTGGTCAGGGCCAGGGCGAAGGCCGCGTCGAAGAGGGCCGCCCGGCCGGTGATCTCCAGTTCGGCGGCGCCCAGCAGGCCCTGGGCGACCAGTTCCAGGGCCAGGTGCGCGGGGTCGGTGCCGGTGGCGCGGGCGGCCGTCCAGTCGTCCTCGGTGATCCGGCCCGACTTGAGGAGGAGCACCTCGACGCCGGGGGCGCCGGGGGTCTCCATCCCGACGACCATGCCGTCGCGGACGTGGATGACACCGCCCGGGGCGCCGGAGACCAGCACCGCACAGGAGCGCCGCTCGGTGTGCAGGCCGGCCAGCAGGGCGGGGACGTTGCGGGCGGTCGGTGTCTCCCGCGTCATGCGAGCAGGCGGTCCGTGTGCGCGGCCAGGTCCCGCAGCGCCCACGTGATGTTCGTACGGTCCCGGTCCACCAGGGCGAACAGCAGGAGCGGGTCGCCCTGCCGGTCGACGTGGACCGTCACATGGTGGTGGGCGGCGGTGGTGACGACGATGCTCTCCAACTCGCCCGTGAAACCTGCCTTGTTGAGGTGCATGGTCGCCGAGTGTGCGGTCTCCTGGGCGTCCTGGGCCGGTTCCGGGGCGCCGTACTCGGCGTAGGAGAGGCCGGTCACGCCGTCCAGCAGGACGGCCGAGGTGACGCCGGGCGTCCGTCCGACGTCGCGCAGGACCGTGTCGAGCAAAGCCATGAGTTCCCCCTCCTGACCCCTCGGACGCACAGTACTTTATTGCCAACTGTTGCAACACTGGCCAAAGATGACGCTTATTCGGACTCGGAGAGGTCAGGGAGCAACCTCCGTCGAACTGCTTGCGTCCGAGTCGACCCACGTAAGGAAATCGAGGGCACCAGCGTGAACATCGAGACAGCGCTCAAGGAAGCCATGAGCATCGACGGGGCCGTCGGGGTCGCCCTGGTCGATTACGAAAGCGGCATGTCGCTCGGCGTGCTGGGCGGCGGACCGCACCTGGACCTGGAGCTGGCGGCGGCCGGGAACACCGAGGTCGTCCGCGCCAAGCAGCGCACGCTGAAGTCCATCGGCCTCGACGACGAGATCGAGGACATCCTGATCACGCTCGGCGGCCAGTACCACCTGATCCGCCCCCTGACCAAGGCCGGCGGCTCGCTCTTCCTCTACCTCGCCCTCGACCGCAGCCGCAGCAACCTCGCGCTGGCCCGGCACAGCCTCAAGAAGCTGGAGGGCGAACTGGAGGTCTGACCCCCGCTGTCGTGGCGTCCCGGCCCACCGGTGCGCGGGCCGGGGCACCGACGCCGAGTCGGCAAGCGCGCTCTTGTGACGGGCGTAGCGTAGAGGGCATGACGAAGTACGGCTCCTTCCCCGGCACGCGGCCGCGACGGCTGCGGACCACCCCCGTCATGCGGCGCATGGTCGCCGAGACCCGGCTGCACCCCGCGGACTTCATCCTCCCGGCGTTCGTCAGGGAGGGCGTGAGCGAGCCGGTGCCGATCACCGCCATGCCCGGCGTCGTGCAGCACACCCGGGACAGCCTGAAGAAGGCGGCCGCGGAAGCGGTCGAGGCGGGCGTCTCCGGGATCATGCTGTTCGGGGTGCCCGAGGAGAGCAAGAAGGACGCCCTCGGCACGCCCGGCACCGACCCGGACGGGATCCTCCAGGTCGCGCTTCGGGACGTGCGCGCCGAGGTCGGCGACGACCTGCTCGTCATGTCCGACCTGTGCCTCGACGAGACCACCGACCACGGGCACTGCGGGGTGCTGGACGCCCAGGGCCGCGTGGACAACGACGCCACCCTGGAGCGGTACGCCGAGATGGCCCAGGTGCAGGCCGACGCGGGCGCCCACGTCGTCGGGCCCAGCGGGATGATGGACGGGCAGATCGGCGTCGTCCGCGACGCGCTCGACCAGATCGGCCGCGAGGACGTCGCGATCCTCGCCTACACCGCGAAGTACGCCTCCGCCTTCTACGGCCCCTTCCGCGAGGCCGTCGGGTCCTCGCTGATGGGCGACCGCAAGACCTACCAGCAGGACCCCGCCAACGCGCGGGAGTCACTGCGCGAACTCGCCCTCGACCTGGAGGAGGGCGCCGACATGGTGATGGTCAAGCCGGCCGGGCCCTACCTCGACATCCTGGCGCGGGTCGCCGACTCGGTGGACGTGCCGGTCGTCGCCTACCAGATCTCCGGCGAGTACTCGATGGTCGAGGCCGCCGCCGAGAAGGGCTGGATCGACCGCGACCGCGCGATCCTGGAGACCCTGACCGGCATCAGGCGGGCCGGTGCGCGGAACATCCTCACCTACTGGGCGGTGGAGGCCGCCCGGATGCTGGGCTGAGCGCGGACACCGGCGCCCTTCTCCCGCGCCCCGGCGGACGAGATTCCGCCGGGGCACTTTCATGACGTCTGCGCGGGCGTCAGCGCGGGCGTCTGCGCAGACGTCGGCGCCGAGGCCCGAGCAGGGTCGGTGGTGGGCCGGACGCGGGCCGCGGAGGAGGACGGGCCCTCGTCGCGTACGCCCTGACCGTCCCGGCAGCCGGTGAGGGCGGTCGCGGCGGTCAGCGCCAGGGCGGCCGCCGCGAGGAGACGGCGGCGGTCGGGGGCCGTAGCGGAGTGCGTGGCGGACATGCGAGGGCTCTCCCTTGACGATCTCGGCGTGGTCGGCGGTCCCGAAGCATCCTCAGCCTGTGGTGCGGCCCGGCCCAACCGCCGGACTTCGCGGGCGATTCGGGACGCCTGAGCCCGGTCCACCCCGCTGACCAGCGCGGATCTCGTCGCGTGGGACGGTGGCACGGGACGTTCGAGCACCCCGGACCACGGATTCGGCGCCGCACGTCCGTATCCCGGAATCACCGGTGTAGACGGCACGTACCTCTCTACGCTCCCGCCAAGACGAGGATCAGCCCAAGGAGCCGTCCATGACCCTCACCCCTGCCCACGCCCCGCTTCCCCCGCTCGCGGTCCGGGCCCGGACCGTCGGCGGGTCACCCGTGCGGGAGATTCTCGCGGTGACCGCCCGGCCCGAGGTGATCAACTTCGCCGGCGGGCTGCCGGCCCCCGAACTGTTCGACCGGGACGGCATCGCCGCCGCCTTCCGCGCGGTGCTGGAGGAGGCGCCGGAGCGGGCGTTGCAGTACTCGACGACCGAGGGCGAGCCGGCACTGCGGCAGCGGCTGGCGGCGCGCATCTCCACGCGGGGCCTGCCCACCGCGGCCGACGACCTCCTCGTCACCACCGGCTCCCAGCAGGCGCTCTCCCTGCTCGCGAGCGCCCTGATCGACGCCGGGGACACGATCCTCGTCGAAAGCCCCTGCTACCTCGCCGCACTTCAGGTCTTCGGGCTGGCCGGAGCCCGAATGCTGCCCGTGCCCTGCGACGCGGACGGCGTGGATCCCGCCGCCCTGGAGGAACTGATCCGCACCGAGCGGCCCAAGCTCCTCTACCTCGTCCCGACCTTCCAGAACCCCACCGGCCGCACCATGCCCGCCGCCCGCCGCGCCGCCCTGGCCACGGCCGCCGCCCGGCACGGCCTGTGGATCATAGAGGACGACCCCTACGGCGAACTCCGCTACGACGGCGACCACGTCCCCTGGATCGCGTCCTTCCCCGGCGCCGAGGACCGGACGGTCCTGCTCGGCTCCTTCTCCAAGGTCATGGCCCCCGGCCTGCGCCTCGGCTGGCTCCGCGCCCCGGACGCCCTGCGCCGCGCCTGCGCGGTCGCCAAACAGGCGGCCGACCTGCACACCCCGACCCTCAACCAGCTTGCCGCCGCCCGCTACCTGGACGTGCTGGACGCCCATGTCGCCACGGTGCGCGCGGTGTACGGCGAACGCCGCGACGCCATGCTCGCCGGCCTGCCCGACGCCCTCCCCGCCGGCTCCACCTGGAACCGGCCCGAGGGCGGCATGTTCCTCTGGGCCAGGCTCCCGTCCTCGTACGACACCACCGCGCTGCTCCGCCAGGTGGTGGACCACGACGTCGCCTACGTCCCCGGCGAACCCTTCTACGCCGCCGACCCCGACCGCTCGACGCTGCGGCTGTGCTTCGTGACGCAGACACCGGAGGAGATCGGTGAGGGGCTGAGGAGGCTGGCCAAGGGGCTGGGCGGCTGAGCGCGCCGCTGGTTATGCGATTCGGTCACTGCGGGCCGGGTGGGGCGGTCGCGCAGTTCCTCGCGCCCCTTCGGGGCGCTGGTCGGCTCAGTCCCACCAGAAGTGCCACAGCCGCTCGCCGACCAACTGCTCGGCGTACGACGAGAGGGTGTCGTCGGCGCCGGGCAGCACGGTGTACGGGCAGAACGCGAAGTGCTCGGCGGCGACGGCCTCCGCGGCGTCGAGGTCGGCCGGCGGGGCGGCGACGGAGAGCGCGAGGTGGTCGAAGCCGAGGGCCACCACCCGGACGCCGAACCGGTCCTCCCAGGAGCGCAGCACCGCGCACAGCCGGGCCACGTCCTCCTCGTAGTTCACCGGGCCGCTCCAGCCGATGGCCGCCGGTATGTCCGCGCTGCGCCGCGCCGACACCAGCGCCAGATGCGGCTCCTTCAGCCAGGGCCGCCCCTGGCTCAGCGCGTCGGCGACGTCCGCGGCCCGCGAGTCGGGGTCGGCGACCAGCGCCGGGGAGGGAGCGAGCCCCGGCCACTCCTCGCCCTCCGGCGGGTCCTCCTCCCAGTAGTCCTCCAGCACCTCGTCGGCGTCGTGGTCCCCCGGGTACGACGTCTCCCCGGGCGCGAAGTCCCAGTCGTCGACCTCGGACACGTCTATGAGCACCGGAAGCAGCCCCGCACGGGCCGCCGGCACGCCCAGCGCGGTCCAGGTCCCGGGCCCGGCGGGCTGCCCGGCGTACCACAGCAACGGCGCGTGCCACGGGCCGTCGAGCGTGTCGTCGAGCAGTGTCCCGGGAGGGAGTTGAAGCCCAAGTGACCGACCGCTCGGGTCGGTCGCCAGCTTGGGCAGCGGGTTGGGAAGAGTCGCCATGGCAGTGACTGTAAGGGGCGTCACTGACAACGCCGGACGCGGTTATCCGACGGAGGCGGTGAAGGCCGCCCAGGCGGCGGGGGAGGCGGTGAGAGTGGGGCCGGACTCCGCCGGGTTCTTGGAGTCGCGGACGTGGACGGCGTGGGGGCAGGCGGCGACTTCGACGCATTCGCCGCCCTCGCTGCCGCTGTAGGTGGACTTGCGCCAGGCGACGGAGACTTCGAGGCAGGCGCCGCCGTTGTCGCTGCTGTAGCTGGACTTGAACCACAGGGGGGCCATGCTGGTCATCCCTCTCCTAGCAGGCGATCGAGCTCTAGCTGCGATTCCTTCGGGTTGAGAGCCTGGGAACGCAGCATCGCATACTTGTGCATCCTGTCGGACACGTCATCGGGGTCGGCGATCCAGTGGCTGCCGATCTGGCTTTCGGCATAGGCCAGGTGCTGGTGGTCGGGCGTTTCCAGGATGATGAACGGGCCTGCCAGACCGGCATGCGAGGGCGTCCCCATGGGCAGGAGTTGAAGGGTCAGATACGGGAGTTCGGAGAGCTCACGCAGGTGGCGGAGCTGGGCGCGGCGAACCTCTGTCCCGCCGACCTGGACATGGATCGCGGGCTCCCAGACGACGAAGCTGAGGGTTGGCGGAGACGCGCGGCGGAGGATCTCCTGACGGGCGAGTCGGCCCTCTGTCTTGGCCTCGATCTCGTCCTCGCTGAACGCCGGTACCCGATTCCGGAACATCGCGCGGACGTACCCAGGCGTTTGTAGCAAGCCGGGCACAGAAATGCACTCATACCAGGAGATGGCGATGGCCTCGCCCTCATGGTCCACGAACTGCTCCGCGAACAGCGGGTACCGGTCGATCTCCGGCAGGTTCGCCACTCCCGCCGCCAACGTCCCTTTCGTATCGAGAGCTTCATCGAGCCGCTCCGCCAGGTCCAACTTCAGCGTCCTCCTCCCCTGCTCGATCGATGCGATCGTCTGGTCGTCGATCCGCACCCGCAGGGCCAGCTCTCTCTGAGTCAGTCCGACTGCCCCGCGCGCCGCGGCCACCTGCTTGCCCAGCATCCGCATCGACGTCTGGTTCTTCGGCCTCTTCGCGCTCATAGTCGGCTCAATCCCCTTGGGCACGCGTACGTCACCGGGTCGGAACCCGTACAAAAATTTCGTACGGGTTCACTGCCTGCTCCAGGCCAGTGACTCTGCGCGACATTCGTCCCGTGAACGACGTCACCGGACTCCTCTATCCCCGCGAACAGTTCTACGCCCGCGAGCGCCGATCCGTGCCCGCGGCCAGGCGGTTCGCCGCGCAGTCGCTCAGGTGCTGGGGTCTGCGGGACTGGGCCCGCGCCGACGACATGTCGCTGTGCGTGAGCGAGTTGGCCACGAACGCCCTCCTCCACGGGGTACCGCCCGGCCGCGGCTTCCTCCTGCGGCTGCGGTACGACGGCCACGTCGTCCGCGTCGAGGTGCACGACAGCGGGCCGGGCGTTCCGAAGATCGCCGACGAGACGTACGGCGAGGGCGGCCGCGGGCTGGTGCTGGTCACGGCGCTCGCCGACAAGTGGGGGGTGGTGGAGCGGGCGCTCGGCAAGGTGGTGTGGGCCGAGTTCGAGGCCTCTGCCGTCGCGGACGTACAGCTGGTATAACCAGTGGTATGTCGACGAGTAAGCTCACGGTGACCGTGCCGGACGAACTCCTCAGAGCCGCACGCGAGGCGGCGGACGGCAATCTGTCGGCCTTCGTCGCCCGGGCCATAAGAGATCAGCTGTTGCGCGACGCGATGGCGCTGTACGCCGAGGACAGCGCCCGTATCGGAGACGACCTGGACGATCTGTACAGCGCGGCGGAGGACGATCTGTGCGGCAACTGAAGCGTGGCCAGGTGTGGACCGTCCCCACGGTGGGCCGGGACCGCACGGTGCTCGTCGTCCAGAACGACCACGTGGCCGAGCTGCACCCCGGCGCGGTGCTCTGCGCTCTGCTCGACACGTCCGGGGAGCGGCGGGAATCCCTGGTCACGGTGAGGGTGACCACTCCGCTCAGGGGAGTGGTCCTGGCCCCGGACCTGTACAACTTCCGGCTGGGGCGGTTCGAGCAGGGGAAGTACCACGGAGACGTTCCCGGCGAGCAGATGGAACGCGTGGACATCGCTCTGAGGGCGGTGCTCAGTCTCTGACGGGCTTCACCGGGGCGTTGCCGGTCGGACATTCCCGGCTCTCTCGTCGCCGGCCCCCGAAAACGTGGGGTCCGGACGACTCAGGGGGACGAGATGGCCGACCGGCCTGCCCTCGCGCAACTCCACTTCGGGCGCGAGGACGCTGAACGGGATGTGACCGAGGGGCTGTTGCTGCGCGGCGGGTTTCTGCCGAACGCCGCTCACCGGGCAGCGCTCAGCGGACGATCCTGAAGCGGGCCTGGGAGCTGTTCCAGTGGACGGAGCGGAAGAGAGCGGAGACCGAGCAACTGCTTGCAGGCGAGATCGAGGCGCTGCACGAGCAGGCCCGCCGCGAGGTCGCCGAGACGATGAAGCTGACCGGCGAGGAGCAGCTCGCCTCGGCGCGGGCCAAGGCGCAGGAACTGGTCTCGACAGCCAATTCCGAGGCCAGCTCGCGTAAAGCCCCCACCGGGGTCCGGAGACCCCGGTGGGCGACTCGGACCGCTCGGACCGGTCAGAGGCGCTCGGGCGTCCTGATGCCCAGCAGGGCCATGCCCTGGTGGAGGGTGCGGGCCGTCATGTCGCACAGGAAGAGGCGGTTCTCCACCTGCTCCGGGGTCTCGGCCTTCAGGACCGGGCACTTGTCGTAGAACGACGTGTACAGGGACGCCAGCTGGTACAGGTACGCGGCCAGCTTGTGCGGGGCGTACTCCGCGGCCGCCTCGAAGACCGTGTCGCCGAACGCGTCCACGTGCAGGCCCAGCGCCCGCTCGGCCGCGTGCAGTGCCAGCTCCGGATGCGCGGCGGGCCGTACCTCTCCCGCCTTGCGGAGGATCGACTGGATACGGGCGTACGCGTACTGGAGGTAGACGGAGGTGTCGCCGTTGAGCGAGACCATCTGGTCCAGGTCGAACTTGTAGTCCCGGTTGGGGGACGTCGACAGGTCGGCGTACTTCACGGCACCGATGCCGACCTGCTGGGCCCGCTCCTGGATCTCGGCCTCGGTCAGGTCCTGGGCCTTCTCCCGGACCACCTCGGCGGCCCGCTGCACCGCCTCGTCCAGCAGGTCCTCCAGCCGGACGGTCTCGCCCGCACGCGTCTTGAACGGCTTGCCGTCCGCACCCAGCACCGTGCCGTAGCCCATGTTGTGCGCGGTGACGTCCTCGGTGAGCCAGCCGGCGCGGCGGGCCGCCTCGAAGACCATCTTGAAGTGGAGGGACTGGCGGACGTCCACGACGTAGAGCAGGGACGTGGCGTGCAGGTCCTGGACCCGGTTGCGGATCGCGGTCAGGTCGGAGGCCGCGTAGCCGAAGCCGCCGTCCGCCTTCTGCACGATCAACGGCACCGGCTGGTCGTCCTTGCCCCGGATGTCGTCGAAGAAGACGACCAGGGCGCCTTCGGAGCGGACCGCGACACCCATCTCCTCCAGGAGGCGGGCGGTCTCGGGCATGCCGTCGTTGTACGCCGACTCGCCGACGATCTCGTCGTCCCGGATCTCCATGTCCAGCTTCTCGAAGACCGAGTAGAAGTAGACCTTCGACTCGTCCACGAACCGCTGCCACAGGTCCAGCGTCTCCTTGTCGCCGGACTGGAGGGCGACCACCCGCTTCCGCGCCCGCTCCTTGAAGGCCTCGTCCGCGTCGAAGACGGCCCGGGACGCCTTGTACACCCGGTTCAGGTTCGACATGGCCTGCTCGCCGTCCGTGTCGGTCTCCGCGGACAGCTCGTCCGGGTTCTCGATCAGGTGCTGGATCAGCATGCCGAACTGGGTGCCCCAGTCGCCGATGTGGTGCCGGCCGATCGTCCGCTCGCCGGTGAAGTCGAGCATGCCGCGCAGGGCGTCGCCGATCACCGCGGACCGCAGGTGGCCGACGTGCATCTCCTTGGCGACGTTCGGCTGCGCGTAGTCGATCACCGTGACGCCCGGCTCCGCCTTGGCGGGTACGCCGAGCCGGTCGCCGTCCGCGTACCGCGCGGCCAGGTTCGCGGTGATCGCCTTGTCGGAGAGGGTGATGTTCAGGAAGCCGGGGCCGGAGACCTCGACGTCCTGGATCAGGTCCGCGCCGGTGGTGATGTGGGAGACGACCTGCGTCGCCAGCTCCCGCGGGTTCGCCTTGGCCTTCTTGGCGGCGGCGAGGATGCCGTTCGCCTGGTAGTCGGCCCGGTCGCTGCGTCGCAGCAGCGGGTCGACGGAGGCCTCCGGCAGGGTTGCCGAGAGGGCGTCGGTGAGCTGCTGGTTGACGGAGGCGCTGAGGGACGTGACCGGGGCCATGGGGTGGGAGCCGTTTCTCCTCGGGGAGCTTGGTAGACGGCTCCAGTATTTCACGGGGGGTAAAGGGGTTTTTGCGGCTACGAGCTCGGGGGGCCCGGTGCGTGGCCGGGTGCGGCGCCGTGTGCGCTGGTCGCGCAGTTCCCCGCGCCCCCAAACGGCGGCTGCGCCGCCGAGCGGTCGCGCAGTTCCCCGCGCCCCCGAGCGGCGGCTGCGCCCCCGAGCGGCGGCTGCGTCGCCGGTCCGAGGGCGGGCTGGTAACCCGTTTTCGTGGATTCGGCCTCGGCTGGGAGAATGGAGCGGTCAGCCGTGCGACCGTACCGGCTGCCCCGTGCCAGAAAGAAGGACGTGCCGATCGTGGCTCAGAGCACCGAGACCACCGACTGGGTCTCCCGTTTCGCGGATGAGGTCATCGAGGAGTCGGAGCGTCGGGCCCCGGGCAAACCGGTCGTCGTCGCGTCCGGGCTGTCGCCGTCGGGCCCCATCCACCTCGGCAACCTGCGCGAGGTCATGACCCCGCACCTGGTCGCCGACGAGGTCCGGCGGCGCGGGCACCAGGTCCGGCACCTGATCTCCTGGGACGACTACGACCGCTACCGCAAGGTGCCCGCCGGTATCGCCGGGGTCGACGAGAGCTGGGCCGAGCACATCGGCAAGCCGCTGACCTCCGTGCCCGCGCCGAAGGGCTCCGCGTTCCCGAACTGGGCCGAGCACTTCAAGGCCGCGATGGTCGAGTCGCTGGCCGAGCTCGGCGTGGAGTTCGACGGGATCAGCCAGACCGCGCAGTACACGTCCGGTGTGTACCGGGAGCAGATCCTGCACGCCATGAAGCACCGGGGTGACATCGACGCGATCCTGGAGCAGTACCGGACGAAGAAGGCCCCCAAGAAGCCTCAGCAGAAGGCCGTCGACGAGGCCGAACTGGAGGCCGAGGAGGGCTCGGGCGCGGCGAGCGAGGACGACGGCTCGTCCGGCTCCGCCGGCTACTTCCCCTACAAGCCGTACTGCGGCGGGTGCGGGAAGGACCTGACGACCGTCACCGCCTACGACGACGACACCACCGAGCTGACGTACACCTGCAACGAGTGCGGCTTCTCCGAGACCGTCCGGCTCAGCGAGTTCAACCGCGGCAAGCTGGTCTGGAAGGTCGACTGGCCCATGCGGTGGGCCTACGAGGGCGTGATCTTCGAGCCCAGCGGGGTCGACCACTCCTCCCCGGGGTCGAGCTTCCAGGTCGGCGGGCAGATCGTCGGGATCTTCGGCGGGAAGCAGCCCATCGGGCCGATGTACGCCTTCGTCGGCATCAGCGGCATGGCCAAGATGTCCTCGTCCCGGGGCGGCGTACCCACCCCCGCCGACGCGCTGAAGATCATGGAACCGCAGATCCTGCGCTGGCTGTACGCCCGGCGCCGGCCCAACCAGTCCTTCAAGATCGCCTTCGACCAGGAGATCCAGCGCCTCTACGACGAGTGGGACAAGCTGGACGGCAAGGTCGCGGACGGGTCCGCGCTGCCCGGTGACATCGCCGCGCACGCGCGTGCCGTCCGCACGGTCGGCGGCGACCTGCCCCGGACGCCGCGCCCGCTGCCGTACCGGACCCTCGCCTCCGTCGCCGACATCACCGCCGGACACGAGGACCAGGCGCTGCGCATCCTCAGCGAACTGGACCCCGCCAACCCACTGGGATCGCTGGACGAGGCCCGCCCGCGGTACGACAGGGCCGAGGCCTGGATCAACACCCAGGTGCCCGCCGACCAGCGCACCATCGTCCGCGACGAACCCGACGCCGAACTGCTGAAGTCCCTCGACGAGGCGTCCCAGCAGTCGGTACGACTGCTGCTCGACGGCCTCGCCGAGCACTGGTCGCTCGACGGGCTCACCCACCTCGTCTACGGCGTGCCCAAGGTCCAGGCCGGGTTCTCCGCCGACGCCACGCCGAAGGAGCTGCCGCCGGAGATCAAGACGGCCCAGCGGACGTTCTTCGCGCTGCTCTACCACCTGCTGGTCGGGCGGGACACCGGGCCCCGGCTGCCCACGCTGCTGCTGGCCGTGGGGCAGGAGCGGGTGCGGGCCCTCCTCGGGGCGTGACACCGACGCAGGCATGAAGAAAGGGGCCCTCCGCCGAGGAGGGCCCCTTTCTTTCACGCCCCGCGGGGCCTACGCGATGTGGTCTTCCTGGAGCTCGGCCGTGTGCCGGTTCGTGAAGCGGTTGACCATGCGCTCCGCGTCTCGCTGCGCCAGCGTCATGCCGAAGGTCGCCTCCACGTCACCCCTGAACTGGCTGGAGCTGGGGTAACCGCCGTCGATCGACTTCTTGAAGACCAGGTAGAAGTCGTCCTCGTTCGGCTCCGGCGGGCCACCGCCCTCACCGAGCTCACGGGTGCGGCCCGGGCCGGAGGGAATCGGGAAGCTCCCCGTCGTCTCCGACGGGGACTCCTCCGGCAGAGGCTCCTGCTGCCCCTGCGGCACCTGCTCCGGCGGGAACTGCTGCTGCAACTGCGCCTGCTCGTACTCCCGCAGCTGACGCTGGTACTGCTCCTGCTCCTGCTGGTACTGCCAGGCCGCGTACTGCTCCTCCGAGTACTGCGGCTCGTACGTCGGGTCGTAGTCGCCGTGGTACTCGATCTGCTGCGGGTTCCTGGCGTGCAGCCAGGGGTTGACCTCCGGGTCGGGCTGCGGCGGCTCCGAGGCGTACCCCGGCTGCTCGGGCGGGGGGCCGGGGACCAGCTCCGGGCGCTGCCCGGCGGGAGGCGCCGCCTGCTGGGGGACGGGCGCCACCGCGGCGGCACGACCGGGCGCGGCCGGCTCGGCGGCCGGCAGCAGCGCCGGGAGATCGATGCCCGCCGCCGCCAGGCCGTCCGGGGCCGTGTCCGCCAGCGGCACGCCGTACTTGGCCAGCCGCAGCGGCATCAGGGACTCCACCGGAGCCTTCCTGCGCCAGGCCCGCCCGAAGCGGGACCTCAGCCGCGCCTGATAGACGAGACGTTCCTGCTCCAGCTTGATCACCTGGTCGTAGGAGCGCAGCTCCCACAGCTTCATCCGGCGCCACAGGAGGAAGGTCGGCACCGGGGAGAGCAGCCAGCGGGTGAGGCGCACCCCCTCCATGTGCTTGTCCGCCGTGATGTCCGCGATCCGGCCGATCGCATGCCGGGCGGCCTCGACCGCCACCACGAACAGCACCGGGATCACCGCGTGCATGCCCACACCCAGCGGGTCCGGCCACGCCGCCGCGCCGTTGAAGGCGATCGTCGCGATGGTCAGCAGCCAGGCCGTCTGCCGCAGCAGCGGGAAGGGGATGCGGATCCAGGTCAGCAGCAGGTCAAGGGCGAGCAGGACGCAGATACCCGCGTCGATACCGATCGGGAACACATAGGCGAAGTTCCCGAAACCCTTCTTGATGGCCAGCTCACGGACGGCCGCGTACGAGCCGGCGAAGCCGATGCCGGCGATGATCATCGCGCCGGTCACGACCACGCCGATGAGAACGCGGTGCATCCGAGTCAGCTGCATTGGCGCGGCCACCGGTACTCCCCTCCCCTTGCGTGTTGTTGCGCGCAACAGGGTGGCACATCAGTGCGGCGCACGT
This sequence comes from Streptomyces sp., assembly GCF_019510245.1. GTDB lineage: Bacteria > Actinomycetota > Actinomycetes > Streptomycetales > Streptomycetaceae > Streptomyces. Next base: position 51,723 of record NZ_JAEKKT010000168.1, on the reverse strand, counting down.
GTGGCCGGTCAGCCCTTCTTGGCTGACGACTTGGAGGGCGACGCGGACGGCGAGGCCGACCGGGAGGCCGACTTCGAAGGCGTCGCCGCAGGTGAACTCGGCGCAGAACCAGAGCCGTTGGCGGCCCCCACGGACACCACGGCCTCCTTCGCCGCCTTCTCCGCAGCCTTCGTCAGAGAGTCCGCGTCGGGCGCCTTCCCGCCCGCCAGACCCGCACCGTTGTAGTCGAGGGTGACGACGACGTTCGCGACACGGGCCACGACCGTCTGCTGCTTGAAGGCGCCCTCCTTCTTCTTCAGGTCGTAGCGCATGGCCGTCGCCTGGTCACCGGCCCCGGAAACCGGCTCCGACTTGGTGTTCTTGGCACCCGCCACCGACTGCGCACCCTGCACCTGGCTCGTGTAGTACGCCTCCGCCTGCTTCTCCCCCGAACCACGGCCGGCGTCCGAGTCGAACCGAAGGAAGGAGATGTTGAGCCAGCGGAACTGGGAACCCTTCACCCCGTTGCTGTCCAGACTGCTCCAGGAGCAGCTGCCCCGCGTGGCCACGTCGTCCGACGCGCCCTCCTTGCCCGACTTCACACCCTTCGGCACGAGCGCGGTGAGCGTCTCCTTCGACAGCACCGCACACGGCTTCGGCAGCTTCGCGTACTTGGCCGCCTGAACCGTCGGGGAAATGGCCGCGGAACTGCCGGGGCCCGCGGACCCCGCGGCGGAACCCGAACCGCCGCCCGTCCCCTGCGCGGCGGCGTCCGAGTCCGAGGAACAGGCCGTCGCGAACAGTGCCACGGCGGGGACGGCGGCCGCACAGACGAGGCCCCGGCGCAGGCGCCCCGCCCGTCGCTGTACGTTCCGCCCGTTCCGGGCGCGCTGGTCGTCTGACTGGACTGCTACTCGCTGCATGGTTCCTTCACTCACACGTTCGGGGTTCCTGCGGTCGGATCGGGTCCGAGGGGCCACGGTACGCGGTGAGGAAGCTGTGCGGTTTCGGTTCGCGCCCTTTGCAGGCGAGGTGCGCAGGGCGTGCCGGAGCCCTCAGCCGTTGAGGGCCTCGGCCAGCTGCCCGGCCAGATTCTGCGCCCTGTCCTGCATTTCCTTGCTGTCCGGCACGGTCCCGGTGGCCATCGGCTGCTCCTCGTACACGATGGTCACCACGACGTTGGACGTGCGGAACACCACAGTCACCGTCCGCTGTTCGGCGGTCGAACCCGAGCCGCTGAGCTGGTCGTCGAGATACGCCTCGTCGCCGAGATCGGCGAGAGTGCGCGGCTGCAGACCGGCCGGGGTGGTCGAGGGCGAGCCGGAGACCGAGGTGGAAGCGGAGGCGGACGCCGAGGTGGAGGAGGACGGGTCGGCGGCTCCGGTCGGCGACGCGGAGTCCGACGCGGACGCGGAGTCCGACGGTGACACGGAGTCCGACGGCGACGGCGACCCCGTCTCGGCCGGGCTCGGGGGCGCGGACTCGGGGATGTCCGCCGCCGACTTCAGCTGCGTGTAGATCGTCTGCGCCTCGCTGTCGTCGCTGACCGCGTTGTCGTACGACACCACGCGCTCGAAATCGACGGACAGCCGGTCCGTGGCGTCGCTGGACTCGATCTTCCAGTGGCAGCCGACCTTGCGGTCCGTGTCGTAGGTGAGCGCGGCCTCGCCCGCGTACGCCTTCTCGTGCTGCTCCTCGTCGGTGATCTGCGCGATGCCCGGGAGCAGGGAGTCGAGGGTGTCGTGGCTGACCGCGCCGCAGGCCTCCGGGAGGGTGCGGTACTTGCCGGGCTGGGCGGCGACGGTGGAGGTGCTGGTGTCCGCGTTCTTGTCGGTGGCGTCGTCGCCACCGCTGGAACCGCTCGTGCAGCCGGCCAGCAGGGCCGCGAGAAGGGCGGCGATGCCGGTTACGTACGCCTTCCGCTGCACGGTCAGGCTCCTTCCGTTCACTGGTCCGCTCGGTCCTGCTCCAGTGTCCCCGCTGGTTAATCGCTTGCCGCAGCGGGGCGCCCCCTGGAGACAATGTCTATCGCACGCACTGCTGTGAACGCCGGTCCTCTGTCTGGTTTCCGGGCCTCTGGCGCCGCATTTGCGTTTTGTTGAAATTAAGCTTTTTGTCCTTTTGATGTGCTGTCCGTGGGGGATGAGGAAGACATGTCGTACGTCGAGATCCCGGGCGCGAAGGTGCCGATCCGGATGTGGACCGATCCGGCGACCGTCGAGGACGTGGCGCTCCAGCAGCTGCGCAACGTCGCGACCCTGCCGTGGATCAAGGGCCTCGCGGTGATGCCGGACGTCCACTACGGCAAGGGCGCGACGGTCGGGTCGGTCATCGCCATGCGGGGTGCGGTGTGCCCGGCGGCGGTGGGGGTCGACATCGGCTGCGGGATGTCCGCGGTGAAGACGTCCCTCACGGCGAACGACCTGCCGGGCGACCTGTCGCGGCTCCGGTCGAAGATCGAGCAGGCGATTCCGGTGGGGCGGGGGATGCACGCGGATCCGGTGGAGCCGGGGGACTTCCACGGGCTGGCTGCTGCCGGGTGGGGGGAGTTCTGGGGGCGGTTCGATGGGGTGGCGGATGCGGTCAAATTCCGTCAGGAACGGGCCCATCAGCAGATGGGAACGCTCGGAAGCGGCAACCACTTCGTCGAGGTGTGCACAGACACGACCGGTGCGGTGTGGTTGATGCTGCACTCCGGTTCCCGGAACATCGGCAAGGAACTCGCCGAACACCACATCGGCGTGGCCCAGAAGCTCCCGCACAACCAGGGCCTCGTCGACCGTGACCTCGCCGTCTTCGTCGCGGACACCCCGCAGATGGCGGCGTACCGCAACGACCTCTTCTGGGCGCAGGAGTACGCGAAGTACAACCGCACGCTGATGATGGCGCTCCTCAAGGACGTGATCCGCAAGGAGTTCAAGAAGGCCAAGCCGGCCTTCGAGGCGGAGATCAGCGCCCACCACAACTACGTCGCCGAGGAGCGCTACGAGGGGATGGACCTGTTGGTCACCCGCAAGGGCGCGATCCGGGCGGGGAGCGGGGAGTTCGGGATCATCCCGGGGTCCATGGGCACCGGCTCGTACATCGTGAAGGGCCTCGGCAACCCGCTGTCCTTCAACTCGGCCTCGCACGGCGCCGGCCGGCGGATGAGCCGCAACGCGGCCAAGCGCCGGTTCTCGACCCGGGACCTGGAGGAGCAGACACGGGGCGTGGAGTGCCGCAAGGACTCCGGTGTCGTGGACGAGATCCCGGGCGCGTACAAGTCGATCGACCAGGTCATCGAGCAGCAGCGGGACCTCGTCGAGGTCGTCGCGAAGCTCAAGCAGGTCGTCTGCGTCAAGGGGTGACCGCGCGGTCCGTCACTTCGCGTGCCGGACCGCGTAGATCATGACGAATGCGATGACGTGGATGCCGAAGAGGAAGTAGGCCAGGAAGTACCAGACCTGGCGCTCGTTCTTGGTCTCCTGCTGCAGGCGGGCCTTTTCCCGGTCCGTCTCCAGGGCCTTCGCGGCGTCCTCGTCCGGCATCACAGTTCCCGGTGGACCTTGGTGTTGGAGGCCTGCGCGCGGGGGCGGACGACCAGGAGGTCGATGTTGACGTGGCTGGGGCGGGTCACCGTCCAGGCGATGGTGTCGGCGACGTCGTCCGCGGTGAGGGGCTCGGCGACGCCCTGGTAGACCTTGGCCGCCTTCTCCTCGTCGCCGCCGAAGCGGGTCAGCGCGAACTCGTCGGTCTTGACCATGCCGGGGGCGATCTCGATGACCCGGACCGGCCTGCCGACGATCTCCAGGCGGAGGGTCTCGGCGAGGACGTGGGCGCCGTGCTTGGCGGCGACGTAGCCGGCGCCGCCCTCGTAGGTGCCGTGGCCGGCGGTGGAGGAGACCACGACCACCGTGCCGTCGCCGCTCGCCTCCAGCCGGGGGAGCAGCGCCTGGGTGAGGTTCAGGGTGCCGATGACGTTCGTCTCGTACATCGTGCGCCAGTCGGCCGGGTCGCCGGTGGCGACCGGGTCGGCGCCGAGGGCTCCGCCGGCGTTGTTGACGAGGACGGCGACCGTCTTGAAGGCCGTAGCGAACTCGTCGACGGCCGCCCGGTCCGTCACGTCGAGGGCGTAGGCGGTGGCCTGGTGGCCCGCGTCGTTGATCTCCTTGGCCAGGGCCTCGATGCGGTCCTCCCGGCGGGCGGTGAGGACGACGCGGTAGCCGGCCTCGGCGAGCCGGCGGGCGGTGGCGGCGCCGATGCCGCTGCTGGCGCCGGTGACTACCGCGATGCGGGACGGGGCCATGGGGGTGTGCTCCTCAGCGGGGTGCGGTGTGCGGGTTCGTCTGTGGCAAGGATAGGCGGGGGGTGGTTTCGGCTGTTCGGCGGCTGCGGGCCGGTGGGGGTTGCTCGCGCGGTGTGCCCACGCCTCTGCGGGGCGCTCGTCCCACGTCAGTTTCTGGGGGCCCACATGATCACGGCCATTCCCGCCAGGCAGATCGCCGCGCCCGTGATGTCCCAGCGGTCCGGGCGGTAGCCGTCCGCCACCACGCCCCACAGGATCGAGCCCGCGACGAAGATGCCGCCGTACGCGGCGAGGATGCGGCCGAAGTGGGCGTCGGGCTGGAAGGTGGCGACGAAGCCGTAGGCGCCGAGCGAGAGGATGCCGCCGGCGATCCAGAGCCAGCCGCGGTGTTCGCGCAGGCCCTGCCAGACCAGCCAGGCGCCGCCGATCTCGAAGAACGCGGCCACGACGAACAGGGCGGCGGAGCGGAGGATCAGCATGCGTGCAGCGTGTCACGTCCGGCGGCTGTCACCTGATGGGGGGCGCCTGTGGCGGGGGCGGGGTGGCATACATCCGTACGAGTGCGAACCGACGGACGGACGGGACGGGTGGCATGGCGATGCGTCGTGGTGGGCCGGCGGTGGCCGGTGCGGTGGCGGTGGCGGTGGGTGTGCTGGTCGTGGGGGGCGGTGGCAGCGCCTGGGCCGGGAGTGCGGATCTGGAGGTGCACGGGTCCGCGGTGCTGAACGGGGACCTGGTGGAGGTCCGGGTGACTCCGCGCAACCACGGGCCGGACGGTGTGACCGGGGCCAGCGTGCGGCTGGCCTCGTCGGCGCCGCTGGCGGACTCGCTGGAGCTGCCGGGCGGATGTGCGCGCACGGGTGACCGGGAGGTGGTGTGCGACACCGGGCCGCTGGCGGTCGAGGTGCCCGGCGAGCAGCTGGTGGTTCCGGTGCGGCTGCGGGAGCGGCCGGCGGAGGTGACGCTGTCGGTGGACGTGGTGTGGGGCGGGGGAGCGGTGGACCAGGACCGTACGAACGACAAGCAGCGGGTGCTGGTGCTGGCGACGGGGGATCCGTACGCGTTCTGACCTGGACGCCCTGGGCCGGGGTGACGTCGTCGGACGCCGGGTCGCCGTCTTCGAGTGACCCCCGGGCCGGCGGCGATCCGGCTCATGGCAGCGCTGCCACGAGCTCCTGGGCGAGGGGGCCGGAGGAGGCGGGGTTCTGCCCGGTGAAGAGGTTGCGGTCGACGACCGTGTACGGCTCCCAGGCCGGGCCCCGCGAGTACTCGGTGGGCAGCTTCTTCAGCTCGTCCTCCAGCAACCACTTGGCCCTGTCGGCGAAACCGACACCGGCCTCCTCCTCGTTGCAGAATCCCGTCAGCCGGTAGTTCGCGAAGGGCGTGCCGCCGTTCGCGTCACGGGTGGCGAGGATGGCGGCGGGGGCGTGGCAGACGATGCCGAGCGGGCGGCCGGAGGCGAGTGCCTCCCGCAGCAGCGCGCCGGAGTCGGGGTCGGCCGAGAGGTCCTCCATCGGTCCGTGGCCGCCGGGGTAGTAGATCGCGTCGTAGTCCTCCAGGCGGATGTCCGGGAGGGGGACGGCATAGCGCAGTTCCTCCGCCTCCTCGATGACGGCCTCCTCCTGCAGGGCGTTCTCCTCGCCGCCCGCCATCCGGGGCCGCAGGCTCATCGTGTCCACAACGGGTACGACGCCGTGCGGAGTTGCCACGGTGACGTCGTGTCCGGCGCTGGTGAACACGCTGTAGGGAGCCACGAACTCCTCGGCCCAGTAGCCGGTGGGATGCCGGTGCCCGTCCTTGAGGGTCCAGTAACTCGCTCCGGTCACGACACACAGAATCCTGGCCATGGGAACGCTCCTCCGGGACTTGTGCCGATGTGCCCATCAAGTCTGAGCGGGTGTTCCGGAGGCCGCAACCGGTGGCCGCCGTACGAGAAATGCGCCCGACGTGTTTCCTTGAAGTACGGCAAACCGATGGTTTCGGAGGACTGCCATGATCAAGCCCTATGGTCCTTACGACTTCCTGCCGCCCATCAGGACCTTCTCAGTGACCTCGGAGTCCGTGGCCGACGGTGGGGAACTGGCCCGCGAGCAGGTGAGCGGAATTCTCGGCGCCGGTGGGTTGGACGTCTCGCCGCAGCTGAGCTGGACCGGTTTTCCCGGGGAGACGCGGAGTTTCACGGTGGCGATGTTCGACCCCGACGTGCCCACCGCCTCGGGGTTCTGGCACTGGGCCGTGGCCAATCTGCCCGCGTCCGTGACCGGACTTCCGGCCGGGGCGGGAGACGGACGGCGGTTGCCCGGCGCGGCGGTCACGCTGGCCAACGACGCCGGCCACCGGAGGTACCTCGGTCCGGCGCCGCCGCCGGGCAACGGCCCGGACCGGTACTTCTTCGTGGTGCATGCCGTGGATGCCGAGGAACTGGAGCTGTCGGAGTCGTCGACCCCTGCCTACCTCGACTTCCTCCTGTTCAGCCACGCGATCGCGCGGGCGACGATGTACGGCACCTTCGAGCGGGCCTAGGCGCGGCCCGGAGCCGGGCGTGGCGGCCGGGGGCCGGGGACCGCGCTATTTCCACATGTAGTCCTCGGCGGCGTTGACGATCAGGTCCTTCACGGCCTGGGGGTGGGAGACGAGGGAGACGTGCGAGGAGTCGATCTCCACCGTCTTCCGGGCGTGGGCCCGTTTGGCCTCGAATCTCTCCAGGCTCGGGTTGATGGCCCGGTCCTGCCTGCCGACGAGGGCGTACACGGGTTTGGTCCGCCAGGCGGCGCCGGTGAGCTTGTCCGCGAAGGCCGACATGGCGACGGGACGCTGGGTGACTGCCATGACGGCGGTCTGGCCGGCGGGCAGGTCCGCGGCGAAGACCTGGCGCAGCTGGTCCGGCTGTATGTAGACGTCGGTGCCGGTGGTGCCGTCGGCGTTGCGGAAGGGCACCTGCTTGAGGGCCTTGGTGAGCGGGGCGGGGGCGAACTTGGCGGCGAGGACGGCCTGTGACTCGCCCGCGTCGGGCATGATCGCGTTGATGTAGACGAGGGCCTTGACGTTGGGGTTCCCGACGGCGGCCTGGGAGATGACCTCACCGCCGTAGGAGTGGCCGACCAGGATGATCGGCCCGGTGACGGACTTCAGGAAGCTCGCGAGGTAGGCCGAGTCCTGGGCGACACCGCGCAGCGGGTTGGCCGGTGCGTCCACCGTGTAGCCGTTCTGCTGGAGGCGCTGCACGACGCCGTTCCAGCTCGAGGCGTCGGCGAAGGCGCCGTGCACGAGCACGATGGTGGGCTTCTGCCGGCCGGGATCTCCGCTCGGACCGCCGGCCAGTGCCGTCGTGGGGGCGAAGGTGGCGGTGGTTCCCGACAGTGCCAGGAGGGCGGCGCCCCAGCGGACGGCGTTGACGGTGCGGCGGGATTCGCGCGGTATTCGCATGCTGCTCCGGTCCTTCGGTGCGAGGCGTCGGCGACGCCCGGGATTCCAGCGTCGAGGACCCCTGTCGGCGTGTCCTCGTGCGCGGGCCGTCCGGGTGAACGGGGCCCGCACCCCGGGGCACCCGCGCCCCGGGCAACCCGCGCTCAAGAAGGCCCGGGCTCCGGGAGGCCCGCGGTCCGCCCCCCCTGCGGTGATCAGGTCGAGCCGGCCGCGGTCCCGGGCAGTTCGGAGCCGTCGACCAGGCTCACGGCGGAGAAGTCCATGCCCGCATGCGCGTCGCAGGTGAACTCGCCGAGGGTGGGGCGGGTTGCCGCCGGTGCAGACGCCGGTGCCGTCGCCGGAGGCGCAGGGGGCCGCCGCCGTGCCGTCGGTGCAGCCGGTACGGTCCCGGATGCTGCCGTCCCAGGCCCCCGCAGGGTCGTGGTCAGGGTGCAGGGGGGCGGGGGAATAGGTGGCGGCGAAGTCTCGTTCTGCGGGTATAGTTGAATCGTAAACAACCTGGAGGGTGAGCGAGCATGCAGTTCGGGATCTTCACGGTCGGCGACGTCACGCCGGACCCCACCACGGGGCGGACGCCGAGCGAGCGGGAGCGCATCAAGGCGATGGTCGCGATCGCGCTGAAGGCCGAGGAGGTCGGCCTGGACGTCTTCGCGACCGGTGAGCACCACAACCCGCCGTTCGTGCCGTCGTCGCCGACCACCATGCTCGGTTACGTCGCCGCGCAGACGGAGAAGCTGATCCTCTCCACCTCCACCACCCTCATCACCACCAACGACCCGGTGAAGATCGCCGAGGACTACGCGATGCTCCAGCACCTGGCCGACGGTCGGGTGGACCTGATGATGGGCCGCGGCAACACCGGGCCGGTCTACCCCTGGTTCGGGCAGGACATCCGCGAGGGCATCAACCTCGCCATCGAGAACTACGCCCTGCTGCGCCGGCTGTGGCGCGAGGACGTCGTCGACTGGGAGGGCAAGTTCCGCACCCCGCTGCAGGGCTTCACCTCCACCCCGCGGCCGATGGACGACGTGCCGCCGTTCGTCTGGCACGGCTCGATCCGCTCGCCCGAGATAGCGGAGCAGGCCGCCTACTACGGTGACGGCTTCTTCCACAACCACATCTTCTGGCCCGCCGACCACACCAAGCGGATGGTCGAGTTCTACCGGAAGCGGTTCGCGCACTACGGGCACGGCACGCCCGAGCAGGCGATCGTCGGCCTCGGCGGCCAGGTGTTCATGCGGAAGAACTCGCAGGACGCGGTGCGGGAGTTCCGGCCGTACTTCGACAACGCGCCGGTCTACGGGCACGGGCCGTCCCTGGAGGACTTCACCGACCAGACCCCGCTGACGGTGGGCTCGCCGCAGCAGGTGATCGAGAAGACGCTGGGCTTCCGCGAGTACGCGGGCGACTACCAGCGCCAGCTGTTCCTGATGGACCACGCGGGGCTGCCGCTGAAGACGGTCCTGGAGCAGCTCGACGTACTCGGCGAGGAGGTCGTGCCGGTGCTCCGCAAGGAGTTCGCGAAGGGCCGCCCGGCGGACGTCCCGGAGGCGCCGACACACGCGTCGCTGCTGGCCGCCGCCGCGCAGGAGAAGAAGGCCGACAAGGCTTCGGACAAGAAGGAGGTCGGGGCATGAAGCTCGTCGTCGTCTCGGCGGGGCTGAGCGTGCCGTCGTCCACGCGGCTGCTGGCCGACCGGCTGGCGGCCGCCGTCGGCCGGCAGGCCGAGGCCGGGGTCGAGCTGGAGGTGGTGGAGCTGCGCGACCTCGCGGTCGAGATCGCGCACAACTTCACCAACGGGTTCGCCGGGCGCAAGCTCGCGGCGGCCCTGGAGGCGGTGACCGAGGCGGACGGCCTGATCGCGGTCACGCCGGTGTTCACCGCCTCCTACAGCGGGCTGTTCAAGTCGTTCTTCGACGTGCTCGACAAGGACGCGCTCGCGGGCAAGCCGGTGCTGATCGCGGCGACCGGGGGTACGGCACGGCACTCGCTGGTGCTGGAGCACGCGCTGCGGCCGATGTTCGCGTACCTGCGGGCGGTGGTCGTGCCGACGGGCGTGTACGCGGCGTCGGAGGACTGGGGCGCGGAGGGCCTGGAGGGGCGGATCGAGCGGGCGGCGGGGGAGCTGGCGGGGCTGATGCAGGGGCTTCGCCGGGCCGAGCGCGAGGAGCCCGAGGCGCTGCCGGTCGTGCCGTTCGCGGAGCAGCTGGCGAGGTTGGCCGCGAGCTGAGGGGGGCGGAACGGGGGGTTTCACCCGCCCGCGTTGGCGGGGTGCCTCCCCCACGCTCGGCTTCGCTCGCGCGGGGGACCCCCCAGGCCCTTGAGGCACTGGGGGAGGCACGACTGCCCGCAGCTATGTAGCTGAGGTGACTGCAGCGCCCCGTAAGGGGCGCGGGGAACTGCGCGAGAACCCCCACCCACCCGCAGCCGAAATCCGGCGCCCGGTTGCCTCTGCGACGGTGAGAGGCAGGTAAAAAGGGTGATCGTAGGCCCGCTCACCACGGCAGAACCGCCGGAGGCCTTGGCAGACTGGGGAGGTGCCCCAGACTGTGCTGCTCGCCGAAGACGACCGCGCCATCCGCCACGCCCTGGAGCGGGCCCTCACCCTGGAGGGTTATGAGGTGACTGCGGTCGCGGACGGTGTGGAGGCCTTGGCGCACGCCCACCGCACCAGCCCCGACGTCCTCGTCCTGGACGTGATGATGCCCGGCATCGACGGCCTCCAGGTCTGCCGCGTCCTGCGGGCGGAAGGCGACCGCACCCCCATCCTCATGCTGACCGCGCTGGTGGAGACCGCCGACCGGATCGCAGGACTGGACGCCGGCGCCGACGACTACGTGGTCAAGCCCTTCGACGTCGAAGAGGTCTTCGCCCGGCTGCGGGCCCTGCTGCGCCGGACCCTGCCCGTCACCACCGGCGCCGGCGCCGGCAGCAGTGGCGGTGGCGGTGGCGGTGTCGTCGCCGAGCCCGGCCGGGAACCGCAGGTCTCCGACCGGCAGGTCGAGGCGGCCGGCCTGCGGATGGACCTCCAGGCCCGCCGGGCCTGGCGCGGCCAGCGCGAGCTGGAGCTGACCCGCACCGAGTTCGAACTGCTCGAACTGCTGGCCCGCAACGCGGGCATCGTCCTCGACCACTCCACGATCTACGACCGCATCTGGGGCTACGACTTCGGCCCCGGTTCCAAGAACCTCGCCGTCTACGTCGGCTACCTCCGCCGCAAGCTCGACGAGCCGGGCGCCCCGCAGCTGATCCACACCGTCCGGGGCGTGGGTTACGTGCTGCGGGAGGACTGAGTGGGCCCTCTCCGGCGGCTGGAGCGGCTCACGCGGGTCCTGGCCCGGCGCCGGCCGGGCCTGGTCTCCCTGCGGACCACGTTCGTGGTCTCCTTCGCGGCGGTCACCGCCGCCGTCACGATCGTCGTGGGCATCCTGTCGTACAACGCCGCCGCCCGGCTGGTCCGCGTCGACCAGCAGTCGGTGTTCACGCAGGTCGTCTCCGACGTCCAGGACGAGGTCAAGCAGCACAAGATGGTGCCGGCGGACTTCTCCTCCTCCCAGCCCGGCCACGACCTGGTCCGGCCCGCGCGCACCGACGTCCAGGTGCTCGGCGCGCGGGGCGAGATCGTCGACCACGGCACTCCGGTGCTGCCGGTCACCGCCGCGGACCGGGCGGCCGCCACCGCCGCGGAGGCCGGGAAGACGGTCCAGCACAAGGACGTCCAGGCCGGCGAGGACCTGTTCCGGATCGCCACGGTCGCGCTCGGCGGCGGGCGGGGCGCGGTCCAGGTGGCGCAGGAGTTCAGCGACACCGAGGACCTGCTGCAGGCGCTCCAGCAGCGGACCCTGCTGCTGATGTCGGCCGTGGTGGTGGCCGCCGGGCTGTTCGGCTGGTGGCTGGCGCGGCGCATCACCCGCCGGCTGGTGATCCTCACCTCGGCCGCGGAGAACGTGGCCCGCACCCGGCAGCTCGGCATCCAGGTGCCGGTGACCGGGCTGGACGAGGTGGGCAGGCTGGGCCGCGCCTTCGACCGGATGCTGGGCCGCCTCGCCCAGTCGGAGGAGGACCAGCGGCGCCTGGTCCAGGACGCGGGGCACGAGCTGCGCACCCCGCTGACCTCGCTCCGTACGAACATCTCCCTGCTCCGCCGGATCGACGAACTTCCGCCCGCGACCCGTGACGAGCTCGTCGCCGACCTCGGCCAGGAGGCGCGCGAGCTGACCGACCTGGTCAACGAGCTGGTCGACCTCGCGGCCGGGCAGTCCGACAACGAGCCCCCGCAGCACGTGGACCTGGCCGACATCGCGGAGGACGTGGCGGGGCTGGCCCGGCGCCGTACCGGGCGCGATATCGTCGTGCGCGCGGCCGGCGACACCACGACCGACGGCCGGCCCGGCATGCTCCAGCGGGCCGTCTCCAACCTCGTCGAGAACGCCGCCAAGTTCGACCGGGACGGCAAGGCCCCCATCGAGATCACCGTCACCGGGCCCGCCCGGCCGGGCACGGTCCGCGTGGAGGTCCTCGACCGCGGCCCCGGTATCGCCGAGGGCGACCTGATCCGCATCTTCGACCGCTTCTACCGAGCCGCCGACGCCCGCTCCCTCCCCGGCTCCGGCCTCGGCCTCTCCATCGTCCGCGAGGTCGCCATGGCCCACGGCGGCGCCCCCTTCGCCTTCCGCAGGGAGGGCGGCGGCGCGGTGATCGGGTTCACGGTGGGCGGGGGGTTCTCGGGCGGCACACCGCGCGGCTGAGCGGCCCGGCGGGGAGCCGGCAGCGCTCCGGCCGACGGCGTGTCCCGGTCACCGGCGCGACCTCCACCAACGACTGCGTGTACGGCGGGGCGAACCCCACCAGCCGCGTCGATCCCGACGGCCACTGGGAGTGGCCTGCGTTCCTCCGCCCGGCGGTATCGATGAGCTCCGACGTACTGAGCGGGATCGACGGCGCGCTCAGTTCGGGCGCGGGCGCCGTCGCCGAGGGCGCGGAGGTGTTGAGCGGGGCCGTCGCGGAAGGCGCGGAGGTGGTGGCCGGGGCCGCCGCGGCCGTGGGCGCCGGCGAGGTGCTGCTCGTGGTCGGCGGTGTCGTGGTGGTCGTCGCCGCGTCCGCCATCCTCTACGACGCCGCCACCGGGACCGCGACCTTCGACCCGTCCGCCATCCGCACGCCCGCGGTGCCGCCGCCGCCGACCACCACGGTGCCGCCGCAGCCGTCGCACCCCACCAAGCCGGTCGTCACCGGCACCAAGCAGCAGACCCACACGACGAGTTGGCAGACCACCACCAAGTGGTACGACGACACGTACCTCTACACCCGCACCGACTACTACAGCTACACCACCACCCAGCAGTGGACGTACTACGACAACGGGACCCACGCCTACCGCTGGTGGCGCAGACCCACACGCCACCGCTGGGTCACCGAGCGCCAGCCCCTGTTCGACGTCGACAACCCGATCGTGGTCCCCACCACGGCCCCGGCCAAGCCGACCGCCCCCACCATCACGGCCGTCGCCGACGACAAGGCCACCTGCGGCACCCGCGGGGCGAGCGGCAACAGCTGCGCGGCAGGCAGCCGCAACACCGGCCTCCCACCGGGCGTCACTCCGGACACGGCCACCGGCAACAACGGCGGCGGCATCCCGCCCGGCTCGTCGGCGTCGCAGTGCATGCCGGATCCGGCGAACGGTTCCGAAGACGGTGACGAGCGGGAGGCCCGGGGGGTCCGGCAAGGCGACGTCGAGCGCACCCTCGAGAACTCGCTGGACAAGACCACCTACCTGTACGACGCCGCGGCGAAGTACGGCATCAATCTGCGCGGCTCCGGCCAGGACATCGGCATCATCTTCGACCCGGACCTCAACATCGGCATCATCTTCGACCCGGACCTCAACATCGGCACCAACGGAGTCACGAGAGCCGCGGACGGCGGGAACCTGATCCGTGTCGGTCCGGACGGAGTCTTCGACGACGCGACCGCGGCCAATACGATCGCCCATGAGCTGCGCCACGCCCGCTACTTCCTGAAGCACGGGACGTTCGAGGGCGAGGAGCACGGAGACGGCGACTCGCTGGACGACTGCACGCCGTACGGTTCGGGCAATGCCCTGGAGGACTGGATCAAAGGCAACAGATGAACGAGCCGACGGCATGGCGGGAGACGGACTCCGAGGAGCACCCCGTCTGGCGGAAAGTGTTCAACGAGGACTGGACCGGCTCGGACCTCGTCGGCCCGTGTCCCGTGTGCGGCGCCCGTGCGCTGCATCGCTGGTACCTGCTGGAGGACAACGAGGCGAAGGTCTTCCGGGGGATCCGGTTCAGCGGCCGCGGACGACTGTGGGAATGGTGCTCGGTGTGCCGGACCTTCGAGCACTACCCCGACGGCCACGTCCCCGAGTGGTGGATCTCTCCTTACGACGTCCAGCCAGAGTCACTCCGGTACGACCCGGCTCCCGTCGAGGAGGCACGCATGGCCGCACGGTGACGGCGCACCGGCCGCAGCGCGAAGCGGTATGTCGGGGGATCAGGTCGCTGACGGTACCTGGCGGCCTTGGCAGTCCAGAGGATGCCCCGGTTCTCCAGTCCCTCATGAATCGGTTGAATCAGTGCGTCCATCCGGTCCCGGCGCAGATCGTCGGCGTACGGCTGCGCCGTGGCCGCCGCAGCGCTGTCCTCGGCCTCGTCACGACCCCCAGGGCACCGTGAGGAACCCCTCCGCCCGCGCACTCGCCAGACCGATCCTCGGGAGGTCGCTGGTCTTCGTGAAGAGGATGTAGCGCGGTTCCCACACCGGGCGGTACTTGGCGTTGGCGCGGTAGAGGGACTCGATCTGCCACCAGCGGGAGAAGAACGTCAGGGTCGAGTGCCACAGGCGCAGGACCGGGCCCGCGCCGAGGCGGGAGCCGCGTTCGAAGACCGAGCGGAACATCGCGAAGTTGAGGGAGACGCGGTCGACCTTCAACTCGGTGGCGCCAAGGAGGAGTTCGACGACCATGAACTCCATCAGGCCGTTCTCGGAGCCGCGGTCGCGGCGCATCAGGTCCAGGGAGAGGCCCTGCTCGCCCCAGGGGACGAAGCTGAGGAGGGCGCGGGGGGTGTCGTTCGCGTCCCGGCATTCGAGCATGACGCAGCGGCCGTCCGCCGGGTCGCCGAGGCGGCCGAGGGCCATAGAGAAGCCGCGCTCGGTGGCGCCGTCGCGCCAGTGGTCGGCCTTCTCCAGGAGCGTGGCCATCTCGTCGGCCGGGATGTCCTCGTGGCGGCGGATGCGCACCGTGTAACCGGCGCGGCGGACCCGGTTGTGGGCCTGGCGGACGACGCGCATCGCGCGGCCCTCCAGGGTGAAGTCGGCGATGTCGACGATGGCCTCGTCGCCGAGTTCCAGGGCGTCCAGGCCGTGCCGGGCGTAGACGGTGCCCGCCTCCTCGCTCGCGCCCATGACGGCGGGTGTCCACGCGTGGCGCCGGGCCTCCGTCAGCCACGCGTCGATCGCGCCGGGCCAGGCCTCCGGGTCGCCGATCGGGTCGCCGGAGGCGAGGCTGACGCCGCCGACGACGCGGTAGGTGACCGCCGACTTGCCGGTGGGGGAGAAGATCGCCATCTTGTCGCGGCGCAGGGCGAAGTAGCCGAGGGAGTCGCGGGCGCCGTGCTTGTCCAGCAGGGCGCGCAGCCGGGACTCGTCCTCGGGGCTGAGCAGGCGGCGGCCGCGCGGGGAGCGGAAGCCGGCGTAGAGGACCAGGCAGAAGGCGGCGGCGAGGAGGATGTTGATGACGATGTCGGTCCAGCGCGGGGCGTGGACCGCGGTGACGTGGTCGGCGAGCGGGCCGACGCTGACGCCCCGCAGCAGGGTGTAGGCGATCTCGTCGGGGAGGGTGGCGCCGGGCAGCTTGTTCGTGGCGTGCACGAGCAGCGTGCCCAGGCCACCGGTCACCAGGACGCCGCCGACGCCCACCGCCAGCGCCGTCTTCGGGTTCGACGGGTCGCCCACCGCGCTGAACTCCCGGCGGCTGACCAGCAGCGCGGCCACGAAGAGGCCGGTGACGGCCGCCGAGACCCAGTTGAAGGCGTGGGCGCGGTACTCGTGCTGGGTGAGGGCGAGGACGTAGAGGACGAAGAGCGGGGCGGACAGCAGCAGGTTGACCACCCAGGCCGCGCGCTTGCGGCGGCGCATCACCAGGACGAAGAAGATGGCGAGGGCGGCCGAGACCAGGCCCGCCGTGGCCAGGTACGGGGTGAAGAACTGGCCGGAGTGGTGCGCGTGCTCCCGGTGCAGGTGCAGAGTGATGCGGCCGTTGTTGTGCTCGTCGACCTCCTGGCGGAAGGGGAGCGACATCACCGCCATTATGTTCAGTACGGCGATCACGCGCAGGTACCAGACGGTGAAGTCGGCGGCCCGCCTGCTCAGTGCGCCGCCGGAGGCGCCGGTGGGGGCGCGCAGGGCGGCGGAGACGCGGGACGGGATCAGGGTCGACAGCTGTGCGGGCATGGGGTCCGGTCACCTTGGGGACGGGGAGCGGGTTGGCGGAGGGTTGACCCTACAGTCTGTAGGGTATCTGTGGGGGACGCGGGAGCGGTCCACCGTCGTACGGAATACGGTGTGAAAGGGCGTCCTGCTCTTACGGACGTGCAGGGGCCTGCGCCCGTTCCCGCTCCGCCCGCCTCCGGGCGGCCAGCATCCACGCCAGGTTGCCGATCGCCGCACCCGCCGCCACCGCGGCCACGATCACCCCACCGGTCGCCAGCCCGTCGCTGAACAGGTGCGGGCGCCGGTCGAGGGCCTGCAGGCCGAAGCCGGACAGCTCGTACACGCCCACCGCCGCGACCAGCAGGCTGGCCACCAGTACCGCCACCGTGGGGGCGAGGCTGCGCCGCGCCTCCTGTGCGTCCGTGCCCTGCATGAGTACCCCCGTGAGCTGACGAGCCGCAGTGGCCGATGGGGAACCTACAATACGTAGGGTCCGGATAGCCTCAGGACGTGCGTCGTGAACGCGGCGGTACGGGGGGCGGTGGCGGCCGGCGCGACCGAGGTGCTCGTCAACGACGCCCACGGGCCGATGCGGAACCTGCTCCCCGAACACCTGCACCCCGCCGCCCGCCTGGTGCGCGGCAAGCCGAAGCAGATGATGATGCTGGAGGGGCTCACCGCGGAGCACGAAGCGGCGATATGTGTCGGATACCACTCCCGGGCCGGTGCCCTGGGTGTGCTGAGTCACAGCTTCATGGGGCACGAGATCGAGGACATCTGGCTGGACGGGAGGGCCGTCGGCGAGATCGGTCTCGCGCACGCCACAGCCGCGGCCGTCGGTGTTCCGGTCGTGGCCCTCACGGGTGACGACGCGGCGTGCGCCGAGATGACGGCCTGGGACGAATCGGTGGTCACCGTGCCCGTGAAGTACGCCCGGGACCGGTTCGCCGCCGAGCTGCGCCCGGCGGAGGAGGCCCGCCGGGCGATCGAGGAGGCGGTCCTGGCGGCCCTGACGCCCGTGCCGAAGCGGCCCGCCGCGCCCGAGGACGAGTCGGTCCTCGCCGTGCGCTGGCAGTCCGCCTCCGTCCCCGCCGTCCTCCTCGGCATCCCCGGCGTCACGGCATTGGACAGCCGTACCGTCCAGGCCCGTGGCCCGCTTCCCGCCCTCTACCGCCAGTTCGGCGTCTGGATGCGGGTCGCCTCCTCGCTCACCAACCAGCCGCCGTACTGCTGACCCTCCGCGGCGGGCTCAGCCGAACCGGCCGGCCACGTAGTCGGCCGTGCGCTGGTCCTGCGGGGAGTTGAAGACGGCCTCCGTGTCGCCATGCTCCACGATTCCGCCCGGGGTGCCCTGCTCCGCGAGGAAGAACGCGCACTGCTGGGAGACGCGCGCCGCCTGCTGCATGTTGTGGGTGACGATCACGATCGTCACCTGGCCGGCCAGGTCCTGGATGGTCTCCTCGACGCGGCGCGTGGAGGTGGGGTCCAGGGCCGAGCACGGCTCGTCCATGAGGAGGACCCGGGGACGGACCGCGAGGGCCCGCGCGATGCACAGGCGCTGCTGCTGGCCGCCGGACAGGGCGCCGCCGGGCTGGCGGAGCCGGTCGCGGACCTCCTTCCACAGGCCGGCGCGGGTCAGGGACTCCTCGACCAGCACGTCCTTCTCCCGGCGGTTCGCCTTCGTGCCGGTCAGCTTCAGGCCCGCCACCACGTTGTCGTAGATCGACATCGCCGGGAACGGGTTCGGCTTCTGGAAGACCATGCCGATCCTGCGGCGGGCGTCGGTCAGCCGCCAGGACGGGTCGTAGATGTCCTCGCCCTCGAAGAGCACCTCGCCGCCGAACTGCGCCGACGGGATCAGCTCGTGCATCCGGTTGAGGGTGCGCAGGAACGTCGACTTGCCGCAGCCGGACGGGCCGATCAGCGCGGTCACCTCGCCCGCGGGCATGGTCAGCGACACCTGGCTGAGCACCTGGTGGGAGCCGAACCAGGCCGAGACGGCACGGGCTTCGAGCGTGGCGGGTGCGGGGCCGTCCACCACGGCGGTGGCGGTGGCGGTGGGGAGTACGGCGGTGTCGGTCAGGTCGGCGGTCACGGCAGTCTCGGTCGTCTCGGTCGTCTCGGTCACTTCGGATATCTGGGTTGCTTCAGACACTTCACTCACCTCGGTCACAGCAGGTTCGGCAGCAGTTCGGTGGTCCGCGTCGCGACCTGGAGGCCGAGCACCGCGACGACCGGGGCGAAGACGATCCACGTCTGGTGGCGGCCCCAGCGGTGCCAGGTCCAGACGGCGGCCACGGCGGTGAGGAGCAGCGCCTGCAGCCACATCACCAGCGGCCACGGCACCCCGGAGGGGCGGGCCAGCGGTTCCTCGGAGCTCGGCAGGGTGCCGGCCCGGATCACGGCCGACGGGGTCTGGAACGGCGCGGAGACCAGGTCGGCGTCGACGCGCAGGACCCCGGAGGGCATGTACCTGGCACCGGTGGCGGTGATGAGGACGATCCGGCTCTTGCCCGGGGCCAGCGCCGTCGGAGCCGGGTCGCCGGCCCGCCGTACGTCGATGACCTGGAACTTCGCCTTGCCCTGGCCGGTGGTGACGGAGAACGTGTCACCGGTGGCGAGCTGGGAGAGCTTGCCGAACGGGCCGCCGTACGCCGCCGCCCGGCCCATCAGCACGCTGGTGCCGGCCTGGCCGGGCATCGGGGTGTCCCGACGGTGACCGGGGCCGTCCGTCATCACGGAGGAGTCGGTGCCCTCCAGGACGACCTGGCTCAGGCCCAGCTTCGGTATGTCGACGAGCGCGACCGGCGTGCCGGGCGCCAGCAGCCTGCCGTCCTGCCCGGTCTGCGCCACCGGAGCGGTGCCGAGCGCGAGTTGCTCGCGCAGCTGGTCGAAGTCGGCGTGCTGGGCGGAGTGTTCCTGGGCGCCGCTGAACACCAGCAGCTGGGCGGTGATGCCGAGCAGCAGGGCGGCGAGGCTGAGCAGTCCGCCGCGCGAGAGGTGGCGGACGAAGGTGAGGCTGCGGACGGGCCTGCGGGGCACGGCCGGAGCCAGAGCTTTGGGTGTCGGTACGGCGACGGTCATGGCGGCCCGCCTCCTTCGAGGTATCGGTGAGGGGCCGCCGGAAGCCTTACGAGGCTTCCGGCGGGCCCGTCAGACGGTCACTTGCTGGTGATGGTGAAGTTGGCGCCGGCCTTCGAGTTCACGGTCGAGGAACCGACGTAGAAGGCGTGCAGGGTGTGCTTGCCCTTGGCCAGCTTCGGCAGGGTGACGGTGACCTTGCCGCTGCTCAGGGTGCCGGTCGCGATGACCTTGGAGCCCTGGTAGATGCGGACGGTGCCGGTCGGGGTGGTGCCGGTCGCGGTGACCTTGACGGTGACCTTGGCCTTGGCGGTGTGGCTCACCGAGGTCGGGTGCGAGGTGGAGACCGACGCCGTCGCCTTGGTGATCTTCAGGGAGACGGTCGTCGAGGACGCGTTCAGGCTGGAGCTGCCCGCGTAGGAGACCGACAGGGAGTGCGTGGCGACCTTGAGGTGGTTCGACAGGCCGATGGTGACCTTGCTGGACGCGTCGAGGGTGCCGGTGCCGACGACGGTGGTGCCGTCCTTGACGGTGACCTTGCCGGTCGGCGTGACACCGTGCGAGCCGGTGACGGTGACGGCGACCTTGGGGGTCTTGCCGTAGGCGGTGGTGGCGGCGGTGGCGGCCGTCTTGCTGGTGTACTTGACCGCGCCGGTCGAGGTGGCCTCCGCGCCCGTGCCGCTGAGGTTGTTGGCGGTGACCGTGGCGGTGTAGGTGCCGTTGGCCAGGCCGGTGAAGGAGTACGACGTGGCGGAGGCCGCGAGGTCCTTGGAGGCGACGACGGCGCCGTCCGTGTCCTTCAGCGTGACGCGGTAGTCGGTGACCGGCAGGGCCGGGACGATGCTGCTCGGGGTCCAGCTCAGCTTCAGGCTCGCGTCACCCGCGGTGGTCTTCAGGGTGGGCGCGGCGGGCACGCTCGTGTCGATGCCCGAACCCTCCAGGCCACCCTGCTTGACGTGCTTGTTGGAGAGGTTGATGAAGCCCTTGTAGGGCTCGTTGACGAAACCGAAGGAGGCGATGACCTTCTCGGAGTCGTCGGAGGCCAGGGCGGCGGTGTGGCTGCCGCTGGTGACGAAGATGTCGTACAGGTCCTGGTCGAAGAAGATGCTGGTGGTGTCGAGCTCGCGGGTCGGGATGACGTTGTAGACGTCGCGGCCGAAGGTGGCGTTCTCGTAGTAGTCGGTGACGGGCTTGAGCTTGCCGTTGACCGTCGTCACCGGGCTGGTGCCGCCGGTGTCGCCGTCGAACTGGATCGCAGCCAGGTGACCGCCGTTGGTCACGGAGGTCTTGGTGTAGTCGGGGGCGACGCCGTTGTTCTGGGCGATCCAGCTGCCGACCGAGAACGGGGTGACGGCGCCGTCCTCGGTGAGCGCGGCGTTGCCCTGGTTCTCCTGGACGACCTGGACGCTCGAGGTGAGCTGGTCGTCCGTCAGGCCGATCGCGTTGAGGAAGAAGTTGCGGGTGCCCGAGTTCTTCTGCGGGATCTTCGGGTGCACGGTCTGGCCGTTCACCGTGGTGAGCGTGCCGTTGTAGATGTCGTGCAGCTGCTTCACCGTCAGCGTGTCCAGCCCGGAGCCGCGCACCGCCACGCCGATGGCGTCCCGCGCCATGGGGACGAAGGTGAGCGCGGTGCCCGAGCCGGAGGGGGCGCCGGAGGAGCGGCCGAAGTCGATCTGGTTCGTGATGGCGACACCGGTACTGTCCGGCCACGACTCGCCGGTCAGCGACTTGGTCAGGGCCTTGCGGCCGGCGCCGGAGCCGTTCGGGCGCGCGAAGGAGGGGCCACCCGTGCGGGTGGTGATCTTCGACGTCGTGGAGCCGGTGCCGGGCTCGATCGCGTCGTAGGAGGCGATGCGGGCACCGGAGGTCGCCTTCACGGCGGTGGTGGCGTAGCTGATGCCGTTGACGGTGTCGCCGGCGAGGGCGTTGAGGACGTCCTGGGTGGTGTCCGAGCCGACGCCGACCAGCTGGCGGAAGGCACCGGCGTCCGGGTCGGCGACCGCCGGGGTGGCGAGGGCGAGGCCGCCGGCCACCACGGCCGCGGCGACGAACGCCGCCGAAGAGCGCAGATTGCGCATCGAGAGTCTCCTGACGAGAGCTTGCTAGCTGGGTGTTGCCAGAGGATCTGGCAGGGTGGTACCGGCCGTCCGCCCCGACTGCCTTTCGGGGCGGGCGGCCGTCTGCGGGAGCACCGGGTGGCGCTCCGGTCTGTGGGGAGCGCCGGGGGCGCCCGGGGGTTAGGGGAGCAGTCGCCGCAGTCGGCGCGACAGCTCCGGCAGTTCGGGTACGACGGTCACGCTCCGCCCGCCGGGCAGCGGGAGGCGCAGCGGCAGCCGCAGCCGGTTGCCGCCCGCGAAGGGCGCACCCACCCCGGCGACCGCCCCGAGCGCGGCCCCGACCGGGACGGCGTACCGCAGCGGGTTGGCCGGGTCGGCCGGGGTGTTGCCGGCCGCGGTGGTCTGCAGGGCCTTGCCGCCGTCGAACGACGCCGACGCGCTGGGCGAGGCGCTCGCGCCCGCGCCTCCGGCGCCCGTACCGGCGCCGCCACTCGTGCCGCCGTCGGCCCCGGTGGCGCCGGAGGGGCCGCCGCCCGAGGTGTCGGTGCCGCCACCGTCGGCCGAGCCGCCGGAAGCGTCGGCGGTCGGCCCGGTGTAGTGGAGCAGCGCCTGGACCGCCTTGAGGGTCTGGGTACGGAGCTTCTGGGACAGCGGCGCGTACCCGGCCGGCAGGCGGCCCGGGTCGGCGCCGCTGACCTGCCCGGTGCCGGCCGCGTACTGCAGCAGGGCCGCGTAGTCCTGGCGGGCGGCGGACTTGATCTTGGCCGGCCGGACGGCCGCGTAGACCAGCTGGGCCAGCGGGTAGGCGTCCTTCGCCGTGGCGCCGGACGGGGTGATCTCGGCGACGTTCTTGCCGGCGGCGCTGTTCGCGGCGGCGGTCAGGGAGGCGGTGGTCGGCGCCACGAACTTCCCGTCGGCGTTGCGGAGACTGGCCGTCTGCAGGCCGTAGCGGGCCGCCGAGGCCGCGTCCGCGATCGTGATGACGAAGCGGGAACCGACCGTCTGCGGGCCGGTGCTCTTGTAGGCCGGCGGGCTGGCGAGCGAGTCCCAGCTCGACTTCCACAGGGTGTCGGCACGCCGGGCGTGCAGGGCGCCGGCGTGCATGTCCTCGACGTACGGGTGGAAGTCGGTCATGCACTGCTTCTGCGTGGCGCCGCTGCCGGGCGGGATCGTGCACCACGGGTCGCTCTTCGGGTACTCGTCGAGGTTCGACGGGTCGAAGGCGAAGCCCGTCGGGTTCAGGTCGGCGTTGGTGCTGTAGTACGGGTTGACCCGCATCCCGTCGTCGTCGGGGACGCCGGCGAGGAACTGCCGGGCGTCCTTGTCGGCGAAGATCCACTGCCAGACGGCGCGGGCGGTGTCGGAGTGGCCGAGCGCGGTCATCAGGTCGGTGTCGGTGGACGGCGTCTCGGAGACCGAGAAGTACGCGAACTCCGGGTTGAGCGCGACGAACTCGGGGTCGCTCGCCAGACCCGCCGGGTTGTTCCTCGCCCAGCCGTAGCCCTTGGCGGCGGTGCCGCTGATCACGGCTCCCCAGGGCGAGCTGCGGTACGACTCGGTGAGCAGCTTGGCGACCAGGCGGGGTGTCAGCTTGATCGACGCGACCTTGGTGCCGGCGAGTCTGTCGACCGACTCCGGTGCGCCGGCCTTCGGTCTGCGCTCGATGGTGAAGCCGATCACGGCACCGGAGAGGGCGACCGGCGCGTACGTCGTGGTGTCCGAGGGAGCGGCCGAGCTCGCGTCGGCCCCCAGCGCGCGAGTGGTGAAGGCGAGTCCGGAGGAGCCGTCGTTGCTGAGCCGGGACCGGGCGTCGGGCTCGCCGAGCTCGGTGTAGCCGAAGACCTTGCCGGACGAGCACAGCCGGGCCTGCCAGCTGGTCATCGCGTCGGCGACCAGCTCGCTGCCGACGGTGGGACGTTCGTCGGCACCGAGGGCGCAGTTGGTGCCCACGCTGTTGAAGTCCAGCTTGATCGCGACCCGGTTCGCCCAGTTGGTGGAGGAGACCGGGGAGCCCGCGTTGACCTGGCTCTTGTCCGCGTACGGCTTGCCGTCCAGGTCCAGGTGGCCCTGCGGGACGATCACCAGCCAGCATGAGCGGGGCTTGGTGACGCCGCCGGTGGTGACGGGCTCGCCGCAGCCGAGGTGGGGCGCCTCGTTGGCGGTCTGCACCTCGAAGTACTCCTGGCCCGTGCCGTTGGCGCTGGTGCGGGCGAAATCGATCTCGTTGGTGGTGTTGTAGTTGAAGAACTGGTTGTTCTGGCTGTTGGTGGTGACGGTGGTGCCGTCGACCGACTTGAAGGGGACCTCGCCCGGCGCGTTCGGGTTGGCCGCGCCGTACCGGTTGTCCTGGCCGTAGTTGGTGGGGTCGGCGCTGTAGAAGACCTGGCGGGTGTCGTCGTAGGCGTTGCCGGGCCAGCTGGTGCGGTCGGTGGTCGGGGAGCCGCCGTACTGGCACTGGGTGCGCGCCGGACCCGGGTTGGACGGGACCGTGCCGTCGTCGTCGCCCCAGCACTGCATGATCTGCACGAAGTCGGTGTTGAACTGGGTACCCGCGAACGTGGTCGGGGTGCCGCCGGTCCAGCTGACCGTGACGGCCTGGCTGGTGAGCTCCTTGGTCTGCGAGACCGTGAACTTCATGTCCTTGAACTCGCCGCGCCCGGAGACGGTCACGGCGGAGTCGGTGGCCGCGGCGGCCGTGGGAGCGGTCTGGGCGACCGCGAGTCCGGCGAGGGCGCCGACCGTGGCGCCCGCGAGCAGGCGTATCAGCGCGTTGCGTACACGGGTGCGTCTCATCGCGAACTCCCGTCCTCGGAGCGGCCGTTGCCGTTGCCGTTTGCGTTGCCGTCGGTCCTGCCGCCGACCAGGCGGGAGATCACCGAGGGCAGCAGGAGCAGGCCGAAGACCAGGACCGCGGCCAGCAGCATCAGCGTCTGGGTGCCGGTCCAGCCGTGTGCGGTGGCCACGGCGACGGGCTGGACCAGGGCCACCGTGCCGTCGGCGCCCGCGCCGGTGCCGCCGGAGGCCGAACCGGTGGTGCCGCCGGGGGAGATGGTCTGACCGGTGTCGGGATCGACGGAGGGCTGGCCGCTGTTGCCGCCGGCCGAGCCGGAGCCGCCGCCGGTGGAGCCGCCGGCGGTGCCGGTGCCGGTGGCGCCGGTCGATCCGCCGGAGGAACCGCCGCTGCCGTTGCCGGAGCTGGTGGTCGCGCCGCCGGTGCCGGTGGTGCAGGGGGCCGCACCCTTCTTGTCACAGGCGGCCGGGTAGGGCGCGGTCTGCGCGAGTCTGTTCTGGCCGGTGGTGGTGAAGGTCGGGTTGTTGCAGTTCCTGATGTTGATGTTCTGCGCGTGCACGCCCGGGATCCGGCGGATCTGGGCGAAGCCGGCCTGGACGAGGTTGATCGGGAGCGGCGAGTAGCCGAGGCCCGGCGCCTGTTGCTGGCCCTGGCACATGAAGTAGTAAGAGAACGCGCCGAGCGTCTTGCCCTTGGCCTCGGTGAAGGTGCCCTGCACCTTCAGCGGCAGGATCATGTACGAGTAGCTGGACAGCGGGTAGTTGCGCTTGTCGGAGTCGTTGTAGACGCCGTCGAGTTGCTGGGTGAGGTAGTCAGCCGAGTTCTTGTCGGTGTTGATCCGCGCCTTGAGAAGGGAGACCGCCACGTTCTGCGGGGTCGGCTCGGTGTAGTAGCCCGCGTGGTTCAGGACCTTGGCCACCGGGTAGTGCGCGTTGCGCGCGTACGAGTAGTTGACGTACCCGATCGCGCCCTCGCCGTAGTTCTGGGCGACGTAGCCGGCGACACCGAGGTCACCGGACTGGGCGATCATGCCGGAGACGGTGGGGTAGTACGACGTCTGCCCGCAGGATCCCGCGCGGCCGACCTTGGCGCAGTAGGCGTTCCACAGGGCCCGGTGCTGGTTCACCATCCACATCGTGAACTGGGCGGTGGAGCCGGAGCCGTCCGAGCGGACGACGGGGACGATGGTGCGGTGCGGGAGCTGCAGCCCCGGGTTGTCGGCCTTGATGACCGGGTCGTCCCAGGTCTTGACGACCCCGGTGAAGATCTTGGTGACCACGTCGCCGGAGAGGCGGAGGTTGGTGACCCTCTTGCCGTTGACCGTGAGGTGGTACATGAACACCGTGCCGCCGGCCACGATCGGCATGTAGGCGTACGAACCCTTCGCGGGGCGTTCGGCCGCGCTGCCGTCGGTGGGGTGCGTCTGGAACGGGATGTCGGAGACGGCGAAGTCGACGGTGCCGGAGAGGAACTGGCGACGGCCGTCCGACGAACCGCCACCGGCGTAGCTGATGCGCATGCCGTTCTTGTTGACGTCGCGCCGCCACTGGTCGATGGCGTTCTCGGCCCAGGTGGAGCCGGCGCCGGCGATGGGGGTGTAGCTGTCGGCGACGGCCGGGGTACCGGCGAGGGTGCCGAGGATGCCTATCAGTGCGGCCAGGATGCCCAGCCGTCTCAGGGCGTTGATGACAAGGCTGGACATCAGTTCGCGTCTCCTGTAGCGGGGTCTGAGTTCCCACCCGCACGGGGTCCGCCGTCGGCGGCTGAGCCGTTGGGGTGTGTCTGGTTGCCGTCGTCGGCTGCGGGGGCGTTGCCTTCGGGGGACTGCTCGCCGTTGTCGGGCGCGGGTGCGTCGTGGCTGGGCGCGCCGTTCCCCGCGCCCCCGGGTTCGTTGCTCTGGCCGGAGTCCTCCGGGGCACCGGCCTCGAACAACTCCAGTCCCGGCGTGTGGAGTTCCGCGAACCTCGTCACGTCCCGGCGGGAGGCGCGGGCCGCCCGCCTCGCCTGGCGCTTGTTCTGGTGGCCGGGGCCGCGGCCACCGATCACGCGGGCGATCACGAAGAGGATCAGGACCAGCGCCATGAGGACGGCCGCCGCGCCGAAGCCGCGGGCGATCATCGTGGGCTCGGGGGACTTGACGAAGTTGAAGACGGCCAGCGGGAGGGAGATCATCGGGTCGTTCGTCGGATCGGTGTTGAGCGCTGCCGTGAAGCCCGCCGTGAGCAGGACCGGGGAGGTCTCGCCGATGCCGCGGGCGGTGCCGAGGATGACGGCGGTGGCGAGCCCCGAGCGGGCGGTGGGCAGGACCACGTGCCAGACCGTCCGCCAGCGCGGGGCGCCGAGCGCCTCGGACGCCTCCGTGAGGGTGCCGGGGACCAGGCGCAGCACGACGTCCGCCGCGCGGATCACGATCGGCAGCATCATCACGCTGATCGCGAAGCCCGCCGCCAGACCCGACTTCTGCATCCCGAGGTTGAGGATCCAGACGGCGTAGACCATCAGGCCGGCCACGATGGACGGCAGCGCGGTCATCGCCTCGACGATCGTGCGGACGAACCGCGAGAAGCTGCCGGGAATCTGGTTGAGGTACACCGCGCAGGCCAGGCCCAGCGGCACCGTGATCGCCAGTGCGATGGTGATCATCTCGAGCGTGCCGAGCATGGCGTGCGCGATGCCGCCGTTGGTCAGCGGGTCGAGCGGGCCCGCCGCCTGCATGTCCTGGGTGAAGAAGTTGGCGTGCGGCAGGGCCTCCCGGCCGCGCCACGCGGTGAAGCCCACGACCATGGTGAGCGCGGCGAACATCAGGCCGCCCGCCGACCACAGGACGACGGTCATCACACGGTCCCGTACCGCCTGGCCGTCCTCTTCGAGCCCTGTCAACACCGCGTAGATACCCAGGAATGAGAGGTATGCGGTGAGGAAGAACCCCAGTGCGCCGGAGAACGGCGCGAGCTCGCCGAAGAGCAGGACGGCGACGCACAGCCCGGAGGCGGCGGCGCCGAACACCGACAGCACACCGGAGCGGGTGACCCCGCCGATCCGGCGCGGCACGTCGGGAAGCGCGGCGACCGCGGCGGCCGAGGCCTCCGTGGCGGCACTCACGGGAGCGCTCGCGGCGGCGTCCTGCGGGGCGTCCTGGGGAGCGCCCTTCTCAAGGTCTACGACGGTCATCGTCAGGCCTCGCTCTGTGCGCCGGACCGTGACCGCGCCACGATCGAGGAAGCGGTGAAGTTGACCGCCAGGGTGAGCAGGAACAGCGCCAGGCCCGCCGCCATCAGCGCCGACATGCCGAAGGTCGAGGCATCGCCGTAGTGCAGGGCGATGAGGGAGGAGACGGAGTTCGAGCCGGTCTGCAGGATGTGCGGCTGGATCGTGAAGACCGGGGAGATGATCAGGTAGACCGCGATGGTCTCGCCGAGGGCGCGGCCCAGGCCCAGCATGGTGCCGCCGATGATCCCGCCCATGCCGTACGGCAGCACGACCGCGCGGATCATGCCCCAGCGGGTGGCGCCGAGCGCGTAGGCACCCTCCCGTTCGCCGGCCGGTGCCTGCGCGAACACCTCGCGCATCACCGAGCACTGGATCGGCGCGACCATCAGCGCGACGACGATCCCGGCGACGAAGGTGGAGGCGGTGTAGACGCTCTGCGAGGCCAGCGGTTCGCCCGGCTGGGTGCCGTCGACGTGCAGGAACGGTATCCACCCGAACCAGTCCGACAGCCAGCGGGAGAGGCCGATGACGTGCTGCTGGAGGAAGAACAGGCCCCACAGGCCGTAGACCACGGACGGCACGGCGGCCATCAGGTCGACCATGGAGACGAGCGTGCGGCGCAGCGGGCGGGGCGCGACGTCCGAGATGAACAGGGCGGTCCCGAGGGCCAGCGGCACACTGATCGTGACGGCCACGGCGGCGATGAGCAGGGTGCCGGTGAGCACGGCCGCGATGCCGAAGCGGTGTACGTCCGGCTGCCATTCGGCGGTGGTGAGGAAGCCCCAGACCCCTCTGGTCCGCAGCGCCTGTCCGGCCCGGAGCAGCAGGAACAGCCCTACGGCAGCCATGATGGCGAGGACGATGACCCCGGAGGCCGTCAACTGGACCCGGAAGATCCGGTCCCCGAGCCCCCGGGCGGCCGACAGCTGCCTGGGCACGGGTCTTTCGGATTCCGCCCCTGCGGAACCCTTGAGCGCGGACACCACTGTGCCCCCCCCTATACGGAAACGAATGGCCCCCTACGCGGCTCCAACGGGTTGCCGCGCGGGTCGAGTCAATGGCCGGTTCCTTGCGCACCAACGCGTCGAAGGTGGAGCGCAGGTGAACCGTTCATGCCATTTCGGTGGGGGAGATGTGGGTGCCTGTGTACTGGAGGGTCAGGCGGGACGAGGCTCTTCCGGCACCCGCGCCGCCCAGGAGCCGGGCGGGCACGGCGAGTTCGGTCAGGTCGCGGTCGTCCGGGCGGGACGGGGACAGTCGTACCACCCTGTGCGGCCGGGCGTGGCCGGATATGGCCAGGTGTGAAGAACCGGGGTACGGGGCTCAGTCCCGGGCCGCCTGGTCCAGGGCTCTCCTGGCGGCCTGCTCGTCCTGTCCCAGCAGCGCCTTCTCCAGGCTGTGGTCGTCGTGCCGGGAGAAGCGCTCGCCCTCGGCGACGTCCTCCTTGCTCAGCACCCGCCCGCACCACTCGCCCTGGTCGCCGGTGCGGTCGTCGAAGGGCACGGCCCCGCCCTCGCCGAGGACCGCCCAGCCGCCCTCGTGCCAGCGCAGGGCCAGCAGGTAGGTGTGGCCCACCTGGAGGCGGGGCGCGTCGGTGGCCATCTCGGCGACGCGGGTGCCGCTGGACCGGTAGACCTCCCAGCCGGGGGCGACCAGGTCGAAGGCGGAGCCGAGGGCGTGCCGGGGCGAGGGGCGCGACCACAGCGTGCTGTCGGTCCGGAAGCTCACCAGCCGGTCCATCGCGTACGCCACGGCACCCTTGGGGTACGTCCGCCGGTTCGTCTCCCGCTCCCCGGTCGGGCCGGCGATCACCACGTGGTCGGCGTACGACACCCAGTCCTTCGCGGTCTGCGAGGGATACAGGTCCGCCGAGGTCCCGCACCCCGGCACCGACTCCAGCCCCGGCCGGCCGACCAGCACCCCGGCGACGACGCCGACGGCGGCCAGCAGCGCGGCGAACGGCCGCCCCGGCCCGCGCCGAGGCATGGCGAATCGTTCCCTCATGATGGTGAAGCCCCCCGTGTTCCCCGTCGTTCCCCGTTTCCCCTGTGCGGCGGCGGAGGTGGTCAGGATCCGCGGGCCGCGTTGATCACTTTAGGTACGGCCGAACGAAAGTGAACAAGGATCACCTTGGCCCGGCACAGAACTGTGACGCGGGCCCGGGAGGGCGGCGGTGGCCGGGCGGCTCAGCAGCCCTCGCGGGTCGCGGCGAACTCCAGCCGGGCGTGGTCGTCCGCGGCCAGGGCGTCGGCGTAGACCGAGCTGCTGACCTGGTACCAGACGTCGTCGCGCCCCCGGTCGCCGTTCACGTCGTCCAGCTCCACGCACCACTTCTCGGTGCGGACGGTCTTCCGGTAGGTCTCGGTGCCGCGGTGGACCTTGGTGCAGGACCGGTACCGCTCGGTCGTGTACCAGGTCCGGGTCCTCCGCTTGCTGCCGGACCCGCTGCTGGAGGTGTGCCGGACCCGGCGCGTGGCGGTGGAGCACTTCTTGACCAGGCGGGGGCGGGTGGCCCGGGTGGTCCTCGCGGTGACGTGCCGGACGGTGTCCTTCAGCCCGCGGACGGTGTCGTCCTGGGCGGAGGGGGTGCCGGCGGAGCCGTTCCCGGTCCCGGTGTCCGTGCCGGGGTTCGTCCCGGTGTCCGTCCCGGTGTTCGTGCCGTCCTGTCCGTAGGTGACGCCGTCGTCGACCCCGTTCCCGTCGCCGCCCCCGGAGCACGCGCCGAGCGTGCCGATCAGAATCGCGATGGCGGTGCTCACTATGAGCCGCTTTCCGAACATGAATCCCCCCTTGAGAACCGTATCGATCACCGCTCGGTGATCGCGCCGATTCTGCACGAGCCCCGGTGCGGGGGCGGGGCGGGACGGGTATAGCGTCGCGCAGTGGACTGACCTGACCCGTTTCGTCCCCGACCGAAGAAGGGTGAGCCGGATGGCCGAGCTGACTGTGGGCCGGCTGCTGACGTCGTGGCAGCTGGACGTGCCCGCGTTGCTGCTGGTCGTGGCCCTGGGCGGGCTGTACGGCTGGGGTGTGCGGCTCGTGCGCGCCGGGGGCGGGTCCTGGTCGCCGGCCCGGTCCGCGGCCTTCGCGGTGCTGGGGCTCGGGGCGCTGGTCGTCGCGACGATGTCCGGCCTGGCCGTCTACGACCATGTGCTGTTCTGGCCCGCGGCCGTGCAGAACATCCTGCTCGACCTCCTGGCCCCGCTCGGCCTGGCCCTCGGCGACCCGCTGCGGCTGGCGGTGGAGGCGCTGCCGCAGGGCGCGGCGGCGCGGGTCCGCCGTGCGATGACCGGGCGCGTGGTCCGCCTCCTGACCTTCCCCCTGGTCAGCACGGCCCTCGTCCTTGCCACCGAGCTCACGGTCTACTTCACCCCGTACTTCGCCACCGCACTGCGCGTGGGCTGGCTGCACGAGCTGATGTACCTGCACCTGCTGGTGGCGGGCTGCCTCTTCGTCGTGCCGGTCCTGACCCGTGAGGAGACCCTGCCCGCCTGGTGCACCCATCCGGTGCGGGCGGCCCTCGTCTTCCTGGACGGCGTGATCGACGCGGTTCCCGGAGTCGTCGTGATGACGCACGGCACGCTGATCGCCGGCGCGTGGTACCTGCACCACCATCCGTCCTGGGCCCCCGACGTCCGGCACGACCAGCAGATCGGCGGCGGCGCGATGCTCAGCATCGCCGAGCTGGTCGCCCTGCCGTTCCTGCTGGCGCTCCTGTTCCAGTGGGCGCGGGCGGAACGCGTCCAGACGGCCGCCCTCGACCGGCACCTGGACGAGCAGCTCGCCGCGGTCCCCGCGGCCTCCCCCGCAGCCACGGCGGCCACGGTCGCCGGCCCCGCCGCCCCGGCGGCCGACCGGGTCCGCCCCTGGTGGGAGACGGAGGAGAACGAGGTGGCCTCGAGGATCCGGCGGCAGCACGGCGAGAAGTGACGACCGGGTGCCCGCTCTCCGCCGGTGCCGACCCGCGCGGGGTCAGGCGGTGGCGAGGGACACCTCGGTCGCCTTGATGAGCGCCACGACCGGCGCACCGGCCGTCAGGCCGAGATCGCCGACCGCGTCCCTGGTGATCGCCGCGGTGAGGTCCTGGCCTCCGTCCACGGCGACCCTGACCGTGGCCATCGCCCCGCCGGTGGCCACGTCGCTGACCGTGCCGGGCAGCTGGTTGCGGATGGACACGCCCGGCACCCGGCCGGTGGCGAGCGCGACCTCGGTGGACTTGACCATCGCGCGTACCGCCGAACCCTCGGCGAGCCCCAGCTCCCGGACCGCCTCCAGGGTGATCGCGGCGGTGAGTTCCTGGCCGCCGGCGACCCGGACCTTCACGGTCGCCATCACCTCGCCCGGGGTGACGGCGGTGACGGTGCCGGGGATCTGGTTGCGGATGCTCAGGCTCATGACGGGCCGCCTAACAGAGGGAGGGGGGAGGGGCGGATTGTCGGGATTCGTCCCTACGTCGACTCCACAAGTTAGCCGTTCGGGAGCGGCGCGCCCGTCAGGAACCGCCCTCGGCCTGTTCGCCCGTGGTCCGGCGGTCCGCCTCGTCCCTGACCAGCATGGCCAGGAGGGAGGCGACGGTGAGGCCGTCACCGGCTTCGGCGGGGTGGCGGAGCACCTTGTCCGGGTCGATGCGGTACTGGTTGGTGCGGCCGTTGCGGGTGTGGGAGAGGTAGCCGTCCGCTTCCAGGTCCGAGATGATCTTCTGGACGGCGCGTTCGGTGAGCCGGCAGCGGGCCGCGATGTCGCGGATCCGGGTGTTGTGGTCGTCGGCGATGCTGGCCAGGACGCGTGCGTGACTCGTCAGGAACGTCCAGCCGGTGTGCGGCTCGGGAACTCCGTGGACTCCCACCATGGGCCACATCGTACGGCCGTCTGTTCCCGCACACAAAAACGTGAAATGCAGTACGCGTATGCGTTGACGTGTTCGGGCGGGGCGGGCGGAGGAGGAGGCGGCCCGCGGACGGTCAGGAGGCCACGTGCTGCACACGCCCTGCGCACGGCCCGCTGCGCGCACCCCCTGCGCACACCCGTGCGCGCGCCTTTGCTCCCGCCGCCGCGCACGCACCGCATCACCCCGGCTGCGCTGGGTACGTGAAGCCCATGAGAGTGGGCCTGGTGGACGCGGGATCGAACACGGTCCGGCTGGTGGTGACCGACGCGACGGGCGGGGTGCCGCTGCCGGTGCACACCGCCAAGTGGAAACTCCGCCTGTCCGAACAGGTCGGAGCCGACGGGTACTTCGGGGAGAGGGCCACCGAGCAGCTGGTCGAGGCGCTGCGCAAGGCCGTCGAGATCGCCCGCCGGTGGGGCGCCCCGGAACCCCTGGCGTTCGCCACCGCCGTCGTACGCAACGCACCCGACCGCGTGGCCGTCCTGCGGACCGTGGCCCAGGACGCCGGGATACGGCTGTGCGTGCTGCCCGGCGAGGTGGAGGCCCAGCTGACCTTTCTCGGCGTCCGGCGCTGGATGGGCTGGCGGGCCGGTCCGCTGGCCGTCTTCGACATCGGGGGCGGCTCCTTCGAGGTGGCCTTCGGGCGGGGCCGGATGCCGGAGTTCGCGGTCTCGCTGCCCCTCGGGGCGGGCCGGCTGACCAACGAGTTCCTGGGCCACGAGGGGCCGCCGACGGCGGACGAACTGCGCGAACTGCGCCGCCGGGCCCGCCATCAGCTGCGCGACGCCACCGCCCGCATCCGCTGGGAACACCCGCACACCGTCGTCGCCACCTCCCGCACCTTCCAGCAGCTGGCCCGGCTGTGCGGCGCGGCCCCGGGGCGGGACGGCCCGTTCGCCGAGCGGATCCTGTGCCGGGGCGACCTGCGCCGGGCGATCGACCGGCTGGCCGCCCTGCCGGTGACGGAGCGCGCCGGCCTGCCCGGCATCTCCGCGCCACGGGCCCGGCAGAGTCTCGCGGGAGCGGTCGTCGGCCACACCGCGATGAAACTGAGCGGGGTGAAGAAGCTTGCGATCTGCCCCTGGGCCCTGCGCGAGGGCATCCTGCTGCGCTACCTGGAGGACGGCGCCGACTGGTGGGCCGACATGGAGGCGGCGCACGGCACGAACCGGGACGCGAACCGGGACGGCGCGAACCGGGACGGGGACCGGGACGGCGCGAACCGGGACGGGGACCGGGACGGCGCGAACCGGGACGGGGACCGGTACGGCGACCGGGACGGGTCGGTCGCGAGGGCCGTCAGCCTGCTGCCACTGCGGAGCGCCCCGCAGACGACACCGACCGCCTGACCTCGACCGCCCGACCCCGTCGGCGTTTCCCGCCGTTCAGCGGCGCAACCCCAGGGCCTCGGCATCCGCGTAGCGGGCCTGGGGCCCGGTTCTCGTCCGCTCCGGACGAGTTGGTCGTACGTGGCGTGCAATCGGCGTGGGACAGCGAACTGCCTTGATCTGGCCGCAGCCGCAGCCGCAGCCGCAGCCGCAGCCGCAGCCGCAGCCGCAGCCGCAGACGGTGGCGACGGCGCCGGCGTCGAGTCGTACATCACGCCCTCGGCGGTTCGGCTGCTGCCACGAGCAACTGCCCACCCCCCGAAGGCCGCACCGGCCCCGTGCGGCCAAGTCGCCCGGTGGGCAAGGCGGATGAGGAGCCCGAGTACGATCACCATGACCTCGGTCTCTCACCGTCTCCCCGGCGCGATGGAGTTGCCATGACGACCAACCCACAGCCGTCTCTGCCGATAGACACCAGCAGGGCACACCCGGCGCGGGTCTACGACTGGCTGCTCGGAGGCAAGGACAACTACCCGGTCGACGAGGCGGTCGGTGCGAAGCTGCCGCCCGAGGCGAGGGACGCCGCCCGGCAGAACCGCCAGTTCATGCACCGGGCGGCGGCGTGGCTGGCCGGGCAGGGCGTCGACCAGTTCCTGGACATCGGCACCGGAATCCCCACCGAGCCGAACCTCCACCAGATCGTGCAGAACGTCGTGCCGTCGGCCAAGGTCGTCTACACCGACAACGACCCGATCGTCCTCCGGCACGCCGAGGCGCTGCTGATCAGCCGCCCCGAGGGGGCGACCGACTACATCCAGGCCGACGTGCGCGACCCGGAGGCGATCGTCCGGCACGCCCGGCACGTCCTGGACTTCGACCGCCCGGTCGCCCTCTCCCTCATCGCGCTGATGCACTTCATCAGCGACGAGCAGGGCGCCCACGGCATCGTCCGGGCCCTCGTCGACACGCTGCCGTCCGGCAGCTACCTGATCCTGTCGCACGCCGCGTCCGACCTGTACCCGGAACTCGTCGAACAGGTCGTCGCCGAGTACGCCCGGGGCGGCATCCGGCTCGCCTTCCGCACCCGCCCCGAAGTGGAGCGCTTCTTCGACGGCCTGGACCTCGTGTCCCCCGGCCTGGTGACGGCGACCCAGTGGCTCGGCTCCGCCCCGGCTCCGGCCCCGGAGCCGGACGCCGGCATCTACGCGGGAGTGGCCCGCATCCGCTGAGCCCCGGCGTAGGCCGACGGACCTGCGGGGCGCCGCGCCGCGCTCTCCGCAACGGGCGTTTCGACGCCGGGCCGGACGCCGCCGGATGCGTCGCGATCAGTGCGGCGACGGCGTTCCGCGACGACGCGGGATGGTCCGCGTGCGCACGCGGCGTCGAGGCGGAGCGAGGCACTGCCGACAACGGGGACGAGGCTCACCCGCCGAGTGCCGTCCGGGCCACGGGGTCACGCGGGGCTGGCGAGCGATGCCTGCGCCACGGCCGTTCCGGCCCGGAGCGCTGCGACCGGATCGGGCGCCATGTCGAGCTCGATGAGGACCGTGTCGGCTCCGGGGGTGCGGGACATGGCGGCCGCCCAGCCGCGCCAGTCCACGACACCCTTGCCCAGTTCCGTCATGTACGGCTGCTGCCGGGCGTACACGGTTTCGTCGATGGTGAGGTGCTCGTCGAGGGGGCCGACCGCGTCCTTCCAGTGCGCCAGGGCGATCCGGGGTGCGTGGCGACGGGCGACGGCCACCGGGTCACCGCCGCCGAGGGCGATATGGCAGGAGTCGGGGCACAGCCAGACGTACTGCGGGTCGGTGAGGGCCATGAACAGGTCGATGTCCCGCTCGTACCAGAGGGTGCTGTTGGACTCGGTGTGCAGGGCCAGTCTCACGCCGTGCCGGGCGACGGCCTCGCCGACGGCGTGCGCCACGTCGGCCATCCGGTTCATGTAGGCGGCGTCGACGAAGAAGGGCGGGCGGGTCCCGAACGTCCTGCGCATGGGCAGTCCGGTGACGAGGAGGCCGGCCCCGGCCTCGGCGAGGAAGGCCGCGCGGCGCTCCGCGTCGGCGACGATCGTCGGGAGACTGCCGTCGTCCCGCCAGTCGGGTGCGTCGCTGCCGGCGATGAAGGCGCTCACCACCGACAGCCCGCGGGCCGCCAGCTCGTGCCGGAACGCCGACGGGCTGCCGAACGCGCGAAGCGCCGAGCCGATGTCCCCGGGCGCGAAGGTCAGCTCGATGCCGGTGACACCGGATTCGGCCAGCGCGTCCATCACCCGCTCCCAGAAGGCCACGGGGTGGGTGAGGGCCCGGTCGCGCACGGCGTCGGCGGAGTCGAGCCCCCAGAAGTCGGGATGGTAGAAGGTGATGATGTCGGTGGCGAAGCGCGGTGTCACCTGGATCCTCCTCGGGCGTTGTAGACGGCGACCTCGTCGGCGTCGACGGCCTCCCGGTAGGCGCGGAACACGGCCAGCGCCTCGTCGCGGAGCACGTCGCGTACGACCTCGATGCCGCGGGCCTCGAACTGTTCGGCCCAGTCCGCGCCGAGCGGGCCTTCGTCGAAGGTGGTGATCTCCTCCAGCTCCGGGCCCTGCCCGGCGACCACGAGACCGCGCACCCCGGACCACATGGTGGCGCCGTAACACTGGACGCACGGCCGCCAGTTGACGACGAGTTCGTGTGCCGGCAAGCCGTGGCCGCCCAGGTCCCAGCCGCCGGTCGCCGTCTGCGCGAGCCCGAGGGCGACGACCTCGGCATGGGCGCTGGAGACACCGGAGGCGAGGACGACGTTCACGCCCACCGAGACGATCCGGCCGGTGTCCTGCTCGGCGACGAGCGCGGCGAACGGACCGCCGTTGCCCTCGCGCCAGTTGCGGTCGGCCAGCCGGTGCACGAGCCGCATCCGGTCCGCCCGGTCGGGTACGACGGCGGGCACGTCGGCCAGCTCGTCGTCGATCCACGCGGGCAGCGAGACACGGAACTCCCTGGAGATGTCGATCATGTTCAGACCTTCTGTCGAGGGGTGGTGAGCGCGGACTTCCGCCGACGGGCGGTGTGCGCGGTGACGGCTTGGGCGGCCCGGACGGCGGTCACGGCGCCCGTCAGGGTGACGTTCGCGGCCATCGCCGTGGGGATCACGCCGTTGCCGGCGAGGTACAGGTTGTGGTGGCCCCAGACCCTGCCGTCCGGGCCGCACACGCTGGTGCCGTCGTCGGCGAGGCCGGAGCGGACGGTACCGGTCAGATGCAGTG
This sequence comes from Streptomyces sp., assembly GCF_019510245.1. Taxonomy (GTDB): domain Bacteria; phylum Actinomycetota; class Actinomycetes; order Streptomycetales; family Streptomycetaceae; genus Streptomyces. The sequence goes on along the minus strand of NZ_JAEKKT010000168.1, from coordinate 14,980 downwards.
AGGAGCCGGGAGGCAGCAGGGCGCTCTCGGTCGCGGGGTCGAAGGGGCCGAACTCCTCGGCCAGCGAGCGGACTTCGTCCTGCGCCCGGCGGATCAGCGTCCGGTCGGCGGCGGAATGGGCGAACTCGACACCGATCCGGGGCATCCCGGCGAGGTCCCTGTCCGACTCCGAGAACACCAGCCGGTTCTCCGGACGCGACTCGACCGGGACGTACAGCGAGATGCCGACCGAGTGGGCGAGCCGCCGGCCCGCCTCGTCCACGTACGTACGGTTCATGATCTGGCCGTGGAAGGGCTGCGCGGTGCCGTTGTGCGGCAGCCACAGGGAGTCGGTGCTGCACTCGCCGGGGCGCGGCAGCGGCAGTGCGTCGAGGCCGATGCCGAACCGGTCGAGGTCGAGCAGTACCTGGGCGGTGACGAAGGCGTGCTCGTTGAGCCGGCGGCCCAGCGCGGGCGGGCGGATGCCGGAGGCGAACAGCAGTTGCGGAGTGCGCAGCGCGTCGGCGCACACCACCACGGCGTCCGCGTCCAGGTCCGACTCGAAGCCGTCGGCGACCCGGCGCAGACGGCCGCCCGCGACCCTGCCGCCCGCGACCCGGAGCCTGGTGACGAGCGTGCCGGTGACCAGGGTGAAGGCCGGGTCCGTGCCCGTCGCGAGCGGCGGGAAGATCGTTGCGGGGGCCGTGCGCGGCATGGGACCGGCGGTCGTCGGCGTGACGGCCATGGGCATCGGCTGCGGGCTCCGGTCGGCCGGTCCGATGCCGTCGTAGCGGCGGCGCAGTACGTCGAGGACCACCTGCCCGATCCCGGTAGGGCCGATCGCGGCCGGTGCGACCGCGAGGAGCCGGTGTGCGGTGTCGAGGTCCCTCGCCCAGCCGGCCGGGTCTGCGAAGTCGAACACCTCGTGCCCGGCCGGCCAGGGTGTCGCGGCCGTCCAGTGCACGCCCATGCCTCCCACGTTCCACGCGAGCGCCGCCCGGGGCATCGCCTCGGCGTCCTCCCCGAAGGCGAGCGCGTGGTACATGCCGGGCGGCAGGGAGGCGAGACCGCCGGGTACCTCGCGCCCCACCTCGGCCCCCGTGTACATGCCCTGGATGCCGGTGGCGACCTGCTCGTTGTAGCGGGCCCACAGGGCGGGGTCGTCGAGATCGTGCAGATGCCGGCCGGGCGCGTCGCCGATCGCGGTGCCGGCGTCGACCATCGTGATCCGCAGCTCCGGATCCGAATCGCGCAGCAGCCGGGCCACGACGGCGCCCATGATGCCGCTGCCCACGATCAGGACATGGGCGTGGGGGGTGTGGGTCACAGAAGACTCCGTAGGTCGGTGGATCGGTGACGCGAGGGATCAGAGGCTCGGCACGAGGGGGCCGAACAACTCGGTGTCCATGCGGTCGAGTGCCAGCTTCACGGCGCCGACGAGGGCCGCGTCGCGGCCCAGGGCGGTGGCCCGCAGCTCGACCGCGGGGGTACGGGCGGCGCGCAGCGCCTCGCGCACCCGGGGCAGCAGCACGTCGGCCGCGTCCTCCAGACCGCCGCCCAGCACGATCAGGGACGGGGCGACCGTCCAGGACAGGGTGGTGAGGATCGTGGCGATGTGTGCCACCAGTTCGTCGACCTCGGCGAGCGCGCTCGCCTCGCCCGCCCGGGCGGCCTCGAAGCGGCCCAGCGCGATGGCGCGGCGGTCCGGCTCCGGTGAGGTGAGCCAGGCGACCGGCCGGTGCGCGACCGAGTCCGTCGGCATCGACACCGCCTCGACGATCTCGCCGGCCGCTCCGTCGAGGCCCCGGTGCACCGATCCCCGGATGAGGATGCCGAGGCCGGTCCGGTTGCCGAGCACCGCCCATACGACGTTGTCGTGGTCACCGGCCACGCCGCGCCAACGCTCCCCCAGGGCGCCGAGGTTGGAGTCGTTGTCCGCGAACCAGGGCACCCCGATCCGGCGCGTGAGTTCCGCGGGCAGATCCACGCCCTCCCACCGGGTCGTGTGCACGAGCCGCCGCACCACTCCGTCGTCGTCGATCGCGCCACCGCTCGCCAGCGCACCGGCGCGCAGCCGCTCGACCGATCCGCCCGCGTCCTCCAGCGCTTCGCGCACCAGCGTCGCCGCGTCGTCGAGCGAGGCCCGCGGGTCCAGGTAGGAGCGCAGCGGGCGGTGTGCGCGGCCGACGATACGGCCGCGCACATCGGCGACGACCGCGGACACGTTCTCCGTGGTGATCTGAGCCGCCGCCAGCAGGGCGTGCTCGGCCCGCAGTTCGTAGCGTCGCGCGGGCCGGCCCGCGCAGCCCCGGGTGGGTATCCGGTCGAGTTCGGCCACCCATCCGGCCGTCAGGAGGGAGTCCAGGATCAGCTCTATGGTGCGCCGTGACAGCGTCGTCCGCTCGGCCAGGGCGGTGAGCGTCGTCGGCCCGGCCGACACCGCCAGCGCCCGCAGGATCACGGAGGTGTTGACCCGGCGTACCGCGCTCTGGTTCATCCCCGACATCAGTACGCCTCCGCCGCTGCCGCCGGGACCACGGGGTCGTACCCGCCCGTGATGTCGGCGGCGGGCGCGGCGCCGGGGCGGCCGTACTCGCGTGCCGTATCGCCCGGCTCCCCGGTGGCCGGTGTCCAGGACGGCCGTCGTCCGTGCACGAACCCGACGAGATCCGCGTGCATCAGCGCGGCCAGCTCCCGGGGCGGCTGCGGGCCGAGTGCCGCCCTGACGCCCGGTGCGTCGAGGACGTCGTAGAAGAACGGGATGTCGATGCAGTGCGTGGCGCCGCCGGTGGTCGGGGAGGGCCATTCGAAGGAGTACAGCCAGGTGCCGGCGGTGGCCTTGCGCCGGAGGCGTGCCACGCGCGGGCAGGCGGCGCGGAAGAGGGTGTCGGTGACCCGGGTGCCCGTGGCGCGGGCCGGCCGCGGCCCGGCGCCCGTCGCGCCGGCGGGCCGCGCCGTCCGGTCCGTGACGCGCGTGAACTCCGCCGGGACGCCGCCGTCGAACTCGTCACCGGTCGCCCCGAGCAGGAGCGGTACGTCCAGCCCGTGCCCGGTGAGCCCTTGGGCGAGGGGCACCGGCAGAATGTCGTCACCCGTGACCGGCCCGAGCACCAGCGCCTCCTCGCCTCTCACATCTCTTACAGCCTCCTGCAGTTGTGCCACGCCGATCGCGCTGAATCCCTCCCTCGTCGCCGGCCCACCGAACCGGCCCCCGAGTCGTTCCAGGAAGCCGTGGACGGTGTCCCTTCCCACCTCGAAGAAGCCGCCCGAGATGCTCACCGCCCGCTCGAAGCGCCCCCGGGCGGCCGGTGACGACAGCAGCGCCAGCACCGCCGCGCCCCCGGCCGACTGCCCGGCGAGGGTGACCCGTCCCGGATCGCCGCCGAACGCGGCGATGTTCTCCTGTACCCAGTCGAGAGCGAGCAGGATGTCGCGCAGCCCGAGATTGGCCGGTACGCCGTCCAGCGGCGCGAATCCGTCCACGCCCAGCCGGTATCCGACCGTCACGGTGACGACCCCGTCGCGGGCGAAGGAACGCCCGTCGTACCAGGGGCTCGCCGGGCTCCCCGCGAGGAAGCCGCCGCCGTGGATCCACACCAGGACCGGGCAGTGCTCGGCGTCGACCGGGGCCACGACGCCCAGGTTCAGCACGTCGTCACCCGGCACGGACGGTTCTGGGATCGTGGTCGTCGCCGACAGCGGCACCGCCTGCGCGGTCGGGCCGTGGCGGGACGCGTCGTACGGCTCGGCGAACCGGCCGCGCGCGACCGGCGGCGCGAACCGCCGGGTGCCGACGGGCGCTTCGGCGTACGGGATGCCGAGGAAGCGCCGGACCCTGCCCGCACGGCGCCCGATGACCGTGCCCGCCGGGGCCCGCACCATGTCCGTCGTGATCACCGCATCCCCGTTCCCGCGATGCCCTGCACGAAGTACCGCTGGAGGCACAGGAAGAGCGCCAGCACCGGCAGCATCACCACGATCGCGCCGGCCAGCAGCAGACCGTAGTCGGTGACGTGCGCGGCGGCCTGGCTGGTGGCGGCGAGGCCCACCGGGAGCGTGTAGGTCGACATGCTCTGGGCGACGACGAGCGGCCAGATGAAGTTGTTCCACGAGTACAGGAACGACATGATCGTGATCGTCGCGACCGCGGGACCGGCCAGCGGCAGGAAGATCCGGAAGAAGATCCGGAACTCGCCCGCGCCGTCGATCCGGGCGGCTTCCAGCAGCTCGTCGGGGATCGACAGAGCGTACTGGCGCATGATGAACACCGACAGCGGCAGCGCCATGGAGGGCAGCGCGATACCGGTGAGGGTGTCTGCCAGCCCCATGTCGACGGTGATCACGAACTGGGTGATGAACACCGAGGTGACCGGCACCGTCATCGCCGCCATGACCGCGCCGAACGTGAGCCGCCGGCCCGCGAAGTCCAGTTTGGCGAGGGCGTATCCGGCGGCCGAAGCGGCCACCACGTTCCCGGCGACCACCATGACCGCGACGACGATGCTGTTGACCAGGAACCGGCCGAAGCCCTGCGTCCGGAACAGCCGGACGAAGTTGTCGAGGGTGGCGTGGTGCGGGAGCCAGGCGCCGGGGTCGGCGCGGATCTCGTCGAGGCTGCGCAGCGAGCCGCTGACCACCCACACGAACGGCAGCAGCGTGAGCAGCGCGCACAGCAGCAGCGCGCCGTAGAGCAGGGGCTGGGAGAGGGACCGGCGGCGTACGGCGGCCCGGTCGGCGGCGGTGGTGTCGGCGCTCTGGTACGTGGCTACGGCGGTCATGAGCGGGGCCTCAGCAGTCGGAACTGGACGGCACTCACCAGGGCGACGAGGACGATCATCACGAAGGACGCGGCCGAGGACACGCCCAGCTCGCCCACACCGAACTGGTGGTAGGTGTACAGCGCGACCGACTCGGTGGAACCGAGCGGGCCGCCGTCGGTGAGCAGATACGGCTCGTCGAACACCTGGAGGTAGAAGACGGTCAGCAGCACGGACACCATCAGGGTGGTGGGCATCAGCATCGGCAGGGTGATGTGCCTGAGCTGCCGCCATCGGCCGGCCCCGTCGAGGGCGGCCGCCTCGTACACGTCCCGCGGGATCGCCTGCAGCCCGGCGAGGAACAGCACCATCGCCGTGCCGAAGTTGCGCCAGACGCCGAGCGCGATGACCACGGGCATGGCCAGGTGGGTGTCGTCCAGCCAGTTCGGCCCGGCCAGGCCGACGGCGGCGAGCACGCTGTTGACGGTGCCGTTCTCGTTGAAGGCGTACCGCCAGATCAGCGCGATCGCCACGACGTTGGTGACGACCGGTGCGAAGAAGACCGTGCGGAACGTGCCGCGCAGCCGCCGGATGCCGGAGTCCAGGGCGAGGGCCAGCGCGAACCCGGCCGCCATGGTCAGCGGAACGCCTACGGCCACGAACAGCGCGGTGTTGAGGATGTCCCTCAGGAAACTGTCGTCCTGGAACAGCCGGACGTAGTTGTCCAGACCGGTGAAGTTGACGGCGAGCGGATGCCGCAGGTCCGAGCCGCGCAGGTCGGTGAGGCTGAAGCCGAGCGCGGAGAGGGCGGGGACGGCCGTGAAGAGCAGGAAGAGCAGGGCGAACGGCGCGAGGAACAGCCAGCCGACGGCCGTCCGGCGGGTCCTCACTGCGCTCCCGTGCCGAGACTCTCGGCGTAGGCCTGCACGTTCGCCGCCGCCTTCGCCGCGCTCTCGGTGCCCTTGGCCACGGCCTCCATCTCCTTGCCCAGCCGGGTGGCGACCTGCTGCCAGGTGCTCACCTGCGGGAACGCCCGCGTGTTCTTCAGCTGGGTCAGGAAGGCGTCGAGCAGCGGCTGGCCCTTGATGGACGGGTCGTCCCAGGCGGAGACGACGGCCGGCAGCGAGCTGTACGCCTTGTACTGCGCGACCTGGGTGCTGGGCTTCGTGAGATACCGGACGAACTTCCACGACGCGTCGGCGTTGCCGGCGTCGGCGAGTACGCCCCAGGTGCCGCCCGCCGAGAACGACACGTTGCCCGAGGAGCCCGCCGGCAGCGGGGCGGTGGCGACATGGGACGCGGTCCAGCCGGTCTTCTTCGCAGCGGCGTCGAGCTGTCCGACGACCCACGGGCCGGTGATCATCATGGCCGTCCTGCCGGACACGAAGTACGGCTGCGCGTCCAGGAAGGTCGGTCCGCTCGTGTCGGCGACCTTGGAGGTGAAGAACGACGCGTTGTACGTGAGCGCGTCGGCCATGGCCGGGGTGTCGAGCGTCCACTTCCCGCCGGAGAGCAGCGAGCCGCCCGCCTGCCAGGCGTACATGGCGGCGTCCTGGCCGTTGAAGACGTCCCAGCCGATGTCGGCCCCCAGTCCGTGCGCCGCCCCGGCGCCCTGGAGCGCCTTGAGGAAGGGCACCATCCCCGCCCAGGTCGTCGGCGCCGTGACGCCTGCCTTCTTCGCGAGGTCGGAGCGGTAGACGAGTGCGTAGGTGTACGCGTACCAGGGGACCGTGTAGGCGACGTCCTTGACCACACCGGCGTCCCACAGGCTGGTGAAGAAGGACCGGGGGTCGACCAGATCGTCCGGCACGGCCCGCAGGATCGACGGGTCGAGGAACTGTGCCTGGGACTCCGGGAAGAACTGGGCGACGTCCGGTCCCTTGCCCGCGGCGATCGCCGACTGGAGCTTCGTGTAGTACTCGGCGTTCGGGATCAGCGTGAACTTCACCGTGAGTTTCGGGTTCGCGGTCTTGAACGGCGTGATGACCTTGTCCAAAACGTCCGCGTCGCCCTGGGCGGCCCAGACGTTCAGGGTGCCGGTGGCCGGGGAGTCGTCGATGGGCGTGGCGGAGGACTTGGCGGCCGTGGTCGCGTCCCCACGGCCACAACCGGTGAGGGCGCCGGCGCCGAGCAGCGCCAGGCCGGCGGTCAGCTTCAGGGCACCGCGTCTGGAGGGGAGGGACATTCGGGGGCTCCTGGATTTCGCGGGAAAGCAGCGTTATCGCTGACTGCGAAGCTACGAACGCCGTGTTGCACGGGCGTGGCCGAGCCATCACGAATAATTTCGGAACTTGTAGCGAAATCGACGGGCGCCGGGCAGGAGCGCGATGTCGAGGAGCGCGACGGCTCTGCGCGCTGTGGTCCGCGCTGGGTGAGGTCGTGATCGCCGTGTCCGTCACGGAACTCGGAGCCACCGTCCCTCGCCGGTACCGCGAAGGGCGGGGCCGAAGGCCCCGCCCGATCCGCAGGAAACTCTGGCTCGGCGCCAAGCCGCGCAGTGCGGCCGATGCCCTGCCTCATGCGGCCGACGTCGGGTCCGATTCGTCGCGTCGGGGCAGGGCGGCGGAGCGGGAGCCGACCAGGAGCAGGCACAGCACCGCGACCCCCGCGACGACGCCGGTGAGGATGAGCAACGGGTCGAGGGGACGGGCCGTGGCGGCGGTGGTCCGTGTGTCCACAGTGGTGGGTGTTCCGATGGCGGTGGGAGAGGGTGAGGGGGAGGGCCGGTCGTCCGTGCCGGGCGCTGCGGCCTTGCCGCTGCGGTCGGCGTGAGCGGCCGGTGCGGCGGGGGCCGTGGACCGGGGCTCGGTGGTGTGCAGAGCGGCCGGGGCGGAGGCGGCGTGCTGGTGGGCGGTGGGGTGGCTGCTGGGGGCGGGGGTGGCGGGGGCCGCGGCCTTGACGACGAGCACGGCGGTCATGCCGGGATGCACCGTGCACTCGTAGTCGTACGTCCCCGGTGCGCTGAACGTGTGGCTGAAGACGCCGCCCCTGTTCAGCATCGAGGACTGGAACGAGGCGGGGCCGGAGACGGTCTTCACGTTGTGCGGGGCCTGGTCCCGGTTGACCCAGGTGACGGTGTCCCCGGCGGTGACGGTGAGGGAGCGCGGGCTGAAGGCGTAGCCGGACATGACGATCTGGTGCGTCGTCGTCGCCCGTGCCATGGCGGCGGGCAGAACGACGCCCGCTGCCGTGAGGAGCAGGCCGGTCAGGACGGCGCGCAGGGCGTTCCGGGCGGTCAAGGCGGTCAGGCGGGGCATGTGAACTCCGCGGCGACGAGCAGACGGACGCGGTCTGCGGGGCGGGTGCGGGGGAGGGTCAGGCCGGTCGCGCGGTGCAGCGGACGGTACGGCAGGCGGAGGACGCCGAGGACGAGGAGCGCGTCGTCCGTGCGCTCGACGACGCGCAGGGTCAGCACGGCCGGGGTGGGGGGCCCGTCCCGCAGGGCGAGATTTCCGACCGCCTTCAGCCGGGAACCGTGGTCCTCCGACGCGACGGTCGTGCTGACGAAGGTGAACCGCGCTCCGTGCAGCGGGCGCCCGGTCAGCTCCAGGCTCAGCGCCCAGTGTTCAGGCTCCGGCGTGACGGTGAGGCTGGCGTCCGCGGCGACGAGCCGACGGCGCAGGGTGACCAACGGGCCGATCCTGCCGGTCAGTTCGACGATGCAGCGGTCGGGCGCGGCGGTGTAGGCGCCGGGGCGCGGCAACCGGTCGGGGCCGGCCGGGGGCGGGGGCAGGACGGCGGTGGGAAGGGCTTTGGTGGTCATCTCGGGCACCTCGGTGGGCGGGCGGAGTGACGGGAAGGACAATGGAGGGGTGGCGGGCCGGCCGACTGCGACTCGGCCGGCCCGCCACGCCCTGCCGACCGTGGTCAGCAGGAGTTGGTGACGTAGTCCTCGGTCGGGGCGAGCAAGTGCTCGGCCCACACGGTGTGCATCTTGACGTAGGCGTCCGGGTCGAGGAGGTCCGTGACCTGCTGGCTCAGCGACTCCTCCAGATGGGCGGAGTTGATGTGCTGCAGAAGCACGGTGAGGGTGTCGTCGCCCACGGAACCCACTCCGTTGATGGCCGGAGTGAGGATGGATTCGACCCACACGGTGTGCATCTTGAGGTAGCTGTCGAGCTGGAGTGCGTCCTGGATCTGCTGGCCCGGCGACTCCTCCAGGTGTGCCTTGTCGATGTGCTGGAGGATCGGCAGCAGGACCTGCTGGATGCTGACGCACTGCTCGGAGCCGCCGTCACCGCTGCCGCCGCTGCTCCCGCCGCTGGAGCCGCCCGAGCTGCTGCTTCCGCCGCTGGAACCGCCGGAGGCCGAGCCGCCGGTACTGCCCCCGGTGGAACCGCCGGTCGAGCCGCCGGTCGAACCGCCTGTGGAACCGCCGGTGGAGCCCCCCGTGCTGCCGCCGGTCGAACCGCCGGTGGAGCCCCCCGTGCCGCCCCCGCTGTCGGCGGCCACCGTGATGGAGGCGGTCATGTCGGGGTGGACGGCGCAGTAGTACTCGTAGGTGCCCGCCTTGGTGAAGGTGTAGGACCAGCTGTCGCCCTTGTTCAGCGTCCCGGAGTCGAACTTCGCCGGGCCACTGGTGGTGGTGACCGTGTGCGGAACGGAGTCCTCGTTGATCCACTCCACGGTCTGGCCGACCTTGACGGTCAGGGACGGCTGGGCGAACTTGTAGCCCGTGATCTTGATGGTGTAGTCCGCGGCCTTGGCCGCCGTGGTCTTGGCCGCGGTGGGCTGGTCCATCGCCATCGAGTGTGCCTCGGCCGCGGGCGCGGCGGTCTGCGGAGCCGCGGCCCTCGCGGATGCCTGGAGCAGGCCGAGGCAGGCGACCGCGGCTACGCCCGCGCCCACGCCGGTGGCCAGCAGCACCCGGCTGCCGACCCGGGAGCGCCGGTGACGCGGCGGGGGAGCGGCGGTGGTGCTGTCAGTGCTGTCAGTGATGTCAGTGCCCATGGTGGTGCGTCTCCTTGCGAGATGGGGGCGGGAACAGCGGGTTGTGCGGGAAGGTGCCGATCAGCGCCCGGGGGCGGATGTGACCAGCACACTCGTCGCGGCGAGGACGGCGAGGACGAGCCCCGTCTCGGCCACGACCGAGTAGACGAAGGGCCGTACGGTGGCGCGGTCGCCACGCAGCAGGACGGCGATGTCCAGCCGGGTTCGCACCCAGGCGCGGCTGCTCTGGGCGATCAGCAGCACCACGGCCAGGACGGCGAGTTTCAGCAGCAGCAGGCGCCCGTACCCGGTGTCGACGAGTGCGCCGAAGGAACCGACGATCTGCCAGGTCAGCACCGATCCGGCCGCCACGATCGCGGTGACCGACACGCCTGCCAGCGTGGAGTAGCCGGAGACGGCGGCGGACAGCTCCTTCGGGCGGCGACGGGGCAGCACGCCGATCAGCAGGAGGGCCAGGCCGCCCAGCCAGAGCGAGACGCCGAGCAGATGGATCAGGTCGGCGACCTCCCCCCAACCCGGGTGCGTGCCCTCGGCGTTGTGCCCGGTCATGCCCGTCGTGCGCAGCAGGCCCAGGGCGACGGCGAGGAGTCCGACGCGCCAGCCCGGGGAACGGGCGGCCCGCTCACCGCCCTGGAGCAGGGCGGCCAGGACGATCGCGGCCAGCACCCACATCAGGACCCGGCAGGCGGCCACGATGCCGATCTCCGAGCCCAGCAGGTCGGTGTAGGTGGCCGACTTGAGCACGTCACCGAGCGTGCCCATGGCCCCGTAGGCGCCCTGCAGCCCTGGCCCGAGCAGGCTCGCCGTGAGTCCGGCGGCCCAGGCGAGGGTGAGGAGCCGGCGGGTACGGCGGTCCCCCGCGCCCTGTGGCCACAGCAGCGCGCAGAAGGCGAGCCCACCGACGTAGAGGGCGAGCGAGAGGTAGCCGACCCAGCGGGTCACGGTCCAGGCGGTGTACACGGACTCCGAGGGGCGCGGAGCGGCCTGGACGCCGGTCGCGTCGGCCTGGTCGACTCCGGACGCGGCGGAGTCCCCGGGCTTCGCCACCAGCGCGAAGGACAGGCTCCCCGACGTGGGATGACCGTCCTCCATGTCATGCACCCGCCATATGAGGGTGAGCCGGTCCGCACCGGTGTTCTTCGGGACGGTCACCTCGACGACATTGCCCTCGGCGTCGCCGTGGGCCGGCCGGGACAGGTTCAGCTGCTTCCGGTCCGCGGTGATGTGGACGTCGGCAAGCTCGACCTGCTCGCTGAAGGTCAGTCGGACCGTGGCGGGAGTGTGCGCGATCCGGTCGCCGTTCTCCGGTGCGGAGGAGGTCAGTTCGGTGTGGGCGGAGGCGGCGGGCGCGGCGAACAGCAGGGCCGCGAACGCCAGGAGAGCGGCGAGGGCGAGTCGGGGACCGCGCCGGCCTCTCACGGGAGCACCTCCGACAGCACCGAAGGTGACGGCGCCAGGCCCACGCACACCGACGACCGATCCCTGGTCGAGGACGGCGGCGCCGGCGACGGCGACGCCGCTGGTGAGGCGGCCGTGCCGAGCAGGCCGTCCAGCAGACCTGTGACCTGGCTGACGGTGCCGGTCAACAGCGGCCGCAACAGCCGCACTTCGCCCGTCGTGCAGCCGTTGGACGAGGACGGAACCGGGGACGGGGCGGGCGTGGGGGAGTCCGAGGCCGAGCCGGAGGGGGCAGGGGTGGGCATCGGCATGTCACCGGTGCTGCCCGTACCGCCCGTGCCATGACCGCCGGCGCCGGTGGAGGTGGTGCCGTCGCCCGCCGGAAGGACGTAACCGCCGCCTCCTGGCAGGCTGATGCCTCCCGAGCCTGCGCCCGAGTCCGCGCCGGAACCGGAGCCGCTGTCCACCGGACCGGAGCCGCTCGCCGCGGATCCCCCGGAGGGGCCGGCCGACGGCGGCGCGGCGGTGTCGACGGTTGAGGGCTGGGGTGTGCCGATGCCGGAGGCGTACCCGAGGACGACGATCACCGCGGCGACGAGTGTCCCTGCGACGATCTCGTCGCGATGGTCTCCCGGCCAGGCCGCTCTGGCGAACAAGGGCATGAGCCCCTCCTGACGCTGTGTGTGTACGGCAGTGACCAGGAGTGCACCAGAGTCGACGATTCCCGTCGGCTACACGTCAGTTAATCGCCCGTTTCCATGCCTCCCCATCAATCGGGTGTGACCTGTGAGGACGGACGTTCCCGCCGCAATGTGCGCATTGCATTCCGTGAAGAAAGCGAAGGCGCCGTGAATGCGAACATGCTTGGCATTTCGTTACTTCGCCGCACGGGACTTCGACGCGTCTGCCGTAGGAGGCGGCCGGCGGTCCGGCCAGGGACCGCCGGATCGTGCTCAACGCCACCGAGGCCCTGATCCCCCCACACCCGTGACCGTTCCCGCCGCCCGGGCGGCCGTCCCCTCCTCCCGCGCGGCACCCGTCCGCAGGTCGGCGGCGCCTTTCGACGAGGGCGCCGGGTCGATCCGTATCGTGGCGGCGTGTGCCGCGGGGCTCACGGCGAGGGCACCGGCCGCCTGTCCGTACTTGTTCCGATAGGCGGCGTCGATCGCGGAGGCGGGTCTGGTGTCACGGGTGTCCAGGAGGACGTCGCGGGTGACGGCCCCGACCCGGATCTGTCCGTGGCTGTGCCTGCGCGCCGCCTGGTACCAGCTGGAGCGGACCCCTCGGTAGGCGCGGACGTACAGCTCGCCGTCGACCAGGACCATACCGATCCCCACGCCGAGGTGACCGTCGTCACCGGCGGTCAGGACGAGGGATTCGGCCTCTGTGAGAAGGGCGAGATCCCCGGGTGTCCAGGTGGTCATCGCGGGAGGTTCTCCGTCCGGTCGCTGGTCGGCTGCCGGGTGGTCCATGAGGTGAGGATGCGCAGGGCGTCGTGCGAAGGGCTGCCGGATTCGGCGGTCAGGATCATCAGTCGCTGTCCGGAGCCGTCGGGGCTGGTCCAGGTGTCGCAGTCGAGGGTGAGGTCGCCCACCAGGTGGTGGCGGTAGTGCTTGGTGCCGTAACTGGCGCTGTTGACCCGGTGTTCGGCCCACCAGGTGCGGAAGTCGGGGTCCTGCACGGAGAGTTCGCCGACGAGCTGGGCGAGGTCGGGATCGTCGGGATCGGCCGCGGCCTCCATGCGCAGCGCGGCGACCGCTTCCCGGGCGTCGTGGGCCCAGTCCTGGTGCAGTTGCCGGACCACCGGGTTCGTGAACAGCAGCCGCAGGTAGTTGCGCCGGTTCGCCGGGAGGACGGCGAAGTCGGTGTAGAGGGCTGTGGCGGCGGGGTTCCAGGCCAGGATGTCGAGGCGTTTGCCAAGGACGAGCGCGGGAGTTTCGGTGAGCTGGTCGAGCAGACGCCGCATGGCCGGACGCAGGCGTTGGGCGGACCGGCGGCGGCGCGGGTGGGCGTCGCTTCGGCCGGCGAGTTCGTAGAGGTATCGCTGCTGGTCGTCGTCGAGGCGCAGGGCGCGGGCCAGGGTGGTCAGCACGGGTACGGAGGCCCGGACGCGGCCCTGTTCCAGTCGTGTGTAGTAGTCCACGCTGATGGCGGCGAGCTGGGCGACCTCCTCACGGCGCAGTCCGGCGACCTTCCGGGCGGAGTCCGTCTCGGGAAGGCCGCACTCCTGCGGTGTCAGCTGGGCCCGGCGGGCCTTGAGGAAGGCGCCCAGCGCCCGGGAGTCGGAGTCTGCGGTCATGCTCTCAAGTGTCAGTGCGCCGCGACGGTCACGGCACACGGGTGAGGGGGCAAGTTCTTTCCCAGGCAGAAACCTGGCTCTCCCGCGCGTGCGGAGACTGGCAGAACGTGGATGTGTGCCCGGCAGGGCGCGGGCCCCGAGTCCGCCGCGCCGGCGCGTTACACACGTCATCACGTCTCAGGGAGAGCTCCCATGGCCCGGACCACCGTCAGCTTCGACAGCGCCGGCATCCCGCTCGTCGGCCACCTCTACACCCCCGACACGCCGACGTCGGGTCCGCGCCCGGCGCTCGTGGTCGGTCACCCGGGCACCGGTGTGAAGGAACAGACCTCCGGCACGTACGCGCGGCGGATGGCCGAGCGCGGTTTCGTCACCCTCGCCTTCGACGCCGCCCACCAGGGCGAGTCCGGCGGCCTGCCCCGTGGCCTGGAAGACCCCGCCCAGCGGGTGGAGGACTTCAAGGCCGCCGTCTCCTACCTCGCCACCCGCGACGACGTCGACGCCGACCGGATCGGCCTGCTGGGCATCTGCGCCTCGGGCAGCTACTCGCTGGCCGCCACCGGCGGCGACCACCGCGTCAAGGCCGTGGCCACCGTGTCCACCGCCGAGCCCGCCCGCCAGTTCCGTCTCGGCGCCGACGGCACCCAGGACCCGGCCGTCTTCCAGGCCCTGCTGGACGCCGCCGCAGCGGCCCGCAACGCCGCCGCACGCGGCGAGGACCCCGGTACCATGGCCATGTTCCCGGAGACCGCCGAGCAGGCCCGAGCTCTCGGCGGCCGGCACGGCGTCGAAGGCTTCGAGTACTACTGCACCCCGCGGGGCCGGCACGAACGCTCCGCGAAGACCCTCGCCTGGGAGAGCATTGACAGGATGGCCTCCCACGACGCCTTCTTCGCCGTCCCGCTGATCGGTCCCCGCCCCATCCTCCAGATCATCGGCGACCGCGCCGTCACCGCCTGGATGGCCGTCGAGGCCCACCAGCGCGCCACCGGCCCCAAGGAGATCCACTGGATCAAGGGCGCCAGCCACGTCGACCTCTACGACAAGAAGGAGTACATCGACCCCGCCGTCGACAAGCTCACCGACTTCTACACCGCCCACCTCGTCACCGGCTGACGAGCACTGCGCGACGGGCATGGACCTCGTCGAGGACACCGACCGTGTCTCGGACGTTGCCAGGGCGTCGACGGTCGCCCCGCCCACCGCGCTGGACCGAAGGGGTGAGATATGGAAGAGCGTCGACGCCCACGGCATCCGGGTGCTGCCCTTCCACACCCCTGTGGACACGGGCGACCCGCTGCGGCGGTGGGCCCGCCGGACCAGCAGCCTCTGGGCGATGAGCAGCCGGGGGCCGGCGGCCTTCGGGGAGAAGCTGAGCGAACATCGACCGGCTGTTGCCCTGGGAGGCCGCCGGGTGCGGGTGCGCCCTGGCCGCCTGACGGCCCCTCCCGGCACCCAAAAGGGCGAGGCCCGAAGACCCCGCCCGATCCGCAAGAAGCCCCAGCTCAGGGCCACACCAGGCAATACGGCTGATGCCCCGCCTCATGCAACCGATGGCTGAAGTCCTGCCACTCGTGCAGCGATTGGGGGCGGGAGG
>NZ_JAEKKT010000046.1 GCF_019510245.1 Streptomyces sp. | reverse complement strand
CGTAGATCCGGTTGTTGAACAGCAGGATCTTGAGGTTCACGTTGCGGCGCAGCGCGTGGATCAGATGGTTGCCACCGATCGACAGCGCGTCGCCGTCGCCCGTGACCACCCACACCGACAGATCGGGACGCGACGTCGACAACCCGGTCGCGATCGCCGGCGCCCGGCCGTGGATCGAGTGCATGCCGTAGGTGTTCATGTAGTACGGGAAGCGCGACGAGCAGCCGATGCCGGAGATGAACACGATGTTCTCCCGCGCCACGCCCAGCTCGGGCATGAAGCCCTGGACGGCGGCCAGGATCGCGTAGTCGCCGCAGCCCGGGCACCACCGGACCTCCTGGTCGGTCTTGAAGTCCTTCGGCTTGAGTCCGAGGTCGGTCACTGGTGGATCACTCCCTGATGGATGACGCCGAGCAGCATCTCGGAGAGCTCGTCCGCCTTGAAGGGCAGGCCACGCACCTGGGTGACGCTGATCGCGTCCACGAGATACTTCGCGCGGATCAGCGTGGCCAGCTGCCCGAGGTTCATCTCCGGGATGACGACCTTGTCGTAGCGGGCGAGCAGGTCGCCGAGGTCGGCCGGGAACGGGTTGAGGTGGCGCAGGTGCGCCTGGGCGATGGACGCGCCGGCCGCCCGGACCTGGCGGCACGCGGCGCCGATCGGCCCGTAGGTCGACCCCCAGCCGAGGACGAGCACCCGCGCGTCACCGTCCGGGTCGTCCACCTCGAGCGGCGCCAGCGAGCGGGCGATGCCGTCGACCTTCGCCTGCCGGGTGCGGGTCATGAAGTCGTGGTTGTCCGGGTCGTAACTGATATTGCCGGTGCGGTCGGCCTTCTCGATGCCGCCGATGCGGTGCTCGAGCCCCGGCGTGCCCGGCACCGCCCACGGACGGGCCAGGGTCTCGGGGTCGCGCAGGTAGGGCAGGAACGTGCCGTCCTCGGCGCCCTCGCCGTTGGGCTGGGTCGTGAACTCCACCGAGAGGTCGGGCAGGTCGTCCACTTCCGGTACTCGCCACGGCTCGGAGCCGTTGGCGAGGTAGCCGTCGGACAGCAGGAACACCGGCGTGCGGTAGGTGAGCGCGATGCGGGCCGCCTCGACGGCGGCGTCGAAGCAGTCGCCGGGCGACTGCGCGGCCACGATCGGCACCGGCGCCTCGCCGTTGCGGCCGTACATGGCCTGCAGGAGGTCGGACTGCTCGGTCTTGGTCGGCAGGCCGGTGGACGGGCCGCCGCGCTGGATGTCGCAGATGACCAGCGGCAGCTCGAGCGAGACCGCGAGGCCGATCGTCTCGCCCTTCAGAGCGATGCCGGGGCCGGAGGACGTCGTGACCGCCAGCGCTCCGCCGAACGCGGCCCCGAGCGCGGCGCCGATGCCGGCGATCTCGTCCTCGGCCTGGAAGGTGCGCACGTTGAAGCGCTTGTGCTTCGACAGCTCGTGCAGGATGTCCGACGCCGGGGTGATCGGGTACGCGCCCAGGAACAGCGGCAGGTTCGCCCGCTGCGCCGCGGCGATCAAGCCGTACGCCAGCGCCAGGTTCCCGGAGATGTTGCGGTACGTGCCGGCCGGGATGACCGCCGGCTTCACCTCGTAGGAGACCGCGAACGCCTCGGTCGTCTCGCCGTAGTTCCAGCCCGCCTTGAACGCGGCGATGTTCGCGTCGGCGATGTCGGGCTTGTTGGCGAACTTGGTGCGGATGAAGTTCAGCGTGCCCTCGGTCGGGCGCGAGTACATCCACGAGAGCAGGCCGAGGGCGAACATGTTCTTCGAGCGGCCGGCGTCCTTGCGGGAGAGCTCGGTGCCCGCCAACGCGTCGAGGGTCAGCTGGGTGAGCTCGATGGCGTGGACGGTGAAGCCGTCGAGCGTGCCGTCCTCGAGCGGGTTGGAGTTCCAGCCGACGCGGGCGAGCGCGCGAGTCGTGAAGTCGTGGGTGTCGACGATCAGCGTCGCGCCCTTGGGGACGTCCCCGAGGTTCGCCTTCAGCGCGGCCGGGTTCATTGCGACGAGGACGTCCGGCCGGTCGCCCGGCGTGAGGATGTCGTGGTCGGCGAAGTGCAGCTGGAAGGACGAGACGCCGGCCAGCGTGCCCTGGGGCGCCCGGATCTCGGCCGGGAAGTTCGGCAGCGTCGACAGGTCGTTGCCGAAGACCGCGGTCTCCTGCGTGAACCGGTCACCGGTGAGCTGCATACCGTCACCGGAGTCACCGGCGATGCGGATGACGACCTGGTCCAGCTGCTGGACGCTCTTGCTCATTGCGGCTTGCTCATCAGGGGACTGCGCCTCCGCGCTTTCGGAACGGCGCCTCACACCGGTCGGCCCGGCCGTGGCGGCAACCGGTTCATATTACGTTTACAAGCGCCGTCCGCGCCCGTGGGCTGCCTCACTTGCCGCACTTTTTACCGGGCGGACGTCCAATCGGTCGGGCGCGCGTGGTGAAGGCGGGTCCTTCGGCGGGTACAACCCCCTCGACCTGTCCCACCGAGAGGGAGCGAGCGGACATGGCCGACGCGAGCCGCGACGACCGCAATTCCCGCGATCTCGTGCTGCCGGCGTTCGAGATGGACTGCCGGGACTGGCTGGTCGTGTCCCCCGCCGAGGCCGGGCTGCCCGAGGACGTCGCCGGTGCCCCGCTGCTCGCGGTGCTGAGCACGGTGGTGATCGGGGCGGACCTCGAGGAGGCGACCGGCGCCCTGACCGTCGGCATGCTGGACGACGACGAGGACCTCGAGATCCGCGAGGTCGCCCCGGGGGCGTCGGCGTTCGAGCTCGTCGAGGAGTTCTTCACGCCGGGCACCCGCCGCTACGTCATGCCGGCGCCCGGCGATCACCGCCTCGCGCTGCTGGCCGAGTTCGTCGTCGGTGTCGGTCGGGACGAGCTGGACCGCCGGGTCGACCAGCTGATGCAGTCCTTCCGCTGGCAGCTCAGCGCGTAACCGACCGGCTACTCGACCTCGCGCAGCTGCGCCGTCGCCACGTCGAAGACGAACCCGCGGATGGTGTCCCGATGCGGCAACCACGGGCATTCGCGGACCGTCCGGATCGAGCGCCGCATGGCCTCTTCGACGTCGGTGAACCCCTCGACCTGCCAGGTCGGCGTCACGCCCGACTCCTCGGCCAGTTCGCGGCGGAACGCCTCGTCGTCGAAGCCGTCCATCCCGCACTCGGTGTGATGGACGATCACGATCTCCCGCGTGCCGAGGGCGCGCTGGCTCAGCGCGAGCGAGCGCAGCACGTCGTCGGTGGGGATGCCGCCGGCGTTGCGGATCAGGTGGGCGTCGCCGATCTCCAGGCCGAGCGCGCCGAACAGGTCCAAGCGGGAGTCCATGCAGGCGACGACGGCCAGCCGGAGCTTCGGACGAAGCGGCCGCGGGCCGGGGAAGTCCTTCGTGTAGGCCTGGTTCGCGTGCACGAGATGGTCGATGGCCGACATGTCCCGGAGTCAACCAGATCTGCCCCAGTTGGCCAGAGGCGCCCGGCTGCGGGGTGCGTCACGTCCCGGGAACGACCGGCCGCGGTCTGTTCGTTGACCTGACATGCACGGCTTCACCAACGGACTCAAGACCGCCGTCCTGTTCGGCGCGCTCGGGGCGTTGCTCATCGTGGGCGGTGGGCTGATCGCCGGCTCGCAAGGGCTCGTGATCGGGCTCGTCCTCGCCCTCGGGATCAACGCCTTCAGCTACTTCAACTCCGACCGGCTCGCGCTGCGCGCCATGGCCGCCCGGCCCGTCAGCGAGGCGGAGCAGCCCGCGATGTACCGCATCGTGCGCGAGCTGGCCACCTCGGCCCGCCAGCCCATGCCGCGGCTCTACGTCTCACCGACCGGGGCGCCCAACGCCTTCGCGACCGGCCGCAACCCCCGCCACGCGGCGGTGTGCGCGACGGACGGGATCCTGCAGATCCTGACCGAGCGCGAGTTGCGGGCCGTCCTCGCCCACGAACTCAGCCACGTCTACAACCGCGACATCCTCATCTC
>NZ_JAEKKT010000045.1 GCF_019510245.1 Streptomyces sp. | reverse complement strand
CCCTGGTAGCGGCGGTCGTGCGGCCCGCCCGCGGACATGATCGCCCGGGGCGCGGTGCTGCTCGCGTACCCGAGCGTGCCCAGAGCATGCGTTCGGGACGTCAGGGAATCAGCGCGATGTGCTCCGAGGGCAGACCGAGCGTGTCGCAGCCGACCCGCCGCAGGAGAGGCTCGTACATGCTGGGTGCCGAGGCCGAAGGGGTCTCCGCCTGGCCTGCGAGCGCGGGCCTGAGGGCCACGGCCCGTTCGATGATCTCCCGGCCGGTCTCGGGTGCGGCGGCCACGATGCCTCCTGGCGTGTGGGAGCCGTCCGTTCGCGATGCGCTACGAGCGATTCAACACGGCCGGGCGCTGCCCGGTACCAACCGGATATCGCCAAGTGCCTTCAGTTTCTGATCAGTTGATCCACGGTGACGACCCGGACCAGCGGCCCGTACAGCGCCATCACGTCCAGCGCCCTGGCATGGGAGTCGTCGTCGACGCCCGCGCAGGCATCGGACACCACCAGGGTCTCGACGCCCGCGTCGACGGCGGCGAGGGCCGTGGACAGGACGCAGCAGTCGGTGCTGACACCGGCCAGGACCAGGCGGCCCTCGGGGCCGACCCGGGTGGCGAGTTCGGGGGTCCACTTGCCGAAGGTGGTCGCGTCCATGATGTGCGGTGCCCGGTCGGCGAACTCGTCGGTGAGCCGCCACAGCGGGGCGTCCGGCGGCTGCAGGGCGAAGGCCCACCGCGCGTAGTACGCCCGCCAGGCGCCGGTGGGCCGGTCGGGGGCCACGAAGCGGGTGAACGTGACCCGTTCGGCGAAGGCCGGCAGCAGCCGCCGTACGCCTGCCGCAGCCTCGGCGAAACGAGGGGTGGCCCAGGGACTGCCGGGCTCGGCGAACACGCGCTGCATGTCGATGACGGCCAGCACACCGGTCGTCATACGGCGCCCTCCTGTGCGCGGACCCGCCCGCGGCCGAAGGCCAGCGTGCCGAGGAAGCCGAGGGCCAGGGCGGCCAGGACCCCGAGGTTGGCGTAGGCCCAGGCGCCGGACTTGCCACCGAGACCGAAGGGGTCGAGGAGATAGCCCTGCCAGTCCAGCCAGCTCGCGGCCGAGTTGGTGACCAGCCCCCAGCCGAGGGCGGTGGCGAGAACCGTCAGGATCAGCGGGGTGGGCGGCACGTCGCCGTAGCGGCCGCTCGGACGGTAGAGGTCGGCCTCGTCGTAGTCACGGCGGCGCAGGGAGAGGTCGGCGAGCATGATGCCGCACCAGGCGGCGATGGGAACGCCGAGGGTGGTGAGGAAGCCCATGAACTGGCCCAGGAAGTCGTCGGCGAAGAACACGATGTAGATCGAGCCCGCGATCATCAGGACACCGTCGACGAGCGCCGCCAGCGGGCGCGGGATCCTGAGGCCCGCCGAGAGCAGGGCGAGACCCGAGGAGTAGATGTCGAGGACCGCGCCGCCGACCAGGCCGAGCACCGCGACGACGGCGAAGGGCACCAGGAACCAGGTGGGCAGGATGGTGGTGAGCGCGCCGATCGGGTCGGCGGCGACGGCCTGACTGAGCTCGGTGGACGACCCGGCCAGCAGCAGCCCGAAGACCAGCAGGAGCAGCGGGGCCACGGACGCGCCGAAGGTGGTCCAGCCGACCACGGCCCGGCTCGACGAAGTGCGGGGCAGATAGCGGGAGTAGTCGGCGGCGGCGTTGACCCAGCCGAGACCGAAGCCGGTCATCATGAAGACCAGCGCGCCGATGAACTCCTGGGCGGAGCCCGCCGGGAGGGCACTCACGGAGCTCCAGTGGATGTGGTCGGCGACCAGCCCGACGTAGACGACGGTCAGTACGCCCGTCACCACGGTGATCACGGTCTGGAGCCGCATGATCAGGTCGAAGCCCATCACCCCGCCGACGACGGTGAGCCCCGCGACCACGATCAGGGCGATCACCTGGGTCTTGGTGCCGCCGCCCCAGCCGAGCCGTCCGAAGACGGTCGCCGTGGCCAGGGTGGCGAGGGCGCACAGTACGGTCTCCCAGCCGACGGTGAGCACCCAGGAGACCACCGACGGAAGGCGGTTGCCGCGCACCCCGTAGGCGGCACGGCCGAGCACCATCGTCGGCGCGGAGCCCCGCTTGCCGGCGACCGCGACGAAGCCGCACAGCAGGAACGAGAAGACGATCCCGATCACGCCGGCCACCAGCGCCTGCCAGAAGGAGATCCCGAAGCCCAGCGCGAAGGAGCCGTAACTCAGGCCGAGGATGGACACGTTGGCGCCGAACCACGGCCAGAACAGCGTCCGCGGGGTGCCCTTGCGTTCTGCGTCGCCGATCACGTCCAGCCCATGGGTCTCCACCTGGAGCTGCCGGGCGGTGGATCTGCTGTCGGGGGATCCCGAGGAGTCTGTCATCGTCGACCTGCCTGTTCAGACGTGTTGGGGCGACGGTAGGCAGGGGGCGCGGGGGCGTCAATCACGCATCGCCCGCACGACCCGCCCTATGACTTCCGAGGATCACAGCCGTCCCGCCCTCCCCTGTACTGGATGGCGAGCCGACGAGGAGTCGGAACGGCTGAGCCCGCCGCGGTTTTACGGGCGGGCGAAGGACGGGGGTGTCCGCGGTGCGGGCTTCGAGGTTTGTCTCCGCAGTGGCGCTGTCCGTGTGTGCGGCCACCCTGGTGGGCGGCTGCTCGGACGGCGGCGACGGGAGCGCACCGGGTTCCGTACCGCGGTCCGTCCGCGCGCAGGACGATCTGCTGAAGAGCGCCGAATCCACGCTTGTGCGACGGTGTCTGACGGAGCGCCAGGTAACGGCGCGTGCCGACGGCGGCGACGGGCAGGGCCGGGGAGCCGCTCCGCGGCGGGAGTTCCCGTACGGGATCGACGATCCCGGCTGGGCGGCCCGGCACGGGTTCGGCATCCCGGTGGAGCGGAGCTCGCGGCAGCAGGAGGCCGGCGCTTCCAAGGAGCAACAGCGCCTGTCCGACGCCCTGTTCGGCACCGGGCACCGTGAGCTGTCCACCCGCACGGCCACCGGACTGGTCGTCCAGGCGAACAGCGACGGTTGTCTGGCCGAGGCACAGCGGGCCCTCTACGGCGACCTGGACCGCTGGTTCCGCACCGAGGTCACGGTCAACAACCTCGCTGCCGCCGCTCACCGGCGGGTGACCCAGGACCCCGTCCACCGGGCCGCGCTCGCCCGCTGGTCGCGCTGTGTCGCCCCCGTACAGCAGGCCGACAGCCCCGGGGAGCTGCGCAGTGCGTGGCAGCGCCGGGCCCGTGGCCTCACTCCACGGGAAGCGACCGCCCTGCAACAGCGGTTCGCCGTGGCCGAGGCACGGTGCGTGCGGCGCACGGACCTCGCCCGGACCGGTGCCCGGCTGGAGAAGCGGTACGCCGCCGAGCTGCGCGCCGAGTACGCCGACGTGATCGCCGAGCACCGGCGGCTGCGGGACCACGGGCTGCGGTACTCCGCGCGGCACGGCCTCTGAGGCTCTTTCCTGTCACCTCACCAACACCACATCGAAGGGATCGACATCATGCGCAAGACCTTCATCACCGCGGCCGGACTGTTCCTCGCCGCCGGCACCGCCCTGGCCGTCGTACCGGGCACGGCCCAGGCCGCCGCACCCTGCGGCCAGGGGAGCTTCTGCGCCTACACCGACGCCAACTACGGCGGCCTGTCGGTGGGTTGGACCGGCGACGACGGCTGGTGGGAGAGCAACATCGCGGACGAGGACAGCTCGTGGGCCAACCACGGCATCTCGGGCCCGGGCATCAAGGACCACGTCAAGGTGTACGCCAGTGCCTGGCAGGGCGGCGGTGTCACCATCTGCCTGAGCCCCGGGCAGGAGGTGCCGTACAACGCGGCAGCCAACGACCGGGGAGACTCGCACATCTGGACCAGCAGCTGCTGAACGCACACTCCCGCGGGCGCGCCGGTCCGCGGCGGCCACATCAGCCTGCCCGGTGTGATCGCCGCCGCGGCCCGTGC
>NZ_JAEKKT010000167.1 GCF_019510245.1 Streptomyces sp. | reverse complement strand
AACGATGGTCGATCACGGCACCCTGCCGTACCCGCAGGGCACGCTCGTCGAGGACGGTGTCTCGGGACGCACCGGCGAGCTTCAGGGCGTGATCGAGGAACGCCTCAAGGACACCGGACGGGTCATCAGCCGCACCGCGTACATCCGCCCGCAAGGGGGTGGCATCGAGTGGGACACCCCTTTGGACCGCGTCCGTCGCGCCGGGACCGATTGAGCGTCCCGACGAAGCGCGCGGCCGTCGTCGTCCCCGGTGACGTGATCGGTTACGAGGGACAGTGGCGCAGGGTGAAGACGGCGACGGCCGCCCGGGGACCGATGGGCGGCCTGGCGATCGTGCTCACCTGGGAGAAGGGCGGCACCGCCCGCTTCCCCAGCGGGGACGAACTCCTCCTCGGCGAGCAGGACGCCGACCCAACTTTTCGCGGGTGAGCGGTGCAGGTGGGCACGTCGCCGCGTGGTGCGGTAGCTGCCATGGGGGCCGGACGCGTATGGAGACGGGGATATGCAGAGACCGACTACGGCTCGCCCCTCCCGACCACACTCTCCGGCGGCCGCCACCTGTTCCGCGACTAGTAGCCCTGGCCGGGCAGACGAGCCTGCGAGTGCTGAATGCTTGTCAAAAGTATGCCGTTACACACTTATTGCACAAAGGATCTTCAAGGGTTCTCCATCCGATTTGTACGCTGCGTGGGTCCATGGCCCGGCGGGGCGAGACCCCGGCGGACCTTTCGCGATCCCAGGAGATTCACATGCGCATACGTGTCGCGGCCACCGTTCTCTCCGGCGCGGTCGTCCTGTCCGCACTCGCTGTGCCGGTGGCCGCTCAGGCGGCGGAACATTCCGGCGCGCAGGATGGACTCGCCTCCTTCTCCGCCAAGACCGTTCACCCGAAGGACGCGCAGGGGAACATCAAGTTCTCGAAGGGCGTCGTCAACGGCGGCAAGGACATCGTCCTCGGTACCACCACCAAGAAGTCCGTCACCGCCACCTACACCGCCACCAGCGACAACGGCGTCGCGCTGACGGTGGCCGCCCTCTGGCAGGGCACCGACAGCTCCAGCGCGGCCGGCATCACCGGCGAACTGGACACCGACGACGACCCCAACTGCGTCGAGTCGACCACCCAGACCGGCGTCTACAGCTGCAAGGCCGTCTTCAACATCGACGCGGCCACCGACCTGAAGAACAACGGTGCCGCCGGCACCTGGAAGCTGTTCCTCGGCGGCTTCGACCTCTCCGCGAACGCCAGCATCGACGACAACGTCGCCACCACCAAGATCAAGAAGGCGTCCAAGCTGACCGTCAACGCCACCCCGGAGCCGGTGAAGAAGGGCAAGACCATCACCGTCACCGGCAAGCTGACGCGCGCCAACTGGAACACCGGCACGTACGCGGGTTACGCGTCGCAGAAGGTGCAGCTGCAGTTCCGCAAGAAGGGCAGCACCACCTACACCACCCTCAAGACCATCACCGCCGGCATCGGCGGCGCCCTCAAGACCACCACCAAGGCCACCGTCGACGGCTACTACCGCTACTCGTTCGCCACCAACGCCACCACCGGCGCCACGACGGCGACCGGCGACTACGTCGACGTGAAGTAACGTCCGGCCGCCGGCCGAAGATCTCTGAAGATTCGTTTCCCTACCGTTCGGCCTCGCCCCGCACCCGGGCGAGGCCGAAAGGGTGTCGACTCCGATGTCGGCTCCCTCCGCTCGGCATCTCGGCATCCAGGACAGTTCCATAAGGGGTTCACGCGCCTGTCTAGGTCCATTACCCTGGACTGAGAAGTGCATCGTAATGAACAACGAATCTCCAGGACCGCCCGTGACCACCCCCAGCACCTCGCAGTCGGCGCCGACGTCCACGGCCGCCCCGGTGTCCGCGCCCGCCACCTCCGGCCTCCCGGGCCGGCTCGGCTCGCTCGGGCCCGTCGGGCTGGTGCTGGCCGGAGGGATCTCCGTGCAGTTCGGCGGGGCCCTCGCGGTGACCCTGATGCCCCGGGCGGGTGCGCTCGGCGTGGTGACCCTGCGGCTGCTCGCGGCCGCGGTGATCCTGCTCGTCTTCTGCAGGCCACGGCTGCGCGGCCACTCCCGCACCGACTGGGGCACAGTCATCGTCTTCGGCATCACCATGGGCGCGATGAACGGCCTCTTCTACGAGGCCGTCGACCGCATCCCGCTCGGGCTCGCCGTCACCCTGGAGGTGCTTGGGCCGCTCGCCCTGTCCGTGCTGGCCTCCCGGCGCCTGATCAACGCCCTCTGGGCCGGACTGGCGCTGGGCGGTGTCTTCCTGCTCGGCGGCGGAGACTTCAGCGGCCTCGACCCCGTGGGCGTCGGCCTGGCCCTGGGCGCCGGCGCCATGTGGGCCACCTACATCGTCTTCAGCGCCCGCACCGGCCGCCGTTTCCCGCAGGCCGACGGGCTGGCGATGGCGATGGCGGTCGCGGCCCTGCTGTTCCTGCCCCTGGGCATCGCCGAGGCCGGTGGCAGGCTCCTGGACCCGACCACCGTCGCCCTCGGCTCGTCGGTCGCGGTCCTCTCCTCGGTCCTGCCCTACACCCTCGAACTCCTCGCGCTGCGCCGCCTGCCCGCGCACACCTTCGCCGTCCTCATGAGCCTGGAACCGGCCATCGCCGCCGTCGCCGGCTTCCTCGTCCTCGGCCAGGCCCTGTCGGCGACCCAGGCGGCCGCCGTCGCCCTCGTCATCGCGGCGAGCATCGGGGCGGTCCGCTCCCAGGTGGGACGCGGCCGGAAACCGGCGGTCGACGCCCGGCCGGACCCGGCGGTCGCCGCCGTCCAGCCGGAGCCGGTCGCCGCCGTCCAGCCGGAGCCGGCCGTCGGCGCTCAGCCCGAGGGGAACGGCAGCGCGTCCTGATAGCCGTTCGCCGGTCGCTGGATCTTCTTCACGGTCTGGGCGTCCAGCGCGACCGGCGCGGACTTCGTGCCCAGCTTCCCGCCGGGATGCCAGTTCCCGGTCCCGGGCTCGCGGCCACGGCTCTGCCAAATTCATGCAAGCGTGCTTGATTGTTTCCGGGGCCGCTGCCATGCTCCCCCCATGTCCGATCCGACGCCCGTCATCGACGACCTGGGTGAGGAGAGTGCGGAACTCGACCGGCTGGTAGCCGGGTTGGGAGCCGAGCAGTGGGCTCTCGCCACCCCCGCGCCCCGCTGGACCGTCGCCCACCAGATCGCCCACCTCGCCTGGACCGACCACTCCTCGCTGCTGGCCGTGACCGACCAGGACGCCTTCTCCCGCGAGGTCGAGAAGGCGCTGGCCCAGCCCGGCGACTTCGTGGACAACGGGGCGGAGGAAGGCGCCGCCAAGCCCCCCGCCCAGCTGCTGGCGGACTGGCGGGCCGGGCGCGAGGCCCTGGACCAGGCGCTGCGCGCGGCGCCCGCACGGACACGTTTCCCCTGGTACGGACCCCCTATGTCGGTCGCCTCCATGGCCACCGCCCGGTTGATGGAGACCTGGGCGCACGGCCTGGACATCGCCGACGCGCTGGGCGTGACCCGCACCCCCACCGACCGGATCCGGCACATCGCCCGACTCGGCGTCCGCACCCGCGACTTCGCCTTCGGCGTGCACGGACTGCCCGTGCCGTTCGAGGAGTTCCGCGTCGAACTGACCGCGCCGTCCGGCGAGCTGTGGACGTACGGCCCGGAGGACGCCGACGACCGGGTCACCGGACCAGCTCTCGACTTCTGCCTCCTGGTCACCCAGCGCGCCCACCGCGCCGACCTCGCCCTCGAAGCCACCGGCCCGGACGCCGACCGCTGGCTGGACGTCGCCCAGGCCTTCGCGGGCCCGCCCGGCCCCGGCCGCACCCCGAAGGGCGGCACCCCGTGACCCTGCGCGTAGGCAACGCCTCCGGCTTCTACGGCGACCGCTTCGACGCGCTGCGCGAGATGCTCACCGGCGGCGAACTCGACGTCCTCACCGGCGACTACCTCGCGGAGCTGACCATGCTCATCCTGGGCCGCGACCGGCTCAAGGACCCCGGCGCCGGATACGCCCGCACCTTCCTGCGCCAGCTGGAGGACTGCCTGGGCCTGGCCCGGGAGCGGGGCGTGCGGATCGTCACGAACGCCGGCGGTCTCAATCCGGCCGGACTCGCCGACGCCGTACGGCAGCTGGCCGACCGGCTCGGCATACCTGTGCGCGTCGCACATGTGGAGGGCGACGACCTCACCGCCGCCCACCCCGGCAGCCTCGCCGCCCACGCCTACCTCGGCGGCTTCGGGATCGCCGAGTGCCTGCGGGCCGGCGCGGACATCGTGGTCACCGGCCGGGTCACCGACGCGGCCCTGGTCACCGGGCCCGCCGCCGCCCACTTCGGCTGGGGGCCGGGGGAGTACGACCGGCTCGCCGGCGCCGTCGTCGCCGGGCACGTCCTGGAGTGCGGGACCCAGGCCACCGGCGGCAACTACGCCTTCTTCGCCGCTGCGGGAGCCGCTGCGGGAGCCGACGCCGGGGCCGGCCGTGACCTGCGACGCCCCGGTTTCCCGCTCGCCGAACTGCACGAGGACGGCAGCTGCCTCATCACGAAGCACCCCGGCACCGGCGGCTTCGTCGACGTCGGCACGGTGACCGCCCAGCTCCTCTACGAGACCGGCGGCGCCCGCTACGCGGGCCCCGACGTCACCGCCCGCCTGGACAGCGTCCGGCTGAGCCAGGACGGCCCGGACCGGGTGCGGATCGAGGGGGTCCGGGGCGAGGCCCCGCCCCCGGCCCTCAAGGTCGGCCGCAACCGGCTGGGCGGCTTCCGCAACGAGGTCGTCTTCGTGCTCACCGGGCTCGACATCGAGGCGAAGGCCGCGCTGGTGCGGGAGCAGATGGCCGACGCCCTCGCCAAGTCACCGCCGTCCGGTGTCACGTGGGAGCTGGTCCGCACCGACCGTCCCGACGCGGACACCGAGGAGAGGGCCAGCGCGCTGCTCCGGCTCGTCGTCCGGGACCGGGACCAGGAGACCGTGGGCCGGGCGCTGACCGGCGCCGCCGTGGAACTGGCACTCGCCAGCTACCCCGGCTTCCATGTGCTCGCCCCACCCGGGAAGGGCGCACCCTACGGGGTCTTCGAGGATGTGTACGTCCCCCATGGCGACGTGCCCCATATGGCCGTCCTCCATGACGGACGACGGATCCCCGTGCCGCCGGCCCAGGACACCCTCGTACTCCAGGACCCGCCCGAGCCACCCCTGCCCGAGCCGCCCCCCGCCGCCGGCCCCACCCGGCGGGCGCCCCTCGGGCTCGTCGCCGGGGCCCGCAGCGGGGACAAGGGCGGGAACGCCAACGTCGGCGTCTGGGTGCGCTCGGACGAGGCGTGGCGCTGGCTCGCGCACACCCTGACCGTCGACACCTTCCGCCACCTCCTCCCGGAGACCGCCGAGCTGCCGGTCACCCGGCACCTGCTCCCCAACCTCCGCGCCCTCAACTTCACCGTCGAGGGCATCCTCGGCGAGGGTGTGGCCGCCCAACACCGTTTCGACCCCCAGGCCAAGGCCCTCGGCGAATGGCTCCGCTCCCGCCACCTGGACATCCCGGAGGCCCTGCTGTGACGGTCATCGAGACCACCCTCGACACGCACACCCCCGACCGCCGGGCGAACCGCGACGCCATGCTCGCCAGGCTCGCCGACCTGGAGGCCGAGCACGCCAAGGCCCTCGCGGGCGGCGGCCCGAAGTACGTCGAACGGCACCGGAAGCGCGGCAAGCTCCTGGCCCGCGAGCGCATCGAACTCCTCCTCGACCCCGACACCCCCTTCCTGGAGCTGTCCCCGCTGGCCGCCTGGGGCAGCGAGTACGCCGTCGGCGCCTCGCTGGTCACCGGCATCGGGGTCGTCGAGGGCGTGGAGTGCCTCATCACCGCCAACGACCCGACCGTGCGGGGCGGCGCCAGCAACCCCTGGTCGCTGAAGAAGGCCCTGCGCGCCAACGACATCGCCCTCGCCAACCGGCTGCCCTGCATCAGCCTGGTCGAGTCCGGCGGCGCCGACCTGCCCTCCCAGAAGGAGATCTTCATCCCGGGCGGCGCCATCTTCCGCGACCTCACCCGCCTCTCGGCCGCCGGCATCCCCACCGTCGCCGTCGTCTTCGGCAACTCGACCGCCGGCGGCGCCTACATCCCCGGCATGTCCGACCACGTGATCATGGTCAAGGAGCGCGCGAAGGTTTTCCTCGGCGGACCGCCCCTGGTGAAGATGGCCACCGGCGAGGAGAGCGACGACGAGTCCCTGGGCGGCGCGGAGATGCACGCGCGCGTGTCGGGACTCGCCGACTACTTCGCCGTCGACGAACCGGACGCGCTCCGCCAGGCACGGCGCGTCGTGGCCCGCCTCAACCACCGCAAGGCCCACCCCGACCCCGGCCCGGCGGAACCCCCCAAGTACCCGGCCGACGACCTCCTCGGCATCGTCCCCGAGGACCTGAAGATCCCCTTCGACCCCCGCGAGGTGATCGCCCGGCTCGTCGACGCCTCCGACTTCGACGAGTTCAAGCCCCTGTACGGCAGCAGCCTCGCGACCGGCTGGGCCAGCCTGCACGGCTACCCGGTCGGCATCCTGGCGAACGCACAGGGCGTGTTGTTCAGCCAGGAGTCCCAGAAGGCCGCCCAGTTCATCCAGTTGGCGAACCAGCGCGACATCCCCCTGCTCTTCCTCCACAACACCACCGGCTACATGGTCGGCAAGGAGTACGAGCAGGGCGGCATCATCAAGCACGGCGCGATGATGATCAACGCGGTCAGCAACAGCCGCGTCCCGCACCTCTCCGTCCTCATGGGCGCCTCCTACGGCGCCGGCCACTACGGCATGTGCGGCCGCGCCTACGACCCCCGCTTCCTGTTCGCCTGGCCCAGCGCCAAGTCGGCCGTCATGGGCCCCCAGCAGCTCGCCGGCGTCCTCTCGATCGTCGCCAGGCAGTCCGCCGCCGCGAAGGGACAGCCGTACGACGAGGACGGCGACGCGGCCCTGCGCGCCATGGTCGAGCAGCAGATCGAGGCCGAGTCGCTGCCCAAGTTCCTGTCCGGGCGGCTGTACGACGACGGCGTCATCGACCCGCGCGACACCCGCACCGTCCTCGGCCTGTGCCTGTCCGCCATCCACACCGCCCCCTACGAAGGCGCACGCGGCGGCTTCGGCGTCTTCCGGATGTGAGGGACCACGTGATCTCGACCCTGCTCGTCGCCAACCGCGGCGAGATCGCCTGCCGGATCTTCCGCACCTGCGCCGACCTCGGCATCCGCACGGTCGCCGTGCACTCCGACGCCGACGCGAACGCGCTCCACGCGCGCGTGGCCGACACCGCCGTACGGCTGCCGGGCGCCACGCCCGCCGACACCTACCTGCGCGGCGACCTGGTAGTGAAGGCCGCCGTGAGCGCCGGCGCGGACGCCGTGCACCCCGGGTACGGCTTCCTCTCCGAGAACGCCGACTTCGCGCGCGCCGTCATCGACGCCGGCCTGGTCTGGATCGGGCCACCGCCGGAGGCGATCGAGGCGATGGCCTCCAAGACCCGCGCCAAGCAGCTCATGGGGATCGCCCCGCTCGGCGAGGTCACCGAGTCCGACCTGCCGGTACTCGTCAAGGCGGCCGCCGGCGGCGGCGGGCGCGGCATGCGCGTCGTACGCCGCCTCGACGAACTGGCCGCCGCGCTGGAGGGCGCACGCGCCGAGGCCGCGAGCGCCTTCGGCGACGGCGAGGTCTTCGTCGAGCCCTACATCGAACGCGGCCGCCATGTGGAGGTGCAGATCCTCGCCGACACACACGGCACGGTCTGGCCGCTCGGCACCCGCGACTGCTCACTCCAGCGCAGACACCAGAAGGTCATCGAGGAGGCACCGGCACCCGGACTCCCCGAGGGCCTGGTGAAGGAACTGCACGCACTGGCCGTGCGCGCCGCACGCTCCGTCGCCTACGTCGGCGCGGGCACCGTCGAGTTCCTCGTCGCCGACGGCAAGGCGCACTTCCTGGAGATGAACACCCGCCTCCAGGTGGAACACCCCGTCACCGAGGCCGTGTTCGGCCTCGACCTCGTCGCCGAACAGATCCGCGTCGCCGAGGGCCACGCCCTTCCCCTCGACGCCCCACGCGCGCATGGCCATGCGATCGAGGCCCGCCTCTACGCCGAGGACCCCGCCCGCGACTGGGCCCCGCAGACCGGCACCCTGCACCGCCTCGCCGTACCGGACGGCGTCCGCCTGGACACCGGCTACACCGACGGCGACGAGATCGGCGTCCACTACGACGCGATGCTCGCCAAAGCCGTCGCCCACGCCCCCACCCGCGCGGAAGCCCTGCGCAAACTGGCCCACGCCCTGGAACAGGCCACCCTGCACGGCCCCACCACCAACCGCGACCTCCTCGTCCGCTCCCTGCGCCACCAGGAGTTCGCGACGGCCCGCATGGACACCGGCTTCTACGACCGCCACCTCACCGCACTCACGGCCCTCGCCGCCGACCCGCACGCCCCCCTCGCCGCCGCCCTGGCCGACGCCCACGGCCGCTCCCGCTTCGGCGGCTGGCGCAACCTGCCCTCCCAGCCCCAGACCAAGCGCTACCTGATGGCGGGCGAGGAGCACGAGGCCCACTACCGGCACACCCGCGAGGGCCTCACGGCAGAGGGCGTACGGGTCGTGCACGCCGATACGCGTCTCGTCGTACTCGACATCGACGGCGTGCACCGCAAGTTCGCGGTGGCGCGTTACGGCGACCGGATCCACGTCAACAACCTCACCCTCACCGCCCTGCCCCGCTTCCCCGACCCCAAGGCCCAGTTGGCTCCGGGGTCCTTGCTGGCACCGATGCCCGGAACGGTCGTACGGATCGCCGAGGGGCTGGCCGAGGGAGCATCGGTCGAGGTCGGCCAACCGCTGCTCTGGCTGGAGGCGATGAAGATGCAGCACCAGATCACAGCGCCGGTGACGGGCACGCTGACCGAGCTGCGAGTGGCCGTAGGACAGCAGGTGGAGCCCGGCTCTCTCCTGGCGGTGGTACAGGCGCCCCTTTAGGGGCGCTCGGGGCACCCCCGGCCGAAGGCTGGGGGGAGGAACTGCGCGAGCAACCACACCCAACCCGCACCCGAAGGAGCCACGATGAGCCCTCAAATCGAAACCGACGAACACAAGGCACTCCGCGCAGCGGTGGCCGCCCTCGGCGCCAAGTACGGCCGCGACTACATCACCCGCACCATCGCCGAAGGCCGCCCCCCGACCGAACTCTGGCAGGAAGCCGGAAAACTCGGCTACCTCGGCGTCAACCTCCCGGAGGAACACGGCGGCGGAGGCGGCGGCATCGCCGAACTCTCCATCGTCCTGGAGGAACTCGGCGCCGCCGGCTCCCCACTCCTCATGCTCGTCGTCTCACCCGCGATCTGCGGCACCGTGATCGCCCGCTTCGGCACCGACCAACAGAAGCGGGCCTGGCTGCCCGCACTCTCCGACGGCACCCGCCTCATGGCCTTCGGCATCACCGAACCCGACGCCGGCTCCAACTCCCACCGCATCACCACCACCGCCCGCCGCGACCCGGCGAGCGGCGACTGGCTGCTCACCGGCCGCAAGGTCTTCATCTCCGGCGTCGACATGGCCGACGCCGTCCTGATCGTCGGCCGCACCGAGGACGCCCGCACCGGACGCCTCAAGCCCTGCCTGTTCATCGTCCCCACGGACGCCGAGGGCTTCCAGAAACGCCCCATCGACATGGAACTCAGCGCCGCCGAGAAGCAGTTCGAACTGACCCTGGACGACGTACGCCTCCCCGCCGACGCACTCGTCGGCGACGAGGACGCGGGACTCCTCCAGCTCTTCGCCGGCCTCAACCCCGAGCGCATCATGACCGCCGCGTTCGCCATCGGCATGGGCCGCTACGCCCTCTCCAAAGCGATCGGGTACGCGCGCGACCGTACCGTCTGGAAGACCCCCATCGGCGCCCACCAGGCCATCGCCCACCCCCTCGCCCAGGCGCACATCGACCTCGAACTCGCCCGCCTGATGATGCAGAAGGCAGCCCACCTGTACGACGCGGGCGACGACATCGGCGCAGGTGAAGCCGCCAACATGGCGAAGTACGCGGCAGGCGAGGCCTGCGTGCGGGCCGTCGACCAGGCCGTGCACACCCTCGGCGGCAACGGACTCACGCGGGAATTCGGGCTCGCCTCGTTGATAACGGCCGCGCGCGTGGCTCGTATTGCTCCGGTGAGCAGGGAGATGATTCTCAACTACGTCTCCCACCAGACCCTCGGCCTGCCCAAGTCGTACTGAGGCCCCACTCAGGTCGCACGCAGGCCGAACTGAGGCCCGAGGCCGCCTTGGAGGAACCGTGTTCCGCAGCGAGTACGCAGACGTTCCGCCCGTAGAACTGCCCATCCACGAAGCCGTACTCGGCCGGGCCGCCGAGTTCGGCGACGCCCCCGCCCTCATCGACGGCACCGACGGCACCACCCTCACCTACGCACAACTCGACCGTTTCCACCGGCGGATCGCCGCCGCGCTCGCCGACGCCGGCGTCCGCAAGGGCGACGTACTCGCCCTGCACAGCCCCAACACCGTCGCCTTCCCCACGGCGTTCTACGCCGCCACGCGCGCGGGCGCCTCCGTCACCACCGTGCACCCGCTCGCCACTCCCGAGGAGTTCGCCAAACAGCTCAAGGACTCCGCGGCCCGCTGGATCGTCACCGTCTCACCGCTCCTGGAGACCGCCCGCCGAGCCGCCGAACTCGCCGGCGGCGTAGCGGAGATCTTCGTCTGCGACAGCGCACCCGGACACCGCTCACTCATCGACATGCTGGCCAGTCAGGCCCCCGAGCCGCAGGTCGACATCGACCCCGTCGAGGACATCGCCGCACTGCCGTACTCCTCCGGCACCACCGGCGTCCC
This sequence comes from Streptomyces sp., assembly GCF_019510245.1. GTDB lineage: Bacteria > Actinomycetota > Actinomycetes > Streptomycetales > Streptomycetaceae > Streptomyces. The sequence continues at coordinate 35,449 of NZ_JAEKKT010000167.1, read as the reverse complement.
CAAAGGCGTCATGCTCACCCACCGGCAGATCGCCACCAACCTCGCCCAGCTGGACGTCTCCGTGCCGTCCGGCCCCGGCGACCGCATCCTCGCCGTCCTGCCGTTCTTCCACATCTACGGCCTCACCGCCCTCATGAACGCGCCGCTGCGCAAGGGCGCCACCGTCGTCGTCCTGCCCCGCTTCGAGCTGGAGACCTTCCTCGCCGCGATCCAGAACCACCGCATCACCGGCCTGTGGGTCGCCCCGCCCATCGTCCTCGCCCTCGCCAAGCACCCACTGGTCGAGCAGTACGACCTGTCCTCCCTGAAGTACGTCATGAGCGCCGCCGCACCCCTGGACGCCCAACTCGCCACCGCCGGCGGACAACGCCTCGGCCTGCCGCCCGTCGCCCAGGGCTACGGCATGACGGAACTCTCCCCCGGCACCCACATCGTCCCCCTCGACGCCCTCGGCGAGGCACCGCCCGGCACCGTCGGCAAGCTCATCGCCGGCACCGAGATGCGGATCGTCTCCCTCGACGACCCGCACAAGGACCTCGGCGTCGGCGAACCCGGCGAGATCGCCATCCGCGGCCCCCAGGTCATGAAGGGCTACCTCGGCCGCCCCGACGCCACCGCCGACATGATCGACACCGACGGCTGGCTGCACACCGGCGACGTCGGCCACGTCGACGCCGACGGCTGGCTGTACGTCGTCGACCGGGTCAAGGAACTCATCAAGTACAAGGGCTTCCAGGTGGCCCCCGCCGAACTGGAGGCGCTCCTGCTCACCCACCCGGGCATCGCCGACGCCGCCGTCGTCGGCGCCTACAACGAGGACGGCAACGAGATCCCGCACGCCTTCGTCGTCCGCCGGCCCACCGCCGGCGACCTGACCGAGAACGAGACCATGCTCTACGTCGCCGAACGCGTCGCGCCCTACAAGCGCGTCCGCAAGGTCACCTTCATCGCCGGAGTGCCCCGTGCCGCCTCCGGGAAGATACTCCGCCGCGAACTGCGCGCCCTCACCAAGACCACGGAACCGGAGGAGCGCCCATGACGTCGATCGGACGGACACACACGCGTGCCGTCACCACCCTCAGCCTCGACGCCACCACCACCCGCAACGCCCTGTCCGCCGCCCTCGTCGCCGAACTCGCCGAGGCCCTCACCGACTGCGCCAAGGACCCCGACGTCCGCGCGGTCGTGCTCACCCACACCGGCAGCACCTTCAGCGCCGGCGCCGACCTGCGCGACCCGCCCCACCCCGACGCGCTCGTCGGCCTCCTCCGCCAGATCGTCGAACTGCCCAAACCGGTCGTCGCCCGCGTCACCGGCCACGTCCGCGCCGGCGGCCTCGGTCTCCTCGCCGCCTGCGACATCGCCGCCGCGTCCACCGAGTCCACCTTCGCCTTCACCGAGGTACGCATCGGCGTCGCCCCCGCGGTGATCTCCCTGCCCCTCCTCCCACGAACCGACCCCCGCGCCCTCGCCCGCTACTACCTCACCGGCGAACGCTTCACCCCGCCCGAAGCCGTACACCTGGGCCTCCTCACCACCACCGCCGACGACGTCGACACCGCCCTCGCCCCCGTCCTCGACGGCCTCCGCCGCTGCGCACCCCAGGCCCTGGCCGCGACGAAACAGCTGCTCACGGCTAGGGTGCTGGAGACATTCGACCGGGACGCGGGCACCCTCACCGCACTCTCGGCCAGGCTGTTCTCCTCCGACCAGGCCCGCGAGGGGATGACGGCCTTCCTCGAACGACGGGACGCGGCGTGGGTGGTGTGAACACAAGGGTGACGACGGGGACGACCGCGGGGACGGCCACGGGGACCACCGCGGAGGAACGCGCCCCGAAACAGGACCGCAGCCGGGCCACCCGGCAGCGGCTCCTGGAGGCCGCCGTCGCCTGCCTCGCCGAACACGGCTGGACGGGCTCCACGGTCGCCGTCGTCGCCGAACGCGCCGGCGTCTCCCGGGGCGCGGCCCAGCACCACTTCCCGACCCGCGAGGACCTCTTCACCGCCGCCGTCGAATACGTCGCCGAAGAACGCTCCACAGCCCTGCGCGCCCTGTTCCCCGAGGACACCACCGGCGACCGCCGAGCAGCCGTCTCCGCCATCGTCGACCTCTACACCGGCCCCCTCTTCCGCGCCGCCCTCCACCTCTGGGTCGCCGCCTCCAACGAGGACCAGCTCCGCCCCCGCGTGACCGAACTGGAGGCCCGGGTCGGCCGCGAGACCCACCGCATCGCCGTCGACCTCCTCGCCGCCGACGAAACCCGCCCCGGCACCCGCGAAACCGTCCAGGGCCTCCTGGACATGGCACGCGGCCTGGGCCTCGCCAATCTCCTGACCGACGACAGGGCACGGCGGGAACGCGTGGTGACACAGTGGGCGGCACTGCTGGACGAGACGCTCGGCTGAAGCGCCCCTTCCAGGGGCGCTGGGGGTACCCCCGGCCGAAGACCGGGGGAGGAACTGCGCGACCAGCCCCCACGCACCCGCACCCGCCCACGCACGCCCACAGGAAACTCAGTGGGCGATATCCGCAAACCCCCCGATGTCCTGAGGCTTCCGCACCCCCGGCCCCACATACCGCGCCGACGGCCGCACCAGCCGCCCGGTCCGCTTCTGCTCAAGAATGTGCGCCGACCACCCGGCGGTCCTCGCACACGTGAACATCGACGTGAACATGTGCGCCGGCACCTCCGCGAAGTCCAGCATGATCGCCGCCCAGAACTCCACGTTCGTGGCCAGCACCCGGTCCGGCCGCCGATTGTGCAACTCCTCCAGCGCCGCCTTCTCCAGCGCCTCCGCGATCTCGAACCGCGGCGCCCCCAGCTCCCGCGCCGTCCGCCGCAGCACCCGCGCCCGCGGATCCTCCGCCCGGTACACCCGGTGCCCGAACCCCATCAGCCGCTCACCACGGTCCAGCGCCCGTTTGACGTACCCCACCGCGTCCCCGGTCCGCTCGATCTCCTCGATCATCCCGAGCACCCGCGAGGGCGCACCCCCGTGCAGCGGCCCCGACATGGCCCCCACCGCACCCGACAGCGCGGCGGCGACGTCGGCACCGGTCGAGGCGATCACCCGCGCGGTGAACGTGGACGCGTTCATCCCGTGCTCGGCAGCCGAGGTCCAGTACGCGTCCACGGCCGCCACATGCTTCGGATCCGGCTCCCCCCGCCACCGGATCATGAACCGCTCGACCACCGAGTGCGCCTTGTCGATCTCCCGCTGCGGCACCATCGCCAGCCCCTGCCCGCGCGCGGACTGGGCGACGTACGACAGCGCCATGACCGCGGCCCGCGCCAGGTCCTCGCGGGCCTGGTCCGCATCGATGTCCAGGAGCGGCTTCAGCCCCCACACCGGCGCCAGCATGGCGAGCGCCGACTGCACGTCCACCCGGATGTCACCCGAGTGGACGGGGATCGGGAACGGCTCGGCCGGCGGCAGCCCCGGATTGAACGCCCCGTCGACGAGCAGCCCCCACACGTTCCCGAACGAGACATGCCCGACCAGATCCTCGATGTCGACGCCCCGGTACCGCAGGGCGCCGCCCTCCTTGTCCGGTTCGGCGATCTCCGTCTCGAACGCGACGACTCCTTCGAGCCCAGGCACGAAGTCGGACATGGGGCGGCTCCTCATGGGTGTAGGCGGAGGCAACTGCACCATAACTCCGAGTGCCACAGATGGGGAGCCCAGCGGCACTCAGTGCCACCATAGGTATGCGTCACATGTGCCCCGGACCCATATGTGCATACGGCAAGATGACCGCGTGACCGACCGTGACGCCGCCGCCTCCGACGAACCCGTCCTCGACCCCGCCGCGATGCGCAAGCACTACCGGGCCGAGGGAATCGACGAGCACGACCTGGCCGCACACCCCATGGACCAGTTCACCCGCTGGTTCGAACAGGCCGCGCGGGCCGCCGCTGGGGGTACCCCCTCTGGGGGAGGCATGATCTACGAACCCAACGCGATGGTCGTCGCCACCGCCGACGCCGAGGGCCGCCCCAGCTCCCGCACGGTCCTCATGAAGCAGTACGACACCCGGGGCTTCGTCTTCTACACCAACTACGACTCCCGCAAGGCCCAGGACCTCGCCGCGAACCCGTACGTCTCGCTGGTCTTCCCCTGGCACGCCATCGCCCGCCAGGTCGTCGTCACCGGCACCGCCCGCCGCACCGGCCGCGACGAGACCGCCGCCTACTTCCGCACCCGCCCGCACGGCTCCCAGCTCGGCGCCTGGGCCAGCACCCAGTCCACGGTCATCTACTCCCGCGCCGAACTCGACGCCTCCTACGCGGAGCTCAGCGCCCGCTACCCCGAGGGCGAACAGGTCCCGGTCCCCCCGCACTGGGGCGGCTTCCGCATCGCCCCCCAGACCGTCGAGTTCTGGCAGGGCCGCCAGAACCGCCTCCACGACCGCCTCCGCTACGTCGCCGACCCCGCCGGCACCTGGCACGTGGAACGCCTCAGCCCCTGAGCCCTAGGGCCCGCACACGCAGACGACCCGCGAGCTCGGGTCCCTCCGCCATACGGCGGAGAAGCCGGCCGGACGTACCGGCGAGCTCGCGGGTCGGGTGACTGCGTTGGATTAGGCCGGCTGCGTGCATCTCGTGCACGCCGGTCCGGCACCGCACATCGTGTGGTGGCGGGCCGCTAGCCCGCAGCCACCTCTTCCGTCCGATATGCATACATCTACCGAACCACCTCCCTTCCGAAGTATCAGCAACTCTAGGAAGCTGTTCGGAAGGACTCAACTGTTTTTTGGAGATGCTGGCGGAATGAGTTCAGGCCGAGTGCTGTAGCCGTATCCGTCGCCCCGCTGCAGAAGTCGCAGATTCCGGTGGCGAACGTTGAACCGGCCGAACGTCGTGCTGAGGCTGTGCTGCCCCATGGCACGGACAGAGATACGCCCGGTCCAGGTGCCCGCCCACCTGCCTGACGGAACCACGGCGCGGACGAGGTCCCCTGTGAAGTATCCGAAGTGCTGTTTGGTACGAGAGCGCTGTAGGCGCGGGAATCCGTACCGATCGGGTGTGGTGCGTGCGTACGAGCCGCGGCCGGTGGCTTTCGCGATCAGGACCCGTTCGGGGAACCTCACGATCGCGTCTCCGCCCTCGTGATCGAGGTGTCCGACGGCCAGCGCGTCGAGGGTGTGTGTCTTGCTGAGGCCGGTTGTCACGCGGTTGGCCATGGTGAGGTGGCCGGGCCAGGCATGCACAGGCTTGCCCAGGGTCTCCAGTGCTTCCGCGAGCCTCGCCTGCGTCGCGTTCATGGCGGCGGCGTCCCGCAGGGGCGTCTTGAGCTGGCCAAGAACCTTGGCGAGGCGGTCGGGGTGGTGGGCGAGGAAGGACTCGACGGAGCGGTTGTCCTTGGCTTTGTTGCAGGGGACGCAGGCGAGGACGAGGTTGGTGATGCGGTTCGAGCCGCCGTGGCTGCGAGGCCGTACGTGGTCGATGTTCAGGGGGACGCCGGTGGCGCCGCAGTAGGCGCAGGCGCTGTTCCACTTGGCGTGGAGGTACGTGCGTGTGGTGCTGCCGGCGAGTGGGCCCTGGGCGTGGTCCGTGCCGTGGAGGCGGCGCCCCGCGCTCATGGAGTGGGTGTCGAAGGTCGTGCGTTCGAGGTGGATCTCGGTGACGGGTGCGTAGCGGCAGAGGCGGTTGGCCAGGGAGAACGTGGTGTCCACGCGGTGGCGGAGGGACGGCGGGAGCCAGCCCTGTGCCACGCTGCGGTTGTTCGATCGCGGTGTTCGGTAGCGGCAGTGTGCCGAGCGCCGTCGATGCCGGTATCCGGCGCGTTGCCCCATGGTGTGGTGGATCTGGTCGCCGCGGTGCTGGAGTTCGATCGAGAAGAGTCCGCGCCGCGCGGCGACGACGCGGCCGTCTCCTCCGGTCTCCTTCTTCTCGTCGGTGAGGGCGAGTCCGGTGCCTTTGGAGCCGGGGTCGATGCGCAGCTGAACGCCGTCGACGGCCGATTGGGCGAGTGTGCGGTCCTTGAGCCGGATGGCGAAGGGCGTCTGTCGTACGACGACGGCTCGTCCTTTCCGGAGGAGTTCACGGGCGCGGGCCGGGTGGCAGGGCATGAGCGGGTGCCCTTCCTTGGACAGGACGAAGACTCTGTCGGCGCCGCTTCCGCCCGTGTACTGCGGTGTGTGCGTGGGAGCGTCACCGCTCCCGTTCTCTGCCGCCTGCGCCACCGGGGCGGCGCGTTTGGCGTGTCGCCGACGGGCCTTGGTGCGGGTCCCGTCGGTCTCCCCTCGCCCATGTTCCCTGCCGGTGCCCCGCGCGGTGGCGGGGTGTCCGTGAGCCGTTTCGTCCCTGCTCCCGGGGGTGTCTGCGCTCACGGGTTCCAGAGCAGGCTGCTGAGGAAGCACAGCCTGGTGGGTCTGCTCGCCTGCGGGAAACGTAGTCATCGGGGGCACCTCCCTGATCCTGCGATCGTGATGACTGGGGCTGGTCACTCGACGGCCCTGTGGCCGGGGAACGAGTGACCTCCTTTCGGCGTATGCAGGTGAAACTACTGATCCGGACCGCAGCTGTTGCCTTGATCGAGCCAGAGTCGCTCGTCTGTGCGGATCTGGCCGGTCTCCCGAACGCGCACGTGATTTCCCTGCTAGGCGCCCGAGGCTCACCGCTTGCGGGCCAGTAGTTGCAGGGCCTGTGACTGGTGGCCGTTCATGGTGTTGACCTTGAGCGGGTGCTCGTCCATGCAGTCGAAGGCGGACAGAAGAGTGTGCAGCTCTGAGGTGTCGTAGTGTCGGCAGACGGCGCCGTCGTCGGTGGTGAACACCCCGTATGGGGTGTTGTACCGATCGGCGTGGGTGGCGTAGCGATTTCGGTTTCGTTCGTCGTCCTGTAGGACCATGTCGCTGACGTAGAGCAGCCCGCCGGGTGCCAGGACGCGGTGCACTTCGTTGACGAGTGCCTGCTGGGCATCGTCGTCCGGGACGCAGGTCAGGACGGCGAACAGGAGGACGACATCGACGCTCCCCGAGTCGCGGGGCAGTTTCGGTGGGGTCGTCAGGACCGTGAACCGCAGGTCCGGGTTGAGTCGGCGGGCGCGTTCTATCAGAGCGGGAGAGGGGTCGACGCCGGACACGGCGGAGAAGCCGTGCTCGCTCAGTTCGGCCGTGACGCGTCCGTATCCGCAGCCGTAGTCCAGGATCCGCGCGGTCCGGTTCACTCCGGACAGCCAGGTGAGGTTCACCGGGTGGGTGAACGTCTTCGCGGCTCCGGCGCCGTCCCAGTACGCGAGCTGATTGCCGAGATCCTTCATGCGTGTGCAGCGTATGGCTCCGTGGTGCTTTCCTGCGGTGCTGGTTGGTCGATTTCTGAGGAGGGTGGCGCGTGAGTGGTTTCCGGGTCGGGCTTGTGGACGGGGACGAGGCGCTGGAGGAGTGGCGGTATGTGCACAACGTGGTGGTGCCGGCTGCTGCGATGTCGGTCGGGGAGGCGCGGGAGCGGCTTGTGCGGGGGTATCGGCTGGAGAACGCGTATGACGGGGACGTGCTGGTGGGGTGTTCGACGGTGCGGCCTGTCGTCGGTGGGGTGGTGACGGTGATCGCGCGGGTGTTGCCGGAGTTTCGGCGGCGGGGGTTCGGGGCGGCTTTGTACGAGCATGCGCTGGGGTACGCGCGTGTGCAGGGGGCCGAGGTCGTCGAGACGTGTGTGCTGGGCGTCAACGAGGACGGGTTGCGGTTCGCGCGGCGGTACGGGTTTGCCGAGGTGGAGCGGTATGTGCTCGACGGGGAGAGCGACGAGTGGGTGGATCTGCGGCTCGTGCTGTGACGGGGCGGCGGGCGGCGCGTTGCAACGATTCCTTCAATCTTGCGGGAACACGGTGTGGGCTGCGTCACGTTCGAGTTGAATGAAGGGCAGTGAGTGAGCCTGATGGGGGTCCAGGTGAGTGCTTCCCGGCGTAGTGGGGCCACGGACGAGCTGGGGCCCGACGAGCCCGAGCCGGAGCCGGAGCGGGATGTTCCGGAGGACTCGGGTGGGTCCGACCTGCTCGCGGCGCTGCTCGACGGCATGGATGCGGCCTTGTGTGCCTTCGACGCGGACGGGTTCGTCACCCACTGGAACCGTGAGGCGGAGCGGATTCTCGGGTGGACGGCGGCCGAGGCGGTGGGCCGGCACGGGTTCGCCGGGTGGGCGGTGCGGGAGGCGGACGCCCACGAGGTGGAGGGGCGGCTGCTGTCGGCCATGCATGCCCCGGGGCGTCAGGTGCACGAGTTCGCGCTGCTCACGAAGGACGGCGGGCGGGTGCTCGTACGGACGCAGTCGGCGGCGGTGCGTGGGCCGGACGGGAAGCCGGCGGGGGTGTACTGCGCGTTCAGCGAGGTGCACGCGCAGATCGACCTGGAGCGGTCGATCGCGCTGAGCGAGGCGCTGTTCGAGGACGCGGCCTGGGGTGTGGTGGTCGTGGACGCGGATCTGCGGCCGGCCGTCGTCAACGCGTATGCCGCGCGGGTGCTCGGTATCGGGCGTACGTCGGCGCTCGGGCGGCCGCTGGGGGAGTTGCTGGCGCTGGGCGTCGAGGATCTGGAGAGCGCGCTGACGCATGTGCTGGCGGAGGGGGCGCCGCCCGCGCCGGCCGAGATGTGGCTGAGCGTGCGGACGCCGGAGGGCGAGCAGCGGCGCTGCTGGCGGTCGGGGTTCCTGCGGTTGGCGTCGCCGCTTGCGGAGGAGCCGGTGCCGCTCGGGGTCGGCTGGCTGTTCCAGGACGTCACGGAGGCCAAGCACGCCGAGCAGGAGGCGGCGATGCTGCGCTTCCGGGCCAACCAGCTGCATCGTGCGGCGCGTGCGGCCGCGGAGTGTGAGGAGCCGGCGGAGGCGGCCACCGTCCATCTGGACTTCGCGCTGGCCGGGTTCGCCGACCATGCGGTGATCGACCGGGTGGTGGGCGGTTCCCGGGCCGACGGTGAGGTGGGGCCGGTGCGGCTGGTGCGGATCGCGGCCACGCCGTCGGGGGCGCCGGGGCCGAGCATGCTGACGGGCGCGGCGGGGCTGCCGGTGCGCTACGAGGAGGGGCATCCGGCGTTGCAGTGCGTGGCGCGGGCCGGGAGTGTGCGGGCGGATGCCGGTTCGGTGCCGCTGGACCGGGCGCGGGAGTGGGCGCTGGACCGGCAGTGGCCCGGGGACGCGGTGCACGCGTTGTGCGCGGTGCTGCGCAGCCGGGGGCGGACGCTGGGTGTGGTGACGTTCCTGCGCGGGGCGGGCCGCAGCCGTTTCGAGCGCGCGGACGCGACGTACGCCGAGGACGTGGCGGTGCGTATCGCCACCGCGCTGGATCTGGCCCACCTCGCGAAGGACCGCCGGCAGTAGCGGCCGGCGTGCCTCACTGCTGGTAGAAGATCCGGTCGCGGTACTCCTCGAACACGCGGGCGTTCCATTCGTGGCCGCCGTCGACGTTGCCGGAGCGCAGCAGCGGGGGTTCGGTGCCGCGGTCGGCGAGGGTGGCGGCGGTGGTGGCGAGGACGGCCTGGAGCAGGGCGCTGGTGACGACAGTGGAGGCGGGTGCGAAGGGCGCCGGGATGGTGTCGAGGGTGAGTTCGGCGTCCCCGACGGCGATCTTCGAGTCGAGGACGATGTCGCAGTGGTCCTTGAGGTAGGTGCCGGAGGAGTGCCGGGAGGTGGTCTCGGTGGCGTACGCCACCGAGGTGACGCCGATGACCTTGGCGCCGCGCCGGCGGGCCTCGAGGGCCATCTCGACGGGCAGGGCGTTGCGGCCGGACAGGGAGATGACCACGAGGGCGTCGCCGGCGCGCAGGGGTGAGGTGTCGAGGACGGCGGTGGCGAGTCCGTCGACGCGTTCGAGGCGGGAGCCGAGGGTGGCGGGCATGACGTCGACGCCGACGAGGCCGGGGGCGGCGAGGAGGTTCATGAGGGCGAGGCCGCCGGCGCGGTAGACGACGTCCTGGGCGGGGAGGGAGGAGTGGCCGGCGCCGAAGGCGAAGAGGCGGCCGCCGGAGGTGACGGTGTCGGCGAGGAGGGTGCCGGCGGCGGTGATGGCCTCGGCCTCCTCGTCGCGGGCCCGTTGCAGGAGGCCGATGGCGGCGTCGAAGAACAGGTCGGCGGGCGTGCCGTCGCTCATGCGGGCCCCTTTGCACGGTCGGCGTCAGCGTCTGTGTCGCGGATCACCCTCAGGTCTGGACCAGTGTCGTGTCAATACGGCCGGTGATTCCGTGCGGGCGGGTGGGGGCCGGAGCGGGTGGGGACGCCCCGGCGGCACGACTGCCCGCGGTTGAGTAGCCCCGTAAGGGGCGCCGGGGGAACCCCCGGCCGAAGGCTGGGGGAGGAACTGCGCGATCAGCCCGCACCGGCCCGCGGGTGAAGGTCGGCCCGCCCCCCGTTCTTCCGGTGTCCCCCGCTTGTCAGTGGGATCCGGCAGAATTGGTTACAGGGCCAGCGCACGCCGCCGGGGCTTCCGGCAGAGGTAATCGAGGGGCACGAATGTCCGGACTGATCGACACCACGGAGATGTATCTCCGCACCATCCTCGAGCTCGAAGAGGAAGGCGTCGTCCCCATGCGCGCCCGCATCGCGGAGCGGCTCGACCAGAGCGGGCCGACGGTGAGCCAGACGGTGGCGCGGATGGAGCGGGACGGTCTGGTGTCCGTCGCCACCGACCGGCACCTCGAGCTGACCGACGAGGGGCGCAGGCTGGCGACGCGCGTGATGCGCAAGCACCGGCTCGCCGAGTGCCTGCTGGTGGACGTGATCGGCCTGGAGTGGGAGCAGGTGCACGCCGAGGCGTGTCGCTGGGAGCACGTGATGAGCGAGGCCGTGGAGCGCCGCGTCCTGGAGCTGCTGCGGCACCCGACCGAGTCGCCGTACGGCAATCCGATCCCGGGTCTGGAGGAGCTGGGCGAGAAGGACGGCGCGGACCCGTTCCTGGACGAGAGCATGGTGTCGCTGGCCGACCTCGACCCGGGTGCGGACGGCAAGACGGTGGTGGTGCGCCGGATCGGTGAGCCCATCCAGACCGACGCGCAGCTGATGTACACGCTGCGGCGGGCCGGTGTGCAGCCCGGTTCGGTGGTGAGCGTGACGGAGTCGGCCGGCGGGGTGCTGGTGGGCAGTGGTGGCGAGGCGGCCGAGCTGGAGTCGGACGTCGCCTCCCACGTGTTCGTCGCCAAGCGCTGAGCGCCAACCGCTCGGGCAGAACCAGAGCATCGTTCAACTTCTGTTGCCGGTGGGGAAGTTGAGGTTTCCGCCCGGCGTCTTTGCCGCCTGTGTCGAACGCGTCGAATCCAAGATCCAGTGCGCCGAATCGCAGCGCTGGAACGTTTCGCGTGCAAGGCTGTCGCGAGAGGCATATGACCTGAGGGGGCGGGGAGGATGTGCCGAAGACGTGGGGTTGGCCCCGGCACCTTTCGGTGCCGGGGCCTGTCCTCCCCAGTGCTGACCCGGAGCCCCGAGCTCTCAGGGTCATCCCCTCGGACCGTTTTCCCCGAGCGGCCCGCCCCCCGCAGAACAAATCCCCCCGGCGGCGCCGATCATGCCTGGGGAGGGGTCACTCGAATGAGGGGTGTTGCCCGCAGGAAGCCGATTTTCGAATAGGGGTTCGATAGTCTGCAGTGGTACCGGAGCACCACGAAGCGATACGAGGCGACACAGGCACGCGGAGCTAGGGGGGGTGCCAAGCCCATGGCACGGCGCATCGACGTGACAGGAGCCGGCGGCGTACACCTCGCCGCCTGGGAGTTCGCGGACCCGCCCAAGACGGAGGATCCGGACCACACCTCTCCCGGCGTGCTGTTACTGCACGGCCTGATGGGCCGCGCCTCGCACTGGGCGTCCACCGCCCGCTGGCTCGCCGGCCGGCACCGTGCCGTCGCACTCGACCAGCGCGGCCACGGCCAGAGCGACAAGCCCCCGCAGGCCGCGTACACCCGTGAGGCGTACGTCGAGGACGCCGCGGCCGCCGTCGAGCAGCTGGGCCTCGCCCCTGCCGTGCTCATCGGCCACGCCATGGGCGCGCTGACCGCCTGGCAGCTCGCCGCGAAGCGCCCCGAACTGGTACGGGGCCTGATCATCTGCGACATGCGGGCCTCCGCGCTCGGCGCGGCCTCACAGCGTGAGTGGGCCGACTGGTTCAGGTCCTGGCCCGTTCCCTTCGCCACGCTCGCCGACGTACGCAAGTGGTTCGGCGAGGACGATCCCTGGGTGGAGCGGCCGAACCCGGCGCGCGGGGAGTTCTACGCCGAGGTGATGCACGAGGGCGCCGACGGCTGGCGGCCGGTGTTCGACCCCGACCGGATGCTGAGGTCCCGGGAGACGTGGGTGTACGACGCGCACTGGGAGGAGCTGGCCCAGGTGCCGTGTCCCACGCTGGTGGTGCGCGGGGTGGACGGGGAGCTGGGGCGGGCGGAGGCGCAGGAGATGGTCCGGGTGCTGCCGAAAGGGGAGTACGCGGAGGTGGCGGACGCGGGTCACCTGTTGCCGTATGACCGGCCTGAGGCCTGGCGGGCGGCGGTGGAGCCGTTTCTTGATCGGGTGGGGGAGTGAAGAGCGCCCATGGGGCAGGGGCCGCGCGACGTAGGCGGCCGCGGGTGCGTTGTGGCTGGTCGCGCAGTTCCTCCCCCAGCCTTCGGCCGGGGGTACCCCCAGCGCCCCTGACGGGGCGCTGTAGTCACCCTTTGCTGACAGCCGTCAGGATTTCCGGCAGGTTCGCCGCCGTGCGCGGGGCCGCCGCGTGCAGGCCCGCCCACGTGACCGTCGCGCCGTAGGCCGCCCCCACCGGCAGCAGCAGCCAGGTCCACGCCTCGCCCCCCGCGCTCACGTTCAGTGCGATCGTCAGGGCGATGACGGGGGCGCACAGCAGGGCCGCCGACACCATGCCGCCGAAGATCGCGATCCAGGCGAGGCCGGCCTGGCCGGGGGCGACGTTCTTGTGGCCCTCCTGCGGGATGGAGTACGGGAAGCGGGCGGAGGTCCAGGCGCCGGTCGCCAGCATCGCGCCGAGCAGGGCGAAGGAGAGGCCGAGCACCTCGGGCAACCGGGGCCAGTCGCCCAGCATGGCCGTGGTCAGGACGGTCACCAGCGTGGCGTACGGCAGGGTGATCACGAGCAGGGCCAGCGCCCGCCCGCGCAGTTCGGAGTAGACGTCCCGCCCGGACGAGATGGTCGTCGCCACCATCCAGAAGGCGGAGGTGTCCTGCCCGAACTGGTTGTACATCTGGATGCCGAGCATCCCGGCGGCGAAGCACGCGAAGTAGATCGAACCGGTGCCCTGGAGGGCGTTGAAGACGGGCACGATCAGGCCGATGGCCAGCGAGGTCACCCAGGCGGCCTTGGTCTTCGGATCGCGCCAGACGTAGCGCAGGCTGCGCGCCATGACCGTGCCGGTGCGCCCGCCGGGCAGCAGCCGCCCCATCCCGCCGCCTTCCGGCGAACGGCTCCGGGCGGCCGCGTCGGGCGCCTGGAGCGTGGAACCGTCGGGTGAGGTCATCAGCCGGGTCAGCGTCCGCGCCCAGGCGCCGACGAGCAGCACCAGCGCGGCGAGGGACAGGCCGAGCTGGAGGACGGCCGTGCCGTACGACCCCTCGCTCGCCGAGCGCACCGCGCCGATCGCCGACGCGGGCGGCAGCCACCGCACCACGTCGGCCACCGGCGCGAGCCGCCCGAGTCCGGCCGCACCGAGGCTCTGCGCGCCGAAGTTGACGAGCTGCGCCCCGACGGCGATGACGAGGCCGCTCAGGACGGCGAGGTCACGTCCCTTGCGGCTGCTGAGCAGCCGTACGTTCGCGGTGGCCACGGCGCGCGCGAGGGCCACGCAGACCAGCAGCGCGAGGGCCACGGCGACGACGGCGACGCCGTAGCCGGCCGCGCCGTGCGCCACCGACACCGCGCAGCCCACCAGCAGCACCAGGCTGAACAGCGGACCGATGCCGACCAGCGAGGCGGCCAGCAGGGCCCGTACCAGCGGCCGGGGCCGCAGCGGGAGCATCACCAGCCGGGTCGGGTCCAGGGTCTCGTCGCCGCTCGGGAAGAACAGCGGCATGAAGGCCCACCCCAGCGCCAGTACGGCGGCCCCCAGGACGGCCACCGCGTCCGCGTGCGGGTGACCGCGCAGCAGGACCAGGCCCAGCAGTTGCAGGGCCGCGAACAGCAGCGCGACGACCGCCGACGCGACGAACGCGGCCCGCCGGCCGCCGGACTGCCGCAGTCCGTTGCGCAGCAGCGACAGCTTCAGCCGTACGACGGTGGCGGTCACGTCCGTCATCGGGCCGCCCCGCCGCCCAGCCAGTCCAGGTCGGAGGCCGTGTCCCGGCCGCTCGCCCCGACGAGTTCGAGGAACGCGGCCTGGAGGGTGGGATGCGCCCCGCGCACCTCTTCCAGCGTCCCGGTCGCGCGGATCCGCCCGGCCGCCAGCACCGCGACCCAGTCGCACAGCGACTCGACGAGTTCCATCACGTGGGAGGAGAAGACCACGGTCGCGCCGGAGGCGGTGTAGCGCTCCAGCACGCCCCGGATGGTCTGCGCGGACACCGGGTCGACGCCCTCGAACGGCTCGTCCAGGAAGAGGACTTCGGGATTGTGGAGGAGAGCGGCGGCGAGCCCGATCTTCTTGCGCATGCCGGTCGAGTAGTCGACGACGAGTTTGTGCTGGGCGCCGGCGAGGTCGAGGACGTCGAGGAGCTGGGTGGCCCGCTTGTCGACCTCGGCGCCGGGGAGTCCGCGCAGGCGGCCGGAGTAGCCGAGCAGTTCGCGTCCGGAGAGCCGTTCGAAGAGACGGAGGCCTTCGGGGAGGACGCCGATGCGGGCCTTCACGGCCACCGGGTCCTGCCACACGTCGTGGCCGACGACCTCGACGGAGCCCTGATCCGGGCGGAGCAGTCCGGTCACCATCGAGAGGGTGGTGGTCTTGCCGGCGCCGTTGGGTCCGACCAGCCCGACGAACTTCCCGGCGGGCAGCGACAGGTCGATCCCGCCGACGGCCACCTGCTGCCCAAACCGCTTCCAGAGCCCACGAACACGTACGGCATCGGTCATGGGCCAACCCTATGGGTGCGGCGAGTTTTGGTGGTGCGGGTCGGCGGGGCCGAGGTGGGGGTGGGGACGCTTACCGGCGCTTGCACGGTGCCTCCCCCAGCCTTCGGCCGGGGGGACCCCAGCGCCCACCCGTGCAGCCCTGCGGCACGCCTGCCCGCGGCTGGGAAGAAGCGGTGGCTGCAGCGCCCCTTCAGGGGCGCGGGGAACTGCGCGATCAGCCACATCGCACCCGCAGTCGCCGACGAGACAGGCACCCGGCAGCCCCGTACGCGCGCTACCGATCCCTCCCGCACGCATACGCCAACGGCGAGATCAGCTCCTCCGCATCCGGCAGCCACCGGTTCGCGGCCGTCGGCCGGCACGCCCACTGCACGGCCCCCCGCGACCCGTACCGCGTCGGCGGCGCCGGCACGTACGCCCCCTCCCCGAGCGCCATGAGGTCCAGCGACGCCGGCGACCAGCCCAGCTTCCGGACCAGGTCCGGCACCTTCACCGACGCCCCGGGAAGGACGAAGAACTGCATCCGGCGGTTGGGCGTCAGCGTCACCGGCCCCAGCGTCAGCTCCATCCGCTCCATGCGCGCCAGCGCGAGAAACCCCGCCGTCTCCGGGACGGACAGCGCGTCGAAGGTACGTCCCGTCGGCAGCAGGATCGACGCCGTCGGCTGCTTCTGCCACATCCGGCGCGCCACCGTCGCACTGCCGGTGGCCTGCGTCGCCCAGTCCGGGCGCGCCGCGTGCGCGCCGGGCGCGACGCACGCGACCTCACCGCAGGAACAGCGTTGCACCCCCTCGACCGCTTCCAGCCAGGTGCCGGGAAAGACGTCCCAGTGGCGCTCCTCGGCGTAGCGTACGGCGGTGTCCAGCAGCGATTCCCCGCGCTGCTTCGGAATCTGAGCGGCTTCGGCGCCGACGATCGTCTCTTCCACGCTCAACACAACTCCCGCACCCACCTGGAGTTACGGGCGTAACGCGCGCGGGGGAGGAGCATCCTTTCCGCAACTGGGGCGCATGGATGCATGTGTGGGGGCGCGCAGGAGGAACCGGGGCGTGAGCGGGTAGTCACACATGGGGGGTCGGTGGCGGCCGTAGCCGCAATTCCGCTGCCTTGACCCGGCAATCCTCGCATGTCCCGCATTTTCGGTATGTCCGCTGGGCAGTGATCGCAAAGGCCGGATCTTTTCCCTACAGGGAGTTCGCAGGGGGTACGCCATGGCCGCAAGGCCGCTTGTCGCGCGGCAGCCGAACGAACGGTTGCAGGCGCTCATCCAGGAGGCGGGGTGCTCGAACGCCGGGCTGGCCCGCCGGGTCAACATGTGCGGCGCCGAGCACGGTCTCGACTTGCGGTACGACAAGACGTCCGTGGCGCGCTGGCTGCGCGGCCAGCAGCCGCGGGGCCGGGCGCCCGCGATCATCGCCGAGGCGCTGGGGCGCAAGCTGTGCCGTACGGTCACGATCGACGAGATCGGCATGGCCAACGGCAAGAACCTCGCCTCGGGCGTCGGTCTCCAGTTCTCGCCGACGGTACTGGGGGCCATCGAGCAGGTCTGCGAGCTGTGGCGCAGCGACGTGGGGCGCCGGGACTTCCTGTCCGGTTCCTCGGTCGCCGCGTCCGCGCTGGTGGAGCCCAGCCGGGACTGGCTGATCTCGGCGCCGGACGCGCAGGTGGCACGGCAGGCGGGGCCGCGGGTCGGGCCGTCGGACGTCGCGGCGGTGAAGGCGATGACGCAGGCCCTCACCGACCTGGACCACCAGTTCGGCAGCGGGCATGTGCGCCCGGTCGTCGTGCACTACCTCAACAGTGTCGTCTCCGGGCTGCTGGCCGGGTCCTACCGGGAGTCCGTGGGGCGGGAGTTGTTCGCCGCGGTCGCCCGGCTCACCGAGCTGGCCGGGTACATGGCCGTCGACACCGGTCAACCCGGGCTCGCCCAGCGGTACTACATCCAGTCGCTGCGCCTCGCGCAGGCGGCCGGCGACCGTGGCTACGGCGGCTACGTGCTCGCCTCCTCCATGAGCCACCTCGCCGCGCAGCTCGGCAACCCGCGCGAGATCGCCCAGTTGGCGCGGGCGGCTCAGGAGGGGGCGCGGGGCCGCGTGACCCCGCGCGCGGAGGCGATGTTCTTGGCGGCCGAGGCCCGCGGCCACGCCCTGCTGGGCGATGTGCGGTCGGCTCAGCTGGCGTCCGGGCGGGCCGTGTCGGCGATGGAGGCGGCCGATCCGGCGTCCGGGGACGACCCGGTGTGGATCAAGCACTTCGACGAGGCCTATCTGGCGGACGAGTTGGCGCACTGCCACCGCGACCTGGGGCAGGCCGAGGCGGCCGCCAGGTGCGCACAGCAGTCGCTGGACGGGCATCCGGAGACCCGCGCGCGGCGCCGGGCGATCGGCTATGTGCTCCTCGCCACAGCGCAGGTGCAGCAGCGCGAGATCGAACAGGCCTGCGCCACCGGGACGAAGGCGGTCGAGCTGCTGGAGACGGTCCGCTCCAACCGGGGTGCCGAGTACCTGGAGGACTTCCAGCAGCGGCTGGAGCCGTTCCGGGACGAACCCGTGGTCAGGGAGTTCGGAGCGCGGCTGGATCTGCAGGCGGCCGCATGAATTCCTGCCCCGCGGCTGCGTGAACGTGCGGGAAACCGCGCCTTGCCGCGCAAGAAGCGGCGTATACAGCGCACCGCGGGGCGGTTTTGTTACTGCTGTCACAGGGAACAAGATCGCGCCCCTGGCTGCGTGGCACCTTCCTGAGGGAACCCGGTAGCGTGAGCCCGATTCACAAGGTCCCCCATTAGTAGGAGTCCCGGTGACGCAGAGTGGACAGGGCGAGCCCGCACGCGAAGGCATCGTGCTGCCCTCCGACGGTGGCGAGCCGCTGCTGCCGGGTATGGCGGGCAGCTCCGTCCCCGCAGCGCAGCCGCCCGCCCCGGCCGCCGCGCCGTCCGAGGGCCGGTCCTGGGGCCAGCCGTGGGGCCCCGGCCAGCAGCAGAGCCCGCAGCCCCAGCAGCCCGGCCAGGACTGGCCGCAGGCGGCCGGCCAGGAGTGGGACGCTCCGGAGCAGCTCCCGGCCGCCTGGAACGCCCAGTCGCACGCGGCCCAGTCGCACGCCGCCCAGACCCGTACCGGTCAGGGCCAGGGCCCCGGCGCCGGTCCGCTCCCGCCCGAGGGCGCGCCCGCCCCGTCGTACGGCGGCTACGAGCAGTCGTACGGCTACGGCGCTCCCCAGGCCCAGCAGCCCTACGGCGCCCCGCTGCCCCCCGCCGCCGGCCAGGACCCCTACGGCGCTCCGGGCGCCGGGCTGCCGCCCGCCGTCCCGCAGGGAGGCCATGGCGGCTACGGCGGCGCGCTGCCGACCGCCGACGAGGGCGCCACCCAGTTCCTCCCGCCGGTGCCCGGCGCGCCGGTGGACGAGGGCGCCACGCAGTACATACCGCCGGTGGCGGCGGCCCCGGAGGGGGCCACCCAGCTCATACCCCCGGTGGGCCCGGGGGCGCTGCCGCCCGAGGCCTCCCACGAGCAGACCGCCTACCTGGGCGGCCCGCAGGCCCCCGCGGCGCACTCCGACGCCGAGGCCACGCAGTACATCGCGCCGTACCCGGCCGCCGGCCCGCAGGGCGGCGCCGACCGGCAGCCGCCCGCCGAGTTCGACAACCTCTTCCGCAGCGGGCCCGGCGGCGAGGTCCCGGCCGCGTCCACGGCGCAGCTGCCGCGCTTCCAGCAGCAGCCCCAGAACGGCGCCTACCAGCAGCCGCCGGCGTACACCCCGCCCCCGGCGTCCTTCGACCACGACGACGACGGCGGCGGCCGGGGCGGCCGGGGCGGCAGGTCGAAGGTGCCGCTGATCGCGGCCGTCGGGATCGGCATCGCCGTGCTCGGCATCGGCGCCGGGGCCCTGTTCAGCGGGGGCGGCGGGGGCTCGGACGACGCCGGCAAGACGGTGGCCGCGTCGGCCACGGCCTCCGACGGTTCCTCGTCGGCCGCGGCCGACCCCGCGAAGGCGCAGGCCGTCGCCCTGGACAAGCTGCTCGCCGACAGCGGCAGCAGCCGGGCCTCGGTGATCAACGCCGTCGCCCAGGTCAAGCAGTGCAAGGACCTCGACGGCTCCGCCTCCGACCTGCGCAACGCCGCCCAGCAGCGCGCCGACCTGGTCACCCGGCTGTCGAAGCTGTCCGTCGACAAGCTCCCGGGCAACGCCGAGCTGAGCGCCTCCCTCACCAAGGCCTGGCAGGCCTCCGCGAACGCCGACAACCACTACGCGGCCTGGGCCGACCAGGCCAAGGGCAAGCACGGCTGCCGCAAGGGCCAGGCTCGCGCCACCGGCCAGACCGCCGCCGGCAACCGTGAGAGCGGCACCGCCAGCAGCCAGAAGGTGAAGGCGGCCGCGCTGTGGAACGCGATCGCGAGCAAGTACGGCCTGACCCAGCGGCAGCCGACCCAGCTGTGACCGCGGCCGGCCGGCGCGCGCGGGTGCGCGTGCCGGTCAGCTGAGGTCGGCGTTCTCCAGGATCTCGGTCATGTCCAGGGCCTGCTTGTTCGCCGACTCCAGCAGGCCGCTCCTGACCGTCTGGACGTTCACGTCGGCGTTGACCAGCCGGGCGAAGCCGGACGCGGCCAGCTTGCCCTGGTAGGGCCAGGACAGGGACGGGGTGAGGCCGCCGGTGGAGACCTTCAGGCCGTCGTTGAGGGTGTGCCGCACGCTGTCGGCGCTGACCTCGCCGTCGCCGATCTTCTCCAGCACGGCGGTGAGGACCTGGTAGGCGATCCAGGTGGTCTGCACCCCGGCGTCGGCCGGGTCGATCCGGTTGTCGCCGAAGGCTTCCTTGCTGATGACCTTCTTCATCTCGTTCCAGCGCGAGTCCGAGGCCACCGGGTACCAGCCGGTGATGTACGACCCCTCGTACGGGCCGCCCGCGCCGCCGGTGGAGTTGATCACCGTCTGGTCGACGCTGCCGATCTCGGCGGCCGTCTTCACCGTCGGGTAGCCCTTGCGGGCCCGCTGGAAGCTGTCCATGAAGGTGGTCGTGCGGTCACCGAGCTCGGGCACCACGCAGCCCGTCTTCCCCGAGTCCGAGCCGGCGCTCTGCAGTGCCTTCTGCGACTGCTGGTCGTACTCGGTGAGGTCCTCTGCCGCGAGCTGGTCGATCGCCTTGGCGTGGCCGGCCGCCTGCAGGCCCGAGTCGAGCAGCTGGGGCAGCTGGTCGCCGGCGATGGTGTCCGGGCGGACCAGGGTGACGATGCCGCAGGAGTCGGCCAGCGCCTCGCCGAGTCCGGCCAGCAGGGTGAGCGAGCCGCCGTTGACCGGGTAGGAGACGGGGCTGGTGAACTCCTCGTTCGACGCCCCGTAGCCGCCTATGTAGGGGATGGCCGCGCCCTCCAGCGGGGCGAAGTAGGAGTCGCCGAACTGGCTGTAGGAGCCGACCACGGCGACGACGTTCTCGTCGACCGCGCGCTGGGCGCAGTTCGCCGCGCCCACGCTGGAGTTGTGGTCGTTGCAGGTGACGAGCTCGAGCTTGTGGCCGCGGATGCCGCCCTGCGAGTTGACCCACTTGACGTAGGCGGAGGCGATGGCGGGCATGCCGGGCTTGTTGGTGGCGCTGGTTCCCTGGGGTGCCCAGGTCATGACCTTGACCGAGTCGTCCGTCGAGGTCGACAGTCCCGGGACGACACCGCAGCCGGCCGCGAGCGAGGCGCAGGCCGTCATGGCCACGGCGGACAGAGCGGCGGCTCTGACGCGCCGGTGGGCCGCGGGACGGATGCTGTTGTGGGTGGAGCTGGAAGTGGGGCGCCTGCCGGTCATGGACACGCACGATTCCGTCACATCACTAACCCGGAAGTGACCCATGGTCAACGATGGGTGACCTACAGGTGAATTACGGGGGTGTTGTTCAGGGGGTGTGACGAGGAACGTACGATCGATGACCGTGCAAGGTTCGGAGAACTCTTCCCGTCGCGGCCGTCGCTCCTCCACCATGGGCGGCATGCCACTCAACGACATGCCGTGGTGGCGCTGGCGCAGCAATGTGCGTTCCGCGCTGCACATGCTCTCCGACCCGGACTTCCAGCGGAACGTCTGGCTGGCCGGGCAGGACGGGTACGGCGACGTGACCGACGCGGTCTACCGGCTGGTCGAGGACACCTGGCTGGACAACTGGTCCGCGGAGAAATACGTCGGGACGATATTCCGCGACTCGCAGGAGGCGGCGCTCGTCGACACCGCCGTGCTGCGGGTGCTGCGGATCATGCACCAGGTGGGGCCGGACGCGCAGGTCTCCGCGTACCTCGACCACCAGGGGTGGCCGGACGCGGTCCGGGCCGCCCGGGACGCGCACATACGCCTGGCGGCGAGCGACGGCGACGATCCGGACGTCCCGCCGCGCAGCCTCGACGTGCTGCGGATCATGACCCGGGCCGCCTGAGCCGCCGGTCCGCGTGGCGGACAGCGGCCGCCGGGGCGGGCGGGGCATGAGATTCTGTGGTGCATGACCGATCAGTCCACCCGAACTCAGGCCGCCCCGGCCGACCAGTACGTCCTCACCCTCTCGTGCCCGGACAAAAAGGGCATCGTGCACGCCGTGTCGAGCTACCTGTTCATGACCGGCTGCAACATCGAGGACAGCCAGCAGTTCGGGGACCACGACACGGGTCTGTTCTTCATGCGCGTGCACTTCTCGGCCGACGAGCCGGTGACGGTCGACAAGCTGCGGGCGAGCTTCGCGGCGATCGGTGACTCCTTCCACATGGACTGGCAGATCAACCGGGCCGACGAGCGGATGCGCATCGTCCTCATGGTCAGCAAGTTCGGCCACTGCCTGAACGACCTGCTCTTCCGCGCCCGTATCGGCGCCCTGCCGGTGGACATCGCGGCCGTGGTCTCCAACCACACCGAGTTCGCGGAGCTGGTGGAGTCGTACCACGTCCCCTTCCACCACATCCCGGTGACGAAGGAGACGAAGGCCGACGCCGAGGCCCGGCTGCTCGACCTCGTTCGTGAGGAGAACGTCGAACTGGTGGTGCTGGCCCGCTACATGCAGGTCCTCTCGGACGACCTGTGCAAGCAACTGAGCGGCCGGATCATCAACATCCACCACTCGTTCCTGCCGAGCTTCAAGGGCGCGAAGCCGTACCACCAGGCGCACGCGCGGGGCGTGAAGCTGATCGGTGCGACGGCGCACTACGTCACCGCCGACCTGGACGAGGGCCCGATCATCGAGCAGGAGGTCGAACGGGTCGGCCACGACGTCACCCCCGACCAGCTGGTCGCGATCGGCCGCGACGTGGAGTGCCAGGCGCTGGCGCGGGCGGTGAAGTGGCATGCGGAGCGCCGCATCCTGCTCAACGGCCGCCGGACGGTCGTTTTCGCCTGACGGCACTTTTCCGTGCGGGGGTGGGGCGTTCGCCCAAGGGGCGGGGTGGTTGCGTCGTACGGCGGGTGCAGGTGATTCCTGGCTGGTCGCGCAGTTCCCCGCGCCCCTGAAGGGGCGAACTACGGCGCCCCTTTCCTTTGGGGGCGCGGGGAACTGCGCGACCAGCCCCCACGCGCCCGCAGCCGCCGTACGACGCAACCACCCCGCCCCTCGGCGAACGCCGCTACATCCGGCTCAGGCTCGCCGCGGCGAAGAGTACGTCCCTGATCGCGGCCCGGTCCCCCCGCTGCCCGGCGGCGGCTTCCTCCGGTGACACGTGGCCCGCGGCCAGCTGACAGAACTCGACGTCGTCCAGGGCGACGTGGGCCACCTCGAACTCCGCCGAGCCGACGGCCCCGGGGGAGTCGAGGGGGATGAGCCACTCGCCGCCGCCGTTGCCCTCGATCTCCAGCCGCAGGCTGCGGCCGGGCCGTCCCGCAGGGACCAGGTGGGGCATCTGGCCGGGCGACGCCAGCCCCGCCCGTCGGCGCTCGGCCAGCACCGCGGGCAGCATCCGGGCCGCGAGGTCGATCATCCGGTGCAGGTGCCCGGGGGCCGGCGGCCCGTAGGGATAGTCCACGGCCTCCGCGATGTCCTCCGCGTGCACCCAGCACTCGAAGGCGCGGTCCAGCATCGCGTCGTGCAACGGCAGTTCGAAGTCGCCGTACGACACCCCGAGGCGCCCGGCGCCGCCGCCGGTGAAGGAGACGGTCTGCACGAGCCGGTGGCTCTGCTCCCGCCAGGGCACCCGCACCGCACGCGTCGGCGGGAAGTGCGAGGCCTGCCAGAACGCCTCGGTGCGGGCGGCCGGGCCCTGTGCCCGGGTCTCCCCGAGCGGGTCGTCGAGACCCAGCGCCGCCGCCACCAGCCCGTCGACGGTCAGCAGATGCGCGATCACGCCGGCGACCGTCGTACGGCGGCTCGCCGCCGCCGCGCCGTCGAACCAGCGCAGCCGCACGGGCGTGTGCCACTCCGCGTCGCCGATGTCCTGGAGCAGGGCGTCCAGGCGGGCGGTCTCCGCGTCGTAGGGCGCCGCCCAGGCGGGGATCGGGATCCTGGCCGGCCGGCGGTCCAGGCAGGCCTCCAGGACCCGGGTGCGCAGGCCCGGGTCGAGGTCCAGGCTCTCCGGCTGGTGCAGCAGCCCCACGGCCTCGCGCAGCCGCCGCGCCTCGTCCGCGCAGGCCCCGCAGTCCCCGAGGTGGACCTCGACGGCGAGGGACTCCGCCGTCGAGCACGCGGCCAGCGCCCACGCGCCGAGCATCGACTTCAGGACGTCGTGCGACAGCTCCAGCGGCACGGGCGGCAGGCCCGCGGCCTCGGGCAGCGGCTGCCCGCCGTCCTCGACGGAGGCGCGGGGCAGCGGTATGCGCGGCGGCCGGCCGAAGCCACCGCCGTCCCGGGGCACGTCACCGTCGCCGGAACCGGTGCCGTCGTGCGCCCCGGAGAACTCGGCGCCGGTCACCGCCCACCTCCGTATCCGGGGGGCGTCCCGGCGTCGTGCGCGGTGGACAGCAGCTGCAGGCCCAGGCGCAGCCGCCGACGGGCCTCGTCCTCGGTGACGCCGAGGTCCACCGCGGTCTGCCGGTAGTCGCGGCGCTGGAAGTAGGCGAGTTCCAGGGCGGCGCGCAGCGGGGTCGGCATGGAGTGCACGATGTAGTCCGCGCGGGCCGCGACGGAAGCCCGCCGCACCTTGTGCTCCAGCTCCTCCGCCGCCTGCGGGGAGCCGCTGTCGCCGGGGGCGAGCGCGGCGGTCTCGGTGGCCCTCAGGCGCTGCACGGCGAGCCGGTGGGCCAGCGCGGCGAGCCAGGAGCGCAGCGGCCCCTGCCGCGGGTCGTAGGCGTCGGGGTGCTCCCAGACGTGGGTGAAGACCTCGCGGGTTATGCCGTCGGCGGCCCGCTCGTCCCCGAGGACGCGGTGTGCGAGGCCGTGCACGAGCGAGGCGTAGCGGTCGTACAGCTCACCGAGGGCGGCCGCCTCGCCGCGGGCGAGCCGCTGCTGCATCTTGCGGTCCCAGCGGGGCGGTACGTCCTTCTTCGCCATGCGGCCCCCTCCCCGTGTCCGTGTCCAGCGTGTCTCCACCGTCACCTCGAATGTAGTCGGCACGTCCGGCAGCGCACGCCCCTTTATGGCAATGCGCGCCCCTTGACGGACCGCAGGTGGTAGTAGGCGCTTCCGGTACTTCTCAACTCCGCGGCTGCTCCTCGGCTGCTCCTCGACCACTCCTCGGCTCTCACGGGCGTCTTCGGCCCACACTTCTGTTTCTGATCGAACAGGACTGACCGTGACCGAAACAAGACCCTTCCCGATCGGTGCTCGTTTGTCATCCGGGGTTTCGGGGAACGGCCGCTGGGCAGCCGCGCGACAAGAAGCGTAGGAACACGCTCCGTTTCCGGGCGGTTCCGGAGATCCGGCGAGCGGAGGGCTGAGCCGTGGCTTTCAAGGTGACCGGCGTCGAACAGGGCGAGTGGGCCGTGCTCGGGGTCTCGGGCGAACTGGACCTGGTGACTTCGCCGGTGCTGCGCCAGCGGGTGCACGACGTGGTCGCCGAGGGCCACCACAGCCTGGTCCTCGACCTGTCCGACGTCTTCTTCTGCGACTCCAGCGGGGTCGGCGTCCTCATCGCCGCCCGCCGCCTGATCCGCTCCTGCCGGGGCCGGCTGCGGCTGATCCTGCCCGCCCGGGGCGCGAGTGACGGTTCTCACGTCAACCGGGTCCTCGGCGCCCTCGGCGTCCGACGGCTCTTCGACGTCTACGCCGACGTCGACAGCGCGACCGCCGACGAGGAGGACCCGCTGTCGGCCTAGCCGTGCCCCGGCACCCCATAACACCGTGCCTCGTCACCCCATAACCGACGATCACGGCAGTGCCACGTTGTTGTCCCGGAATTCCCCCGGTCTTGGCACAACCGTCGTTTTCGCGCTCCGCGCCCGCCGCCGCGTCGTACGCTCCCTGCGAGATGAACCCCCACGTCACGTAAGGCGGCCCGAACAGACATGGTCAGCACCGAGTACGAGCGACGGATCGCCGCCCGGTTCGCAACCTTCGACCAGGACGGCAACGGCTGGATCGACCGCGAGGACTTCAACTCGGCGGCCAAGGCACTGCTCGCCGAGTTCGGCACCCCCGCCCGCTCCGACAAGGGCCAGGCCCTGTACGCGGGCGCGGAGGCCTTCTGGCAGGGCATGGCCGGCATCGCGGACCGGGACGGCGACCAGCGCATCAGCCGCCAGGAGTTCGTGAGCGGCGCGGTCAAGCGGCTGCACGACAACCCCGAGCGGTTCGGCGAGATCGCCCGCCCCTTCCTGCACGCGGCCCTGGCACTCGCGGACACCGAGGGCGACGGCACGGCGACCGTCGACGACACCGCGCGCGTGCTGCGCACCCTCGGGGTCGCCCCGGAACTCGCGCGGGCGATCGCGTCCGGCCTCGACACCGACGGCGACGGCAACGTGGCGGAGGCCGAGATCGTCCCCGCGTTCGCCCGCTACTTCACGATCCCGGAGTAGCGCCCCCGGGGGCCGGGGCGGGAACCCCGGAGAACCGTTCGCGCAGCTTGTACTTGAGCACCTTGCGCAGCGTCTCGTTGCGCGGCAGGGCGTCCACCACCTCCAGCCGCTCCGGCAGCTTGTGCACCGACAGCCCTTCCGCGCGCAGGTACGACACCGCCTCCGGGAGCGTCAGCGCGACCGTGCCCGGCCGCTGTTCGACCACGGCGCAGACCAGCTCCCCGCGCTCCGCGTCCGGCAGTCCGACCACCGCCGCGTCGGCCACCACCGGGTGTGCGGCGAGCAGGTCCTCGATCTCCTTCGCCGAGATGTTCTCGCCCTTGCGGATGATCACGTCCTTGAGCCGCCCGGTGAGGACGAGGTGGCCGGTCCCGGTCACCCGGCCCAGGTCGCCGGTGCGCAGAAAGCCCTCCTCGTCGAAGGCCGCGGCGGACTGCGCCGGATCCAGGTACCCCTGGCACACCGCCTCGCCGCGCAGCCGCACCTCGCCGCCCTCCGCGATCCGTATCTCCATCCCCGCCGGCGGCTTCCCCTCGGTCGTCGCCAGGTTCTCCGCGGTGTCGTCCGGCGCCCCCATCGTGATCATCGGCACCTCGGTCATGCCGTATCCGTGCGTCAGCTGCACGCCCATCTCGCGCACCACCGCGTGGTAGACCTCCGGCGGCTTGGGCGCCCCGCCGCCGGCCAGCAGCCGCAGCGAGGGAATCACCGGCACCCCCGGCTGCTTGCGCTGCTCGGCCAGGAACATCGAGTAGAACGCCGTGGACCCGCCCGCCACCGTCACCCCGTGCCTGCGGTACTCCGGCAGTGCGTCCGGCAGCGCGAACTGCTCGAACATCACCGCCGGGAAGCCGTACAGCAGCAGCATCACCGTGTAGTCGGGACCGGCGATGTGCGCGTACGGGAACGCCATCGAGCCCACGTCGTCCGCGGTGAGCCGCAGCGCGTGCGCGAGACACGAACCGCCCGCGATGAGCGAACGGTCCGTGTGCAGAACGCCCTTGGGGTCGGAGGTGGTTCCCGAGGTCCAGTAGATCCACCGGACGGAGGTGCCCTCGGCGGGCGGGGCGGGCAGCACGGCCGGATCGCCGTCGGGCAGGTCGTCGTACGCCTCGAAGATTCCCTTCGCGCCCAGCCGCCGCGCCATCTCCGTGTGGTCGAAGCCGCGCCACACGCCCGGCACCGCGAAGAACTCGGCCCTGGACTCGCGCAGCGCGAAGCCGACCTCGCGGTCCCGGTAGAAGGGGATGACCGGGGACTGGACGGCGCCGAGCCTGGCCAGCGCGAAGGACAGCACGGCCGTCTCGATCCGGGTCGGCAGCTGCCAGGCGACCACCGTGCCGGGGCGCACGCCCATGCCGTGGAGCCCGGCCGCGACGCGCTCGGCACGCGCACGCAGCCCGCCGAAGGAGAGGACGCGGTCGCCCTGGAGGAACACCGGTCGGCCGGGGGTGAGTTCGGCACGGCGGGCGACCAGGTCCCAGAGGGTGCGGGAGGTGCTCAGCTCGTGTGCGGTGGCGTTCATGGCGTCCCCCTGCCCAGCGGAACCGCGTAACTGACGAGTCGTCAGATCGTAGGTCCTGGCGCCTTGTCGGTCCAGGGGTGCGGGGCTAGCCTGCGATGGCCGACCAAGCCTGACGAACCATCAGCTCCGTGGGGGTGTCTGCCGGTGGACCTGTCGTACACGCCCGAGGAGGAGGACTTCCGGGCCCGGCTGCGGGAGTGGCTCGCCAAGGTGCTGCCCGGCCTGCCGCCGAAGCCGCGCCCCGAGGACTGGCCCGGCCGCCGCGCCTACGACCTCGGCTGGCAGCGCACGCTGTACGACGCCGGGTACGCCGACGTCCACTGGGACGCCTCCCCGACCATCCGGCTGATCTTCCTGGAGGAGACCGAGAAGGCCGGCGCGCCCTATGTGGGCGCCAACTTCGTCGGTCTGCTGCACGCGGGCCCCACCATCGCCGCCGAGGGCACCGAGGCGCAGCGGGCCCGCTGGCTGGCGCCGATCCTGCGCGGCGACGAGGTGTGGTGCCAGGGCTTCAGCGAACCGGACGCCGGCTCCGACCTGGCGGCGCTGCGCACGCGCGCGTGGCGCGACGGCGGCGACTACGTGGTGAGCGGTTCCAAGATCTGGACCTCCCACGCGGAGGTCGCCGACTGGTGCGAGCTGCTGGTGCGGACGGACGCCGAGGCGCCCAGGCACCGGGGCATCACCTGGCTGGCCATGCCCATGGACGCGCCGGGCATCACCGTACGTCCGCTGCGCACGCTCGCCGGGTCGGCCGAGTTCGCCGAGGTGTTCCTCGACGAGGTGCGGGTGCCCGTGGCCAACCGGGTGGGCGCCGAGAACGACGGCTGGCGCGTCACCATGGTGACCCTCTCCTTCGAACGCGGCACCGCCTTCGTCGGCGAGGTCGTCGCCTGCCGCCGGGTCCTCGGCGACCTCGCGCGCGCGGCGCGCGCGAACGGCGCCTGGGACGACCCGGAACTGCGCCGCCGCCTCGGCCGCCTGAACGCCGAGTTCCGGGCGCTGTGGCGGCTCACCCAGTGGAACGTCAGCGAGGCGGAGGGCAGGGGCGTGCCGGGCGTCGGCGGCTCGGTCTTCAAACTGCGCTACTCGCACGCGCGGCAGGAGCTCTACGACGCGTCGGCAGCCGTGCTCGGCCCCGACGCGCTCGACCTGGACCGGCCGTGGGTCCTCGACCGGCTCTCCTCGCTCTCGTACACCATCGCGGCCGGGACCTCGCAGATCCAGCGGAACATCGTGGCCGAGCGGATCCTCGGGCTGCCGAAGGGGCGGTGAGCGGACGTGCGCTTTCGACTGACCCGTGACCAGGAGGCGGTCCGGCAGGGCATGCGGGAGCTGCTCGGGCGCCGGTTCGACGGTGCGGCGCTGCGGGCGGCCGCCGACGGGCCGGGGCGTCTCGACCGGGGCCTGTGGCGGGAGCTGGGGACCGCCGGGTTCTTCGCGCTGCGGCTTCCGGAGGCCGACGGCGGGGTCGGACTCGGGCTGCCGGAAGCCGTGTTGGTGTTCGAGGAGGCGGGGCGGGCGCTGCTGCCGGGACCGCTGGTGGCCACTCACCTCGCGGCCGCCGAGGTGCCCGGCGCGGCCACCGGGGAGGCCGTGGTGGCCCGCGTGGACGGCGGCCTGGTGGAGTGGCTTGCCGAGGCGGACGCGGTGACCGGGGACGCGTCGGGGGCCGTACCGGTGCGCTCGGTCGACCCGTTGACGCCCCTGCACCGGGTTCCGGGGCGGGCGGCCGGGCCGCCCGGTCCCCTCGCCGTCCTGCTGACCGCCGCCGAACAGCTCGGCACGGCCACGCGCACGTGCGAGCTGGCCGTGCAACACGCCCGTACACGTGTGCAGTTCGGCCGGCCCGTCGGGGCGTTCCAGGCGGTGCAGCACCTGTGCGCCGAGATGCTGGTGCGCACCGAGACCGCGCGGGTGGCCGTCTACGCCGCCGCCGTCACCTCCGACCCGATGGACATCGCGGCGGCCCGGCTGCTCGCCGACGAGGCCGCGGTGCGCGGCGCCCGGGACTGCCTCCAGGTGCACGGCGGGATGGGCTTCACGTGGGAGTCGGAGGTGCATCTGCATCTGAAACGGACATGGGTGCGGACGCAGCGTACGGGAGTGAATACGGAGAGTGAGGAAATGCTCGCCGCAGAGCTGCTCGGCTGAGCGTTCGAAACCGGTCTGGCCTGCGGAATCCTGGGTTCTGGCGACCTGGATGTCGCGGATTGTGGCATACCGGAATCACTGAGCGTTGATACCGGGTTGTGTCCAACGCGTGACTCGTCACGGCCTGGAGTCGGCTGCCCCCTCGGGTACCTTCTGTGGGATGCGAGTGGTTCCGAGGACGAGCCATGCCGGCGGTGCCGTCGAAGCGGCCCCGCCGCTCGGGGTGCGTACCGCCGCTCGCAGGGCGGTAAGGGCTTGCGCCCCCGCTTGTTCGACTCCCCGCCGCGAGCGTCGCACAGTATGCCGTGGGCGTACTCCTTCGCGCTGGAATATGCCCGAAGCGCTTGTTGGGGTGACTGTACGTCAACCATGCTGTCTCGTAAGGGAATCACGTTCCGTGACCCTTGCTCTGGCCGTTGTTCTGGCCATGCAGAAAATGGCTACGATCGTGGCCCTCGCCGTGCTTGTCGCCGCGGCACTCGTCGCGGCGCTCGCTCGGTGCGGGTTCATGTGTCCGCCGGTTCGGATGGTGTGAGCGGTGCAGGTGCTTCAAGTGCAGCTGGAGATCCGGCCCGACCCCACGGAGGTGGGGCGTGCCAGAAGGTGGGCTCGCTCGCGCCTCGCCGGGTCCGGTATAGCGGCGGACGAGCCGCTGGCCGAGACGCTGATCCTGCTCGTCTCCGAGCTGGTCACCAACGCCGTGGTGCACACCGGCTGTCCGGCCGTGCTGCGGCTCTCGCTGCCGGGGGCGGACCGCGGGGACCCCGACGGGTCGGTCACCGTGCGGCTGGAGGTCGCCGACGCCAGCGACCGCGCGCCCGTGCCGCGGTGCGCCGACGGCGACGCGACCGGCGGCCGGGGCCTCGCCCTCGTCGACGGGCTCGCCGACCGCTGGGGCTGGAGCCCCGAAGGCGCCGGCAAGCGCATCTGGTGCGAGCTCGACCGCTGTTCGGAGACCAGGCAGAGCGCGGCGGTGGCGTACGGGGGCGGCCTGGCCTCGTACGAAGGGCTGGCCTTCGAGGCGGTGTGATCCCGGTGTGCGGCGATGCGCCGGGGTTTGCATCCGTGCGCGCCCATCGTGAACCGGGGCATAAGTCGTAAAACCCCGAACGGGTGTTGACGCCTTGTGACCACGTGCTCACGCTTGAGGTCTGCGATTCGCCGCGAGGGGACGGCGAGGGTCTGGCGACGGATGCCCTCGTCGAGTGTGGGTCGGGCCGGACGGCGGCGTGCGGGACCGGGCTCGGGGCGGGCCGGTGCGCGCAGCCGTCCGGATTCAGGGGGGAATGGGGGAAGGCCGGTGTCACGTCCCCTCGGGCGTGACACCGGCTTCCGGACGGGCGCCGTTCAGAGGACGGCCACGGGCGCGACCGGAGTGCCCGTCGCCCCGACGAACGGCTCGGGCATCGCCGACAGCAGGAACGCGTACCGGCCAGTTTCTCCACAGGCTGTGGACAACTCTTCGAGGTTCCAGTTCTGCCCCTGGAGCATCCCCATCTCCACGAGGTCCAGGGCGTGCACGGGCAGCCACAGGTCCTCGATCTCCGGCGGGAAGATCTCGAACGTCAGGGTGTCGTTCGCGACGGCGGCCACGTCGCGCGCGTGGAACCACTCCGGGGTGTGCACCGAGAGGCCCGGCGACGGATAGCCGTACCCGTGCTTGTCCCCCGCGAGGTACACCTGCACCTGCCCGGTCCGTACGAGGACGATGTCGCCGCCGCGCACGGTCGTCCCGGCGAACTCCTCGGCGGCGTCGAGGTCCTCCGGGGTGACCGCGTGGCCGCCCGCCAGCCGGTCCACGCCACGCGCGCGTGCCACGTCCAGCAGCACCCCGCGCGAGACGATGTGCCGCGCCGTCGAGATCCCGCTGAACTCCGCTCCGCCGTGCGCGGTGACGGTGTCCGCCGGGCGGCCGTTGTACAGCCGGCCCGAGTGCGAGACGTGGGTGAGGGCGTCCCAGTGGGTGCCGGCCTGCAGCCCCATGGTCACGGCGTCGTCGCTGCACGCGACGGTCCCCGGGCCGAACAGTTCCTGGTTGATCTGCACCATGGTGTGCAGGGGGTTGACCCGGCCGGGGATCATCCCCGTCTGCACGCCGTCCTGCCGGAGCGGCAGGGCGAGCGGGACGCGTCGCCCGGTCCGGACCGTCGCCGCCGCCTCCCGCACCACCTCGTCGGTGATCAGGTTCAGCGTGCCGATCTCGTCGTCGGCGCCCCAGCGCCCCCAGTTGTTGACGCGCTTGGCGATGTCGTGGAACGCGGGATGAGATGACAGCGCTGGCATCTGGGTCCTCCCCGGGGCTTGTGTCCGCACATCCGACGCGCCATAAAATCTAACGGTCCGTCAGAAACCGCGGGAAGGGGCCGGGCGTGGGGAACTTCTTGGCAGGCAAGGTCGTCGCCGTGACGGGTGCGGGGCGCGGGATCGGACGGGCGGTGGCGCTGGCGGCGGCGGCCGAGGGGGCGAAGGTCGTCGTCAACGACTACGGCGTCTCGGTCGACGGCGCCTCGCCCACCAGCGAGGTCGCCGAGGCCGTCGTCAAGGAGATCGAGGCGGCGGGCGGGGACGCGGTCGCGGTGGCCGACGACATCTCCACGATGGCCGGCGGGCAGCGGGTGGTGGACACGGCGCTGGCGTCGTACGGGCGGCTCGACGGGGTCGTGTGCGTGGCGGGGATCCTGCGTGAGCGGATGCTGTTCAACATGGCCGAGGAGGAGTGGGACCCGGTGGTCGCCACCCACCTCAAGGGCACGTTCACGGTGTTCCGGGCGGCGTCGGCGGTGATGCGGAAGCAGGGCGCCGGCACGCTGATCGGCTTCACCAGCGGCAACCACCAGGGCTCGGTCTCGCAGGCCAACTACAGCGCGGCGAAGGGCGGGATCATCTCGCTGGTGCGGAGCGCGGCGCTGGGCCTGCACAAGTACGGGGTCACCGCGAACGCCGTGGCGCCGGTGGCCCGGACCCGGATGTCGGCGGGCGTGCCGACGGAGCTGACCGAGATCGGCGAGCCGGAGGACGTGGCCGCGTTCGTGGTCTACCTGCTGTCGGACGCGGCGCGGGACGCCGGGGTCACCGGGCAGGTCTACACCGTGGCCGGACCGAAGATCGCGGTGTGGGCCCAGCCGAGGGAGTTGCGGGCCGCGTACGCCGACGGGGGCTCCTGGACGCCGGAGCGGATCGCGGAGGCGCTGCCCGGGAGCGTGGGGACGGATCCGATGCCGATGCTGGCGCGGCTGGCGGCGATGGAGGCGGCCGCGCGGGCCGGGGAGCGGCCGAACACATGAGGGGGCGGGCCGGGCGCCTGACCGCCGTTGCGGGGGGCGGGGCGTTGGGCGGGTGCGGCGCGGTCGGGGGTGTTCGCGCAGTTCCCCGCGCCCTGGGTTGGCTGTCCACGTCGCGTTCCACAGTCCCCGGCCGCCGGGTCGTCAATCCACACATCCCGTCGGCCCCCTTCCCTTCTCCACCGCGACGGTGATCAGCCACCACGGTGGTCACCGGCGGTTCTCCTACCGCCCCAACCCCGACGCATCTATGGAGGTCACCGTGGATTTCGGCGCAGCGCCGGAGGACGAGGTGTTTCGCAGTGAAGTCCGGACCTGGCTGGGTGCGCATGCCGAGTCCGGGGTGGACCGGCGTAGTTGGGAGCGCACTCTCGGGGCCGACGGGTGGATCGGGCTGGGATGGGCGGAGGGCGGGTACGGGAACCGGACCGCGACGCTCACCCAGCAGGTCGCCTGGGCCGAGGAGTACGCGCGGTCGGCCGCGCCGCCCCGCTCCGGGCACATCGGGGAGAACCTGCTCGCCCCGACGCTCATCGCGCACGGCAGCAGTGAGCAGAAGGCACGCTTCCTGCCGGCCGTCGCCGCCGGGGATGAGCTGTGGTGCCAGGGGTACAGCGAACCCGGCGCGGGCTCCGACCTCGCCGGCGTGCGGACCGTGGCGGTGCGCGAGGGGGACGGCTACCGCATCACCGGGCAGAAGATCTGGACCTCGCTCGCGCACGAGGCCGACTGGTGTTTCGTGCTGGCGCGCACCGAGGCGGGCTCGCGGCGCCATCACGGGCTGAGCTTCCTGCTCGTGCCCATGGACCAGCCGGGCCGCATCGAGGTCCGCCCGATCCGGCAGATGACCGGCACCAGCGACTTCAACGAGGTCTTCTTCGACGGCGCGCACGCGCGCGTGGAGCACGTCGTCGGAGGCGAGGGCAACGGGTGGCGCGTCGCGATGAGCCTGCTCGGGTTCGAGCGCGGGGTGTCCACGCTCGCCCAGCAGATCGGGTTCGCGCAGGAGTTGGGGCGGGTGGTGCGGGACGCCGTGGAGAGCGGGGCCGCCGACGATCCCGTCGTACGGGAGCGGCTGGTACGGCAGTGGGCCGAGTTGCGGGTGATGCGGTGGAACGCCCTGCGGACGCTGGGGAACTCGGCCGCGGAGCCCGGCGCGCCCAGTGTGGCCAAGCTGCTGTGGGGCGGCTGGCACCAGCGGCTCGGCGAACTCGCGGTGCTGGTGCGGGGCGCGGCCGCGAGCGTCGGCCCGGCCGGCTGGTCGGCCGCCGCACCGTACGAACTGGACGCCGCCCAGCACCTGTTCCTCTTCTCCCGGGCCGACACCGTCTACGGCGGCTCGGACCAGGTCCAGCGCACCATCATCGCCGAGCGGGTGCTCGGTCTGCCGAGGGAACCGAAGGGGGTCGAGTCGTGATGCGTGGGGTCGTGTTCGACGGCAAGCAGGTGCAGGTCGTCGACGATCTGGAGGTGCGGGAGCCGGGGCCCGGGGAGGTGCTGGTCGCGGTGTCGGCGGCTGGGCTCTGCCACAGCGATCTTTCGGTGGTGGACGGGACCATACCCTTCCCCGTTCCTGTGGTGCTCGGTCATGAGGGTGCCGGTGTGGTGGAGGCCGTGGGTGTGGGCGTCACCCATGTGGCGCCGGGGGACCACGTCGCCCTGTCCACGCTCGCCAACTGCGGTGCCTGCGCCGACTGCGACCGGGGCCGGCCCACCATGTGCCGCAAGGCCATCGGGCGCCCGCAGAAGCCGTTCACGCGTGGCGGCCGGGCCGTGTACCAGTTCGCGTGCAACTCGGCCTTCGCGGAGCGGACGGTCGTCAAGGCCGTGCAGGCGGTACGGATCCCGAAGGACATCCCCCTGACGTCGGCCGCCCTCATCGGGTGCGGGGTGCTGACCGGTGTGGGCGCCGTCCTGAACCGCGCCCGGGTCGACCGCGGCGACACCGTGCTGGTCATCGGCACCGGCGGGATCGGCCTGAACGTCATCCAGGGCGCGCGGATCGCGGGCGCGCTGCGGATCGTGGCCGTGGACGCCAACCCGGCCAAGGAGGAGGTGGCCCGGCAGTTCGGCGCGACCGACTTCCTGACCTCGACGGAGGCGGTGAAGGACCTGCTGCCGACCGGGGTGGACCACGCCTTCGAGTGCGTCGGCAGGGTCGAGCTGGTCCGGCAGGCCGTCGACCTCCTCGACCGGCACGGCCAGGCCGTCCTCCTCGGCATGCCCGCCGCCACCGCCGAGGCGTCCTTCGTCGTCGCCTCCATGTTCCTCGACAAGTCCATCCTGGGCTGCCGGTACGGCTCCTCGCGCCCGCAGCACGACATCGCCCTCTACGCCGGGCTGTACCGCCAGGGAAGCCTGCTGCTAGACGAGTTGGTGACCGAGACGTACTCCGTGGAGGACTTCGAGAAGGCCCGCGCCGACGCGGAGGCGGGGCGGGTGGCGCGGGGGGTGCTCACGTTCTAGGTGTGCTGTCCCGGAACGTTGGTGACACGCGGGTTGGGTGCTTGAACGAGTGAGGGCCTTCTGGGTTCGGTGTGGATTGCGACATCTGCACCGACGCTCAGGAGGCCCTCGTGTCCCACCGTAACGCCCCGCTGA
>NZ_JAEKKT010000013.1 GCF_019510245.1 Streptomyces sp. | reverse complement strand
CGGATCGGGCGGACCCGACAGATCGCGCGGGCGTGGGACCTGGCCTGCACGCCGGTGCCGAGTACTGCCAGCACTGTCGCGTCTTGGCGGGCCAGCAGTCGCGCGGACAACGCGGAGCAGGCGCCGGTCCGCGCTGCGGTGATGGCCGTACCGTCCAGCAGCGCAGTGGGCTCGCCGGTGTCCGGATCGAACGCCACGATCAGCGCCTGATGTGTGGGCAACCGTGTTCCGTCGTTGTGCGGGAAGAGTGACACCAGTTTGGTCATGAGCACCCCTGCCGACGGCAGGAAGCCCGGCATGGCCGCCAGGAATCCGTCGCGTTCGGGTACCAGGGCGGCGACGCGGTCGGGTACCGACGCGCGGCCGGCACTGAGGTCTGCCATCGCCAGGGCCAGGGCATCGATCAGCGAGTCCACGTCGAGCAGGGCCTCGACCTGCGAGCGGCCCAGAACAAGCATGCGTCTCAACCTCCTGATGCCGGTCGTACGGCGAGCGACGGTACAGCCAAAGCGTCGACCGCAGCCCGCTCTGCCCAGGCAAGGACACGCCGTTGTGGCTCCGGCAAGATTTGGCAGGCGGAGATCATCTGCGTGCGGCGGTCGCCGGAGCCGCGTCACGGGCGGCCTCGGAGTTGCTCTGCGAAGTGCCGTCTGAGGTAAGGCAGTTGGCGGGCCTAGCGGACGGGTCGGTGGTGAAGGGGCGCCGACCGGGTTGTGGTCGTTGACGAAAGGTAGGCCCGGACGCGGTGGTCGGTCGGTGTGTCGGCCGTTGGTCGGCGGACCGAGAGAGTTCCTGAAGTCGGCGTGTGCCTGTGCCTCACCCCGGATACTGGGCGCATGGGATTCGCCGTCTTCATGACCCTGCCCGGACTGGTTATTTTGTTGACGGCCGTGGCCTTCACCGATCAGGTGATTCTGCGCGCCGGTCGAGCCGGGCTGCTGCCCTGGCGGAACAGCGCCCGACAGGGACAGATCTCCGCAACCGGCTTCGAGCAGCTTCATGCGAGCTTCTCGCCGGGCAAGCAGAGCCAACTGAAGGAGCGCCAGTCGGCGCTCATCCTCAGGGACGACGAGGAGGACGGGGCACCGCCGAACCGGACCATGGTGGATCTGGAGGGCGGAACAGCGGTCGTCCGTATGCCTCCAGCCGGTCGGTAGCTCAAGTGCTGGTCTCTGCCGAACGCGTTCAGCCTGCGGTGGTGGGGGGTTCAATGGCAATCATGATGCGTAGAGGAACGTCATCCACTGCCGCCGTTGCCGTTGTTGTCGCTTGCGTGTTCGCCGTTCTCACGTCATGTTCCTCGGACTCTTCGGACGGGCCCTCCGCCGGGGGCCAGCCCAGCAGGTCCGGATCCCGGCCTGCGTCCGATGCCGCACAGTCGCCCACGCCCTCGCCCTCGCCAACCGGACCGTGTGCTGACGGGGCGTGCGAAATCAAGGTCGCCGTGGGAGACGTCGTGACAGTTCCGGAAGCGTACGGTCTCGGGCCGATCAAGGTGACGTCGATCGGTGGCGGAAGAGTGGACATGGTCGCCGAGCTGACAGGGTCGGGTTACAGCGTCTCGGGCTGTTCCGGTGGCGGCAGTGTGTCGTCGGGCGGCGGAGGCGGTGTCGCGCTCAGCTGCGGCGAGGGCCCCGCTGCGACCATCAACGACGCCATGAGCCTGAAGGTCGTCGACATTTTGGATGCGACCGCCGTCCTCCGCATCGAACCCACCGGTTGACGTTGATCACTGGTGAGCCGCTCCGACGCCGGCAGTGGCGCCAGAAGCCGCTGTCCCGTACGGGCGGCCTTGCCGAGGTCATGGACTTCACCGCCTGGCCGAACCGCTGGGGCCGGATGCGGCTCATGGCATGCCCGGCCGCTCCGACGGCGGGCGGAGGCCGTTCATGAGGACGGCGAGGCAGACGTCGGTGAGTTGCCTGGACGCGGGGCGCGCCCGCGCGATCGCGTACGGGGCCTCGCTGATCAGAGTGGTGGTGTCGGCGGGGGAAGGATCGCTGCGGATCGCGCCGTCCTGTTGTGCTCCGGCGACCATGCGCTCCACCGCCTGCGCCAGTTGCTTCCTCGAAGCCGCTGCGGCGGGCAGGTTCGGGCCGCCCGACTGCTCACTGATGGTGTGGGGCGCGGAGCCTCTCCATCAGGCTCGGTGCGGTTCAGTAGGTGTCTCTGCTGTGGTGAGGCGCCCGAGCAGACCGAGAAGGGTTGCGCGGTCCGCGTCCGGCAGGGGCGAGAAGCAGTCGGCGAGCACTTCGTCGGCGATCTTGTGACCTGCTGCCAGGATCTGCCGGCCAGTGGGCGTGAGGTGGTGTTCGATGCGCCGGCCGTGTCCGGGACGGCGTTCTACGAGGTCCTGGGCGGTGAGGCGGCCGGCGAGGGTTCCGAAGGCCTGTTCGGTCTGGAACGTGGCTGCGGCCAGTTCGCGGGCGGATGCTCCGGGCGAGCGGCTGATCGCGCGCAGGGCGTCCCACTGGGCCAGCGTCGTGCCGACGGCCTGGAGGGCGCTGTCGAGGGCGCGGTGCTGTCGGTACTGGGCCTGTTTGACCGCTCTGCCGAGTTCTTGCAGCTCAACGTGCATGCATCAAGTCTACCTCATGACCAAGCTAGCTTATATAAGTATGTTTAGTTACTATGGTCGGCATGCCCACCACCGCAGCAGCCATGTACGCAGACCTGTCCCTGACGCTGTCCGAGGCCGGAGCAGGCAGGCCGGTCCTCGTCCTGCACGGCGGCGGAGGCCCCGCCACCGTCGCAGGCCTCGCCCAGCATCTCTCCCGCACCGCTCACACGATCGCACCCGTGCACCCCGGCTGGGACGGCGCCCATCGCCCCGCCTGGCTCACCGGCATCGACGACCTTGCCCTCGCCTATCTGCACATGCTGCGCGATCGCGGACTGCGCGATGTTCTCGTCGTCGGCTCGTCCCTCGGGGGCTGGATAGCCGCGGAGATGGCCGTACGTGACAGCGAGGGAAGCATCACCGGCCTCGTCCTGATCGACGCGGTGGGCGTGCAAGCGGAGACGGAACACATCACCGACTTCTTCGCCCTTGACGCCCGAGGCGTCGCGGAGCACTCCTGGCACGACCCGGACCGGTACTACCTCGACCCGGCCGGCCTCCCGGCCGATGAACTCGCGCGCAGGCAAGCCAACATGGCTACCATGCGCATCCTCGCCGGCGATCCCTACATGCACGACCCCGCACTGCTGGGCCGGCTCGGGCAGGTCCAGGTGCCTTCCCTTCTGCTCTGGGGTGAGAGCGACCGCATCGTCACCCCCGCCTACGGCGCCGCGTACGCCGACGCATTCGGCGACGGCCGGCTCGAAGTCATCCCCAAGGCCGGCCATCTTCCGCAGATCGAACAGCCGGAAGCCACCTTCGCCCTGATCGACGCGCACCTGCGCCAGTCGGGAGATGCGTCGGACCAGCAGTGAGCGAAAGCCGTTGCACGGGCCGCCAACCGGATGTTGAGGTGGCGTGGTGGCAGACCGCGATGGGGACGGGGCCGTCCGGCCGTTGACGCTGGCCTGGGTGGGCCGGCATCTGGACGGCGGCGAACGGGTCGTCAGAACCGAGGCGCTGCACGGCGGTATCACAGCCGAGATGCGGCGCGTGACCGTCGCCAGGCGGGACGGAGGCACCCGTGACCTGGTGTTGCGGACCTTGGTCGATGTGGAGCACGCCGAGGACTGGCTGAACAGGGAGAGAGGCGCCCTTGCCCTGCTAGCGGGGAGCGGGGTGCCGGCTCCTGGACTGGTCGCGGTTGATCACAGGGCCGCGCACTGCGAGTACCCGTCGCTGCTGATGACCCACTTGGCCGGCCGAACGGTCCTCGACGACGAGGGGGTGGAGGCGCGCGTCCCTCTGCTCGCCCGCGAGCTCGTGGCGATCCACGCGGTGCGACCCGCCCCCGCCGAGCGGCCCCCGGGGTACGTGACCTTGTCGACCGCCGACACCGTCGTGACTCCGAAGGACGCCGACACGGCGGCCTGGG
>NZ_JAEKKT010000012.1 GCF_019510245.1 Streptomyces sp. | reverse complement strand
TGAACGAGGCCGCCTGGCGGGCGCGTGATGGGGTCGGCTCAGGTTGAAGGGGCTGGCGTGGGCACCACGAGTAGCTGTCGAATGTTGTGGATCGGAGAGCGTCGGTCAGGCACCAGGCAGTGGTGTAAAGGTTCTTGACCAGGATGCTGTCTCCGAGCCGGATCGTTCGGATCAGGATGGCATCCTGGCCTGCGTGGCCGAACTGATTGACCCCTCGCTCGCCGATGCCGAACTGACCGCCTTCATCAAGGCTGTTCGACAGGACCCCGGACCTCTCGCCCGTGCCATGGGCGCGGCGGAGTTGCGGCGTGCGCAGCGACTCCGTGCTCAAGCCCGGCCTCCGGGCCCCGCGATCGCCCACGTCGAGGATCTGACGGTCGGCTCGGCTGCCGTGGGGGCCCGTCTCTACCGGCCTTCGGCGGGGCGCAGGCCGCTGGTGGTGTTCCTTCATGGAGGGATGTGGACGATCGGCGATCTGGAGTCGCACGATCGGGCATGCCGCCGATTGGCGCTCAGTACCGACACGGCCGTGCTGAGCGTCGACTTCCGCCGGGCTCCGGAACACCCGTGGCCGGCTGCTGTCGATGACTGCGTGGATGCCATCCGGTGGGCAGCGGCCGGCGGAGTTTCCGGCGCGGGGATCGCAGGCCCGATCGTCGTCATGGGTGACAGTTCCGGCGGTAACCTCGCCACGCTTGCCTGTCTGCGCCTGCGCGATGAGGGCGGACCGCTGCCGGCCGCCCAGATCCTGGTGTACCCCAACACCGATCTGACACTCTCCTGTCCCAGCACGCGGTCGAAGGCCACGGGCTGGGGCCTGACGACCGACGACGTCGCTTGGGGGGCCGAGCAATGGGTCCCAGACTCGTCCCGGCGCGCCGACCCCGAGGTCAGCCCGCTGTACGCCGCCGACCTCGGCGGGCTGCCGCCCACCGTGGTCGTCACCGCTGAGCACGATCCTCTTCGGGACGAGGGCGACGCCTATGCCGCTCGGCTGGCCGCCGCGAACGTTCCAGTCAGACACCGCTGCGAGGCTGGGATGGTCCACGGATTCCTCACCCTCGACACCCTCTCTCCCGCAGCCGCGGCGGCGGGAGACCGAGCCTTCGTAGACGTCACCGACATGCTCGACCACGTCCGCTGACGCCTCGTCAAGCATCGGCGCGCTCGACCAGGACACCGCGTTCGAAGCGAGTCCCGGCTCGGACCA
Organism: Streptomyces sp.; assembly: GCF_019510245.1. GTDB lineage: Bacteria > Actinomycetota > Actinomycetes > Streptomycetales > Streptomycetaceae > Streptomyces. Next base: position 2,789 of record NZ_JAEKKT010000012.1, on the reverse strand, counting down.
GGGCCGCCGGGTGAGGAGCGTTGACCGCGCGCCAGCGGGCCTGTGCGGACTCGATCAACTTGAAGACCCCAGGCCGGCGGCTCGGCTGCCGACGCCCTTGGTGACCTTCGTGCGCAGGCGGACGGTGGCGAACGTCGACGCGATGGGGTTCGTCGTCCGCTGTGACCATCAAGACGGCTGTCTATCCGCGATCCGAACCTGGTGTGGTGGTGTTACCTGGCGTCATTTCGGGTCTCGTGTAGAGGACTTCGCGGACCTGCTCCGCGGCGCGGAGGATGCTCTCGCTGATGAAGTCGCTGAAGCGGGCGATGTTCTCCAGGCGGGCGGCGGCCGGGCTGTCGCGGCCGAGGATGCCGACGCCCTGCCGTGCGATCTCGGCGACCTGGGCGGTGCCGCGGGCGCTGGCGACCGTCGACTGGTACCAGACGTCGTCGTCGACGAAGTAGCGCTCGAGGCGGCGTTCGTCGCGTTCCCGGCTGACGAGGCCCTGATCTTCGAGGAACGCGATCGCCTTGGAGACGGACGCCGCGCTTACCTGGAGGCGCTGGACCAGTTCGGACGCGGTGAGGCTGCCCGCGTCGGCGATAAAGAGGCAGGTCAGCACCCGAGCTGTCATCTTGGGCAGACCCTGTTGCATCAGGAGGGTGGTGAACGCCTCCTCGTACTCGCGCACGGCCTCGTCGTCGCGCCCGTGGGCCTGCGCCGGCACCCCCTGCCCTCGGGGCGGGGTGTGCTTGCGCCGGTGGGCGCGGCGTTCGGTGGCTCGGTGGGCCAGGTCGGCGCGGTAGGCGGTGGGGCCGCCGTTGCGCATCACCTCACGCGTGATCGTCGAGGTGGGGCGGTCGAGACGTCGGGCGATCTCCGCGTAGGCGAGGCCGTCGGCCAGCCCTAGCGCGATCTGCTGACGTTCCTGCTGGGTGAGTCTGCCTCCCGGCACCGCGATCTCCTTTCGTGCTTCGCGGACGCTGTCATCGTAGCGTTCGCCTGCAGGCCAATGCAACGACCAGGGCGCCTTTCATTGCGTTAGGTTCACACTCGCTGCAACGAAAAGTTGAGCTCTAGCTGCACTAATGCGGATTTCATGCAACGAGGTAGTTGCTCAATCCTCGAACGCAACGTAGCGTTCACGGTGCCAGAAACTACGAGTGCACGAGGAGAACATAATGCAGAAGTTCGACACCCCCGCCGCGATCTCCGCCATCCTGGACATCCCCGCCGGACGCATCCAGTTCATCGCCGCAGACCGCGCCGACACCACCGTCGAGGTCCTGCCCGCCAACCCCTCCAAAAGCAGCGACACGAAGACCGCCGAGCAGACCACCGTCGTCTACGCCGACGGCATCCTGCGGATCACGGCCCCGGCGGAGAAGAACCAGATCCTCGGCGCGTCCGGATCCATCGAGGTGACGGTCCAACTGCCCGCCGGCTCCCGCATCGAGGCCAAGGCCGCCAGCGCCGAGCTCCGCGGCGTCGGACGCCTCGGCGACATCACCTTCGAAGGCGCGTACCACCAGATCAAGATCGACGAAGCCGCGAGCGTCCGCCTCACCGCGATCGACGGCGATGTCGAGGTTGGCCGGCTGGGCGGCCCCGCGGAGATCAGCACCACAAGGGGCGACATCCGGATCACCGAGGCCGTACGCGGCACGGTCGTGCTCCGCACCCAGTCCGGCGACATTTCGGTCGTCGCCGCCGCCGGCGTCTCGGCCGCCCTGGACGCCGGCACCGACTACGGCCGCGTCAGCAACGCCCTCAAGAACGATGGCACCACCGAACTCGACATCCGCGCCACCACCTCCCACGGCGACATCACCGCCCGCAGCCTCTGAAGAAGCCAGAACCAGGACTGTCCGGCGGGGGCTCACAGCGATCGAGATCCTGTCGGTCGCCGCCGAGGACGCGGCCGTCCGTCCCAAAGCCTGCCATCCACGTGCAGGGCCTGGAGAAGTCGTACAAGACGCTCTCACGCGACCAGGGGGAACACATGACGAAGAACAGCACTTCCTCGACCAGTTCGAAGTGGACCGGCATGGTGCCGGTCGACGATACGGCCCTGGCCGTCACCGACACCGGCGGTCCCGGTATCCCTGTGGTCTACCTCAACGGCCAGTGCGCAACCCAGGGGTACTGGCGGCGGGTCATCGCCGAACTGGGGACGGGGTGGCGGCACATCACCTACGACGAGCGGGCCCGCGGCAAGAAATCGAAGCGTTCGGCGGACTATTCCTTCGAGGCCGCCGTTCGGGACGTCGATGCCGTTCTCGCGGCCAGGGGTGTGGACCGGGTGCTGGTGGTGGGCTGGTCCTACGGGGCGTTCATCGCGGCGCACTGGGCCAGCCGGAATCCGGACCGCACCTTGGGCGCGGTCCTGGTCGACGGCGCGCAGCCGTACGACTGGCTGGACGAGGCCATGGAACAGCGGATCCGGAAGACCTTTCGGCGGTTGAACTTGTTCATGCCGCTACTGCGCCCGACGGGCCTGACCCCGCGGATGAATGCCGAACAGTTGGCGGACAGCAACATCGAGCTCGGCAGGCTCGCCCGCGAGCGCGAGCTGGGCCCCGTGCTGGACAACATCACCGTCCCGGCGCGATATGTGGTCGCTTCGGGGACGTCTCTCGGAAGCAAGGGTGACGAGCAGGAGCGGATCCGCGCCAGCCTCGATGGAGTAGTCGCACGCAACGCGAACATCAAGATCAGCGGGAAGGTCGCCAGCAATCACGATGCGATCCTCAAGAAGGACTCCCCGGCCGTTGCCGAGGCCGTACGCGAGGTCGCCGCCCTCGACC
>NZ_JAEKKT010000011.1 GCF_019510245.1 Streptomyces sp. | reverse complement strand
TGGCTGCCAAGCCGCTGATCGCGGTGCCGGCCCACCTCGTCGAGCAGACGGCGCGGGAGGCCCGGCAGGCCTACCCGTTCGGGTCCTTCCTCGTCCAGGGCGAGGACGATCTGCGCTCGCGCGAGGCGCTGGCGGCGCGGTGCGCAACCGGCGACTGGGACGCGGTGATCGCCTCCCACGGCACGCTGAGCGCTCTGCCCGTGGCGCCGGAGACCGAGCTGCAGTGGCTGCAGGGGCAGGCCGACGACATCGCGGCGCAGATCCGCGGGGGACGTGGTGGGCGGCACGGCCGGTCGGTGCTCAAGCGCCGGGCGGCTGCGGTCGAGCAGCGCATGGCCGCGGCGCGGGCCCGACCGCATCCCTCACTCACCTTCGACGAGCTCGGTGTCGACCTGCTGCTCGTCGACGAGGCGCACTACTTCAAGCGGCTGCCCGTCACCTCGCGGATGGAGGGCATCTCGCTCGGCTCCTCGCAGCGGGCGGCCGACCTGCTGCTCAAGGCGCGCACACTGCGGGCGCGCCGCGGACGGCGGCCCAGCCTGGCGCTGTTCACCGGCACGCCATGGTCGAACACGATCGCCGAGACGTTCGTATGGCAGACCTACGTCCAGCCCGAAGACCTGGTGGACGCCGGGGTCGAGCACTTCGACGCGTGGGCCGCCGTCTTCGTCGACTACGCGACGACGGTGGAGGTGTCGCCGGACTCCTCGAGCATCCGCCTCGTCCAGCGCCCGGCCCGCATCCGCAACCTGCCGGAGCTGCGGCGCATGCTGGCGACCTGCTCGGACGTGCTGCGCCCCGAGGAGCTGGGTTTGGCTCGACCGCAGCGCCGCGAGCAGACCGTGGTCAGCGAGCCGGGGCCGGCCCAGCTCGAGTACGTCGGCAGCCTGGGCGCGCGGGTCGACAAGCTGCACCGCGAGAAGGTGCGCGGCGAGCCGGGCGGCGACAACATGCTGGTGGTGTGCGGCGACGGTCGCCGGGTCGCGCTCGACCCGACCTTGGTCGGGGTGCGTGAGGGCTCGGCCAAGCTCGAGGCGGTGGCCGATCACGTCGCCCGCATCCACCACGAGCACCTCGGGTCGACCTACGCCGGAAGTGACATCACCGGCGTCTTCCAGGTGATCTTCTGCGACCAGGGGACGCCCGGGGCCGAGGGGCTGCAGACCTACGGGCGGCTGCGGTTGGCCCTGGCGCAGCGGGGCATCGACGCCGACCGCGTGCGCTTCGTGCACGAGGCGACGAACTCCGACCAGCGCGCGCAGCTGTTCGCCGACTGCCGGGCCGGCGTGGTGTCGGTGCTCATCGGCTCGACCGACAAGCTGGGCGTGGGCACGAACGTGCAGCCGCGGCTGCGGGCGATCCACCACGCGGACGCGCCGTGGCGGCCGTCAGACATCGAGCAACGGGAGGGACGGGCCTTCCGTCCGGGCAACCTCAACCCGTTCGTCGACGTCTATCGCTACGTCACCCGCGGCACCTTCGACGCCTACATGTGGCAAACGCTGCAGCGTAAGGCTGCTTTCATCGAACAGCTCTATCGCGCCGAGCCGAGCACGCGAACGATCGACGACCTCGGCGACGCCGTGCTCACCTACGCAGAGGTCAAGGCCCTCGCTACGGGCAACGAGCTCCTGCTGGAGCAGGCCGAGGCGGCCGCCGCGGTGGCTCGGCTGCGGCTGCTGAAGTCGATCAACCGGCAGTCGGTGACGTCTGCGCGGCTGCGTCTGGCCAGGGCCGAGCAGGACCAGTACCGGCTGCGGCAGCAAACGCTGTTGCTGGCCGTGGCGCGCGAACGGCTGGCGCGGACGGCGGTGGGCACCGATCCGGAGGCAGACGTACGGCTGGCCGCCCGGGCGCTGCGCGAGCGCCTGCTCGTGCCGACGGCCGACGACGACCCAGCGCCGGTCCGGGCGCCGTGGCGCCGGCTCGGCGTCGAGCTGATCCCCGTCGGCGGCTGGACCGCCAGGGCGGCCGACGTGGTGAACCTGCGCATCACCGTGGCGCACCGGCGCGCCGACGAACTCACCCTGCCACTGTCGCTGGTACGGAGAAGTGCGGCTGCGGGCACCCGCGCCGTGGTCGGCGCGGTGCGCCGCTGGCACGACCGGATCGACGACCGCATGGCCGAGATCGAGCAGGACGCCCTGGAGGCCTACGACGACGGCGAAGCGGCCAGGCGGGTGATCGCCGAGCACCGGTTCGAGCAAGCGGACGAACTCGCCGCGGCCGAGGCCCGACTGGCCGAGATCAACACCGCGTTGGAGTCGTCGGTGACCCACGGGGCGGTCGTGCTGGCGTGAACCGGCGGTCGATCTCGTGCATCCGTCCGTGCCGGACGAGGCGCACAAGTCGATCCCCAGGCGGGCCACCGAACCAGGAAGGACCGAGTCAACGCCTGACGAACACCGCGCGGACATCGATCACGCTCGTCATGGACGCCATTCCCATCTGGTTCCAAGTGAGCCCGTACTGCGAGCGATCGATCGTGATCTTGGTGTCCAGTTGGACGATTTCGTCGCCAGAGGCGCTGAGCCGGACGGGGATGTCGATCGGCCGGGCGATATCGCGCACCTGCAGCATGCCTTCGATGACCAACCCCGCGCCGTCCGACCTCACGCGCCGGGCCGTGAAGACGATGAGCGAGTGCTTGTCGGTGTGGAAGAAGTCGGCCGACTTCAGATGTTTGTCCCGCTTCTGGTTCTTGGTGTCGATCGAGTCGGCGTTGACCTCGAGGGTGCCGCCGACGTCCCCGCTTGCGGAAACGGTCCCGGCGCCGCTCACCACGGCAAAGCTGCCGTTGATCGGCACCATGCCCCACATGCTTCGACTGCGCAGGCCGACGCTGGAACGAGTTGGGTCCAGCACCCAGGTCCCGGCGAACTCGCCGGCTCGCAATCGCTGCAGGACGGCGTTGCCTGTCGCCGGTTGGGACGAGGTAGTCATGAGCTCTCCTGAAACATTGGTTCAGCGAACAAAATAGTTTGGTTAGCCGAACCGTATAGACTCCGACGGCCGGCTGTCAAGGAGGAGAGACCTGTGGCCAGAGCCCGTAGCAGCGATCATTCGGCGGCATGCCTTCGCTTGATGCAGCTGCTGCCGCGCATCGCCCGTGGCCTGCGTCGTTCTCAGAACCTGGCGGTCCCGGAGACCGGTGCACCGCTCGGGCCACGGCACGTGGCCGCCTTGGAGCAGCTGCGCGAGGGACCGCTCAGCGTCGGGGCCCTCGCCGCGCGCCTAGACCTCACGCTGCCCACGGTGAGCGGCGTACTCGCCGACCTCGACCGGGGCGGCCTGGTTGCGCGTACGCCGGACGCGGCCGACCGCCGACGTACCATCGTCGCCTTCACCCCGGGGCGGGAATCCGAAATCACCGCCTGGCTGGACGCCGCTGCCGCGCCCCTCGCCCGTGTGCTTGATCAGCTGGACGTTGCCGAGCAGGCCGCGTTCCTCAAAGCCATTAACCTGCTCGAAGGCGAGCTGGAGTCGAAGAACCCCTGAACCTCGGGGCAACGCGCCTGACCCGGTGTAGGGACGACCGGTGTCCCCCGACAGGGCTAGCACGGTTCGGGAGCTCGACCTCGTAGACGGCGCGATCGATGACCAATGACCGGGAGGCATTGTGCGGGCGGTCTGGTACGACCGGCAGGGGTCGGCGCAGGACGTGCTGACGGTCGGGGAGCTTCCCGATCCCGAGCCGGGGGCGGCCGAGGTGCGGGTGCGTGTGCGGTTGTCGGGCGTGAATCCCGGCGACACCAAGAAGCGTCGCGGCTGGCTGGGATCATCGATGCCGTTCCCGAGGGTGATTCCGCACAGCGACGGTGTCGGCGTGATCGACGAGGTGGGCGACGGAGTCGACGCGTCCCGATTGGGTCAGCGGGTCTGGGTCTATGGCGCGCAGTCGTATCGGCCGTGCGGGACCGCGGCCGAGTACGTCACCGTCCCGGACGCCTTGGCCCTGGAGCTGCCCGAGACGGTTTCGGACGAGCTCGGCGCCTGTCTTGGC
>NZ_JAEKKT010000166.1 GCF_019510245.1 Streptomyces sp. | reverse complement strand
CCGGGACCGGTGCTGACGGGTCCCCGTGGCCCCGAAGGGGCGCTGCCGGGACCGGTGCTGACGGGTCCCCGTGACCCTGAAGAGGCGCTGCCGGGACCGGTGCTGACGGGTCCCCGTGACCCTGAAGAGGCGCTGCCGGGACCGGTGCTGACGGGTCCCCGTGGTCCTGAAGGGGTGCTGCCGGGGCCGGTGCTGGCAGGTCGTCGTGGCTCTGAAGGGGCGTTGCCGGGGGTGGTGCTGTCGTTGTGCGGGTGGCTCGGTGGGGGAGGCCGGTGGCGCCGTCTCTGCGGGTGAAGGCGTCCCAGTCGGGGGAGGCGGGGGGCTGTTGTGGGGTCTCCTCGTCGGTGGCCGCCCAGCTCAGGACCGCGCCGCAGGCGTCGCAGAAGGACTGGCCCGGTTCGGCGACCGTGCCGCACTCCGTGCAGTTCCGGTTGGTCGTCATCGCTGCGGGGTCCTTTCGGCGGACGCGGTCACCTGGACCGAGTAGGGCATGTGAGCGGGGCGGGCGGCGGCCACGAGGTGTTCCAGGCGGACCTCGTCGGCCGGGGTGGGGGCGGGGAGCGTGAGGTGGACGTGGAGGTGGGGGCGCGGGGTGCCGGGGAAGGGGCCGAGCGGGCGGGCGCTCCAGTCGGCGCCGCCGCTCTCCGTGATCTCCGGGGCCACGCCGAACGCCAGCCGGACCGTCTCGGACAGGCCCCAGCGGGTGCCCCGGATGCGGTGCAGGTAGGCGGCCGCGGCCACGGCGGCGCGGAGCAGGGGCTCCGGTTCCGTGCCGTCGATCTCGGCGCCGACCCAGGTACCGAGCCACTCCGCGAAGTCCAGCGGGGCCAGCGCCGGGTCGAAGTAGCTGGGCAGGCAGTCGAGGACGTTCGGGATCGGGGCGATCACGTCGTCCAGGCCGGCGACGAAGCGCAGCGCCAGGTCGTCGTCGGCGAAGACCGCGGGGAGCATCGCGCCGATCGGGACGGAGGAGCCGAGACCGTCGATGGATCCTCTCAACGGAGGCCTCCGGTCGGGTTGTCGAGGGTCATTCGCCGATCACCCGCACCCGGTGGTCGTAGGAGAAGACCAGGGACGGGGCGTCCAGGTCGATGCGGTCGGTCGGGTCGCCGCGCTTGCCGGTGAGCGGGTCGGCGGGGTGCAGGACGACCTCGTCGACGAGTTCGATGCCGGGGACGCGTTGCAGCACCGCGAAGATCTCACCGGACTGCACCGGGCGCCCGAACGGCCAGCCCTTGCCGTCCGCGCCGCCGGTCAGCGGGTCCAGGTGGCGGTAGAGGGCGTCGTGGGCCTGGCGGCGGACCCGGTCGACGTCCACACCGCGGAAGGCGTGCACGGTGGCGACGACCGTGACGCCCTGGTAGAAGGGCGGGCCGACCGCCAGCCGGGTGCCGATCAGCCGGCGTTCGTCCAGGTAGCCGGTGATGCGGTCCAGCAGGGTGTCGCCGGGCACGAGTTGCTCGAAGCGGAGGCGGCCGCCCGGGTCGGAGACCGCCTGCGGCACCACCAGGACCCGTACCGCGTACGAGCCGTGCTCGCCCTCCTCGCCCTCCAGACAGGTGATCCGGGCCGTCTCGGGTGCGGCGCGGCGGGCCAGTTCCTCGTAGTCGCGCAGGGTCACCGCCCGCTCCTGGGCGCGCAGCGTGATGGGGGCGCGCACCTTCGCCTCGGCGACCGTCTCGCCGTCGACCCCGCCGCGCGCGGCCTCCCGGTTGACGACCTCGGCGACGTACGGGATGGAGGAGCGCAGGATCTGTACGGCTCCCCGGGCCACGTTGCCGTCCCGGCCGCCACCGGTGCGGTAGCGGCGGGCCCGGATGACCGCGCCCTTCGGGGCCACCGCGCCGTACTGGCGCAGCGAGCCGTCGGGTTCGCGGACCGCGGGGCCGAAGGCGATCTCGCCGGTGGTCGCGTCGAGGGTGAGGTGCCGGTCGTACGGCCCGGAGGCCGCGAAGTGCGGGACGACCTGCCAGTCCACCCAGCCGCCCTCGCCGTCGTGCTCGGCCGTCTGGAGGAGGAGCGGCGGGCTGTCACCGACGACGGGGGCGTGGGCGAGCCTGAGGCGCTGGCCGGGCAGGCCGGTGGACTCGCCGAGCGCCTCGTCCTCGACGGTCTCCGCGTGGACGGCGGCCGTGGTGCCGCCCACCGTGCAGGCCTCGACGAACCGGACCGTCGGGGAGGTGCTGTAGAAGGGCTGGTCGGCGTGCGGCTCGGTGACCCGGCAGCGCAGCCAGCTGGCCTCCAGGCCGCCGTTGCGGGAGAGCACGTGACCGCCGGGGACGTGCAGCACGACCTCGCCGGGGCGGTTGAGGCCGCCGGTGCCGTCCCGGTCGACCTCGCACTCCCGCCAGCCGTCCTCCGTCCACGCCTCCCACACCAGCGGGGGCTGGCGCGGGTCCACGCCGACACCGTCGACCCGGCTGTCCAGGTCCAGGGCCACCGCGCAGTGCGGGACGGCGGCGGAGAGACCGAGCAGCATGCAGTCACCGGGGTTCGGGGACTCCGTGAAGCACAGCAGGTCCTTGCCCTCGGCGAGCTCGTGGGTGAGGTCGACGACGGCCGAGCCCTCCTGCTGCCGCAGCAGGTGCCGCAGCTCGCTCGGCACGATGGTCAGTTCGCGCTCGGTCGCGAAGACCACCGCCTCCTGCGTCTCGGTACGGCGGGTCGCCACCTCGGTGCCGACCGGCACCGGGACCGGCTCCTCCTGGGCGGCCGACAGCCAGAACGTCACGTCCGTGCGGGCGGCGGAGGGCGGGAACAGCGTGATGCCGACCAGGTCCAGGAAGGCGAGGTGGTTCTTCTCCGGGACCCGGTTGAGGCGGTACACGATCTGGTCGGCCATGTGCGCGACCGTCTCCACCAGCGTGATGCCGGGGTCGGAGACGTTGTGGTCGGTCCACTCCGGGGCGCGCTGCTGGATGTAGCGCTTGGCGTCGTCGACGAACTGCTGGAAGCGGCGGTCGTCGAGGTTCGGGGAGGGCAGGGCCATCGGGATCAGCGGTCGCTTTCGGAGGAGTCCGGGGAGGCGGGGGGCAGGTCCGGCTCGTCGTGGGAGGGGATGACGTAGAAGGGGAAGACCAGGCTGCGCGGGTTGTTGGTGCCGCGGATCGAGTAGCGGACGTCGATCATGAGCACGCTCGGGTCGGCGCCGGTGGTGACCTCGACGTCCTCGACCTCGATCCGCGGCTCCCAGCGGTCGAGGCTGGCGTGCACCTCGTGCTGGATGCGGCCGGCGGTCTGCTCGTTGACGGGGGCGAAGACGAGGTCGTGGATGGCGCAGCCGAACTCCGGCCGCATCGGGCGCTCGCCCGGGGCCGTGGAGAGGATGAGGCGGATGGCCTCCTCCACCTCCTTCTCGCCGCTGACGAGGGCGATGCCGCCGGTGGGCCCGATCCGCAGCGGGAACGACCAGCCGGAGCCGACGAACTGCTCTGCCATCAGCCCCGCACCCGCCCCTCCGGGAGGACCTCGCGCCCGCTCATGCCGGGATCACCATCACCGTCAGGCCGCCCATCATCAGGTTGCCCAGCACCGGCACCTCCGGGGCCTGGATCCCGACCGTGGTGAAGGAGCTGATCGCGACGGCGGCGTTGCCGCGCAGCGACAGGGCGGCGTTCGCCATCACGTTCACGGCGGCGGCGTTCACGGAGACCGCGCCCGCGGGGGACTTGATGTCGACGAGTTCCGCGCTCTGCAGGGACAGCGGCCCTCCGCTCCTGATGCTGAGCGCGCCCGCCGCCTTCAGCGACAGGTTGGCGCCCGCCTCCACCGACACCGACCTGCTGCCCTTGATGGAGACGCTGCCCTTGCTGTCCACGGTGATCTCGGTCTTCTGCCGGTCCAGGAAGACGGTGAGCTTGTCGTCGCCGCTGGCCAGCCGGACGCCCTGTTTGCGGCCCCGCTGGTCGAGCAGGTCCATGCGGTTGCCGACCCGGTCGGAGACGGTGTGCCGGGTGGCCCGGCCGCGCATGCCGTCGTGCAGCGGCACGTCCTTGACCCGGGTCGGCTTGTCCTTGCCGTTGTAGAGGCCGCCGATGACGTACGCGTGGTCGAGGGCGCCCCGGTCGAAGGCGACGAGCACCTCGTCCCCCACGTCCATCGGGAAGACCCCGCCGCCGCGCACCCCGCCCCACTGCATGGTCCGGGTCCAGTCGCTGACGTAGGTGTCGTCCAGCCACGGGAACTTGAGCTTCACCCTGCCCTGCTGGAGCGGGTCCTGCACGTCGGTGACGAGGGCCTGCGCCACGCTGAGCTGCCGGTCGCCGCCGGCGTCCCCGCCACCGCCGGAGGCCACGCCGTAGAGCGACCGCCACTGCCGGCCGCTGACGGTCACCCAGGTCTCGTAGTGCTTGGCGTCGCCGAAGACATGCCGTACCGAGGTGACCGTGTACTTCCCCTCGAAGGGGTCCCCGACGTCCGCGAGCGCCACCGGAACCCCCGGCCGCAGCTTCGGGTTGCCCCGCACGACCACCTCCACCTCGGCGAACGTCGAGGTGACGTCGTCGGAGAGGGCGTCGGCCGCGTACTTCACCTCGGTCTGCTTGTCGTACGGCGTACGCGTCTCGACCAGCTTCGACGTCTTGAACTCGCCGGCCGCCGCGCCCGGGGTGGTGCCGATGCTGTAGCCGGTGTTGTCGGCGGGGGTCACGGTCGCCGTGAGCGTCTTCTTCGTCCGTACGTCCCAGCCCCGTGACTCGACCTTGTTCACCTGGTCGGAGGCGGTGACCGCGGTGCGCAGCCGCAGGATGTCGTGCCCGGCCTCCAGGACGAACGGGCTCTTGTCGCCGTCGGTCTGCGGCGAGGGCGCCCCGGAGGCGCTCTTCGGCTTCACGAACTGGAACTTGCCGTCCGCGTCCACCGACATGACCATCTCGTTCTCGTCGGCGAGCCGGGACAGGAAGTCCCAGTCGGTGACGTTCGACTGGCTGATGAACTCGTAGACGGTCTTGGTGGCCTGGATCCGCCCGATCGGCACGCCGTCCTGCGCGGCCAGCTTGCGGGCGATGTCCGAGGCGGTCTGGTTGCGGTACGCGACGACGCGGCGCTGCCGCATCAGCCGGAACCCGTAGTCGTACCCCCGGACCACCGCGTAGCTTCCGGTGCCGTCGTACTCGGCCTCCATCCCGGTGACCTCACCGGTGAGCAGCGGGTCGCCGGTGCCCTGGCCGTCGGAGACCGGCGTGATCACCACCGGCGTGCCGAACTGGACGCCCAGTTTGCCCAGCAGCTTGCGGGCGGGGTCGCGGAAGGTCAGCTGGAAGGCGGCGGGCACCCCGACGCCCTGGTCCACGTGGGCGTCGACGAGATACCGCCCGTACTCCGAGGTGGCGGTCAGCTCCTTGCCGCCGATGACGACCTTGACGACGTTCGAGAAGGCGTGCTTCACCATCAGGACCGCACCTCCTCGGCGGCAGGCAGCACCAGTTGGGTCCCCGTCGGCAGCCACCCGGGATCGTCGATGTCGTTGGCTTCCGCGATCGCCCGCCAGGCGTTCGCGTTGCCGTACTCGCGCCAGGCCAGCGACTGCAGCGAGTCCCCGGCGACGACCCGGTGCACGCGCTGCGCGGTGAGCGCGCCGGACGTCGGGTTCTGTCCGGCGGTCTTGCTCGGGATCTCGTGCAGCTGGAGCCGGCAGCTGGCCCGGATCGGCATCCCGCTCGTCCCGAAGAGGGAATAGGAGACGTCGGCCGAGGCGACGTACGCCGTGAAGTTGGCCGTCGAGAACGAGCCCCACTGGAAGACCACCCAGGGCGGCGACGGCTGCTTGGCGGCGATGCTCTTGCTGGTGACCTCGCAGCAGGCCAGCAGCGACTCCACCTTCTTCATCACGTCGTTGCTGTCCGGGTCGTCGGACCGGTCCAGGAAGATCTCCACGCTCATCTCGCGCGGGTGGGTGCCGAGGAACTCCGGCAGCGCGCCGTCCCGTTCGATCGGCGCCGCCGACGACTTCCAGTCCGCCCGGCGGGCGATCGACAGCTGCGCCGGGTTGAACTCGAAGCCGAACGTCTTGATGATGCCGCCCGGGCTGGTGCTGGTGCCCACGGGCGGCTCGTGAATCGCGAGGGTGGCCCGCACGAGGCTCTTGCCGGCGCCCCGGCTGCTCCTGGCCATGATCTGATCTGCCTCTCTCGGTCCGCTCGGTGGGTTCAGTCGGTGAAGCCGTGGTGGGCGATCTCCAGGACCTCCGTGGCCACGGACGGACTGCCCGCGTCCAGGGAGGGCCCCTGCCAGCTCACGGGCAGGACGTCCAGCAGCCCCCACCGGGCCACCTCCGAACCGTCCGCGCGCAGCGCGGTGATCTGCCCGGTGGGCCGCTCGATCCCCGTCTGCACGGACGAGATCCACTTCGCGACCTTCGTGGTGTCCGGGGTGAGCGGGCGGGTCAGCCGGATGTGGGAGAAGGTGACCCGGGTCGGCAGCTGCCACACGAACCCGTTGTTCCCGCCCTCCTGCCGCTGCTCGATCTCCACCTGCGACGACAGTCCCTCGCACCCGTTGAAGTAACCGAGGTCCTCGCCGTCGATAGAGAGGCTGAACCAGACTGTGGTTCCCGGGTCCTGGCGATCCATCGGGAGGCCTTTCTGTGGGTGGTGCGCGGTCGTCGTGATCAGGGGCGGTCAGGGGGCTGTCCGGGAGCTGTCAGGGTCGGAAGTCGCGGAGTTTTCCGACGCGTTCGCGGTCGCGGCGGAGTTCGGTGCGGACGTGCCGGGTGATCCGGTCGATGATCCGGTGGACGAGGGCGTCCACCTGGAACTCGGTGAGGGCGCGCGGATCGAATCCGCCGCCCTCGACCGCCGTGTAGCCGGGCGGCGGATCGTCGGCCGCCGAGGCGGAGACGGAGTACCCGGGGGGCGGCGGATCGTCGGGCGGCGGTGGCTGCCTGGACGTCTGGGTCCGCGGCGCCGCCGGGCGGGTGGTGTGGGTGGCCGGCGCCTTCTTCAGGGAGTCCGTGGGGTGGTGGCCGCCGGGGGACGCGGTGCTGAGAGCGTCGCGCTGGACGGTGACACGACCGAGGGGGGCGACGGGGAGCGGGGTGGTGGCGGAGATCGGGGTGGTCGGGTGCAGGGGGACGGGCTGAGCGGGCGCGGAGGCCGTGGTGGCCGCCTTGACCGGCAGGGCGGCGGGCGGAGTCGCGGCTCGCTGCACGAAGAGGGGCACCGCTGCCGCCGGTCCGGTGGGAGGCGGGGTGGTCACGGGGAGGGGCGACCGGGCCTGGCGCTGCACGGCAGCCGGGCGGCCTCCGGGGCCGGGCGCGACGGGAGGGGCGGAAGAGGCGGGGGCGACGGTGCGCTGGACGAAGGGGGGAAGGGGCGAGGCCGGTGCAGCCGTCGCCGGGGTACCCGACGTGGCGGGGCCGGGAAGAGCCGGTGGTGGCGTCGTCGCGGGGCCGGTGGTGGCGGGCCGGGCCGGCTGGGGCGGCTGGGCACGCTCGGCCGTAGTCGAGGGCAGGTCCGGTGCCGAGGCTCGCTGTACCGGCCGGGGCGCCGCGGGCACCGGCCGGGAAGGGGCGGCGGGCTGGTCACCCGGAGAACCAGTCGGCGACCCGTGCGGTGAACCCGCCGACGAAACGCCCGAAACACCAGCCGACGGACCACTCGAAGAACCAGCCGACGAACCGCTCGAAGAACCAGCCGACGAACCGCTCGACGGACCGCGACCGCTGGACGCCGGTTGCCGCTGCACGGACGGCACCGTCGGCTGACGGCCGGCTGACCTCGGGGCGGCCGCACTCGCGACGGGGCCCGCGACGGGGGCGCCGAGGCCGAGGCGGGGTGCGCGGGGAGTGGTCGTACCGGCACGCTGTACGGAGGCGGCAGCGGGACCCGGCGCCGGAGCGGGGCGGGTCGCCGAGGCCGGGCCGGCGGACGACGGTACGGGCCCCTGCTCGCGCGGGCCCGGCGGGGTCTGGGTATCCGGCCCGGCGGCAGCGGAGGAGGGCTGCGGACCCTCCGCCGTCCGCCGCTGTACGGACACCTCACGGGCACCGCTCCCGGCGGCGGTCGGCAGCGGAGCGCCGAGGCCGGGGCGAGAGGCGCCCGGGGCCGTCGCGGCACGCTGCACGGCAGTCGGCGCGGCAGCGGGCGTGGCCGCCGCCGTCGTCGAGGTGGCGGCCAGGGCGTCCCGGCCGGGCTCACCCGGTGGCATCGGCACGGCAGCCGGTACGGTTCCCCGCTCCGCCGGACGGGCCGCTTCCCGTACGGGGTCTGCGGCGCCCGCGCTCTCGGCGGCCCGTCGCTGCACGGACACCTCGCCCCCACCGCTCGCCACCGGAGACCCCGAGGGTCGCGCGCCCTGCGGAACGGCCGAGGCGCGGGGGGCGGGAGGCGTGGCGCCGGCAGCCGGCGAAGCGCCCGTGGCGGCCGCGGTGGCGCCGCCGGCGCCAGTGCCGCCGGCCGTGACGCCGGTGGCCGCCGTGCCTGCGGGACCGGTGGCCGCCGCCCCGCTCCCGGGTGCCGGTGCCGAACCCGCCCTCGCACGGTCGCTGTCCGGCGAGGGGGATGTCTGCCGGGCCCCCGACGGGCCCTGAACGGTACGGCGCTGTACGGGGGCCGGTGCGGGGCTGCCCGACGGCTGCTCCGCAGCGGCCCCCGGTTTGCCGGGCGCCACCGGTGAGACCGGCGCGCGGCCTCCGCCCACCGCCTGCCGTTGCACAGGGGTCCGCGCTCCGGCCCCGGGCATGCCGGACGGTCCGCGGTCGCCCGGGGGCGCCGTGTACGGCGTGGGCGTTGCGGACACCGAGGGGGGCGCAGGGGCCATAGCAGGGACAGGAGGGGGTGTCGGGGCGGGCGACGCGGGGGCCGTCCGGACCGTGGCCCCGGGCGACACGGACGCCGAGGCCGCACCACCGCCTCCGGCTCCGCCGCCACTGGCACTGGCACTGGCACCCACGGAGGGTGCTTTGGCCGGACGCGGAGCCGTCGTGCGCGGCCGGGCGGTCGCCGGTCCGGCACCGGACGCGGACCGCTGTACGACGGCGGGTGCCGGTGCCCCTCCGGGCGCAGCGGTCCGCGGAGCACCCACGGAGGAGGTACGGCCGTCACCGCGCGGACGCGACCAGCCGCCGGTCACCCGCACCGGTTCCCCGGCGCCCTCGACCGCCCGCCGTGCGCCCCCGGCCGCCGCCGTTCCGCCGGCGGCTCGGGCGCCCTCACCCGGCGTCGGCACCGCGCCCTCGGCGGCCGTCACCCGCGGCGACGACGGCAACGTACGCCGCTGCACAGCCGTCACCGACGGGCTCGCCGACGCCGTCGTCAGCGCGCTGCGGCGCGGCGGGACGGGAGGTGCCGGCGCGACGCGCGGACCGGTGGCCGGAGCCGGCGCGACCGGAGTCGGCTGTGGCGCCCACCCCAGCGGCACCGCCGCCGAAGCAGCAGGAGGAGCGGAGGCCGAGGCCGTCGGCGTGACCGACCGCTGGACGGCAGGCTTCCCCGGCTGCCCGGCCCTCGCCGTGGCGGGCGCCGCTCCCTCGGCCTCGGCCTGGGCAGTCGACGGGGCCGCCGGGCTCGGCGCGCTGTTCCCGTTCCGTACGGCTCCCGGTGTGACCCCCGGCCGCTGCCGGGCCGCACCGCCACCGGGCCGCACCGCCAACGGCACCCGCTGTGCCGCAGGCGCCGCCGAACCGGCGGAACCCACAGCCCCGGCAGACCCCATGGCCCCGCCGGGCCTCGCGGCCTCGACGGCCCCGGCGGACACGGCCGAACCGCTCCGGACCGCTCGCAACGGCACCACCGGAACCGAGGCCCGTCGGCCGGCCGTCGGACCCGCCTGGCCCGCCGCTGCCGTCGGCCCGGCCAACGGCAGTGACTGCACGGGAGATTCGAGGCCGGACACGGCCCCCGCGCCGGGCGTTCCCGGGCGGCCGCCGCCTGCCAGACGGGCGCTGGACTCGCCGTCCAGGACCGCGTGCGAGCGCGTGCCCATGAACGACGGGTTCTGCCAGGTCGGCAGCCGGCCGCCGAACCCGGCGTCCGCGACCGGGCCGCCCGGCCCCAGCGCACGCTGGATCGGCGGCAGCCCGGACCAGGCCGCCGCCACCACGGGACGCGGCGCCTGCGCGGGAGCCTCAGCCGCGTTCCCGCTCCCGGACTCGCCGGACTGGCCGGCCTCGGGCCCGCGGCCGCGTCCCCGTACCCGATCCCACAGCCCCACCCGTCAGCCCTCCGCCCCTGCGGAGGCCGCCGCCCTGGTCACCAGGGACGCGATCTCCGCCGTGTAGCGGCGGCGGTCGGCGTGCTCCAGGTCCAGGATGTCCTCCAGGTTCCAGTGGAAGTGGTAGGCGACGTACGCGATCTCCTCGTGCAGCCGGTCGGTCGCGTACGTCACGATTCCCCCAGGCGGCTCCCGCCGAGTTCCACTTCGAAAGGCTCGGAGCAGTGCGGGCAGTTGACCGCGGCCCGGGTGTGTCCCTCGGCGTTGATCTGGCGGTAGAAGTCCTGGAGGAACGCCAGGTCGGACGCGAACATGTTCTCCACGATCCCGTCGTGGACGAGCGGCAGCGTGCCGAGGCGGGTGATGACCCGGCCCAGCAGCACCACCGACAGGAAGGCGGGGTTCTCCTGGACGCGGACGTCCCGCAGCGGGATCAGCTCGTCGCGCGCCGTCGACAGGCGC
The DNA here is from genome assembly GCF_019510245.1 of Streptomyces sp. GTDB lineage: Bacteria > Actinomycetota > Actinomycetes > Streptomycetales > Streptomycetaceae > Streptomyces. The sequence continues at coordinate 62,522 of NZ_JAEKKT010000166.1, read as the reverse complement.
ATCACGCCGTCGCGGTGGACGGTGCCCTGCTCGTCGACGTACCCGCGCGGGAGCTGGAACGGGAACTCCGTACGCAGCACCTCGACGGGCGCCTCCGGTTGCTGAGGAGCCTGGGGCGCCACCGCCTCCGGTGCGAGCGGCGCCCCCACGCCCCCGGCCCTGACAGCCGAACGCCTCATTACTCGATGACCAGTTCTTCGAACGTGATGGTCACCGTCTCGGTCAGCGCGGACGCCTCGCCCGCCTTCACCGTGCTGGTGTCGATCTTGCTGCACCAGGCGTTGCGCAGGTTGTAGCGCTTCACCGGGTTGTTCTCGAAGTCCATCATGATGATGGAGGCGTTCTTGCGGGCCGTGGTCATCTGGCCGTTGATCGACTCGTTGATCCACTGGGTGAACGACGAGGACTGGGTCATACCGCGGACGACCGTGCAGGTGCCGTTCTTCTTCACGCCCGGCAGGTTGCGGACGTGGTTCTTCCCGTCCGGCGTGTTCTGCTGGTAGGTGATGACGTCCTGCTCCATCGTCATGCCGCTGACCTCGGCGAGGTACTCGACCATCACGCCGTCGATCTGCAGGCCGAAATTGTGCGATGTGAGGGCGTCACCCGGCTGGAGACTCATGTGTTACTGCCCGTTCTTCTCAAGGTGCCGTGACATCAAAGGGGTTGGGGACCGAGGGTCCGCTACTCCTGCAACTCGCCGCTGCCGCTGCTGAACTGGGCCAGCCGGAAGATCACGAACTCGGCGGGCTTGACCGGCGCGATGCCGATCTCGCAGATCACGCGGCCGACGTCGACCGACTCCGGCGGGTTGGTCTCCTCGTCGCACTTGACGTAGTACGCCTCCTCGGGCCGCTGCCCGAACAGGGCGCCGCTGCGCCACTCGTTGACCAGGAACGCGGAGATGTTGCGCCGGATACGGGCCCAGAGGTTGTGGTCGTTGGGCTCGAAGACCACCCACTGGGTGCCGATCAGGATCGACTCCTCCAGGTAGTTGAAGTACCGGCGGATGTTCAGGTAGCGCCAGGCCGGGTCGGAGGAGAGGGTGCGCGCGCCCCAGATGCGGATGCCGCGGCCGGGGAAGGCGCGAATGCAGTTCACGCCGATCGGGTTGAGCAGGTCCTGCTCGCCGCGGGTGATCTGGAGCTCCAGGTCGACCGCGCCACGGATCACCTCGTTGGCCGGGGCCTTGTGGACGCCGCGCTCGGCGTCGTTGCGGGCCCAGACGCCGGCCACGTGGCCGGACGGCGGGATCAGCCGGGACTGGCCGGAGGACGGGTCGAAGGTCTTGATCCAGGGGTAGTACAGGGCCGCGTACTTGGAGTCGTAACCGGCCGTCTCCTGGCGCCAGACCCGGATCTGGCGGGCGTTGAGGCCCGGCGGCGGGTCGATGACCGCGACCCGGTCGCCCATCAGTTCGCAGTGCGCGATCAGGCCGAGCTGGACGGCCTTGACGGCTTCCAGGTCGATCGCGCCGCGCTGGTAGGCGGCCATCAGGTCGGGGACGGCCACCATGGACACCTCGTCGACGGCCTCCAGGCCGCCGAAACCGGTGCGGTCGGCCGAGTCGCCGAGGTAGTCGGCGGGGCCGGGGTGCGAGCCGGCGCCCGCGACGGGGGACGCGGACGCCGGCGCCTGGGTCGGGGCCGCGAGGGCCACCGTCTGGTTCTCCGGACGGGCCAGCTGCGCGGCGGGCGCGGCCTCGGTCACGGTGATGAGCTTGGAGCGCTCCTTGACCTGGGTGACCACGTAGTTGCGGCCGCCCTTCTTCGCGGTCACGTCGAAGGTCTCGGCGGCCTTGCCGCCGTCCTTGACGACCAGCTTGAAGCGTTCGGCGGGGCCCTCGCCCTCCGGGTCGGCGACCTCGACGCTCAGGTCGCCGGAGGCGATGGCGCTGACGGTGAAGGTGCCGAGCTGCTTGGCCTCGCCGGGCGGCAGGGCGGCCGGGGCGGCCGCACTGCCGACGGCGGCGGGCGCGTTGACGGTGCCCTCGGCGTCTTCCCTGCTGCCGCCGACACGGACCACGTAGGCCGCCGTACCGCCGTTGTTGAAGAAGCCGTAGACGGAGTGCGCGAGGTAGTACCCGTCGGTGAACTCACCGAAGGACGCGACGTACTGCGTCCAGTTGGTCACCAGCGTCGGCTCGTTCAGCGGACCGGTCGGGGCCAGGCCCACGAAGGCCGCCACCGACGTGCCCACCCCCTCGATGGGGCGCGAGCCGCTGGCCACCTCCTCGACGTAGACGCCGGGCGACAGGTAGGACGGCATGCTCTGCTCTCCTCGGGGTACGAGACAGGAACGCTTCCCACCCTCACGCGCGAAGCGCGCTTCCGAAACGTCCGCGAGGCTCAGAGCGGGGGCACCGACGTTGCCCCGGACAGTGCCCGTTGGGGCACCCCGGACCGGAAAGCGGCCGGACGCCCGCCGCGGTACCCCTGGTACCCCGGCACTCCGGGCACGACAGAGGCCACGGGTACGGCCGGTGCGGCACGGGTCGTCGACGTTTACCACACCCGGCTGCGGACACGCCCGGCAACCGGCACGAGCTCCACGGCCGGTGGGGGGCCGCAGGGCCCGTTGCCCCCAGGACTGCCCCGACGGACCTTGTCCGTCCGGACGCGCTGCCGTAGGGATGGATCGAGAAACCGTCGCCGGAGGGTGGTCCTGGTCCATGTACACGCAGGAGGAGCCCGGCAAGGCCGAGCGGTCCGGGGCGGTCCGCGCCCCGAAGGCGCCGGGCGTACCGACGGGCGCGGGCCCGGCGCCGGTGTCCACCACCGCCGCCGGACTGCCGGTCCTGCAGCGGCTGGCGGGCAACGCGGCCGTGTCCGCCACGATCGCCGCGCAGCGCCACCGCCACGACGCGGGCTGCGGCCATCTGCCGGTACAGCGGGAGGCCGCCCAGGACCGGCACGAGCACGATCCCGGCTGCGGCCACCTGCCGGTACAGCGACGGGCCCTGGTCCACGACGTGGTCAGGACCGCCGGCGAGAGCATGGAACCCGGGCTGCGGTCCGAGATGGAAGGCCGCTTCGGCGGCGCGGACTTCAGTGGCGTACGGGTCCACAAGGGCCCCGCGGCCAAGGCGGCGGCGCAGGAACTGGGCGCCAGGGCGCTCACCACCGGCCGCAACATCGTCGTCGGCGACACCATGACGAAGAAGGACTGGGCGCACGAACTCACCCACGTCGAGGACCAGATGGCGGGCCCGGTGCCCGGAACGGACATCGGCGGCGACGTGAGCTTGTCCAGCAAGGGCGACTCGGGCGAGCGGCACGCCGAGCAGAAGGCCGACCGGGTGATGAGCGCACCCGCGCCGTCGCCGGTGCAGCGGACACCGGACGGCGCGCAGCACGGTCCGGCCGCCGGTCCGGCCGCCGGCGGATCCGCCCCGATCCAGCGGCTGGTCGGTTTCGAGGCCGAACTGAGCGTGCCCAGCTACGAGGTGAAGCCGTCCGCCACCGGCCTCACGCCGATCGAGGGACGCCAGCCGCACAACGCCCTGACGTCGTTCTTCTACGGCGGCGCCGGCTACGCCTCGGACATCGCGTCCGGCAACCGCATGAAGGTCGTCACGGACCACAACGTCCTCCAGCACCGCGGCCGGGAGATCCACGAGGCGCTGAGCGACCTCACGACACCCGACGGGCGTTCCCTGGTGCCCGACGATGCCGAGTACGACCCCATCGGCAACATCGAGTACGTCACCGACGCCGTGGACGAGCTGGCACCGGGCTCGGACCGGACGGTCCTGGAGATGGCGCAGGAGATCGACGAGCACGTGGCCGGCATGTTCGCCCACGACCCGCGGTCCTTCGCCTCGTTCATCCCCGGCTCCGGCGGCGAGTACGCCACCGGGTTCCCGCTGCCGGAGCTGCAGGCGTGGCTGGGTCCCGAGCTGTTCAAGGACCCGGAGCTGCAGAAGGCGATCGCCGCCTACCAGAAGGAAGCCAAGCACAGCCTGTACCTCCAGGCCACGGCCGGCATCCTGCCGTCCGGGCTGCCGCACCTCTACGAGGCCCAGCAGAAGGTCGAGTACCCGCCGGCCCCCAAGGGCAAGGAGCACACGCGCGCGGCACAGCTGCACGCGACCGCGGCCGTGGTGCAGGCCTCGCACAAGATCCGGTCGTTCCTCGCCGGGAACATGCCCCAGCTGGGCGAACTGGACCGGGAGGCGCTGACCGGTGCGCTGACCCTGACCGCGTCCTACGCGATCGGCAGCGCGCTGGTGATGACGGACGCGGTCGGGGAGACCTCCACGGCCAAGAACGCCGTCTCGCACCTGGCCAAGCTGGGGGACCTGGCGCAGGTCAGGACGAAGGCGACCACGGACACGGTCCGGAACCTCAACTTCGGCCACGAGGACCTCATGCTCCTCGCCAAGTGGCTGCACGAGCAGGTCGCGGAGACCAACGTCGGGTTCTGGCTGAACTTCCTGAAGCCGTACGGCAGGGGCGCCAACGCCGAGCGGACCCCGGCCTACGGTCCGCCCGAGGAGGCAGGCGGCGTGGCGTCCCCGTCCCAGAACCCGGTCGAGGCCACCTACATGCTGTTGAACAAGGTGCTCAACGGCGAGAACGCGGAGCTGTACGTCCTGTCGTCCGGGAGCCCGTTCAAGAAGCCCGACCCGGCGTCGCCGCACCTGTCCCGGGAGCACACGGGCGGGCAGCAGGGCGTCCAGATGGAGTTCCGCTGGCTGCCGAAGCGGATCACCGAGGCGGGGCATCTCGCGGGCGCGTTCGCGTCGGTGGTCGAGGAGGTGCGCACGGCCAACCTCAAGGGTGCGCCCAAGGAGGTCGCCGACCGGATCCGGCTGGCCGCCGCGACCGGACAGGCGGCACCCGTCACGTCCTCCGGCGCAGCCGACCGCATGGAGGTGGACTGACCCGGCCGGGCCGGCGGTGCCGAGGGCAGGCCGCCCTGTCCGTACGGCCCCGCCGGACCGTCCCCGAGGGCAGCGGCACCGCCCTCGGCACCGCCAACTCTGCCCCGGAGTCCGGTGATCTGCCGCCAGGCGGCCCACTAGCGTCTTGACGTGAGCCTCTGGACCTCCCTCGAACCCGCCTCCGCGACCGTGGACCCGGGCGCTTCGACCCGTGTACGCCTGCGGCTTCGCAACACCGGTGACGTCGTCGACGAGTACCGCTTCGAACCGGTGGGCCCCGTCGCGCCCTGGACGACCGTCGAACCGGCCACGCTCCGGCTCTACCCGGGGACCACGGGCACGGTGGAGCTGACCTTCGCCCCGCCCCGCACCCCGGACGCGACGGCGGGACCGAACCCGTACGCGGTCCGGATCACGCCCACCGAGCACCCCGAGGCCGTCACCGTCCCCGAGGGCAACCTCACCATCACCCCCTTCACCGAGCTGCGCGCGGAGCTGGTCCCGCCCACCGTCAAGGGCCGGTTCCGGGGGCGCCCGAAGCTGGCGATCGACAACCTCGGCAACACCAAGCTCACCGCGTCGGTCAGCGGCAGCGACAACGGCGACCAGCTCGTCTACGACCTGCACCCCAGCAACGTGCAGATCGAGCCGGGCCGCGCCGCCTTCGTGAACGCCACGCTGAAGCCCCGGCGGATCATCTGGTTCGGGCCCAAGGAGCAGCGGCCCTACCGGCTCACCGTGCAGCGGTCGGGAGTGCAGCCGGAGCCCGTCGACGGGACGTACATCCAGCGCGGCTTCCTGCCCCGCTGGCTGGCCACCCTCTTCGGCACCCTCATGGCCCTCGCCCTCGCCTTTGCCCTGATCTGGTTCAACTACAAACCCCACGTGCAGAGCCTCGCCCAGGAACAGCCCGTGGAAGCCGGGGTGAGCAGCATCGCCCCCAGCCCCTCGACGACCCCGACCCCGCCGCCTGCGCCCACCGAGACGCCCTCGTCGGCGCCCGCGGCGAACACCGGGAACGGCAACGGCAACGGGGGTGGCGGCGGGGGCGGCGCGACGGCCACCGTGACAGCCAAGCCCAAGCAGGACACCGCGGCGACCGCGGTCAACCGCCTCGCCGCCGACGACCCGGCCGGGCGGCACATCTGCTACCGCTCCTACGTTCAGGGCACCGGCTGGCAGAAGCCCGTCTGCGACGGCACCATGTCCGGCACCGTCGGCAAGAACCTGCCGATCAAGGCCATCAACCTCGCGGTGTACGGCGTCCAGGGCTCCGCCGCCAACTGGTTCCACTACGACCCCCGGTCCACCAGCGGCCAGGGCACGTGGAACCCGGACTGGACGGCGATCATCGCCGACGGCAAGGACAACTACATCGGCGGCACCAAGGCGGCCGACCCCTACATCGAGGGCTTCGCCTTCAATGTCGGCAGCGGCCAGGGCTGCAACTACGCGAAGGTCCGCGACCACGACTGGGGCGACCAGTGGTGTCAGGGGGCCCGCAGCGACAACAACGCACTCGATTTCGTCGGCACGCTCGACAACACGCTCTGGCTCGAAGCATTCAAGCTGACGGTGACTCCATGACGCTGTGGACCTCACTCACTCGAACCCCTCTCCGCGACCGTCGACCCGGGCGCCTCGACCCGGGTACGGCTGCGGCTGCGCAACACCGGTGACGTCGTCGACGAGTACCGCTTCGAACCGGTGGGCCCCGTCGCGCCCTGGACGACCGTCGAACCGGCCACGCTCCGGCTCTACCCCCACACCACGGGCACGGTGGAGCTCGAGGTGCGGTACGCGAAGGGCGGCCCCGGCTCGGCCGCGCTCTTCCAGATCCGCAACGCCAAGGACCAGCTGTGCATGGACCTGCCCGACTACGGTTCGGCCAAGCTGTCCTCGCCGATCACCGAGTACAAGTGCGACGGCACCAAGGCCGACAACCAGCTGTGGTGGATCGACAAGCAGCCCAGCGGGGCCTACTGGATCCGCAACTTCGCCAGCGACAACCTCTGCCTGGACGTGGCCGGCTACAGCACCGGCGGCAACGACACCAACCTCACCCTGTACTACTGCTCGAACACGGACGACCAGGAGTGGCAGATCGTCCACCCGTCCGGCGACTGACTATCCCGTGGGGGAGGAACTGCGCGACCAGCCACGACGGCGCGGCAGACAACCGACGACGCACACCCCCCTGTCGGCGCTACCGCGGAGCGGCAACGCTCACCCCCACGTACCCGGCACCAACCGCCCCGCCTTGCGGTACTCGCGCCGCGCCCCTTCCAGCAGGTCCGCCGCGCCGACGGCTTCGCCCCGACCCGCCGCGAGGTACGCCGCGGTCACCACCGCGCTCCGGATGGAACCACCGGCGAGCTCGAACTCGGCTGCCAGCGGACGCAGTGCGACGTCCTCGTCGCTCGGCACGTGCGCCAACCCGTGCCGCCACAGCGCCAGGCGCTGCTCCTCGTCCGGGAACGGGAAGTCGATCACCAGGTCCAGGCGGCGGGTGAAGGCCTCGTCGATGTTGGCGCGCAGGTTCGTGGTGAGCAGCGCGATGCCGTCGAAGGCCTCCAGGCGCTGCAGGAGGTACGCCGACTCCAGGTTGGCGTACCGGTCGTGGGCGTCCTTGACCTCGGAGCGTTTGCCGAAGACGGCGTCGGCCTCGTCGAAGAGCAGCACGGCGTCGGTGCGGTCGGCCTCGGTGAAGATGCGTTCGAGGTTCTTCTCCGTCTCGCCGACGTACTTGTCCACGACGGAGGAGAGCTGGACGACGTAGAGGTCGAGGCCGAGCTCGGCGGCCACCACCTCCGCCGACAGGGTCTTGCCGGTGCCCGACTCGCCCGCGAAGAGGCCGAGCACGCCGCGTCCCCGGCCGCCGCCCGCGCTGAGCCGCCAGTCGCCGAGGACCCGGTCGCGGTGGCGGGCGCGCAGGGCGAGTTCCCGCAGTTCGGTGAGCGGCCGGTCGGGCAGCACCAGGTCGTGCCAGTCGACGGCGGGCCGGATCCGGCGGGCGTGCTGCTCCAGGCCGGAGGCGGACTGCTGGCGGGCGCCGAGCCGCAGGTGGGCGGCGGTCAGCGGGGTGCCGTCGAAGGCGGCGAGGTCCTGCGCGGCACGGGCCGCGCGGGTGAGCCGCTCGCCGCCGAGGTGGTACGGGGCGACGGTGGCGGCGAGGTCGAAGCCGGGGTCGCCGGGCAGTACGGCCGCCCAGGCGTCCAGGGCGGCGGCGCGCCGGGAGGGCACGTCGAGGACGAGGGGGTCGCGGTGGTCGCACCACTGGGGGTCGTAGGGGCGGGCGGACGTGACCAGCACGGTGACGTCCGCGGCGGTGTCGACACCCAACGCCCGCACGAGGGGGCCGGGTTGGTCGCTGTCGACCAGAATCGCCCGGCCGCTCAGGCGGGCCTCCCGCAGCAGCTCCGGAATCCGCTCCTCGGGCCCGGTGTAGTGCAGCGACGCCCGGCCGGCGAGCCGCAGCGCGGCCGTCGCACAGCCCAGACCCTCGCCCTCCCGCCGTTCCCGCAGGAAGGCGAAGAGCGGTCCGGCGGAGATCCGCGCGGCCACCCGGCGGACGAACTCCGCGTCGGCGGGCTCGTCGCCGTGCGACGGCTCCCGCAGGTGCCCGGTGAGTGCCGCGTCCGGGGTCTCGTCGCCCAGGAGGTGGGCCAGGACCCGGTCGGGGACGCGCAACGAGCGGCTGAGGAAGGGGCGTTCGGGCTCCTCGACGGTGAGCAGGCCGAGCGCGGTGAGCGGGGCGGTGGGGTGGAAGCGGGCCCGGGCCGCCGCGAGGTGCGCGGGGGCGCCGCACAGGTCGAGGGTGAGGCCGACGGTGGCGCGGCGGCGGCCGACGTCGTCGTTGAGGTAGCCGTAGAGCTGCTCGAAGGTGCGGTCGAGGTCGGGGGCGAGCGCGACGAGGAGGAGGGTGGTGTCGAGGGGGGTGAGGCGCAGGCGGGTCGCGAGGGCGGCGAGCGGGTCGGTGAACCCGTCGGCCAGGGAGGGCAGTTCGGCCGGTTCCGGCTGGGGGTGCAGGAGGTGCCGCACCGCTTCCTCGGAGAGGTAGAGGCCGCGCAGCGGGTCGCCGGCCGTCGGGTCGTCGGCCGAGCGGTGGGCGACCAGGGCGGCGACCCGGTCGCGCAGCGCGGACAGCCGGGTCAGGAGCGCGGCGGCCGGCTCCAGGGAGACGTCCAGGGTCACGCCCGGCCCCTCCGGGCGGCCGCGGCCTCGGCGACCTGGCCGGGACGGTGGGCCCGCTCCTCCAGCACCGGCGCGCTGTCGTCCATCCCGTCGCGCACCCGCACGGCGGCGCCCTCGGTGACCGGCGGACCGGCGTCGTACTCGGGGTAGGCCGGGAAGGGCGCGGTGATCACGACGTCCAGGGACGGCTTGAGCTCGCCGCCGAGCGCCGACCAGATCTCGGCGAGGGAGCGTGCCTCGGACTGGATGCCGGCGCACGACAGCGGGATCGTCAGGCCCAGCGCGCCCAGCGAGCCCGGCAGTTCCGACGGGTGGATCAGCTCCCGCGGGATCAGCGTCGCGAGCACCGCGCTGATCAGCCGGTGCTCGTCCTCGGGCCGCTTGGTCCACGCCGTCACCAGGTACGACAGCCGGAACCAGCGGGGCGGCTGGCGGCGCTTGACCACGACGTCGCGGTCGTCACGGACGTCGATGTGCCCGCGCTGGCGACGGTTCACGTCCTCCCGGATGTCGTACAGGTAGCTGTTGATCACCGGGCCGTTGCGGCGGGCCGACCAGTCGCGGGTCGGCGCGTCGAAGGAGACCTCGATGCCGGAACCCTCCAGCGCACCGCTGGTCAGCAGGTTCCGCAGCACCTGGTCCACCTCGTGGATCACGCCGTACTCACCACCCCATGGACCCGCACGGCCCCCTCGGCATACACACCCATCCTGCCCTTCGCCCCGGTCGCCTCCGCAGGCACCGCGGGGCAGACCGGTCTGCCCCGGAACCGGTGCCCGCTGCCCGATCGGTCAGATGTAGCCTTCCCGGAGGGCATGGGCGACGGCGTGGGCCCGGTTGCGCAGGTGCAGTCGGGTGGTCAGTCCGTGCATCACGTTCTTGACGGTGCGCTCGGAGTAGGACAGCTTGCTGGCGATCTCACCGGTGTCGAGCCCCTCGGCGACCAGCCGCAGGACGTCCACCTCACGGGCGGACAGCCCGGCGGCCGGGGCGCCCGGCCGGCCCGCGGCGCTGCGGTGCAGGGTGCCGACCTGGTTGATGAGCCGGCCGAGCAGGTCGGCGGGCAGGTCCCCGTCGCCCCGGGCGGCCGCGAGGACGGCCTGCACGATGCGGAGTTCGGTGGCCTCGTGGCGCCATACGATGGCCCCGACCCCGCACTCGATCACATCGAGCAGCTCGGTCTCACGGAGCGCTCCGACCACGAGTACGGCCCGCGCCCCCTCGCTGCGCACCACCCGGCGCAGCCGGGTCAGTTCGGGTTCGTCGAGGCCGTCGCTGATGAGCAGCGCGACCGTGCCGGGCCCGGTCTCGGACTCCTCACGTATCTCGACCTCCGGGTGGCGCCGCAGCTGGCTGAGCGCGCCCTCGCGGGAGATCGGGTCCGGCGCGTACACCGCCACGGGCGTGCGGCCGACCGACGCTAATGAGCTGTTGCTGACCAACCGCTTCCCCTATGTCCACGTGCCCGTCGTCTCTGAGGGAACAGTGACGGGCGGTAGTACCCCAGCCTGCTGTGGCCAAAGGGGCAACGACAATCGTGGAGCACCACGAGAAGGACCACGAGATGTCCGGGGGGCCGGGTGGGGGTGCCTGGGACCGTGGGCGGCCGCGGGCCGGTGGGAGTTGTTCGCGCAGTTCCCCGCGCCCCCAAGAAGGTGGGTCCACCGGTCCCACCCGAAAAGGGGCGCTGGGGTCCCCCCGGCCGAAGGCTGGGGGAGGAACTGCGCGACCAGCCACAACGCACCCGCGGCCGCCCACGGTCCCAGGCGCCCCCACCCAAATCCACAGCCCCGTATCAAATGTGCAGCCCCTGCAACAAACCCCCCGGCCGCCCCCCGCCCCCCACAACCTCTCCCACTCCCGCCACCTCTAACCCCGCGAACCCACCAGCGCACCGCGAGGAGCCAGGCATGACCCGTCCGTCCCCTGAACTCGCCGCCGCCATGCACCTGTTGGCCGAGGAAGCCGAGCGCACGCTGACCGGCAGCGGCCGCCTCGTGCTTCTCCGGGGCGCCACCGGAACCGGACGCACCACCGTCCTGGAGGCCGCCGCCGAGCAGGCGAGCTCCCTCGGCCTGAAGGTGCTCCGCGCCCGCTGCTCACCCGGCGACACCCCCATCTCCTTCGCGACCGTGCTGCAACTCCTCGGCCCGGTGCCGGAGTTCGCCGACCTCGCGGTGGACGGGGACGAGCGGTCCACCGCCGCCGGTCTCTGGCGGGTGCTGCGCGCCTACGCCGACGACTCGCCGCTCCTGGTCGCCGTGGACGACGTCCACCTCGCCGACGCCCCCTCGCACCGCTGGCTCGTGGAGTCCGCCCGGCACATAGACCGCTTACCGATCCTCCTCGTCGTCAGCGAACGCAGCCAGTACGACCTCGACCCGCCCGCCCCCGGCTTCACCCACACCCTGCCGCCGGCGCTGGTCCGCACCCACACCCTCGCGCCCCTCGCCCCGGCGGCCGCCGCCGCCCGGGTGCGCGCCGGCTTCCCCGGCGCGTCGCCGTCCTGGGTCGACGCCTGTGTCCGGGCCGCGGCCGGCAACCCCCTGCTGCTGGGCGCCCTCCTCGACGACCTCGACGAGAGCCGGCACCGGGACGTGCCCGAGACGACGGCCGCCCTCTACCCGGGCGCGTACCCGGCCGCGGTCCAGTGGTGGCTGGACAGCGCGGGACCGGCCACCACCGAGGTCGCCCGCGCCCTCGCCGTCCTGGAGGAGGACCCCGACACCGGCCTGCCGGAGAACGAGATCACCCCGCTCCTCGCCGAACTCGCCGGCGCCGACCCCACCCGGGTGGCCGGCTGGCTCACCGCCATGACCAGCCTCGGCCTGCTCACCCTCGGCGCCGACGGCCGCCCGCACTTCCCGCACCCCCTGCTGCGCGACGCGGTCCTCGCCGGGGTCCCCGCCGCCCGCCGCCGCTCCGCCCACCGGGCGATCGCCGAGGCGATGCTGCGCCAGGACGCCCCCGCCGAGGCCGTGGCCCGCCAACTGCTCGCGACCGGACCGGTGGAGGCCCTCTGGGCGCCGGCCCTGCTCCAGGACGCGGCCGCCGTCGCCCTCTACGAGGACCGTGCCGAGGATGCCGTCGCCTATCTGCGCCGCGCCCTGGAGGAACCCCTCCCCGACGAGCGCCGGCAGCGGCTGCTGACCGAACTGGGCTCACTGGAGTACGCGGCGCCCCGCTCCTCCGCCGCGATCCCCCGCCTCGCCGAGGCGGTGCGGCTGCCCGCGGCCCCGCAGGACCGGGTGCGCGCGGCCGTCGCCCTGGGGACCGCGCTGACCGGCCGGGGCCGCACCCGCAAGGCCGTCGAACTGCTGCGCTCCGTGCACGGCGAGCTGGACGGCCACCCCGACCTGGTCCGCACCCTGCACACCGCCTCCGTCCTCCTGTCCGACCAGGACCAGGAGGTACGGCAGGAGGTCTACCGGCGGCTGTCCGAGACCGCCCACCGCTCCCCGGAGCTGGTCGGCACGGCCGGCCAGGCCCTGCTGGTGCGGCACGCGGCCTCCGCGGGCCTCACCTCGGCCCGGGACGCCATGCGGCGGCTGCGCACCCTGCTCGCCGAACCCGCCGACCCGCTCACCGAGCCGTTCCTGGTCGGCACCGCGGCCACCGTCGCCCAGTGGGCCGACGAACTCGACGAGGCCGAACGGCTGGTGGACCGCGGCCTGGCCGGGCAGCGCCCCGACCTGCTGCACCCCATGCACCAGGCGCTGCTCAACAGCCGTACGGACATCGCGGCGGCCCGCGCCGACTACACCCGCCCGGCCGCCGTCCCCGACGCGGTCACGCCGTCCAACGCCGACGCGCAGGCGCTGATCTCGCTCGTGGAGACCGGCCGCGGCGCACAGGCCGCGGGCCTGGTCGCCGGGATCGACCTGCGCGAGGCACCGGACTCCTGGGAGCTGAACCGGTTCCTGTTCGCGCGGGGCGTGGTACGGGCCGCGGCCGGTGACCCGGCCGCCGCGCTGCACGACTTCCTGGAGTGCGGGCGCCGCCAGACGGCCCGTGACGTGGTCAGCCCGGTGGTCACCCCCTGGCGCACCGCCGCCGCCGAGTGCCGGCTGGCCCTGGACCGCCCGCTGGAGGCCATCGCCCTGGCCGAGGAGGAGCTGCGGCTGGCCCGGGTCTGGGGCACCCCGCGCACGGTCGGCCGGGCGCTGCGCGTCCTCGGTACGGCGACCGGCGGCCGCCGGGGCCTGGAGCTCACCGAGGAGGCGGTGCGGCTGCTGCGGGACGGTGGCCCGGCCGGTACCGAGCCGGCGCTCGCCCTGATCGCGCTGGGCCGCCAGCTGACCGCCGCCGGTGAGGGGGCCCGTGCCCGCGACTGCCTGCGGGAGGCCGCCGAGCACGCCGAACGGCAGGGCGCGGTACGGCTGTCGGAGCTGACCGAGGAGATCCTGCGCAAGGGCGGCGCCCGCTCCCCCAGACGCCGTACCGGCGCCGCCTCCCTGACCGGCAGCGAGCGGCGGATCGCCGAACTCGCCGCCGAGGGCCGCACGAACGTGGAGATCGCGGCCCTTCTCCATCTGGCCCGGCGCACCGTGGAGACCCATCTCACGCACACCTACCGCAAGCTGGGCATCCGCCGCCGCGCGGACCTGCGCCCGGCCCTGGACCAGACCGCCCCCAGGCCCTAGCGGACGAGGCAGGCCGGCTGTCGGCGGGGCGTCAGGGGGCGAGCCAGTGGGCCGCCGCCGCGAGGAGTGCCCGGACGCCCGTCTCGATCGTCGGGTCGGGGACGGGGGCGAAGTGCGGGGAGTGGTTGGAGGGGATCTGCGGCGGGATGCCGTCGCGGACCAGGGCCTCCAGGTCGACGCCCTCGTAGAGCTTGTGGTCGGCACCGCCGACGAACCAGAAGACCGAGGGCACCCCCAGGGTCGTACCGAAGGCCCCGAAGTCCTCGCTGTTGGGGACCGGTGAGGTCAGCTCGAAGGTGAGGCCGGGGAACTCGCCGGCCAGCGCGGCCTGGACGGCCGCGGTCGCGGCGGGGTCGTTGTGGGTGACCGGGAAGGAGTCGATGGGGACGATCTCCGGCTCCCTGGACACGTCGGAGGCGGCGGCCTCGGCCCGTATGATCCGCTCGACCGCGGCCAGCACCCGCCCCCGGACGGCCGCCGTGGCGGTCCGTACGTTGATCTTCAGCTCGACGCTGTCCGGGATGATGTTCTCCTTGGTCCCGCCGTGGATGGAGCCGACCGTGACGACGGCCTGCTGGCCCGCGGCCACCTCCCGGGAGACGACCGTCTGAAGCCGCATCACCACCGCGGCGGCCAGCACCACCGGGTCGACGGTGGCCTCCGGCGTGGACCCGTGCCCGCCCCGCCCGAACAGCGTGACCCGCATGCTGTCCGCGCCCGCCATCAGCGCCCCCGCCCGGGTCCCGACCAGCCCGGCCGGCGCCGCCGCGACATGCTGGGCCAGGCACACGTCCGGCCGCGGGAACCGCTCGGCGAACCCGTCGGCGAGCATCTTCGGCGCCCCGCCCACCTCCTCGGCCGGCTGGAACACCGCGACCACCGTCCCCCGCCAGCCCTCCCGCCCGGCGGCCAGCTGCCCGGTGGCCCCCAGCAGGCAGGCGACGTGCAGGTCGTGCCCGCACGCGTGCATCACCCCGTCGGTCTTCGAGGCGTACGGCAGCCCGGTCTCCTCCTGCACCGGCAGCGCGTCCATGTCGGCCCGGACCAGCACGACCGGCCCGTCCCCGTTGGCCAGCACCCCGACCACCCCGGTGCCGCCGACCCCCTCGGTGACCTCCCAGCCCTGCTCCCGCAGCCGCTCCGCGACGAGCGCCGCGGTCCGCTCCTCCGCGAAGGACAGCTCCGGGTGCGCGTGCAGGTCCTCGTACAGGGCCCGCAGTTCGGGGAGCCTGTCGCTCAGGCCGGTCAGGAGGGGGCTGGTGCTCATGGCGTCGTCTCCAGGAGTGGATGGGGTGTCGACCCGTCGGTTCCAGGATCACGATCCAAGCGGTGACCGTCGAGTCCGCAGCAGCCTGGCCAGCCATTCGGTGCGGGTCCGGCGCGCCGTGGCGGAGATCCGTGCCTGCGGGTACAGGGCGTCGAAGCCGTGGAACCCGCCCGCCCAGACATGGAGCTCGGCCTGGCCGCCGGCCGCCCAGATGCGGACGGCGTACTCGGTGTCCTCGTCGCGGAAGACCTCGGCGGAGCCGGTGTCGACATAGGTGGCCGGCAGGCCCGAGAGGTCGTCGGCCAGCGCGGGTGAGACATGCGCGGGCACCTCGTCGTCGGGGAGGCCGGCGAGGACACAACGCCATCCGAAGGCGTTCATCTCACCGGTCCAGACGCCGGGCTCCCCGGAGTACTGGCGGCTGGACGTGGTGCTGTTGCGGTGGTCGAGCATGGGGCAGATCAGCACCTGCCCGGCGACGGCCGGGGTACCGAGGTCACGGGCCAGCAGGGTGACGCCGGCCGCGAGTCCACCGCCGGCGCTGGCACCGGCGACCACGATCCGGGCGGGGTCGACGCCCAGTTCGGCGGCGTGTTCGGCGAGCCAGAGCAGGCCCCGGTAGCAGTCGTCGACCAGGGTGGTGCCGGTGGCCTCGGGCGCCAGCCGGTAGTCCACGGACACCACCACCGCGCCGAACTCGTCCAGCCACTCCAGCGGGATGTCGAGCTGTGAGAAGCGGTCGCCCATCACCATCCCGCCGCCGTGCACCCAGTAGACGCACGGTGCGGCGGTGGGCCCGTCAGGCCGGGAGTTCTCGGGGTGCACGGGGCTGAGGACCGTCAGGGGGATCGGGGTGCCGTCCTCGGCGGGCACGGTGATCTCACGCCGGTCGACGTGCCGGTCGGCCAGCAGGGGCTCCAGGGGGGTGGAGGAGTACGGGCGCACCTGCTTGAGGAGGTCCTCGGTGAGCTCGGACATGAGGGGCATGCCGGCCAGCAGCTCACGCAGCTCGGGGTCCAGTCCGGGTCGGGCGGTGGTCATGGTCGTCGCCTTTCGGGGGGTGTTTCGGGAGGGGTGGGGGAAATCAGAAGGCGGCCTTGCCGCGGACCGGGACGTAGTCGGTGTACTCGGGCTCCCTGGCCAGCAGGGCGCCGATCCGCGCCACCATGGCCTGGGCCGCCTCCCCGGCGAAGATCCGGTGGTGCTCCTCCTCGCTGGTCCACCCCTCGGTGACGTGCACGACGTCGGGGTCGGAGGCGGAACGGGAGACGAGGTAGACGACGCAGTGTTCGCTCGCGCCGGGGCTGCCCTCGTCCAGGCCGGTGAGCAGCACCTCGACGAGCTGGTCGGCCAGCCGGGGCGCGGCGGTCAGCACGGCGTTGAAGCCATAGGTCACGATCATGACTCTCTCCTTCTCACTGGTGGAGTATGGTGGCTCCATTCAACTGCTCTGACCTGCGGAAACGTTAGAGCGATGCTCTCCCGAACATGCACGATCCTCCCGGCTTCGGGAACGACGTCCGCAACGGATGCTGCAATGGAGGCATGCATCTGGATGAGCTCCGCACCTTGCTGGACCGGCACGCTCGCCCCGACTGGACGACCGCCGTCGACGGCGTCCTGATCTCGAAGGTCGACCGGGCGGACCCGCCGGCGCCGGCCATGTCGGGCACGGTGCTCGCCGTGATCGCCCAGGGCGCGAAACGCCTCGCCCTCGGCGAGCGGGTCTACGAGTACGGCGCCGGGCAGTACCTGGTCGCATCCGTCGACCTGCCGGTCACCGGACAGTTCCTCCGGGTCGAACCCGAGCGGCCGGCCCTCGGCTTCGGCCTGACCCTGGACCCCTCCGCCGTCGCCGAACTGCTGCTGCAGGCCGGTCCCGGCGACATCCCCCGCGCGCCCGCCGGGGCCCCGTCCGCCATCGCCGTCAGCGACGCCCCGGCAGCGCTCCTCGACGCGGTGGTCCGGCTGCTGCGGCTGCTCGACGAACCCCGCGACCGCGCCGTGCTGGCACCCCTGCTCAAGCGCGAGATCCTGTGGCGCCTGATCACCGGCGAACAGCGGGCGACGGTGCGTCAGCTCGGGCTGGCCGACAGCGGTCTGAGCCACGTCTCACGAGCGGTGCGCTGGATCCGCGAGCACTACGCGCAGCCGTTCCGGGTGGAGGACGTGGCACGCCTGTCCGGCATGAGCGTCTCGGCCTTCTACCGCAACTTCCAGGCGGTCACGGCGATGAGCCCCATCCAGTTCCAGAAGCAGATCCGGCTCCAGGAGGCCCGGCTGCTGCTCGCCACCCACCCCGGCGACGTCACGGGGGTCGGCCGCCGCGTCGGCTACGACAACCCGTCACAGTTCAGCCGGGAGTACCGCCGCCAGTTCGGCGCACCCCCGAGCCGGGACGCGGCCCGCCTGCGCACCGCCGCGCCCACCCCCGCGTCCCCACCCGCGGGCGCCCTGGCCTGAGCCGGGGGGGAGGCGAACGCTGTAGAGAATCATGCAAGCAACAGAGAGGATAGTTCTACTGTTTCAGCAGGTCACAGCGATTCAATGAGATGACCGACTCTCCTCAGGGGCAGGAAAATGCCTTCCGGTCCCGGTCGGCGGACCACTCGACATCGCGAAGGACCACACCATGCAGACCGTCCTCATCACCGGCACCTCCTCCGGATACGGCCGGGAGACCGCCCGCCACTTCCACGCGAAGGGCTGGAACGTCGTCGCCACGATGCGCACCCCGCGCCCGGACGTCCTGCCCGAGTCGGACCGCCTGCGCGTCCTCGCACTCGACGTCACCGATCCCGACAGCATCGCCGCCGCCGTCGAGGCGGCGGGTCCCGTCGACGCCCTGGTCAACAACGCCGGCGTGCCCTCCATCGGCGTGTTCGAGGGCACCTCCATGGCCCGGGTGCGCGAGGTCTTCGAGACCAACACGTTCGGCGTGCTGGCGGTGACCGGCGCGGTACTTCCCCAGTTCCGCGAACGCGGCTCGGGCGTGGTGGTCAACGTGACCTCCAGCGTGGTGCTCGGCCACATGCCGCTCACGGCCGTCTACAAGGCGAGCAAGACGGCCGTCGAGGGATTCACCTCGTCCCTCGCCCTGGAACTCGCGCCCTTCGGCGTGCGGGCGAGGACGGTGCAGCCGGGCGCGTGCCTGACGACGGGCTTCGCCGCCAGGGCGACCAACGGCGCCGCGCCGCAGGACCTGGTGCCGGCGCCGTACGCGGCGTTCGCGCGGCAGGCCATGGGCGGGTTCGCCGGCCAGGATCTGTTCACCAGGGAGAGCGATGTCGCCGAGGCGGTGTGGCAGGCCGTGCACGACACGACCGGCCGGCTGCGGTTCCCGGCCGGTCCCGACGCGGTGTGGCTCGCCGAGGCGAAGTAGCCCCGGAGACCGGCCGAGTCACGCAGGAGGCGCGGCCGTCAGTCGTCGGCGGTCGGGCGGGTCCGGCCCGGTTCCGGCAGCTCGCCCAGCTTGAGGCGGGCGTGCAGGACGTCGCCGATGAACAGGTCGTAGATCAGCACCCCGACCACGCCGCCGATCAGCGGGCCGACGATCGGGATCCAGAAGTAGTTGCTGAACCACGCCCCGTTCCCCGGGAACGCGTAGCTCTTCCACCCGGCGAACCAGGTGAGCAGCCGCGGTCCGAAGTCGCGGGCGGGGTTGATGGCGTAGCCCGCGTTCGCGCCGTAGGACATGCCGATCGCGGCGACGGCGAGGCCGATGACGAACGGCCCCAGGTTGGCCCCCACGGCCGTGTTGCGCAGGTCGATGACCGCGACGACGAACATGACGAGGAAGGCCGTACCGACGATCTGGTCGATCAGCGGCCCCCAGTTCCCGCCGTGGAAGTACGGCGCCGGGAAGGTGGCGAAGATCGAGAAGGTGGCCTCGGTGTGGCCGCCCACCTTCGGCGGTTTCGAAGCGGCGTCGAACGCGTTGATCGCGTCGCGGTAGACGAGATAGACCAGCGCCGCTCCGGCGAGGGCGCCCAGCACCTGCGACATCCAGTAGGGCAGCACCTTCACCCACGGGAACCTGCGGCGCACGGCGAACGCCAGCGTCACCGCCGGGTTCAGATGGGCGCCGCTGACGCCGCCGGCCACGTAGATGCCGAAGGTCACGGCGAGGCCCCAGCCCCAGGCGATCAGGAGCCAGTCACCGGCGGCGAGGAAGATGGTCGTGGGCGTCTCCGCGCGCCCGGACCCGGGAAGCGCCGCGACGGCCATCGCCACGACACCGCACCCGAAGGAAATGAGGACGAACGTCCCCAGGAACTCTGCCAGGCACTCACCGAGCAGGCCTCCACGTCTTCTGAGCTTGGAGGGCTTGAGGAGAGGAGTTATTTCCACAGCCATCGCTGGCCCCCTTAGCCATCCCTGGCTCCCTGCGAGGAGCAATCAGGCGAACACCATTTTGTCCCACAGATGATGTTCGCGCAGATCGAACCTTTCGCCCGGATCGGCACCGAGCCGGTGCGGCCGTGCCCCTCAGCTCTCCAGGTCGTCGGCGTAGTGCCGGAACCCGTGCCGGTCGCGGTGCATCCCCCACAGCGTGTCGGCGAGCACGGCGGGGTCCTTACGGGGGTGCCCGGCGACGATGGCCCCCGGAATGACCAGCTGCGCCACGTGGATTCCCTCCCCCGCGAGCCGGTCGTGCAACAGATGCCCGTACGCGCTCTCGGCGGCGAAGGCGATGGAGGTCCCGGCCCGGTCGGGGTGCGGGATGACGGCCGTACCGCCGTTGACGAGCAGGATCGTCCCTCGCCCCAGCTCCCGCATCCCCGGCAGCACCTGCTGCACGGCGGCGACCGGCCCGTACACCGAGAACTCGACGGGCCCGCGCAGGTCCGCGTGGGTGGTCTCCAGGACCGGCTGCATGAAGTCCCGCTGCGGTACGGGGCTGTACTGCAGGATCTCCACGGTCCCGAGCTCCTCGGCGGCCCGCGCCAGCGCCCCCGCGAGGGCGAGCGGGTCCCTCACGTCCGCCGGGTAACCACGAGCCCGCACCCCTTCTCCGGCGAGCTCCCCGGCCAGCGCCGCGAGCCGCTCCCCGTCCCGCGCCACGAGCGCGACCCCGTACCCCTCCCGCCCGAACCGCCGGGCGACGGCGGCCCCCAGCCCGGGCCCGGCCCCCACGATGGCAACACTGCTCACGACGACTCCCGACGGCTGACACGACACGGCATGACACGGCACGCTTGCCCCTACGTCCGTACCGCGCGTCCCGCGACTTCACACGTGCGCGTCGGCCCCGTCCTGGCACCATGGCGGCATGGAACGTGTGCTTGGAATCGGCGGGTACTTCCTGCGGTCCGCCGACCCGGCGGCCCTGAGCGCCTGGTACCGCGACTGCCTGGGCCTGGACACCGACGACCACGGCCTGTGGCAGCAGCCGGCCGGGCCGACGGTGTTCGCGGCCTTCGAGTCCGGGACCGGCTACTTCGGCTCCCCCGCCCAGCAGACCATGCTCAACTTCCGGGTCCGCGACCTGGACGCGATGCTCACCCAGCTGCGCGCCAAGGGCGCGGACGTCGCCGAGGAGACCCAGGACATGGACGGCGTGGGCCGCTTCGGCTGGGTCACCGACCCCGAGGGCAACCGCGTCGAACTGTGGCAGCCGGCCTGACAGCACACCGTGGGCATGCGCACAGCGGTCGGGGTGCCGGCGATGGAGCAGCGGCAGCAGGCGGCCGGCTGACCTCGCCGGGCGTCAGTCCTCCGGGGGCCGGCCCTCGATCAGGCGCTCCGCGATGTCGTCGGCCCAGGCCTGGGCCCACTGGCGGAGGGCGGTGATCTCCGCACCGTCGGGACCGTGCCTCGCGAACTCCCGGTCGTCGATCCAGTCCGTGCCGGTCAGCCGGAACTGGAGGTCGGCGAGGTCGAAGGTGTCGCGGGCGTGCCGGCGGCCGAGGTCCTCCAGTTCGGGGAGGGTCCAGCGGTCCGCGGCGGCGTGCACGATCAGCAGGTCGCGGAGCAGGCCACGGTCGGCCAGGGCCCAGACCCGCATGCCGACCACGTCCTCGAGGGCGAGGGCCGGGCCGAACTCCGTCCGGACGGGAGGATGCCAGAGGGCCTCCTTGAGGAGGTTGACCTCGCCCTCCTCCTCCGCGACCGCGTCGCCGACGACGAGCTGCGCGGAGAGGGGGTCCGTCTCCCGGGCGTCGACCCGCCAGCCGCGCTCGCGCAGGCCGCTCACGACCGTCCCGGCGATCGCCCGCATGGGCGCCGGGCTCTGCGTGGCCGCGTCCACGGTCCGGCCGGGACGGTCGAACAGGCCGTGGACCTGGGCCGCGTAATCGCCGGCCAGCGCCAGGGGGTACCCGGCACCGACCGACAGCAGGTCGGGCAGCAGACGGCCGTGCAACCGGGTGACGTTCACGCGGCGGCGGACGAGGAGGGTGCCATGGGGCGATTATCGCTGGTCGGCGGCGGTCGACGCGAGGACCCGGCGCCCGGCACCGGTCAATTCGGTTGACGCACCGGACCGGGTATGAAGAGATGTGCGCGTCGTGACCTCGGGGGGAGATCCATGTCGTACCTGGCCGTCGACCTCGCCGGCGCCGATACGCCCGGCGAGCATCTGCGACTGGCGGCCTTCACGGCGGTGGTCGCCGCCGTCGCGCTGTGGATGGGGCGACGACAGCGTCGTACCGGACGCACCCTGACCGCCGACGCCTTCGGGCGGACGAGGCTCACGCAGCGACTCGGCGGAGGTGCTCCGGGCGGCTCCGGGCGCGAGCCGGCACCGCCCACCCGCACGCGGCGGGTCCTCGGCTGTGCCTGGATGCTCTTCGGCGGGATCTTCCTCCTCCCGGCCGTGTTCAACACGGCCGCCGCGGTCCGCGAACTCCTCGGCTGACCTCCGACGGCCCCGCGGCCCGGCGCCACAGGCGGCTGCGCCACACTCCGGTCATGGAGTCCACCCAGCCGCCGCCGTCCGCCTGCTGCGCGCCCGCCCGGCCCGCGCGGCCGTCGGTGCGGCCCCTGCCCGTCCCCGGCGGCAGTGCCGCCGGGGGCTCCGGGACGGTCGCGCTGCCCGGCGGTGAGTTCCTGATGGGCGCCGAGGACGCCGACGGCTTCCCGGCGGACGGGGAGGGGCCGGTGCGGGCCGTGCGGGTGGCGCCGTTCCTCGTCGACGCGTGTGCCGTGAGCAACGACGAGTACGCCGCGTTCGTCGCCGACACCGGCTACGTCACCGACGCCGAACGGCTGGGCTGGTCGTACGTCTTCGCCGGGTTCCTGCCCGCCGCGCTGCGCCGGGGTGCGCCCCGGCCGCCGGAGACGCCCTGGTGGTGTGCGGTCGCGGGGGCCGCCTGGCACGAGCCGGCCGGGACGGGCAGCGGGCTGGAGGGGCTCGGCCGGCATCCCGTCGTGCACGTCTCCTGGTACGACGCCGCCGCCTACGCCTCCTGGGCCGGCAAGCGGCTGCCCACCGAGGCGGAGTGGGAGTACGCGGCCAGGGGCGGTCTGGAGCAGGCCCGTTACCCGTGGGGCGACGAGCTGGACCCGGACGGGGAGTACCGGTGCAACATCTGGCGCGGGACCTTCCCGACCCGGAACACCGCCGCCGACGGGTACCGCGGGACCGCGCCCGTCGACGCCTTCGCGCCCAACGGGTACGGCCTCCACAACACCTCGGGCAACGTGTGGGAGTGGTGCGCCGACCGGTGGACGACTGAACACGGCGGCACGGACGGCGGCGCGGACGGCGGCCCGGGGCACAGCACCCGCGTCATGCGCGGCGGCTCCCACCTCTGCCACGCCTCCTACTGCAACCGCTACCGGGTCGCCGCCCGCACCGCCAACACCCCCGACAGCTCCACCGGCCACACCGGCTTCCGCTGCGCCCGCGACGCGGGGTGAGGCAAGGGGCCCGCGGTCACTCGCCGACGGGGCCGACGTACGTGCCCGGGTGGGTGGCGCCGTCCTGGAGCACCACGGCACCGCCGTGCCAGGGCAGGTCGTACGACGTGCGCTGGTTCGGCGCGGTGATGACGACGGTGGTCGGCGTGAACGCGGTGGAGTCGTTCTGGTCCGAGACCAGGAAGGTGATCGTGAAGTCGGCGGAGGCGCCGTTCGCCAGGGTGACCCGCTTCGCGGTGGCGTTCGTGCGCCGGAGCGACCACTGCTGACCGCTGTTGACCAGGTCGACGCCCGGGAAGCCGTACATCGTGCAGGCGTGGCCGCTCTTGTTGGTGAGCGCCACGACCGCGTGCTTCTGCTGGCCGGTGCCGCTGCCGGGGTCGGCCCAGGAGTAGCCGAGCTGGGAGGCCTGGCAGGCGGGCACCGAGCCGGTGGTGGCGGAACCGCCGGAGGAGGAGCCGCCGGTGGAGCCGCCCCCGGTCGCGGACGAACCGCCGGACGCCGACGCGCCCGAGGTGCTCCCGCCGCCGCTGCTCCCGGTGCCGGCGGAACCGCTGCCGGCGGAACCGCTGCCCGAGCCGCCCGTGGAGCCGTCGGCCGTCGTGGAGTCGCCCGCGGCCGGGGCCGCCGAACCGCCGTCGGCGCTGACGGAGCCGCTCGCGGTGCCGTTGCACGCGGTCAGCAGGGCCAGCAGCGCGGCCGCACCGGTCACGGCGACAGCGGCCTTGCGGACGTTCGTACGGCGGTTGCGAAGCTTCGACATGGGATCCCCCAGCGACGGTGTCCTCCCGGCTCTCTGCCGGACACCCCTTTCGATGCGGCCCCGTTGGGGGAAGTTCGGGGATCGCCGTCACGGGCCCGTCGTGGTCGTGTCACACCGGCTGTGACAAACGGCGAAGCCTCACGCCATCCAGAAGAACACCGCCGTCATCCGCTTCTCCTCCAGCGTCTTTCCCGCGTAACCGGTCGCGCTGTGCACCAGGTTGGCGTTGTAGAGGAGCAGCCGGTTGTACCTGTGCGGGACACGGACGTCCTCCTCGAAGTGGTCGCCGGGGACGAACCGGGTGCCGAGCGCCTCGACGAGGTTGTTGTGCGGGGCCTGCACGATGTTGCCGCCGAGCCGGCCGCCGGGCAGCGACTGGCGGTAGAACGCGGTGCCGCAGTCCTTGGCCACCCCGGGGTTGAGGTACAGCACCGCCGCGTACCGGCACAGCGCCCGCGAGTCGGTGTGCGGGCGCGGCTCGCTCTCGCCCTCGCCGACCACCTGGACGCAGTTGTGGTTGAGGGTGCCGCCGCCGGGCGCCTGCTGCACCCACAGCTTCCCGGCGCCGGTGGCCTTGCGCACCAGCCCCTCCACGACCGCGAGTTCGGCGGGTTCCAGGCCGGGCATGGTGCGCAGTCCGGGCCAGGTCTCCGAGGTGTGCGGGTATCCCTGGACCCAGTCGTCCTTGGCCAGGCACCGCTCCCGTACCGCGTCCACGTCCGGGAGGACGTCGTCGAACACCCAGTAGTCGCGGCCCCTGGTGGGCTTGCGGTAGGGCAGGACGGGCAGGGCGGGTCGCGCGGCGGGGCCCCGGCCGGCCGAAGCGCCGGGCAGGCGGGGGCTGCGGGGGATGCGGGGGGATGACTGTGGGGGCATGCGGCGAAGCCTGCCCGCGACTTTGTCATGACCACTCTCACCTGGAAGAACCATCACCTTCTCGTGGCCAGGACATGGGGCGACGGCGCCCCCGGCAGAGACGACCCTCACAAGTTCTTTACCAAACCAAAAGGTTTCCGGTGGCCTCCCCATCCGTATTCACCGGAGTCCGACCCCCGCCCCTGCGCGGGATCCCCGACCGGCAGGAGGCACCGGTGCGCTTTTCGCGGAACGCGACGGGAACGCTTTTCGTGGGCGGAGCCCTCAGCTTCACCCTCGCGGCACTCGCCTACCCGAGCATGCTGGGCCTGAACACCGTGTCCAGCGACACCAACCGGATCATCGCGAACACCCAGTGGGGCCCGCTCACCGAGGGCGACCGGGACTTCGTGGTGAAGGTGCGGGCGGCCGGGCTGTGGGAGTACCCCGTGGGCCAGCTCGGCCTGAAGAAGGGCCAGTCCCAGGCGGTCATCACCGCGAGCAAGCACCTCATCGACGGGCACGCCGCGCTGGACGCCAGCTGCCGCAAGATCGCGCCGATGCTGAACATCACCATCCCCA
Source organism: Streptomyces sp. (assembly GCF_019510245.1). Lineage (GTDB taxonomy): Bacteria > Actinomycetota > Actinomycetes > Streptomycetales > Streptomycetaceae > Streptomyces. The sequence continues at coordinate 37,470 of NZ_JAEKKT010000166.1, read as the reverse complement.
ACCTGCCCTCTCCGCAGCAGCAGGGGTTCGTCAACACCCTGACCGCGGACACCGGGAAGAAGTTCGACACGGACTTCGCCAACATCCTGCGCGTGACGCACGGCTCGATCTTCAACACGATCGCGAAGATCCGCTCGACCACCCGGAACACCCTGGTGCGGATCCTGGCCGACCAGGCCAACGCCACGGTGCTGGACCACATCACGGTGATGGAGCAGACCGGCCTGGTCGACTTCCCATCGGTGCTCTTCCAGGAGACCACCCCGCCGAAGCTGCCGGCCACCGACCTGACCCCGCCGCCCCCGGCCGCGGGCCAGCCGGAGGTCGTCCTGACCCCGCCGGTCAACAGCACGACCAGCCCGCCGGCCCTCCCGGGCGAGAACGGCTTCACGGGCAGCGGTGCCGGTGTCGGCACCGGCAACGCCGACGGCAACGCGGTGAACGCGACCCCGGGCGCCACGCCCACCGCCGGCTGAGTCACCTCAGGCGCCCAGCCACACCGTGGTGTCGGGCGGCAGCGTGCCGTCATGCGGCAACGGCACGCTCGCCAGCAGCACTTCGCCCGGCGGCAGCGGCACCGGCGCGTCCGACACGTTCGCGACGCACCGCCAGCCCTCCGTCCGGGCGAAGTGCAGCACGCCCGCGGGCGCCTCGGCCCAGGTCAGCGTCTCGCCGTCCAGCAGCTTGCGGCGCAGCCGCAGGGCGGTGCGGTAGAGCTCCAGGGTGGAGCCTTCCGTACCGGCCTGCGCTTCGACGGCGTAGGGCCCGAACCACTCCGGCTGCGGCAGCCAGGCACCGCCGGCCCCGAAGCCGTACGACGGTCCGTCCGCCGTCCACGGCAGCGGCACCCGGCAGCCGTCGCGGCCCTTGCGGGTGTGGCCCGTCTGTTCCCAGATCGGGTCCTGGAGGACGGTGCCGGGCAGGTCGGCGACCTCGGGCAGGCCGAGTTCCTCGCCCTGGTAGACGTACGACGAGCCGGGCAGCGCGAGCATGAGGAGGGTGGCGGCGCGGGCGCGCCTCAGGCCATGGGGGACGTCGACGCGCGGCGTGCGGCCGCCGGACAGCAGCCAGGCGTTCTCGTCCGTGCCCGGCGGCAGCGCCAGCCGGGAGGCGTGCCGTACGACGTCGTGGTTGGAGAGCACCCAGGTGGCCGAGGCGCCGGCCGCGCGGGCGGTGGCGAGCGAGCCGGTGATGACCTCGCGGAGCGCCCCGGCGTCCCAGGGGGTCTGGAGGTACTCGAAGTTGAAGGCCTGGCCGAGTTCGTCCGGGCGGGCGTACAGCGCCCGTCGCGCGTCCGGCACCCAGGCCTCGGCGACGGCCGTGCGGGGCGGGCTGTAGGTGTCGAAGATCCCGCGCCAGTCGCGGTAGATCTCGTGCACCCCGTCGCGGTCCCAGTAGGGGTGGGTGCCGGGCGGGACCCGCTCCAACGCCTCCTCGCCGGTCGGGCCGAACTCGGCCACGTCCCTGAACGGTTCGGCGAGGTCCTTCACCAGGGCGTGCGCCACGTCGACGCGGAAGCCGTCCACGCCCCGGTCGGACCAGAAGCGCAGGGTGGTGCGGAAGTCGGCGCGGACCTCCTCGTGCCCCCAGTTCAGGTCGGGCTGCTCGGGGGCGAACAGGTGCAGGTACCACTCGCCGTCCGGGACCCGGCGCCAGGCGCTGCCGCCGAATACCGACTGCCAGTCGGAGGGCGGGAGTTCACCATGCGCGCCGCGGCCGGGGCGGAAGACGTAGCGCTCCCGGGCCGCGGAGCCGGGGCCGGCCAGCAGGGCCTCGCGGAACCAGGGGTGCAGGTGCGAGGTGTGGTTCGGGACGATGTCGACGATCACCTTCAGGCCCAGCCGGTGCGCCTCGGCGACCATCGCGTCGAAGTCGTCCAGGGTGCCCAGGCGCGGGTCGACGTCGCGGTGGTCGGCCACGTCGTAGCCGCCGTCGGCGAGTTCGGACGGGTAGAACGGGCTGAGCCACAGGGCGTCCACGCCGAGCGCGCCCAGATGGGAGAGCCGCCCGGTGATGCCCCTGAGGTCACCGAGCCCGTCGCCGTCCGCGTCGGCGAAGCTGCGCGGATACACCTGGTAGATGACGGCCTGACGCCACCAGTCGGGATTCCTGGAGGAGAGGTCGACCACGCGCGTTCCTTTCCGGCGGGGGAGCAGGCAACCAGAAGCCTGTCCATATTGCCGAGAAAGGGAACCTTCACACTGCACGGATGGGATCATTCCCCTTGCGAGGGAGTTGTGATGGACCCCCAACCACCCGCGAAACAACGCAGGTTGACAGGGTTCCGCGCGCCGAACCACCATGGGCGGACGCTGTGGCGCATGCGATGAATGGGCCCGGTGTTTCTTCGCACTCCGCGAGCATTCACGATGGGATATCCATGTCCATAGCCAGACATGTCACCGCGCGCCGCCTGCTGGGGACGGGCGTCGCGTCGTTCGCCCTGTGTGCCGTCTCCGTCGCCGGCGCGTCCGGCGCCTGGGCCCACGGCGGCGCTCCCGGCGGCGACGGCTGGAAGTCCGGCGGCCACTACAGCCCCGGCACCGGTGCCGGCACGGAGACCGGCACCGACAAGTGCCAGTTCTCGATCGACGGTTCCGGCTTCTTCGACTCGGTGAAGGTCGACGACCAGAACCTGAAGGTCACCGACGACGGCAAGGTCCACCTCAAGGTCCGCGCCGCCGCCGACGCGGCCTCCTGCACCGCCTCGCTCGCCTCCTACCTCGCCCACGGCCCCTCCTTCGCCACCTCGGGGCAGCAGATCTTCGTCGACTTCGACTCGGTGACGGTCAAGCAGGGCCAGACCGACTCCCTGGACATCGCGGTCCCGGACGCCGGCTGCTTCGCGCAGATCGACCTCTACCGGGGCGCGACGAAGTTCGACGGGAAGACGGACGCCCACGACGGCTTCGAGCACGGCGACCTGCCGGCCGGCCCGGACCACGCGGTCATCAAGGACAAGCTGATCGCGTCCTGGAACGGCGGGACGAAGGACTGCTCGACGACCCAGTCGTCCTCGCCGTCCCCGTCCGCCCCGGCGTCCTCGTCGCCCCCCGCCTCGGCCCCGGAGTCCACCCCGCCGGCCGCGCAGACCACCGAGCCGGCGCCCTCGGAGAGCTCGGCGACCGGCACGGCCGCCGCGTCCCCCTCCCCGTCCGGTTCGACGACCACCCCGGCACCGGCCCCGAGCACGAACTCCGGCGGTGGCGGCGACCTGGCCCACACCGGCGCCGACTCCAGCACCGGTTACATCGCCGGCGGCGCGGCCCTGCTGCTGGCCGGCGGCGGCGCGATCGTCGTCGCGACCCGGCGCCGCAAGGCGACCCGCGCCTGATCCCTCCGGGTACGCCCGTACGCCCCGGCCGTCAGCGACGGCCGGGGCGTACGCGTCCGCGGCCGAGCCGGCGCTCGGCCCACTCGCCGAGGTACCCCTCGCCTACGGTGGGATCAGCCCGCCACGGTCTCCAGGTGCAGCTTCACGTACCGCTCGACGTCGACGTCCAGCGCCACGTCCACCAGGGTCTGTTCGCGGGCCTCGCCGTGGATCTCGGCCTCGCCGGGGCGGGGGCGGCGGTCGACGACGGTCTGGCCCCGGGTCGGCCCGGGGGCGAGGGAGACCTCGACCGGGAGGAGCCGGGTGGTCAGACCGGCCGGGTCGGCCACGGCGCAGACCGCGCCCGCGTCCCCGAGGCCGCCGGCCGGGTCGTCGCCGTCGGGCGCGTCGCCGTCCGGATCCGGGGCGGCCGGCCGGTGCGCGAGCAGTTCCCCGGCGAGCCGGGCCCCCGGTTCCGCGCTCGCGCGCAGCCGTCGTACCTCCGCGCCCGGCACCACGACCCGCCGGAAGACGTCCAGGCCGTACATGGTGATCGGCACACCGGCGGTGAGCAGGACGGCGGCCGCCTCGGGGTCGTGCCAGACGTTGAACTCGGCGACCGGGGTGGCGTTCCCGGTGGCGACCGCGCCGCCCATGAACACGATCCGCTCGATGTTGCGGGTCACCTCCGGGTGGGTGCGCAGCAGCAGGGCGATGTTGGTGAGCGGCGCGGTGGGAATCAGGGTGACCGGACGGGGCGAGCCGAGGATCTCGCGGCGCAGCAGGGTGACGGCGTCGACGTCGGCGGGGCGGCGGGTGGGCGCGGGGAGTCCGAGGTCGCCCATCCCGTCCGTCCCGTGCACATGCCGCGCCGACCGCGCCGCCTCGATCAGCGGCCGCTCGGCCCCCCGCGCGACGGGAACGTCCGCGGCCCCGGCCCGCTCCAGCACGGTCAGGGTGTTCCGGACCACCCCGTCCACGTCCGTGTTCCCGGCGACACAGCTCACCGCCCGCAGCTCCAGCCCCGGGTGGCGCACGGCGAACAGCAGGGCGAGGGCGTCGTCGACACCGGTGTCACAGTCGATGATCACGGGGATGGGCTGGCCGGTCATGGGGCGCTCCTTCCGTCTGCCCAGACTCTAGGCGGACGACGGAACGACGCGGCAGCCTGCCTCGCCCTGCCGCACCCGCCCACCGGCAGCCACCCCTGATCACTCGCCCTTGAAGTAATGCCCCTCCTCGAGGTCGGCGAGTATCCCCGCCTCGACCGGCACCCACCCCAGCGACTCCCGTGTCCGCGTGCTGTCGACCGGCACGTCCAGTGACACGAACGCCCCGAAGAACCCGAAGTGCTCGGCGCGCCGGTCCTCCGGGACGCTCTCCACCGGGACCCCCAGCCGCCGCCCGATCACCTCGGCGATGTCCCGCACCGCGACGCCCTCCTCGGCCGCCGCGTGCAGCTCCGCGCCCGCCGGCGCCTTCTCCAGCGCCAGCCGGTAGAGCCGGGCGAGGTCCAGCGTGTGCACGGCGGACCACTGGTTGGAACCGTCCCCGGCATAGCCGGAGACGCCCGTGGTCCGCGCGATCCGGATCAGCGTCGGCAGGAAACCGCTCCGGTCCCGCGCACTGTGCACGACCGGCGGAATCCCGACGAGCACGGCACGCACCCCCTGTTCGGCGAGTTCGCCGAACAGCCGCCCCGTGGCGATCCGCGGATTGGCGCTGTACGCCGCGCCCAGGTGCTCGTTGCCGTCACCGTGGCCCATGCCGACCCCCAGGAGCGCCTTGCCGGTCCCGGCGAGCGCCTCGCCGAAGGCCTGCGCCACGGTCCGGTCGGTGGCCGCCGCCCCGGCCATGTCCCCGGCGGCCATCGCCGCGTGGTCGAAGGCGAGGTGGACGACCGCGTCGGCCTCGGCCGCGGCCGCCCGCAAGCCGTCCAGGTCCTCCAGGTCACCGCGGCGGACCTCGGCGCCCAGGGCCTTCACGGCCGCCGCGGAGTTCTCGGACCGGGCGAGGCCGACGACCTCGTGCCCGGCGTTCAGCAGTTCCGGAATGACGGCGGAGGCGATGTGACCGCCGGCGCCGGTGACGAAGACACGCATGACAGCTCTCCCGGTGGACGAGAAGAAGGTGATGTGACTCGGTTCCGTCACCATACCCCTGTGACGGTACCGAGTCACATCACCTAGGCTGTCCCCATGGCCCGATGGGAACCGAACGCACGACTGCGCCTCGTGCAAGCCGCGATCGACCTGTTCGGCGAGCAGGGGTACGACCGCACCACCGTCGCCCAGATCGCCGAGCGGGCCGGGCTGACCAAGACGACGTTCTTCCGGCACTTCCCGGACAAGCGCGAGGTGCTGTTCGCGGGCCAGGAGGAGCACGGCCGGCTGCTGGCCGAGGGAGCCGCGGCGGCACCGGCCACGGCGACCCCGCTGGAGGTGGTGGCCGCCGCCCTGGACGCCCTGGCCGGCTCCTTCACCCCGGAGCAGCGCGCGTTCGGCCCACGGCTGATGCAGGTCGTCGGCAGCCACGGCGAGCTGCGCGAACGCGCCGCGTTCAAGAACCTCACCCTCGCCACGACCCTGGCCACGGCCCTCCACGACCGCGGCGTACCCGACCCCACCGCCTCCCTCGCCGCCCACCTGGGCGCCCAGGCCTTCTCCGCCGCCTTCGCCCGCTGGATCACCCCGGCGAACGACCGCCCCCTCCCCGCCCTGGCCCGCGCCTCCCTGACCGAACTCCGCGAGGCGACCGCGGCCCTGAGGTAGCGGGCCGGGTCACTCCCACAGCGCGAGGGCGGGGAGCGGGGCGGAGCGGACGGGTCTCCCGGCGGCCCGTGCCCGCCCGGCAGCAGGGCACCGCACGGGGACTCACCCGGACGGACCGCTGCGGTGGCGGACGGGGGCCGGCGGTGGTGGCGTGGGAGCACGCGTTGCGCTGAGTCCGCGCTGCGCTGCTCCCGAGTCCTGGTCCTGGAGAGGCCCCGCATGAAAGCCATCGCCTCCGGTCTCGCCGTCGTCGGCCTCCTCGCCGGCACCGCCTGCACCGCCGCCGAGCCGCCGGCGGCCTCCGCCCCGGCCGCCAGCGCGACCACCGCCGAACGGGCCGCCCCGGCCGCCTCACCCGGCGCGTCCGGCGCGTCCGGCACCCCGGCGCTCACCATCGAGCAGGCGCAGGCCGCGCTGATCGACGAGGGCGACCTCGGCGTGCCGTGGACGGCGACCGACGGCACCGCCACCTGGCACGACGGCCTGCTCAAGGCGGCCACCGGACAGGCCGACTGCCAGCGCCTCCTGGAGGCCCTGTACACCGACGAACTACTCGGCGCCCCGGCCGGCCCGCAGGCCCGCACCGCACTCGACGACGGCGACGACGCGGCCCAGCTCCGCTACCAGGTCGACGCGAGCCGCTCCGCCGACGTCGAGCGGACCCTGGCCTGGCTGCGGACCCTGCCCCGCACCTGCGGGCAGTTCACCGCGCAGACGACCGCGGCCGGGACCGAGGCCGTCCAGGTCACCGACGCCGCACTGCCGCACGACCTCGGCGACGCGCGCCAGGGGCTCCGGATGACCCTCACCGCGCAGCCCACCGCCACTGACGCCCCGACCACCCTCACCCTCGACGTCGCCGTCGTCCGCGTCGGCGACGACGCGATCGTCCTCACCGCCGGCGCCCTCGGCACCCTCCCCGACGGCACCACCGAGCAGGCCCTCGACATCGGCGTCCAGCGCCTCGCCCAGGTACGGGAGAAGGGGCGGGCGCAGGCCTAGGGCCTGTCTGACAATTCGCGTCGTCGCCCGAAGGACGGCCGCGCGGCGTCAGGTGCGTGCTCTCGGCGTGCCGGCCCCAGACCCTCGTACTGGACGTACTTGGGTCTGGGGCCGGTGCGGCGAGAGTGCGTGCATGGCGTCGCGCTGCAGACGGGAATTGTCAGACAGGCCCTAGGGCCCGGCCAGGGCGCCTTCGGCGGGCCCGGCGCGGTCCTACAGGGGCGGCTGTGCCGGTGCCGGTCCCAGGGTCGTCGTGCCCGGGGCCGTCCGGTGGCCGAGGCCGGTGCGGTAGGCGTCCAGCGCCGCCTCCACCCGGCCGGTGCGGCGCAGCAGGTCGCCGAGCAGCCGGCACAGGTCCGCCAGGTCGCCGGCCGCGCCCGCCCGCTCCAGCAGGCTCAGCGCCCGTACGTAGTGCTCCTCCGCCGCCTCCGTGTCCCTGGCGTCCTCGGCGATGATGCCCAGCAGCCGGTGCGCGGCGGCCGAGTGGACCGCGCCGCGCTCGGAGGAGAAGTCGCCGAGCACGTCGTGGAGGAGTTCGGCGGCCTCGTCCGACTTGCCCCGGCGGTGCAGGACGTCGGCCAGTTCGACCGCCGCCTGACTGCGGTACAGGGCGGCGCGGGTCTCGGACAGCATGGCGAGGGCCTCCCGCAGCTCCTCCTCCGCACGCTCCAGTTCGCCGTTCTGGGCGCAGACGTAGCCGCGCATCCAGTGGCAGTTGGCCAGTTCGGTGCGGAGCTGGAGCTGGCGGTACAGCTCGGCGGCCTTGGCCAGGGAGGCGTCGGCCTCGGCGACCCGGCCCTCGGCGAGCAGGGTACGGGCGACGGACCGGTGCATCCGGGCGATCAGCGCCGGGTCGCCGGCCTGCGGGGCGAGGGCGAGGGCGAGTTCGGCGGCCTGGGCGGCACGGGCGTGGGCGCCCATGTCCATGTACGGGCCGATCGCGGAGGCGTACAGGAGCAGGAGGGCGTCCGGGTCGTGCAGGCCGCCGCGGTTGAGTTCGTCGAGCGTGGACTCAAGCAGGTAGACGGCGTAACGAAGCTCACCGGCGAGGTAGTGGCTGACCGCGCGGCCGCGGATCGCCGGTACCCGTACCGGGAGCGGCTCGTCGGCCGTCCACAGCTCGGCCCGCTCGAAGTACTCCCTGGCCTGCCCCAGATCGCCGGTGTCCAGGGCGCATTCGCCCATCCCGAGCAGCGCGGTGGCCTGCTCGACCGCGAGCCCGTGCGCCTCGGCCTCCGCGAAGAGGCCCGCGTACTGGGCGGCGGCGGCCTCGGCCGCACCGGTGGCCAGGGTGCGCTGTGCCTCGGTGAGCCGTAGCCTCAGGTCGGTGGCGAGGTGGGCGGGGCGCCCGCTGGCCAGCTCCTCGAAGCCGACGCCGAGCCGGCCCGCGATGTGCCGCAGCGCCTCGTCGGAGGCCCGTACCCGCCCGGCCTCCAGCGTGGAGATGTAGGCCGGCGTGTAGGCCGGTTCGGCCAGTTGCCGCTGGGTGAGCCCCCGTTCGGTGCGCAGTTGCTGCACCCGCCGCCCTATGGTCTCCGGATCGTCCCGCTCCTGCATCCTGCCATTCCCCCCAACTCCCCCTGGACCTCTTGCCGTTGAGCTCTGCCTGCCCCTAGGTTAAACCGCGGATTAAACGTGCTTAACCCGCCCCTGTTGTTGCGAGGTCGCCGTGCTCGGACGCACATCCGCACGCCCCACCGCACGCCCCCGGTTCCGAGTGCGCTCGATCGGGGGGACCCCCACCGCGAGGAGTGTCGCGGCCGCGGTGATCGCCGTGGCCGCGCTCATCACCGCCGCGAACGCCGGCCCGGCCAGAGCGACGGACAACGCGCCCGGTTCCCCCGCTCCCGCCGCGGCGCACCAAGCCGTCGGCCGCTAGCAGGACGATCACAGGATGACAGCCGGCTCACTCGCCGGCGGGCAGTTTCGCGGTGATGGACCGGGCCACCCGGCCCGTCTGGTCGCCGGCCGCCGGCAGGGAGCCGTCGGCGGCGAAGGACAGCGCGTCGACCTCCTCGCCCTGGACGAGGTCGGGTGCGTAGGTCGGGCCCGACGGCAGGCGGGTCGCCCTGCCGTCGCCGACCAGCAGACCGCCGTCGGGGCGGACGCCGAGGTCGCTCACGGCCACCCCGGTCACGACCGAGGCGCGACGTCCGCGGGCCACGTCCCACACCTCGTCGGCCACCACGCCGGCGGACGTGTCGCGGGCCGCGTACAGGGTCCGGTCGGCCGGACCGAGAGCGATCTCAAGCACCGCGTCGCCGGGCAGGTCCACCGAGGACACGGGCCGTCCGTGCGGCACGTCCCAGACCGTGACCGGCTGGGCCACCGCCTCCCGGCCGGGCGCCGAGACGCCGTACGCGAACCGGGTGCCGTCGGCGCTGAACGCGAGCAGGGGTTTCGCGTCCTGGGGGACGACGGGCAGGTGGGGGTCGGCCGAGACGGGGACCGGCACGGGCGGCAGGGTGCGCAGGACGCGGCCGGTGGCGGTGTCCCAGACCTGCGGGGTGCCTCCCGAAGGGCAGGCGGCCACGAGCCGGCCGTCCGGGTCCAGTGCGGTGAGCGGCGTGTCCGAGGCCCCGGCCGTGAACAGCACCCGGCCGTCCCGCCGTGGGCTCCGGGCGCCCCGCCGGGGCCCCCGTCCCCCGTCTGAGCTCCAACCTGTGAACGCCCCGGCCTCAGTTCGACGAAAAGCCGTCCCCCGTTTTACGGAAAGCCCTTTCCCCCGCACGCCCCGACCCGCCAGTCTCTCCCCGACCGGATGTCATGTCCGGAACCAATCGCGTGGACCGTCGACTGGAGCCCCCGATGTCCCGAAGGACCCGTCACCTCGGCCGAGCCGCCGCCGTCATGGGCAGCGCCGCCGCGCTGACCGTCGCCCTGCCGTTCAGCGCCTCCGCCGGCGTGCTGCAGAACCTGCCGGAGAACGCCACCACGTTCCAGAAGTTCTTCGAGCCGCTGTACGACTACGACACCGACAGCTGCTACCCGGCCGCCGCCATCGACCCCGACGGCAACCTCAACGGCGGTCTGAAGCCGACCGGCTCGGTCACCGGCCAGTGCCGCTCCGGCCACCTCGACCACGCCAACACCTACTCGCGGGCCAAGTGCAACAACGGCTGGTGCGGGATCATCTACGCCAGCTACTTCGAGAAGGACGAGGCCTCCCCGGGCATCGGCCACCGCCACGACTGGGAGTGCATCGTCGTCTGGGTCAAGCAGGGCGCCGACTACCCGTCGTACCTGTCCGCCTCCCAGCACGGCGACTTCGAGACCGAGGCCGTCGCCGACGTGCCGATGAGCAGCCAGCGCGTCCAGGTCGTCTACCACAAGGACGGCCTGAGCACCCATGACTTCCGGTTCGCCAAGTGGGGCGAGGCCCCGGAGAACGACGACGCCGCCTGGCACCAGGAGAACCTGCTCACCTGGGACAACATGGCCTCCAACCTGCGCGACATCCTGAACGCCTCGGACTGGGGCGACGCGAACCTCCCGCTCCAGGACGCCAAGTTCGACGACCACCTCAACAAGGCCAAGCCGAGCGCGATCACGTTCGACCCCTACGCCTGAGCCAGTGGCATGACCTAGTCTTCATGACATCCGCCACACGCGGCCCACAGCACGCACACATAGGGGCCGCGTTCCGTGGCGCCCACTTCATTCGATCCGGGGGGTTCGAATCAGCGTGCGTATGCGCACCGTCACGGCCGCCACCACCCTGGCGGTCCTCTTCAGCTCCGCGGCCCTGGCCGCCACTCCGGCCTTCGCCGACACCAGCGCCCCGCTGCCGATCAAGTCGACCGGTGACATCGTCGTCGACGGCGCCCACCAGCAGGTCTTCATCAGCGACCCGGCCAACGGCAAGATCGTCGTCACCGACTACGCCGGAAACGTTGTCAAGCAGCTCACCACCAACCTCTCCGGGGTCAGCGGCCTGGAACTGTCGGCCGACTCCGGCACGCTCTACGCGGCCGTCCAGGACCTGGACGCCATCGCCGTCATCGACACCGCGACCGACACCGAGACCACCCGGTACCCGGTCGGCGACAAGCCGCTGAGCGTCGCCCTCGCGGGCGGCAAGCTGTGGTTCGGCTACGGCGGCGACGCGGCCGGCAACATCGGCTCCGTCGACCTGACCGGCGACCAGCACGAGGTCACGCTGAACCAGGACAACAGCTGGTACTCCGCGCCGGTCCTGGACGCGGCGCCGGGCACCGACACCCTGGTCGCCGGCCAGCTGGGCCTGAGCCCGGCCACGGTCGCCTCCTACGACGTCTCCTCGGGTACCGCCGCCAAGCTGGCCAGCACCCGCGAGGCGGGCAGCAACCTCGGCGACCTCCAGGTCACCCCCGACGGCAAGGACGTCGTGGTGGCGAGCGGAGCGCCGTACTACCACCAGGTGTTCAAGACGTCCGACCTGAACGAGGACGGCAAGTACACCACCACCGCCTACCCGAACTCCGTCGCGATCGCGCCCGACGGCACGGTCGCGGGCGGCAGCTTCGCCTGGTACGACCCGGACGTCTACATCTTCCACCCGGGCAGCAGCGAGGCCGTCCGCTCCTACGACTTCCCGAACACCGGCCACTCCAGCGGTGCGGACACCCTCGCCCCCGGCGGGCTGGCCTGGGCGCCGGACGAGTCCCGCCTGTTCGCGGTGACGTCCAACGACGCGGGCGTGTACTCCCTGCGCGAGTACGACACCCCGGGCCGCGCGGCCACCACCGTCACGGTGAACGCCCCGGCGACGGCCACGCGCGCCAAGCAGCTCACGGTCACCGGCGCGGTCTCCTCGACGGTCGCGCTGCCCGCCGGCACCCAGGTCTCGGTCACCCGTACCGACCTGGACTCCCCGGCCGGCAAGGCGCTGCCCGCCGTCACGGTCAAGGCCGACGGCACCTACTCCTTCACCGACGCCCCGCCGGCCGGCGGCAAGGTGACGTACAAGGTCTCCTACGCGGGCGACGCCGAACACGCGGCCGCCTCCGGCAAGGACACCGTGGACGTCTCGCGCGCCAAGCCGACGCTGACGCTGAACAACAACGGCAAGGTGTACGCGTACGGGAAGGACGTGAAGTTCACGGCCCATCTCGGGACGACGTACAAGAACCGCACGGTGGAGCTCTGGGCCGACCCGTTCGGCTCGGACAAGCCCAACAAGCTGGTGAAGTCCGGGAAGGTCGACTCGCACGGCAACCTGTCCGCGGTCCTCGACCTCAAGCGGGACACCAAGGTCACCGCGAAGTTCGCGGGCGACGCCCGCTGGCAGCCGCGGTCCGTGTCCAGCTCCGTGGGCGCGAAGGTCAGCATCTCCATGTCGGTCAGCCGCCAGTACAAGAGCAAGAAGGCCTGGGGCCAGACCTACTACTACTTCCACAAGACCAAGAACCCGCTGTTCACGACCAAGATGCCGTACTACGGCGGCCGTGCCCAGCGGTTCGACCTCCAGGTCTACTACCAGGGCACCTGGTACGCGGACAACTCCAAGTACTTCGCGCTGGCCACCAGCGGGGTCTCGAAGGTCGAGTTCACCGGCAGCCACAAGGAGGACGTCGGCTGGCGGTTCCGCGTCCGCTCCGACTACATCAACGGCACGTCCGGCGACACCGTCAACTCCACGACGTACGGCGCCTGGAAGTACTTCACGTTCACGAGCTAGCGGGTCAGCTGGTCTGAAGCTGCCGGAGGTGCTGCTGGACATGGTCCAGGGCACCTTCCCGGCGGCCCGGCACCCTGAGTCTCAACTCCGCGAGCGCGGGCCCGAGTTCACGGGCCCGCGCCGTGTCCTTGATGGCGCCCCACTGGTGGTGGGCCCGGTCCACGGCCGCCTCGACGGCCGGTGCGTCGGCCGGCTGCCCCGCGGCCAGCCGGGCGTGCGCCACGGTCAGCCAGGTACGGCAGCTGCGCGCCGCGTCCCCCGCGAACATCGCGAGGTCGGCCCGGACCTCGGACCAGTGCAGGGCGTCCTCGGAGGCCGGCCCGTGCGCCCGCGCGGCCGCCTGCTCCCAGCGGGCGGCGAGTTCGTCCGCCTCCGCGTACCGCCCGTCCCGTACGGCCGCGCTGATCGCGTCGTGCGGGTCCCCGCCGGCCGGGGTGTGCGTGCTGAGCAGGATGTCGGAGGCGACCTCCGCCCCGAGCCGCGCGACCACCTGCCGGTGCAGCTCCGCCATCGCCGGCCGGTGCCCGCTCCTCAGCACGGTCGCCACGGCCTTCATGTACGACGGTGAGCCGATCTCCCGCCGGGCGGGCGGCGGCGCGATCCGCCCGTGCACGGCGTTGTTCCGCCCGAAGTCGAGCGGAACGGTACGCAACCGCTCCCACACCTCGGGGTCCGCGTACAGGTCGAGCACCAGCGTCGTCGCCCCGGCCGGCCGCAGTCGCAGCTCCTCGCGGACCCAGTGCCAGGGCAGGCCGGTGTAACGGACGGTGGCGGGCGTGGTCCGGGCCAGCGCGAGATGGGGCAGCCGCTGCTTGCGGTCCAGGTGCAACTGGCCCGTGACGAACACGGTGAGCGGACCGGGGGCGGCCGCGGCGGCCCGCAGCCGGGTCAGGACGGCCTGCGGCTCCAGGGGATCGGCGAGTTCGACGACGTTCGCGGTCTCGGTGCCGGAGAGTATCGCCGGGGGCACGGCCGCGAGCACGGAGAGCACGGAGGCCGCGTCCACCATGCGCGCTTTGCCTGTCGGCGAGACCGCGATCAGCAGCACGGTTCCGGGCATCGGGCCCTCCCCCTTTGTTCCCCGGTTTCACTTACGCCAGCACGGTAACCGCTGCGCTTGCAAAGCGGGGCGTACCGGGGAGGTTTGGGCCGGGTAAGGACCGGTACGCCCACCCCAGAGGCTCCCCGAGACCACCCTCCCTGCCCCTGCTCCCCTTGACACCTGCTCCGGCCGCCCCCGTCCCCCCCTGCCGGTGCCCCAGTCTTCCCCGTTCTTCTCCGCCGCCCCCTTTCCCGCCGCAACGGTGCTCAGCCACGACAGCGCGACCCGGCGGCGCCGAACCACCGCCACCCACCGCCGACCCACCGGCCGGTCGCGGAGTGCCGCACCGTCGTAGCCGGTCGCGCCGTTCCTCCCCCGGCCTTCGGCCGGGGGTACCTCCAGCGCCCCTTACGGGGCGTCAAGGGGTACCGGTGCGGCGTACCGCGAAGATGGTGGTGTCGTCGGTGAGGCGGCCGCGGCTGTGGCGGAGGACGCCGTCGCGGATGTGGGCGACGAGGCGGGCGGGGTCGGGGGAGGGGGCCCGGGTGGCTGCCTCGGGGAGCGGGTAGAAGGCGCCGTCCCTGTTCCTCGCCTCCGTCACGCCGTCCGTGGTGATGAGGAGGGTCTCGTCGGGGGCGAGGGCGACGGTGAGGGTCGGTGGCGGGCCCGCCGACACGGTCAGGTCGGCCATGCCGAGGGGGAGCCCGCCGCCCGGGGGGAGGGAGCGCACCCCCGTCGGCCCCACCGCCAGCGGCGGCTCGTGGCCGAAGTTGATCAGTTCCACGACGTCCGGGGCGTCCGGCGGAAAACCCAGCAGGACCGCCGTGGCGAAGCGGTCGCCGTCGTTGCGGCCCAGCGCCACCGTGTGGCTCCGGTGCCGGATCATCCGGGTCTCCAGCCGGTCGGCCACCGTCGCCAGGTCCCGTTCGTGGTAGCCCGCCTCGCGGAACGTCCCCAGCAGCGCCGCCGCCGTCTCCACCGCCCCCAGACCCTTGCCCTGCACGTCCCCGACCAGCACCCGCGTGCCGTACCGCCCCGGCTGGATGTCGTAGAAGTCGCCGCCCACCCGGGCCTGGGTGTCGGCGGCCAGGTACACCGCCGCGTGCTCCAGCCCGGCCCACCCCTGCGGCAGCGGCCGCAGCACGGTACGCCGGGTCGTCTCGGCGATGTCCCGCATGTGCAGCATCCGCCGTTCCCCGTTCTTGCGGATCAGGCAGGCGAGGACGGCGAGCAGCCCCGCGAAGGCGACCAGGATGTAGTCGGGCAGCCCGGCCCGGTACTCGTGGGGCCAGGCGTGGTCCACGGCGACGTAGTCGAGGACCGACAGCACCGCGAAGACCGCCGTCGTCCAGACCCCGCAGAGCGCCGCCGCGATGCCGGGGACCAGCACGATCCAGGAGACGATCCGGAACCGCTCCGTGGTGTTGAGGTCGACCGCGGTGATCCCGGCGAGCAGCAGGAGCGGCGCCACCCAGCCGATGCTCCGGCCCCTGGCCCACAGCAGCTCCTTGCGCCGCCGCAGGGCCTGGTGGTCGGTCACGAGAGTCAGGGAAACACGGGCGGGGGCGCCTCGCACGTCGGGGGAAGCGCCGTACGGAACGTCGTACCGGGAGTACTGACCGACTTGCCAGGGGGTACCCGCAGGTGTGCTCTGGATGGTGGGGGCGAGGAGAGAGGAGCACGCTCATGGCTCAAGCGGCACCCACGTCCGGCGGTATGTCCCGGAGCGGCCGGACGCCCGACCTGTTCAGCACGCAGATGCACGCCAGGGCCCGGGTGGCCATACCGGTCGTGACCGGGCTGATCTACGGCTACTGGGCCGCGGCCAACCGGCGCATGGGCGGGCCCATCACCGGCGGGAACCTGCTGTTCGGCTTCCTGACCGCGCTCGCCTTCGCGGTGGTGCTGTTCGGCGTGCTGACCGTGGCCCCAAGGCTGCGGCGGGAGCTGCACGCGGTGGTGTGGACGGCGTTCATGGGCGTCGCGTTCGGCTTCCTGTACAGCCAGAGCGGCGACTCGATCCTCCGGTGCATCGCCATGGCGCTCGCGGTCGCGGCGGTGACGTTCATCGTGATGTTCTACCGGTTCTACACGCACGAGGACGCGGTCGGACACCGCATCCGGTAGCCGCGTACCCGGTGACAGCGCGTCACCGTCACCAGGTGGGTGCATGAGCCCCGGCCCCCACGGCCGGGGCCCACGCGTTTCCCCTTGTTCCCCTCACCAGTCGCCGAGGCGCCGCGGGCGCTCGGCGACGCTCCCCCACCAGGAAACACCCGTTCGGGTCAACCCTCCACCGGAGCGCGGCGCCCCAAGGGTTTCCGGGCACCGGCACTCCCGTATCGCCCGTTCGGCCCGCCCCGCGCCCCTCGATGCCCCGAATGCACTCGCCCCGCTCGCCTGACCTGCCCTCAGGGGCTTGCCTGGAAGCGTGCCCTCAGTGTCCCCGGGGTCCCCCAGGCCCGCGCCGCCCTCAGGTCTCCGGCGTGCCCTGTCGGCCCTGCTCATCGTGCTGGGCTGCCTGCTGCTGCCGTTCGGCGCGCTCGCGGCCTGGGCGGCGTACGGGCTGGCGGACACCGGACAGTACGTCAGCACGATGGCGCCGCTGGCCGACGACCCCGATGTCCGGGACGCCGTGGCGGACACCGTCGGCGACGGCATCATGCGCGAGGTGGACGTCGGCCGGCCGATGCGGGGCACGGTCGCGCCGTTCGTGCGCGACGCGGTCCGTTCCTTCACCCAGACCCGGGCGTTCCGGCTGGCCTGGGACGCCGGCAACCGGGCCACCCACGACGCGGTGCTGCACGCGCTCCAGGACGAGGGCGAGGAGCCCGTGACCGTCGACCTCGCGCCGGTCACCGCGCAGGTCAAGGACCAGCTCACCCAGGACCATGTGCCGCTCGCGGCCCGCATCCCGGTCCAGCACACGGCCGTCGCGGTGCTCCCGGCCGCCGAACTGGACCGGCTCCGGAAGGGGTTCCACGTGCTCGAGGTCGCCGGCTTCTGGCTGCCCGTCGCCGCCGTCGTCTTCGCGGTCGGCGGCATCGCCCTCGCCGTCCGCCGCCGCCGTGCCGTCACCGCGGCGGCGCTGGGCACGGCCCTGGGCGGCGCCCTGCTCGGCCTCGCCCTCGTCATCGGTCGCCGCCTCACCCTGGCCGACCTGCCGCCGGACGTCTCGCACCCGGCCGCGGCCGCCGTCTACGACGCCCTGACCGCCACCCTGCGCACGGTCTCCTGGCTGCTCCTGGCCTTCGGCCTGACCGTGGCCGCGCTGGCCCGGGTCGCCGGACACCTGCGCCGGTCCAGGCCGCGACAGAAGCAGCAGCCGGCCGCCGGCACCACCGATTCCGCCTCCCTCAGGGCCGATTCGCAGTCTCCTGACCAGAACATGCCAGTGATGTAACCGGCTGCTCCTCCACGGGTCACCCGGCAGGCGCACCGGCCGACCACCGGCACGGAACACCGGCGGCCGACGCCGACGTGACCAGAAGAGCCCCCACCCGACGAACCGTCCCACCGAGTCCGTCGCGGGCTTCAAGACCACGCAGCGCAAGGCGATCGAGGCGAACGGCTACGCCATCATCGCCGGCGTCGGCAACAACACGACCGACCTGACCGGCGGTTACGCCGGCACCACCTACAAGCTGCCGGACTACGACGGCCTGCTGGACTGACCGTCCGCCGGGGGGCGCCGCGGGCCGCGCGCCGCGAGGACGGCCAGCGTCCGCAGCGCCCCCGCCAGCTCCGGCTCCGCGGCCGACGCGAGCCCGAGCCGTACCGCGTCCGGCGTCCGCTTCGGGTCGACGCGGAAGGCGGTACCGGGCGTGACCGCGATCCCGCGGGCGGCCGCGGCCGCCGTGAAACCGTCCGCCCGCCACGGCTCGGGCAACTCCCACCAGGCGAAGTACCCGTGTGGATCGGCCCGCACGGAGAAACCTTCCAGCGCCTCGCGGACCAGCCGCTGCCGCCGCGCGGCCTGCTCCCGCTTGGCCGCCACCAGCCGCGCCACGGTCCCGTCCCCGATCCACCGCACCGCCGCCTCCAGCGCGAACGCCCCCGCGCTCCATCCGCCGGACCGCACGGCCGCCGCCACCGCGTCCACCCGGTCCTCCGGTACGACGGCGAACCCGGCGGTCAGACCGGGCGCGACCCGCTTGGAGAGTCCGTCGACGAGATGGACGAGCCGCGGCGCGAGGGCGGCGAGCGGCAACGGCTCGGGGTCGCGGTGCAGGAACGACCAGATCCGGTCCTCCACGACCGGGAGCCCCAGGTCCTCCACCGCCCGCGCCAGTCGCAGCCGGCGCTCGGCCGGGACGGTCACCGACGTCGGGTTGTGCAGGGTCGGCTGGAGATAGAGCGCGGAGAGCGGCGCGGACCGGTGCACGGCGCGAAGGGACTCGACGACGGGCCCGTCCTCGTCGGCCCGCAGCGGGACGAGCGTGACGCCGAGCCGCCCGGCGATCTCCTTGACCAGCGGGTACGTCAACGGTTCCACCCCGACCCGGCGCCCGGCCGTACCAGGGACCCCAGGGTGGCGGCGAGCGCCTGCCGGGCGTTGCCGGTGAAGAGGATGCGGCCGGGGCCGGGCCGCCAGTCGCCGGTGGCGAGCAGTTCGGCGGCGGCCTCCCGGGCGTGCGGGGTGCCGTCGGCGGCGGCCGGCCGCAGGGCGTCGGCGAGCGCGTCGGGCCGCAGCAGCGGAGCGAGGGCCGGGGCCAGCAGCTCCGACTGGCCGGGGACGGAGGGGTAGTTGAGCTCCAGGTTGACGCGGGCGGCACCGTCCTCGACCAGCGCCCGCCCCTGCGGCCCGGCCTGCGCGGCCCGCACGAACGTGCCCCGCCCGACCTCGCCCACCACCAGACCGCGTCGCACCAGTTCGGCGTACACCCGCCCGGCGGTCGACGCGGCGATCCCGTGCCGCCGCGCGAACGCCCGCTGCGGAGGCAGCCGTTGCCCGGCCCTCAGCCGCCCCCGCGCGATGTCCAGCGCGATCCGGTCGGCGATCCCCCGGAAGTCGTCCACGGTCCCCCTCTCCCATTGCACCGAGAGCAAAGATTCTATTGCACCGAGAGATTGACGATCCCTAGGGTCGTTCACATGCCCCCCTTCCTCGCATACGACGACAGCGGCCCGCAGAATCCGCAAAACTCGCACACCCCTCTCCTGCTCATCCACGGCCACCCCTTCGACCGCACGATGTGGCACCCCCAGGTGACCGCCTTCGCCCCGGTCCGCCGGGTCGTCGCCCCCGACCTGCGCGGCTACGGCGCCTCCCCGGTCACCCCCGGCAGCACCCCGCTCTCCCGCTTCGCGGCGGACATCGAGGAACTCCTCGACGCGCTGGACGTGCGGACCTGCGTGCTCGCCGGCCTGTCCATGGGCGGCCAGATCGCGATGGAGTGCTACGACCGCCTCGGCCCCGCACGCGTCCGGGGCCTGGTCCTGGCCGACACCTTCCCCGACCCGGAGACCCCGGAGGGCAGACGGGCCCGGAACGCCATGGCCGACCGGCTCCTGAGCGAGGGCATGCGCGGCTACGCCGACGAGGTCCTGGACAAGATGGTCTCCCCGGACGCCCACCCCGACGTGAAGGCCCACGTCCACCGCATGATGGCGGCCACGCACCCCGAGGGCGCCGCGGCCGCCCTGCGCGGCCGCGCCGAACGCCCCGACTACCGCCCCCTGCTGGCCAGAGCGACGGTCCCCGCGCTGATCGTGGTCGGCGCGGACGACAAGTACACCCCCGTCCCCGACGCCGAGGCCATGCACACCCTCCTCCCCGACGCCGCACTCCACGTCATCGACAAGGCGTCCCACATGCCCAACCTGGAACGACCGGAGGAGTTCAACCGGGCGCTGGGGGAGTTCCTGTCCCGGGTGGACGAACAATCGTGACCCCGCACCACATCCCAGCCCGCCCGGCATCCGACGACGAGAGCCGACCGACACCACATCCCGGCCCGCCCGGCATCCGACGACGAGAGCCGACCGACACCACATCCCAGCCCGCCCGGCATCCGACGACGAGGCCGTTCAGGCCGAAGCGGGGGTCCGGGGGCGGCAGCCCCCGAAACGGGCGGTCGAAGGGGGCCCACCCCCTGGAGGATGGGACGGGTAAGGGCGGCGGGGGCGAGGAAACACGGCCCGCCCCCGGACCGTGCCCATCCGGCGCACCCCCACCGACCGCCCGCTTCCCGCCCCGGCCCACACCGGCCCCCGGACCCTCTCCGAGGGCATCACCCTCCCCCTGCACAAGCCCCGATAATGGGCGCATGTCCCGCGAGTTCCCCATCGGCCTCACCCCTCCCGACTGGCTGGTAAGGAACCTCCGCCCCCAGCAGGCCGCCCCCCTCAACTGGGCCGCCCTCGCCCGCGCCGCGCTCGCCATGAGCCTCCCGCTCGCCGTCGGGCTCGCGGCCGGACAGCCCGCGTACGGGGCGCTCGCCTCGATGGGTGCCCTGTCCGGGGTCATCGGCGACACCGCCGACGCCTACCGGATGCGGATCCTCAACATCGCGGTCCCGCAGCTCTTCGGCGCCGTCGGCGTCACCGTCGGCTCACTGGTCTACGGCCAGGGCTGGTTCACGGTCGCCGCCGTCACCGGCATCGCGCTGATCTCCGGGATGATCTCGACCATCGGCGCGGTGTCCTCCGTCTCCGGCCTCCTGCTCCTGCTCAACTCCGTGATCGGCGCGGGCCTGCCGCTGCCCGGCGCCTGGTGGCTCACCCCGGTGCTGATGACCGGCGGCGGCCTGCTCGTCCTCCTCCTCGCCCTGCTGGCCTGGCCGCTGCGCTCGGGCGTACCGGAACGCGCGGCGGTCGCCGCCGCCTACCGCACGGTCGCCGACCTGCTGGCCGTCAGCGACGGGGACGACGGAGAGGCCTACGACCGCGCCCGGCACACCGTCACCCAGTCGCTGAACCAGGCGTACGACCTGATCCTGGCCCGGCGCGCCAGCTACCGCGGCCGCAGCCGCGACCTCACCCGCATGCTGGCCCAGTTGAACGCGATCACCCCGGTGGTCGAGGCCGCCCCCGCCGTCCGGCTGGCCCGCCTCGCCGGGAAGCCGCTGCCGCCCGAGGTCCCGGCCGCGGTCCTGCACATCGCCGACGCCGTCGAGACCGGATACACCGGCCCGATAGGGCTGGACCTGCCCGAGCCGGGCAACGAGACCGGCCGCGCCGTCGACCACGCCCTGCGGCACGTCGCCGAGGTCGCCACCACCCCCGCGTCGCCCCTCCCCCACTCTCGGCTTCGCTCGAGCGGGAGGGACCCCCAGGCCATCGACGACCGCCTGGGCCGCCCCGCCGCCCTCGGCATCCGCACCGCACGGGCCGCCCGCAACGTCGTCCTCTCCGCCAACTCCTGGCGCTACGGCATCCGCCTCGCCCTCTGCATCGGCATCGCCCAGGCCCTGGTCTCCCTGGTCCCGGTCCCGCGCTCCTACTGGGTCGCCCTCACCATCACCTTCGTCCTCAAGCCCGACTTCGGCTCGGTCTTCTCCCGGGCACTGCTGCGCGCGCTCGGCACGGTGGCGGGCCTGGTGGTGGCGGCGACGGTCCTCACCGTCGTACCGCGCGGCTGGTGGGACGTGCCGGTGATGACGGTCCTGGCCCCCTTGGTCCCCGCCCTGACCCCCCGGGGCTACGGCTTCCAGACCGCCGCCATCACCCCGGTGATCCTGCTCCTCTCCGACGTGCTGAACCACCAGGGCACGGCCCTGCTCCTCCCCCGTCTCATCGACTCCTTGATGGGCTGCGCGATCGCGCTGGTCGCCGGGTACCTGCTGTGGCCGGAGAGCTGGCGCACCCGGGTCGGTGACCGGCTGGCCGACGCGGTGGCGGACACGGCGGCCTATGTCGAGATGGCCTTCAGGGCGGACGCGGAACCCGCCGCCCGCGCCCGGCTGCGGCGCCGTCTCTACCGCGACCTGTCCGTCGTCCGCACCGAGTTCCAGCGCGCCCTGACCGAGCCGCCGCCGACCGGGCGCCGGGCGGCGGCCTGGTGGCCCCTCGTCGTCGCGGTGGAACGCATCGTCGACGCGACGACGGCCGCCCGGGTCCGGGTGCGGCACGGAGCCCCGCCGCCGGACCGGGCCGAGGTGGACCAGGTGACCCTGCAGCTGCGCGAGCTGGCGGAGGGCGTCCGCCGCTCGGAGACCCTGATCGCGGTCCGCACGGACCTCACGGGCCCGCCGGACAGTGTGCTGGAACCGCTGCGCCAGGAGGTGGCGGCGGCCAGAGCGATCGCCTCCCCGCACTGACGTCGCTGCGGGCGCGGCTGTGCACGCGAACGGCCGCGGACTGAACCGGAAATGAACTGAACAGAGCCGAGGGGGACTTGAGAACAGACTGGGACTCGACCGCCGTACGCCCGACAGGAGTCATCGACCCTCCCCAAGATCGCTACCTGGGGCCGCTAACCTTACGTGTCCGTCCTGGCCAGCGATTGACGGGTATCAACTCACGCGAAGGGTTGCGCACATGGGCATTCTCACTCTCCTGCGGAACGCATTCGGCAGGTCGCGAAAGCCGCGCCCTGCCGAGGCAGAGGGTGCGGACCAGCTCCCTTCGCAGTCGAAGCAGCAGGCACCGGAGGCACCGGCAGCGGTCCCGGAGCCCCGCGAGGCGACGACCGACGAACACGAACTGGTATCGGCCGCCTTCGACAACGTGACCGTGCCGAAGCAGGCGACCCGAACGATCGAGCCCGACCTCGACCTCCACCCGGAGCCGCCGACGGAGCCCGAACCGGCGGAGCCGACGGCCGAGCCCGAGGTTGCAGAGCCGGAGCCGGCAGCCGAGGTGACTGAAGAGGCAGCCCCGGAGCCGGCGGCAGAGCCGGTGGCCCAGGCTGAGGTGACGGAGCCGGCGGCAGAGCCTGCCGCTGAAGCCCCCGCAGAACCGGAGACCGAGCCGGTCACCGAGGTCGCGGCCGAAGCCGAACCGACGCCGGACCCGGAACCCGAGCCCGAGACCGAGCCGGTCGCCGAGGCCAAGGTGGAGCCGGAGCCGGAGCCGCAGCCCGAGCCGGAGGCCGAAGCGGCCGCCACGCCCGAGCCGGTGGCCGAAACCGCCCCGGAACCCACCCCCGAACCGGCCGAGGCGGCAGCCGAGACCGCCACCCCGGAACCCGCTGCGGCCGCCGACGGCGAGTCCGCCCCCCAGGGGCCACCCGCACCCGACGACGAGACCGTCACGGGTGGTGCGGGCGGGAACACGAAGGCCGAAGGCGAAGCCGAGGCCACGGCCCCGGAACCCGCCGCGGCCGCCGACGGCGAATCGGCCCCCCACGCCACCCCCGCCGAAGGCGAAGCCGCGGCCGCCCTCGCCAAGGCGGGTGTGACCGGCACCACCGCCGCCACCTACCTCGTCCTCGACCGCTCCGCGAGCATGCGCGCGTACTACAAGGACGGCTCCGCCGCGGCCCTCGCCGACCAGACCCTCGCCCTCGCCACCCGCCTCACCCCGGACGGCGAGACCCCCTCCGTCCACGTCGTCTTCTTCTCCACCGAGGTCGACGGCACCACCGACCTCACCCCGACCTCCCCCGAGAACGCGATCGACGAGGCGCACGCCGGCCTCGGCCGCATGGGCCGTACCAGCTACCACGCGGCCGTGGAAGCCGTACTCGCCCACTACGATGCGAACGCCACCCCCGGCACCCCCGCCCTCGTCGTCTTCCAGACCGACGGCGCCCCGGACGCGAAGACCCCCGCCACCCAGTCCCTCACGGACGCCGCGAAGTCCCACCCCTCCGTCTTCTTCTCCTTCGTCGCGTTCGGCGAGCACGAGAACAGGGCCTTCGACTACCTCCGCAAGCTGAAGACCGACAACACGGCCTTCTTCCACGCGGGCCCGACCCCCCTGGAGCTCACCGACGCGGAGCTCTACGACGGCCTCCTGATCGACTGGCGCCCGTAAGCCCCACCCCCACCCCACCACCGACACACCCTATGCCGCCCGCTTCTCACCCAACAAAACGGGAAGCGGGCGGCATACACATGTCGGCTACGATTTCAAGGTTCGCAGTATCAGCAGCAAACCGACCTGGGAGCAGCCCCCGATGGCTCGACACCTCATCACCAGCGCCCTTCCGTACATCAACGGGATCAAGCACCTGGGCAACATGGTGGGGTCCATGCTCCCGGCGGACGTGTACTCCCGGTACCTCCGCCAGCGCGGCCACGACGTCCTGTACATCTGCGCGACGGACGAGCACGGCACCCCCGCCGAGCTCGCGGCGAAGGAGCAGGGCCTCCCGGTCGACGAGTTCTGCGCCCAGGCGCACGACGCGCAGAAGGCGGTCTACGACGGCTTCGCACTCGCGTTCGACTACTTCGGCCGGAGCTCCTCCCCCGAGAACCGCGAGATCACCCAGCACTTCGCCCGCCGCCTCCACGAGAACGGCTTCATCGAGGAGCGCTCGATCCGCCAGGTGTACAGCCCGGTCGACGGCCGTTTCCTCCCGGACCGCTACGTCGAGGGCACCTGCCCGCACTGCGGCTACGACAAGGCCCGCGGCGACCAGTGCGAGAACTGCACCCGCGTCCTGGACCCGACCGACCTGATCAACCCGCGCTCGGCGATCTCCGGCTCCACCGACCTGGAGATCCGCGAGACCAAGCACCTCTTCCTGCTCCAGTCCAAGCTGGAGAACGAAGTCCGCGAGTGGGTCTCGAAGCACGACAAGGACTGGCCCCAGCTGGCCTCCTCGATCGCCCACAAGTGGCTGACCGAGGGCCTGCACGACCGCGCGATCACCCGCGACCTGGACTGGGGCGTACCCGTCCCGGCCGACACCTGGCCGGAACTGGCGGCCGAGGGCAAGGTCTTCTACGTCTGGTTCGACGCCCCGATCGAGTACATCGGCGCGACGAAGGAGTGGGCCGACCAGGACCCGGAGAACCGCGACTGGAAGTCCTGGTGGTACGACGTCGACACCGACGTCCGCTACACGGAGTTCATGGCGAAGGACAACGTCCCCTTCCACACGGTGATGTTCCCGGCCACCGAGCTCGGCGTCCGCGAACCGTGGAAGAAGGTCGACTACGTCAAGGCCTTCAACTGGCTGACGTACTACGGCGGCAAGTTCTCCACCTCGCAGAAGCGCGGCGTCTTCACCGACCAGGCCCTCGACATCCTCCCCGCCGACTACTGGCGCTACTTCCTCATCGCCAACGCCCCGGAGTCGGACGACTCGTCCTTCACCTGGGAGCATTTCACGGCGACGGTGAACAAGGACCTGGCCGACACCCTCGGCAACTTCGTCAACCGCGTCCTGTCCTTCTCCAGGAAGCGCTTCGGCGACGACGTCCCGGCCGGCGGCACCCCCGGCGAGGCGGAGGCGAAGCTCGGCACGGAGATCGCCGGGCTCCTCGCCGAGTACGAGTCCCACATGGAGTCCCTCCAGTTCCGCAAGGCCGCCGCGGCCCTGCGCGCCCTGTGGTCGGCCGGCAACTCCTACCTGGAGGAGAAGGCCCCCTGGCTGGAGATCAAGACGGACCAGGACGGCGCGGCCCTGACCCTGCGCACGGCGATGAACCTGATCCACCTCTACGCGGTGGTCTCGGAGCCGTTCATCCCGGCGACGGCGAAGACGATGCGCGAGGCGTTCGCCCTCACCGACGACACCGCGGCCTGGGTCACCGCCGACGAGGCGGGGGCACTGACCGCCGTCCCGGCCGGCACCCCCTTCACCGTGCCCCCGGTCCTGTTCGCGAAGCTCACGGACGAGGACCTGGAGACGTACAAGACCCGCTTCGGCGGCGAGACCGCCGCGTAGCCCGTACCCACCACCCGCGCAGCACCAGGCGCCCCAGGCACCACCACGCACCGCCCACGCCAAACCCAGAAGGGCCGGCCGGAGGCCCCCCTCCCGCCGGCCCTTCGGTGTGCGTGAGGTAAATCCCAGGCAAGAGACCGATCAGTCTCTTACTTGTTCTTCACTCTGCATTTACCTCCGGGATAGTGTGCCGTTCGTGAAACGAATCCTGATCCGCTCCGGGAAGAGCCCGTTCCGTGTCGCCACTCCGGCGGAGTTCATCCACCAGGACCTGATCGGGACCAACACCGGGAACCTGATCTTCAGCGACTCGGCGCACAAGATGCTGACCACCCCGGACGCCGAGGTGACGTCCAACGGCATCCGCACCGACCCCTCCGCCCGCCGCGCCGCGGAGATCAACGAGCAGTACGACGTGTTCGTCGTCCCGCTCGCCAACGCCTTCCGCCCCACCTTCCAGGCCTCCCTGGACCGGCTGACGAAGCTGATCGAACAGCTCACCATCCCGGTCGTGGTGTTCGGTGTCGGCGCCCAGGCCCCCGCGGACTACGACACCGCGTGGCTGAACCCGATGGCGGACTCGGTCCGCCGCTTCGCCCGCGCGGTCCTGGACCGCTCCGCCTCCATCGGCGTACGCGGCGAGCTGACCTCGGACTATCTCAAGGGCCTCGGCTTCCACGACGTCGACATCATCGGCTGCCCGTCGATGTTCCTCCACGGCGACACCTTCCCGGAGATCCGGGCCACGGAGCTGACCGCCGCCTCGCGCATCGCCCTGAACCTCTCCCCGGACGCGATACCCGTCGGCGACATAGCGGGCATCGCCCGCCACGCGTGGGAGCGCTACCCCCACCTCACCTACTACGCGCAGAACACCGTCGACGCGGAACTGCTGCTGTGGGGCGACACCTCGCCGGAGTCCGGGTACACCGACCCCTTCCCGCTCCAGCTCAGCCACGCCCTGCTCCAGGAGAACAAGGTCCGCATGCCGCTGGACCCGGCCACCTGGATCGACGAACTGCGCGGCTACGACTTCGCGTACGGCACCCGTATCCACGGCAACGTCGCCGCCCTGCTGGCCGGGACCCCGAGCGTCGTCCTCACCCACGACTCGCGCACCCTCGAACTGTGCCGCTACTTCGACATCCCGCACCGCTCGCTCACCGAACTGAGCGCCGACACCGACCCGCGTGACCTCTACGAGGACGCCGACTTCTCCGCGATGATCAAGGGGCACGGTGAGCGCTTCGAGCGCATCATCGCCTTCCTCGACCGCAACGACCTCCAGAACACCTACACCCACGGCGACGGCGGCGCGGCCTTCGACGCCCGGCTGGCCGCCCTCGACCTGCCCGCGTCGATGCCGGTCTGGGACGGCGGCGACGACGGCCAGATGCGCTACCGGTTCAGCCGGCTGCGCGAGCGGATCACCGCGGCGGACGCCAGGGCCGACCGGCACGCCAAGGAGAACAGGGAGCTGCGCACCCGGCTGACCACCGCCGAGAAGCGCGCCACCGAGACCAGCCGCCAGCTCGACGCCCTCCGCAAGGAGCTGAAGGCCGCCACCAAGCAGCTGTCCGCGGTGGAGCGCCGCGTCACCGGCATCGACAAGCGCCTCCTGGTCCGCCTGGGCCCGGCCCTGCGCCGCCGCGTCCGCGGCTCGAAGCCCAAGTCCCCCCAGAACTGAGCGACCCGCGCCGACGGCCTCGGCCGACCGGCGCGGGGGGACTTCTCAGCCGGCGGTCAGCACCCCCGCCCCTGCCGTCTTCGCCAGCTCGGCCGGCAGGTTCTTCGCGCTGCTCTCCAGGCCCGCCGTCAGGGTCGGCGTCCAGTTCACCGTCGTCTTGATCTTCTTGGAGTTCGCGGCGTTGTAGGCGGCGACGAGGTCGGTCGTCGTGCCGTTGACGAGGTTGCCGCTGCCGGCGATCGAGCCGGTGCCGTCGCCGCTGAGCAGCTTGGAGACCTTGACGGAGCTGGGCACGGTCCAGAAGTTGTTCTGGGCCACCACCTGGGCCTTGGCGCGCGAGTTGATGCTGTACTGCAGCGCGTAGCCGTTGAGGGGCGTGACGTCGTAGACGTTGTTGTAGAGGTGCACCTGGCCGACGCGGGTGAGGGGGGCGCGCTGGACGACGCCCTTCCACACGTTGTGGTGCAGGGTGACGCGCAGCTTGCCGCTGGGCTCGCTGTCGCTGCTGCCGATCAGCATCGTCTTGTCGTGGCTGGTGAACCGGTTGTGCTCGACGGTCACCAGGTCCGAGCTCTTGGTGATGTCGAGTTCACCGTCGTGGACCTGGTACTCACGGCCGTAGTACTTCGGGTTGAGGCTGTCGAAGTGGCCCGCGTCGGTGAACGTGTCGTGGTCCGCCCACACGTGCGTGGCCCCGCGCAGCGTCACCGCGTCGTACTGGGAGTTCCAGTTGCCGCTGTCGCCGTCGGTCGGGTCCCACTGCGGGAAGCAGTCCTCGGTGTCGGAGAACGTCAGGTTGCGGACGATGACGTTGTCGACCTTCTGGATCTGGAGCATGCCGCCGGTGATGCCGGCCTTGGTGCCGGGGACGCCGACGATCGTGGTGTTGGCGGGCACCTTGAAGACGATGTTCGCGGCCTGCTTCTTCTGCGCGGCGGCGCGGGCCTTCTCCTGGGTGCCGGAGGGCAGCTTGGAGCGGCCGTACGTCGACGGGTCGAACGCCTTCAGGTAGGCGCTCAGCGAGTACCCCGTGCCCGCCGCGTAGTCGGCGCAGGTCAGCTTCTTGCCGGAGTCGTCGGTGTTGGCGTCGATGGTGCCCTTGACCTTGATGATGCGGGGCGTGGTGTCGCTCACCGAACCGAGCGCCTTCACCAGCTGGGCGCGGGTGGAGACGGTGAAGGTGTGCGCGGCGCCGGCCTTCGCGCCACCGGTCGTACCGGAACCGGACGACGCCCAGCCGTCCTTGGCGGCGAGCGTCTGGTGGTACAGGTCCACGGCCGACGTGGCGTTCGCGCTCAGCACGAGCGCACCGGCACCGACCCCGGCGGCCACGACGGCTGCCGAGACGACGAGCGCACGGCGCTTACGGAGAGACCGGCGGTGGGAGGCAGAGGCCACGGGGGAGTCCTTACGTACATCCGAAGTGCTGGGTACGGCCCGCGGGGCGGGCTTCACTCCTTGGTGGTTGTGGAGATCGAAAAGGTTGCCGTGAATTTTTCTGCGGTCCGGTGCCCATCCCGGAAGAGAGGGGTGAAAGTTGACCCGGGCAGCCGTTCCCCGACGCCCCGACAACCGCATGTCCACAACACATCCGTATGGTTTCGCCATGGCACCTGAGCTCATCCCGATCGCCTACGAGCCCCACGGCCGTACCGAGGCCATCGGTCACTACACCGGCGGCCAGTTCCTGGCGTCGGTCACCTACGCGTTCCCCGAGGGGTTCCGGCTCGACGAGGGCTGGGAGGAGCAGAAGCGGCTCTACGCGGTGCTGCATCTGTTCGACGCCGAGGGGCACTACCGCGACTCGCAGATCTGGTGCGCGGGCAGCTGGGCCGAGCAGCAGCGCGATCCGGACGGCGCCGACTCGGTGCTGGCGCGGGCCCGCGCCCACCTGGCGGGCATGCTGCGCAGCCTGCCGCGGCGGACCTACAAGGACATCGCGATACGCCCGTTCCAGCTCAGGGTGGACGGCGTGTTCTTCGGGCTCGTGGCGAAGGACGACGAGGACGGCGGGTGGGCCGAGCTCTACCCGGACCACCTGGGCTTCGGCGACCCCTGGGACGGCCGGTACGACACCTGACCGGCATGGACACGCCCAACTGCTGGTAAAGTCCGTCCACTTGCGTCAGGGCGGGGGAGCGAGCGGGGTGGGATTCGCGTACGCCCCTTGCCAATGGGGCAGTCGGTGAATCCACAGGGGGGTCACTCATGCGCAGATGGAGTGCGGTCGCGTTCGTGGCCGCCGCCCTGGCCGGCGGCGTCCTGCTGCCGGCCGTCCCGGCCGCCGCCGTACACGGCGCCGTGCCCGGTGACTTCAACGGCGACGGCTACCGCGACGCCATCCTGCCCGCGCCGGGCGCGAACGTGTCCGGCAAGGAGGGCGCGGGCGCGGTCGTCGTGCTGTACGGCTCCGCCTCCGGGCTGTCGACGAGCCGCCGGAAGACCATCACCCAGAACACCGCCGGTGTGCCGGGTGTCAGCGAGGCCGGCGACGGCTTCGGGTCCGCCACCGCCACCGCCGACCTGAACCGGGACGGCTACGCCGACCTGGTGGTCGGAACGCCGTACGAGGACACCTCGAAGGGCACCGAATCCGGTGCGGTCACCGTGCTCTGGGGCAGCAGGAGCGGCCTGACGAGCGGCACGGACCTGCCGTCGCCGTACTCCTCCCCGTCGCACTACGGCGAGGACGTCGCCGCGCTCGGCCTCGGCGCCGGGTCGAAGACGCGGGTGGCGGTCGCCGGCCGGGACGGGACCGTGACCTTCGGCGGACCGTTCAGCCGGACGGGCACGTTCGGATCCGCCGTCCACAACGACGACACGGCGTCCCCTCTGTCGCGCTCGGCGATTTCAACGGCGACGGCGTGCCCGACCCGGCCTCGTCCACCGACCGGCTCAGCGGCCTGAGCGGCGGCGAGATCTACACGACCGCCGCCTACGGCGACGCGCTCAAGGGCAACGGTCTGATCACGGCCTCCGGCGACATCAACGGCGACGGATACGCCGACCTCGTGGCCGGCGACCCGGACGAGCCGGAAAAGGCGGGCGTGGACGGAGCGACGGGCGGCCGCGTCCTCGTCTGGTACGGCTCTGCCACGGGTATCTCGCCGGCCGCAACGCCCGCGCAGATCACGCAGAACACGGCCGGCGTCCCCGGCGCGAGCGAGAAGGACGACAACTTCGGCGCGTCGCTGGCGGTGGCCGACCTCAACCGCGACGGCCTCGCGGACATCGTGATCGGATCGCCGTTCGAGAGCCTGGCCAAGAGCCGGGCGGGTCAGGTGACCGTGGTCCCCGGCCGCCGCAGCGGCGCCCTCGGCACCGGCTCCTACTCCTTCTCCCAGGACACCGCGGGCGTCCCCGGTGCCTCCGAGACCGACGATTTCTTCGGTACCACGGTCTCGGTCGGGGACGTCGACAAGGACGGCAGGCCGGAGCTGTTCGTCGGCGCGGCGGGCGAGAACAACTCCACCGGTGCCGTCTGGGTCTTCCCCGGCGGCTCCACCCGGCCGACGGCCTCCGGCAGCCGCGTCATCACCGCACACGCGGTCGGCCTCACGCAGACATCGTTCCCCACCCTTCTGGGCGGCAACGGACTGCTCTCGGTGATCTGAACACTCCGCACACGCGGATCGCGGAAGGCGCCCGGGGCCTTTCTTCCTCACCCCCGGGCGCCGGCCTCAGGGACTGTCGACGTCAGCCGTTGTTCGTCTCGTCCGGTTCGACGCCCAGGGTCAGGTGGCCGCGGACACCGCGGACGATGTGGTGGCGGTCGTACCTGAGGTGGAGCAGGCCGCCCGCGTGCCCGTTGTCCGGGTAGATGGTGTCCTCGTCGAGGGTGGTGCGGGCGGTGGTGTTGCTCGCGTACGGCTCCACCTCGGCCGACAGCAGCACCGACTTCTCGTCGAAGAACAGCTGGCCCGTGTGGCAGGTGTGGCCGCCCTCGTAGCCCGCGTCCGTCCACTCGCCGTCCACGTGCACCTTGACGTGGATGTGGACGCACCGGCCCCGATACCAGCCGGGGGAGACGGTCTTGAAGGTGACCTGCCCGTGCCGGTCCGTGTGCCAGGTGCCGCGCAGGTAGCGGGTGTCGTCGGTCGGCTCCTGGTGGCCGCCGCCACCGCCGGGCGGGGGCCCGGTCGGGGTGCCGGTCGGCGCGTCGGTCGGCGGGGTGCCGCCACCGCCGCCGCTGCCCATCCCCTCGTACCCGGAGTAGATGCCCGACGCGTTGCAGTGCCAGATGTCCACGGCCGCGTTCCTGAGCGGCCGGCAGGTCTCCGCGTCGATCACCTTGAGGGTGAGGTGCAGGGGATGCCCTCCTGGTCCTCGGTGACGTCCTGGCGGAGCTTGTCGGCGTCGATGTAGTACGGGCCTTCGACGAGCTCGGAGGTCAGCGTGTAGCAGGCCCCTTCCGAGGCCGAGGCCGAGGCCAAGGCCCCGGTTCCGGGGCCGGTCGCCGCGGCGGCGGTGCCGTCGGTCGCCGCGAAGGCGCTGCCGACGCCCACCGCGGTGACGGCCGCACTACCCGCCGCCAGCACCGTACGGCGGGCCAACTTCCCTCTAGCGTCCGGGGATTGGGGGTCCGTGGGGGTGTGGGTGTCTGTCATGGTCAGGGACCGTAGGCAAGACCGGACCGGTGCGAACATCGGAGAGAGCTGTGAATGCGCGGTGCGCAGCCGAAAGGCTCGAAACCGACGCCGGTTTCGAGCCTTTCGTTCAGCTGTGCCGGTTCTGCGTGCCTGATGGCCTTACTTCGGCTGCGGCTTGCGGATGGAGAGGTGCAGCTCGCGCAGGCGGGTCTCCTCCAGCTCGGTCGGGGCGCCCATCATCAGGTCCTGGGCGTTGCCGTTGAGCGGGAAGGCGATGGTCTCGCGGATGTTCGGCTCGTCGGCGAGGAGCATCACGATGCGGTCCACGCCCGGGGCGATGCCGCCGTGCGGCGGGGCGCCGAAGCGGAACGCGCGGAGCATGCCGGCGAACTCGCGCTCGACGGTCTCCTCGTCGTAGCCCGCGATGCCGAAGGCCTTGAGCATGATGTCGGGCTCGTGGTTCCGGATGGCGCCGGAGGACAGCTCGACGCCGTTGCAGACGATGTCGTACTGCCAGGCGAGGATGTCCAGCGGGTCCTGGTTCTCCAGGGCCTCCATGCCGCCCTGGGGCATCGAGAACGGGTTGTGCGAGAAGTCGATCTTCCCGGTCTCCTCGTCCTTCTCGAACATCGGGAAGTCGACGATCCAGCAGAACCGGAAGACGTTCTCCTCGAAGTGCCCGGAGCGACGCGCGGCCTCGACCCGCACCGCGCCCATGATCTTGGAGACCTCGTCGAACTCGCCCGCGCCGAAGAAGACGGCGTGCCCGGCGGCCAGCTGGAGCCGCTTGGTGAGCTCGGCGACGTTGTCCTCGGTGAGGAACTTGGCGATCGGGCCGGTCAGCGAGCCGTCCTCGCCGACGCGCACCCAGGCCAGGCCCTTGGCGCCCTGCGAGACGGCGTAGTCGCCGAGCTGGTCGAAGAACTTGCGGGGCTGGTCCTGGACCGCCGGGACCGGCAGCGCGCGCACGTGCTTGCCGGCGAAGGCCTTGAACTCCGAGCCCTCGAAGATGTCGGTGATGTCGACGAGCTCCAGCTGGGCGCGGAGGTCCGGCTTGTCGGAGCCGTACTTCAGCATCGCCTCGCGAAACGGGATCCGCGGGAAGGGGGAGGTGACGTGCCGGCCGTTGCCGAACTCCTCGAA
Source organism: Streptomyces sp. (assembly GCF_019510245.1). Taxonomy (GTDB): domain Bacteria; phylum Actinomycetota; class Actinomycetes; order Streptomycetales; family Streptomycetaceae; genus Streptomyces. The sequence goes on along the minus strand of NZ_JAEKKT010000166.1, from coordinate 4,482 downwards.
GAGCTCGGTCATCAGCTGCTCGATCGGGCGGAAGACGTCCTCCTGCTCGACGAAGCTCATCTCGACGTCGAGCTGGTAGAACTCGCCCGGCGAACGGTCGGCGCGGGCGTCCTCGTCACGGAAGCAGGGCGCGATCTGGAAGTAGCGGTCGAAGCCGGAGATCATCAGCAGCTGCTTGAACTGCTGCGGGGCCTGCGGCAGGGCGTAGAACTTGCCCGGGTGCAGGCGGGAGGGGACCACGAAGTCACGCGCACCCTCGGGGGAGGTCGCGGTGAGGATCGGGGTGGCCATCTCGTTGAACCCGAGGGCGACCATCTTGTGGCGCATGGCGGAGATCACGGCCGTGCGCAGCATGATGTTGCGGTGCATGCGCTCGCGGCGCAGGTCCAGGAAGCGGTACTCCAGGCGCCGCTCCTCGTTGACCCCGTCCTCGGTGTTGATCGTGAACGGCAGCGGGGCGGCCGCACCGAGCAGCTCGACCTCGCCGACCTCGACCTCGACCTCGCCGGTGGGCAGGTCCGCGTTGATGTTCTCGGTTCCACGTGAAACAACGCGGCCGTCGACGCGGACCGTGGACTCCTTGGAGAGCTTGTCCAGGGCCTCGTACGCAGCGGTGCCGGGGCGGGCGACGAGCTGCGTGATGCCGTAGTGGTCGCGCAGATCGATGAAGAGGATGCCGCCCAGGTCGCGCCGATTGTGCAGCCAGCCGCTCAGCCGGACGTCGGTGCCGACGTCAGAGGCGCGGAGCTGGCCGCAGGTGTGGGACCTGTACCGATGCATCGTCGGATGTTCCTCTTCTTCGTGGTCTGCCGAGGTGCTCTCCTCGACCGGCACCGGGCCATGGTGCCCGGACCCATCAAGGGTACCGGCCGCCCAAAGATCGCCTCCCACCATTAATCCGGTGCAGAAACAGTGGCACTCTGCGATCTCATCTTCCTAAAGTGGGGCAATGCGAACTGGCGAGCCCCTGCCCGCCGTGGAGGACGTCCTAGCCGCCCTCGCGACCGGGCTGTGGCACTGGGACACCGCCACCGGGCTGGTCACCGCGGATGCGGAGGCGGCCCGGCTGATCGGGCTGCCGGCCGAACCGTCCGTCCTGTCGGAGGCCGTGGTCCGGTCCCGTTTCCACCCCGTGGACTGGAACGAGAACACGAGCATCACCCGGCTGGCCGCGGTCGAGGGCACCCTCGGGGAGGTCCGGCTGCGGGTCATGGACGAGCGAGGCCGGCTGATTCGGACCGTACGCAGCCGTTTTCGACCGGTGTACGACTCCGAGGAGCGCGTGTACCGGGTGACCGGCACCATCCAGGAGGTCTCCGAACCGTCCCCCGGCACCGCGGTCCAGCATCCGGTGACCGGCGACTGGCGGCGCTCCCGGGAGGCGTTCCTGCTGGACGCGGGCCGGGCGCTGGCCGAGGCGCGGTCCACGGAGGAGGTGCTGCGGGTCGCCGCGGGCCTGTCGATGCCCGGGTTCTCCCCGGACGGGCTGGTCGTCTTCGGGGTCAAGGGCGACCGGCTGATGATGATCGGCCACCACGGCCAGGACATCGACGAGGACAGCCCCTTCAGCAGCATGCCGCTGGACACGGACTACCCGGCAGCCGAGGTGGTACGGACCGGCCGGGCCGTCTACCTCTCCTCCGCCGAGCAGTACAGGTCCCGCTACCCGGTGACCTGGCCACTGGCCGAGCGCTTCGGACGGCAGTCCTGGGCCTTCCTGCCACTGACGGTGGCCGGGCGGACCATGGGTGCCTGGATGGCGGGCTTCACCTATCCGGTGTCGTTCACCCCCGACGAACGGTCCGTGCTCACCACGGTGGCCCGGATGCTGGCGCAGGCCCTGTCCCGGGCCGGGATCGCCGACTCGGAGCGGGAGCTGACCGACGGCCTGCAGCGCTCCATGCTGCCGACGCTGGGCCCCGAGATACCCGGCATGGACGCGGCCGCCCGCTACATACCGACCGGCGGCGGGCTCCAGGTGGGCGGCGACTGGTACGACATCATCCCGCTGCCGTCCGGCCGGCACGCCCTGGTCATCGGCGACGTCCAGGGCCATGACGTACGGGCCGCGGGCCTGATGGGCCAGCTGCGGATCGCGCTGCGCGCCTACGCCTCCGAGGGTCACCGCCCGGACGCGGTGCTCTCCCGCGCCTCCCGTTTCCTGCACGGGATCACCTACGCCGAGGACGACGCCGACCTGCGCTTCGCGACCTGCCTTTACGTCGAGGCGGATCCGGCGACCGGGGTGCTGGAGATCGCCCGTGCGGGCCATCTCGACCCGACGATCCGGATGGCCGACGGCACGGTGCTGCGGCGGCCGACGGCGGGCGGGCTGCCGCTCGGTATCGACCCGGACGCCGACTATCCGACCACGCGGTTCGCCCTCGAACCCGGCGAGACCATGATGATCTGCACCGACGGTCTGATCGAGACCGGCGGCCACGACATGGAGAGTGGCTGGCAGCGGATCCGGACGATCATGGAGGAGCACGGCGGCGGCGACCTGGAGAAACTCGCCGACGGCCTGGTCCAGGCCGTGCACGGGCCCTCCTCGCACCACACCACCGGGCCGCTGGCCGACCGCCGCGAGGACGACATAGCGGTCCTGCTGCTGTCCCGGCCGGGCACCGGCCGCGGCGACGAGCCCCTGGCGGTGCGGCCGCGGATCCGCCGCACCCTGATGTCGGTGGCCCAGGACGAGCCCGAGCGGGTCGCCGAGGCCCGCCAGCACGTGCGTGAGCTGCTGCACGACTGGGAGTCGCCGGACCAGGTCGACTCCACGGTCCTCCTGGTCTCCGAGATGCTCACCAACGTCCTCGTCCACACCGACGCGGACGCGCTGCTGCTCGCCGAGGTCTCCGGGCGGCCACCCGAACGGCGGCTGCGGGTCGAGGTCACGGACGCGGGCGACGACCTCCCGCACAAGCGGCGCCCCGGCGAACTGGCCTCCTCCGGCCGCGGCCTGGTCCTGATCGAGATCCTGGCGGACGCCTGGGGCGTCGACCCGCGCGGGGAGGGCAAAAGCATCTGGTTCGAGCTGTACGAGGCCGGCAAGGAGGCCGGCAGGTCCTAGCGGGTGGCGTACCGGGCGTGCAGTTCGTGTACGACCCCGAAGGCGGCCGCGGTGAGCGGTACGGCCAGCAGCATGCCCAGGATCCCGGCGACGGAGGCTCCGGCGGTGATGGCCAGCATCACCACCGCCGGATGCATCTGCACGGTCCGGCTCTGGATCACGGGCTGCAGCACGTGCCCCTCCAGCACCTGCACGGCGAGTACGACGCCCAGCGTCCACAGCGCGATGACGAAGCCGCGGTCGGCGAGGGCGACCAGGACGGCGACGGCGCCGGAGATGAAGGCGCCGAGGTAGGGGATGTAGGCGCCGACGAGGACGAGCGCGCCGAGCCCGACGGCCCCCGGTACGCGGAGGACCAGCAGGCCGACGGTGATGCAGACGGCGTCGATGAACGCGATGACGGTGGTGCCGCGCATGAACCCCTCGATGGCCTCGAAGGCCCTGCGGGCCATGGCCTCGACCAGGTCGGCGCTGGAGCCGGGCGCGACGGCCCGGATGGTGGCGACGACCCGGTCCGAGTCGCGCAGGAAGAAGAAGACGAGCAGCAGCGCGAGGACGGCCATGGCGAGGCCCTCGCCGACCACGCTGACACCGCTGATGACGTTGGAGGCGGCGGTGCCGCCGAACTTGGCGAGCAGGTCCTTGGCGCTGCCGGCCAGGTCGCCGACCGAGGTACCGGCGGCCCCGAAGTGCTCGGCCAGGGACTTCGCGGCCTGTTTCAGGGAGGCGACGATCTCGTCGCCGGTGTCGACGAGGGCCGCGACGACGATGTAGACGGCTCCGCCGGCGACGGCGACGACCGCGACGCAGGTGAGACCGGCGGCGAGGGAGCGGTGTACGCCGACCTGCACGAGCCGGCGGTACAGCGGGCCGAGCAGGGCGGTGCCGAGCAGGGCGAGCAGGACCGGGGTGACCGCGGTGCGGAACTCGGAGCAGAGCCGGATGCCGACGTAGCCGACGCCGGCGGCCAGCAGCAGCACGGCACACCACGCCGCGAAACGGCGCACGGGCTCGGGCAACAGCTGCACGACTCCCAGCGGACCACGCGGGCCCGGCAGATACCCCGCCGTACACCCCCGGCCGGGTGAACGCACCCCCCACCAGGGGGCTCCGCCCCCTGGACCCCCAAAACCTCTGCCCACCCACCACCCGACTCGGTCGATGAAGAGGCGAGGCCGAGGAGAGGGGGGCGCCTCAGCCGACGAAAAAGCCACGTCGAAGGGAGGAGGACTCGGTCGATGAAAAGGGCAGGTCGAAGAGGGAAGGGCGACTCGGTCGATGAAGAGGCGGGGCCGAAGGAAGGGGGGCGACTCGGTCGGCGAAAAGGCCGGAGCCGAAGGAAGGGGGGCGCCTCGGTCGGCGAAAAGGCCGGAGCCGAAGGAAGGGGGGCGCCTCGGTCGGCGAAAAGG
>NZ_JAEKKT010000010.1 GCF_019510245.1 Streptomyces sp. | reverse complement strand
GCCGACCATCTCACGGCGGGCTGAACCACCACCCGAGCCGGACCTGCCCCGGCAGCGACCTGCCCGACACCCCCACGCACACCACCGGAAAGGGACAGGATGACCAACTCCCACACCGCGCGGGAGATCGACACCAGTCGGCCCCACTCCGCCCGGATGTACGACTACTACCTCGGCGGCAAGGACCACTTCGACGTCGACAAGCAGGCGGCCGAGACGGTCGCGGCGGTCTACCCGGGCATCTTCACCTGTGCTCGGGAGAACCGTGCCTTCATGCATCGGGCCACCCGCGTCCTTGCCCGTGAACACGGCATCCGTCAGTGGCTGGACATAGGCACCGGCATCCCCACCGAGCCGAACCTGCACCAGGTCGCGCAGTCCGTGGTGCCCGATGCCAGGGTGGTGTACGCCGACAACGACCCGCTGGTCCTCAAGTACGCCGAGCGCCTGATGCGCAACACCCCCGAGGGCCGCACGGCTTACGTCCAGGGCGACTTCACCGACCCCGAGGCGATCCTCGGCTCCCCCGAGCTGGCCAGGACCCTGGACCTGAACCAGCCCGTGGCCCTGTCCCTCAACGCCATCCTGCACTTCGTCCCGGACGACTGGGACCCGTACGGCGTCGTCTCCCGCCTCCTGGACGCCCTGCCCTCGGGCAGCGCGCTGGCCGTGAGCCACTGCACGGGCGACTTCGCCCCGGAGCTCTGGGAGAAGCTCGTCGGCATCTACGCCGCCGCCGGCACCCGGGCCCAGGTCCGCAGCCGGCAGGAGGTCGCCCGCTTCTTCAAGGGCCTCGACCTGCTCGACCCCGGTGTCTCACTGACCCACCGGTGGCGCCCGGACGACCCGCAGGGCTCAGGACCGGAGCTCACGGACGCCGAGGTCAGCGCGTGGGCCGGGGTGGGCATCAAGCCGTGACACGGCGTCGGCCGTGCGGGCGCGAGTGCCCGCACGGCGGCCCGGGCGGTGAACGGCCGTCAGCGCACCAGCAGGTCGATGACGCCCGTCAGGTCTTCCTCCCCGCTGCCCTCGGCCAGTCGGCGACGCATCAACTCGAAGTACGGGCGGAGCAGTTCGGGGCTGACGCCCTGCTGTTCTGCGGTGCTCAGGAAGGCCGGTGTGCCGGCCACCTGCATGGCGAGGTCGGAGACGACCCCTCGCGTGTAGTCGCCGCTCCGCAGCTGGTCGGCGGTCCGGTGCACGGCCGGGGCCATCGCGACGAGCCAGTCGGCGAGCAGCGGGGCGAGCGACGCGGGGTCGATGTCCTCCTTGCGGATCAGGGCGAAGGCGTGGGCGGCCCCTGCGAACATCCCGTACATGGCGCTGAGCAGGGCCATGTCGTACAGCGCCGCGAAGCCCGCGTCGTGACCGACGTAGACGGTGCCTGCGGGGACCGCCAGCGTCTCCCGGTGCCGCTCGAACAGCTCCCGCGAGCCGCTGTAGAAGACGTAACCGCCGGACTCCGGGGCACCGATCATCGGCGGGACGGCCATGATTCCGCCGTCCAGGTAGCGGGCACCGCGCTCGCGGGCCCACTCTGCGCGGGCGCGGGCCTGGGCAGGGGTACTGGTGGTCAGGTTGACCAGGTCCCGGCCGGCCAGGTCGATGCCGGCCAGCGCGTCCTCGACCGAGGCGTCGTCCAACAGGCAGACGACGACCAGGGTGTTCGCGGCGACGGCCTCGGCAGCGCTGTCCGCGACCTTCGCGCCCTCGGCGGCAAGGGGCTTGGCACGGGCCGGAGTTCGGTTCCAGACGGTGAGCGGGTGGCCGGCGGCACGCCAGGCACGGGCCAGCGCGGTGCCCATCGCGCCGAGGCCCAGCACGGTGACGGAGTCCTTCTCAACGGTGTTCTGTGTCATACCGATTAGGCTGATCACAGGCCCACGAGTGATCAAGTACGCACTTCGGAGTGGGTGGTTACCCCGAGGTGAGCGAGCACGTCGGAGGGGGTGGGGCATGACGACGCTGAACCGGCCGGGTGCGCCGGACGGACATGTCTGCGGGATCGACGCCGCGATGGAGGTGATCGGCGGCAAGTGGAAGGTGCTGATCCTGTGGGCGCTCCACGAGCACCCCTGCCGCCGGTTCGGCGAGCTGCGCCGGCTGCTTCCGGGGGTCACCGAGAAGGTGCTCGCCTCCCACCTGCGCGAGATGGAGACGGACGGGGTGGTGCGCCGCGTGTCCTACGACGAGGTGCCGCCCCGCGTCGAGTACTCACTGACCGAGGACGGCGAGCGCCTCAACGACGCGCTCCGGCCGCTGGCCGCCTGGGGACGCGGGCGGCCGACCGCTCAGTAGGCGCAGGAGAGGGCACGCCGGAAACCCGTGACGACCTTCCGCGGGGGCCGTGACAAGATCCACTGTCATGAGCATCCAACACGGCGACGGGCCCGTCGCCCTGGTCACCGGGTCCACGTCGGGGATCGGCGAGGCCGTCGCTCGGCGCCTCGCGGCGGACGGGACGCGGGTCGTCGTGCACTCGCGGCGCAGCACGGAGGCCGGGCAGGCACTGGCGGCCGAACTCGGCGGTGCCTACGTACAGGCCGATCTCGAAGTGGAGGAGGAGGCCCGGGGGCTGGTCGAGACGGCACTGGGGCACTTCGGGCGGCTGGACGTGCTGGTGAACAACGCGGGCATCAGTTGGCCGATCCCGCACGCGGACCTCGCGGCGGCGACCCCGGCGGACTGGCGGCGCCTGCTGGAGGTCAACCTCATCGCGCCCTGGGTGCTGTGCACCGCGGCCCTTCCGGCGCTACGGCAGTCCCCCGGCGGCGGCTGCATCGTCAACATCACCAGCCACGCCGGCGTACGGCCCAAGGGTTCCTCGGTGCCGTACGCGGCGAGCAAGGCCGCGCTGAACCACGTCACCCGGCTGCTCGCGGCCGCGCTCGGGCCCGACGTGCGGGTGAACGCGGTGGCGCCGGGCCTCGTGGACACGCCGATGACGAAGGACTGGGTACAGGCGCACGAACTGTGGCGGGACCGCGCACCGATGCACCGCCCCGCGCGCCCCGCTGACGTGGCCGACCTGGTGGCGTCGGTGATCGGCAGCGGCTATCTGACCGGGGAGGTCATCGTGCTCGACGGCGGCCTGAACCTGACCTGAGCTCCGGCAGCGTCAGCGCTGAGTGGGCAGCATGGTGTTCCGTCGCTCCAAGGCCCGCGCCGTGATGGGAAAGAGCGTGGCCCCACCGTTGTCGACCAGTGCCTGATCCATGGCCACGAACTCGGGCCAGTCGATCCCGCTGTCCGACGGTATCGGCGGATCATGCGGCATGAGGCGAGCCACGACGAGCGTCGCCGCGCGATGATCGCCATCGCCGGTAACACGAACATTCCATGCCGGGACAGACCATCCGCGACCATGACGCCCTGCAGCACCTGACCGAGCAACAGCACCGGCAGGTTCGGCGCCAGGCCGGCCAGTACACCACCGGCCGAGACCACGGCCATCAGCCGGACCAGCTCCCGCTTTCCGCCGTAGCGGTCGCCGAGCCTGCCCGCGACGAGTAACGCCTTGGCGACCGGGGCCCCTTCGGTGGGGCTGACCCCCAACTCGCGCTGCAGCAGCGGGAACGCGGGATCCACCACTGACTGACGGGCGCCGAGGGCATGTGCGAGTACTACGCCAGGCGGTCGGTGCGGCCGTCGGGGGCGGCCTGGGCCAGGCCCGTCCGGTAGGCGATGACGACGAGTTGTGCCCGGTCGCGGGCGTCCAGCTTCGTCATGGCGCGCTGCACGTGGGCGCGGACGGTGAAGGGGCTGAGGAACATCCGCTCGGCGATCTCCTGGTTGGACAGGCCGGTCGCGACCAGAGCCACCATCTCGCGTTCGCGCGGGGTGAGCACGGCGAGCTGTTCGGAGTGGTGTGACGGGGCCTCGTCCGGTGTGGCGAGGAAACGGGCGACGAGGGAACGGGTCGCGGCGGGGGACAGAAGGGTGTCGCCGTCGGCGATCGTCCGTACGGCGTCCAGCAGGTCCTCGGCGCCGATGCCCTTGCCGATGAA
>NZ_JAEKKT010000093.1 GCF_019510245.1 Streptomyces sp. | reverse complement strand
TCGACCTGCGTGGCCTGGTGGACCTGCTCTCCCATCACCTGTACTCCAGCCCCAAGGTCTACCTGCGCGAGCTGCTGCAGAACGCCGTGGACGCGATCACCGCGAGACGGGCCGAACAGCCCGACGCCCCGGCGCGGGTACCGCTGTACGCGGAGGGCAGCACCCTGCGGGTCGAGGACTCCGGGGTCGGCCTCACGGAGGAGGACGTGCACAACCTCCTCGCGACCATCGGGCGCAGTTCCAAACGGGCGGACCCCGGCGGCATCCAGGAGGCGCGTTCGGAGTTCCTCGGCCAGTTCGGCATCGGGCTGCTGGCCTGTTTCGTCGTGGCCGAGCGGATCAGGGTCGTCAGCCGCAGTGCCCGTACGCCGGACGCGCCGCCCGTGGAGTGGACGGCCACGGACGACGGTTCGTACACCGTGCGTACGCTGCCCGGCGAGGCGCGGCCCGAACCGGGCACCACCGTGCACCTGGTGGCGCGGCCCGGGGCCGGCGAGTGGCTCACCGAGGAGCGGGTGCGGGCGCTGGCGCGGGACTTCGGGTCGCTGCTGCCGTACGACGTCCGGGTGGGCGACGAGGCGGTCACCGACCTGCCGGCGCCCTGGGACCGGCCGTACCCCTCCCCCAGCACCCGGCGGGTGGCGCTGGCCCGGCACTGTCACGAGCTGTTCGGGTTCACGCCGCTGGACTCGATCGCGCTGGACGTGCCGCTGGCCGGGATCCGGGGGGTGGCGTACGTGCTGCCGTCGGCGGTGAGTCCGGCGCAGCGGGCCACGCACCGCGTGCACCTCAAGGGCATGCTGCTCACCGAGCGGGCCGAACAGCTGCTGCCGGACTGGGCGTTCTTCGTGCGCTGTGTCCTGGACACGGACAGTCTGCGGCCGACCGCCTCGCGCGAGTCGCTGTACGAGGACGAGACGCTGGCGGCCGTACGGGAGGCGCTCGGCGAAAGGATTCGGTCCTGGCTGACCGGGCTTGCGGCCGGTGATCCGGAACGCCTCTCCGCGTTCCTTTCCGTGCATCACCTCGGGGTGAAGTCGCTGGCCCGGCACGACACGGAGATGCTCAGGACCATGCTGCCGTGGCTCCCCTTCGAGACCACCGACGGGCAGCTGTCCCTGGAGGAGTTCGCGCAGCGGCACCCGGTGGTGCACTTCACGCGGACGGTCGAGGAGTACCGGCAGGTCGCGCCGATCGCCTCCGCGCAGGGCGTCGGGGTGATCAACGGCGGTTACACGTACGACAGCGAGCTGGTCGAGGCGCTGCCGTCGGTGCGGCCCGGGACGGTCGTCGCGGAGCTGGACGCGGACACCGTGACCGCGCATCTGGACGCGGTGGACCCGGCGGAGGAGCTGGCGGCGGCGGGGTTCCTGGGGGTGGCGCGGGCGAAGCTCGACGCACTGCAATGTGACATTGTACTGAGGGCCTTCCACCCCCTCTCGGTCCCCGCCCTCCACCTCGACGACCGCGCCGCCCGCCACGAACAGGCCCGCGCGGAGGCCGAGGACCAGGCCGACGACCTGTGGGCGGGCATCCTGGGCTCGCTGCGCGGCAGCGCCCCCCGCGCCCGGCTGGTGCTCAACCACCTCAACCCGCTGATCCGGCGGATCAGCGCACTCAAGGACCCGGAGCTGATCGGCACCGCGACCGAGTCGCTCTACGGTCAGGCGCTGCTGATGGCCCAGCGTCCGCTGCGGCCGGCCGACGCGGCGCTGCTCAACCGCTCGTTCATCGGCCTCCTGGAGTGGGCCACTCATGGGGAAGACGATCGCTGATGGAGATTGCTGACTTCGACTCGCTGCGCCGGGCGATGGCGGAGAACTCCGAGGAGCCGGAGGGTCCCGCCCGCAACGCGCGCGCGGAGCAGCTGCTGGCGGAGGCCGAGCGGCTGAACATCCCGCTCGCCGTGATCGAGGCGCTCGGGCACCAGCTGAAGGTCTACAACTACAGCTCCGAGAAGGACAAGATGTTCGTCCCGTTCGCGCGGCTGCTGCGGATGTGGGACGAGCGGCCCGAGGACTTCGACGAGTACGAGACGCATTCGCTGCACTGGGTCTTCAAGTGGATGACGGCCGGCATGCTCGACCAGCCGCACGTCCCGCTCGCCTCGATCGAGAAGTGGCTGGGCGAGATGGAGCACCGCTACCGGCTGGCCGGGCACTCCGAGCGGGCGGTGCGCAGCGCGGAGTTCAGTGTCGCGGGGCACGTCGGCGACCTGCCGCGCGCGGAGCGGGCGTACGCGGCCTGGCTGGCGGCGGACCGGGACCGGATGGCCGACTGCCACGCGTGCGAGCTGCACGGGCAGGGCGGCTGGCAGCTGAAGAACGGCCGGGACGAGGCGGCCCTGGAGCTGTGGGGGCCGGTGCTGGACGGCGAGTACAGCTGCGCCCACGAGCCGCACACGGTCCTGGCGTCCTCCCTGGCCCCGCTGCTGCGGCTGGGCCGCGTCGACGAGGCCCGCGCGCACCACCTGCGCGGTTTCCGTCTGGTGCGCCCCATGGAGAGCATGCGGGGCGCCTACGCGGACCACGTCGAGTTCTGCGCGCTGACCGGCAACGAGGCGCGAGGCCTCGAGCTGCTCGCCGAACGTCCCGCCTACTTCACGGACACCGGGCAGCCGCGCAGCCGGATGGACTTCCTGGCGGTGGTGGCGCTGCTGATGGACCGGCTCACCGAGCTGGGGCTGGGCGGGCAGCGGGTGCCCGGGCCCGCCGGGCGGGTGTGGACCGCCGGGGACCTCGCCGGGCACGCGCGCGGGGAGGCCCTGGAGCTGGCCGCCCGGTTCGACGCCCGCAACGGCACCTCCTACGTCGGCGACCAGCTGCGCGAGCGGATGGCCCAGCGGCCGCTGGTGGACCGGCTGCCGCTGGGCGTGCGGGCGGTGCGGACAGCGCCCGCCGGGCCCCTCGCTCCGGTCGCTCCGGCGCCCGCGGCAAAGGGGCCGGAGCAGCAGTCGTTCCCCGCGCTCCTGGCCGAGGCACGCCGGCTGTCGGACTCGCTGCGGCCGCACGCCCTGGAGGCCTGGGCGGCGGTGGCGCGGGCCGCCGAGGAGACCGAGGTGGACACGTACGTCCGCGCGGAGATCGCCGACCACACGGCGATGGGGCGCGGCCCCGAGGGGGTCGAGCTGTTCGAGCGGGCGGCGGAGCTGTACGCGCAGGCGGGCGACGAGGGCGAGGCGATCGCCGCACGCGCGCGTGCGGCCTACGTCCGCGCGCTGTCGGGGGAACTGGACGAGGCGCTGGCCGCGATCGACGAGCCGTACGACCGGATCCTCGCCCTCTACGCCGACGACGCGACCGGGGTGCGGCAGACGGCGTCCGTACTGATGAGCCGGGCGCGGATCCTGATGCGTCGGGTGCACGAGCGGTCCACGGGCGCCGGGGACGCGGAGCAGGCCGTACGGGAGCTGCTGGCGCTGGTCGGCGGGCGCGGCGGGTCCGACCTGCGGCTGGTGTCCCGGGCGGCCGAGGGGCGGGCGATGCTCGCCGAACTGGCCGAGCACGCCGGGGACGGGGAGCGGGCGGGCGAGCTGTTCCGGCAGGCGACGGCGCAGTTCGTCGGCGCGGAGCTGCCGTGGTTCGCGGTCGAGTACGAGGTGCGGGTGGCCGCGCTCGCCCATGAGCAGGGTGACCTGGCCGAGGCGGAGCGGGCGCTGCGCGCGGCGCTGGAGCACGGCGGGCCGTACGTGGAGCCGGTCGGGCGAGCCCAGCTGCATCTGCAGCTCGCCGAGGTCGTCGGCGGCCGGGGCGCGGCCGAGGAGGCCGCCGAGCATGCCCTGGAGGCGGCGCACTGGGCCGACGAGGCCGGGCAGAGCGGCACGCTGGGCGCCTGGGCCCGGCACCAGCTGGGCGGCTTCCTGCTGCGGCAGGGGCGGTTCGCGGAGGCCGCCGAGGTGCTGGAGTCGGCGCTGGCCGACCTTAGCGCCGAGACGCACGGCGACGGTGCGGTCGTCCAGACCCAGTGGTGGCTCGGGGACTGCCTGAGCGAGCTGGGCGAGCACCACGCGGCGGCCGAACGGCGGCTGCAGGCGGCCGAGATCGCCCGGCACTGGCCCGAGCAGCACGACCACGCCACTCTCGCCCACCTGGCCGCCGAGTCGCTGGGCAACGCGGGGCTGCCGGTGGAGGCGGACCGGGCCTACACGCGCGCGGGTGAGTTGTGGCGGGCGATGGGCAACGTGCACTTCCTGGTGCGTTCGCTGCGGGCCCGTGCCTGGCTGGCGCTGCGGACGGAGGAGGGGCCAAGGGGCGCGCGGAGGCTGATGGCGGAGGCGGTCCGGGAGTGCGAGGCGGCGCTGGCGGCCGTCGGGGACCCGGCCGCGGCGGAGCGGCTGGCCGGCGAACTCGGGCACACCCACCGGCAGTTCGGTGACCTGCTGGCCCGTTCCGTGCCGGAGGACGCCGACGATCCGGCGATCCGGGAGGCGTTCGAGGCGGCGCTCGCGGAGATGGCTGCCGCGATCTCGGTGTTCGCCGGCCTCGGCGAGGACGGGTTGCACAGCCGTACCGCCGCGGAACTGGCCGCGGGCTGGCTGGAGGCCGACCTCAGCAGGCCGGCCGCGGCGACCGCACGCGCGCGTGCGGTGCTGGACGCCTACGAGGGCGCCGACCCGGCCGACGAGACGGTCCGGGCCCGGCGGGCGGAGGCCCGGCAACTGCTGGAGCCCACGGAGGAGTGACGGCGGGCGGGAGCCTCACTCGACGCCGATGAGGAGCGGAGCCCCCTGCCGGCCGCCCCGGTAGACCACCGTGTCGACGGCGAGGTACGCCTCGCGCACGCGTGCCTCCAGGCGGTCGGCGACGCCGTCGGGGGCCTCGTCGCCGAGGACGAGGGTGACCAGCTCGCCGCCGGCCTGGAGCATGCGCTCCAGGACGGTCTCGGCGGTGGCCGTCACGTCCGAGCCGATCACCGCCACGTCCCCGTCTATCAGCCCCAGGACGTCCCCGGCCTGGCAGATGCCGGCCATGGTCCAGGACTGCCGCTCCGCGACCACGACCTCGGCGTAGCGGGTGGCACCGGCCGCCGAGGTCATCTGGACGACGTCCTCGTCGAAGCGGCGGTCCGGCTGGTGGACCGCGAGCGCGGAGATGCCCTGGACCGCCGAGCGGGTCGGGATGAGGGCGACCCGGATGCCCTCCGCGCGGGCCTGCTCGGCCGCCGCGGCCGCGGTGTGCCGCAGGTCGGCGTCGTTGGGCAGCAGCACCACCTCGCGCGCGTTGGCGCGGCGCACGGCGTCCACCAGTTCGCCGCTGGCGGGCGGCTCCCCCGGGCGTGCGAGGACGGTGGTCGCACCGGCCTCGGTGTACAGCCTCACCAGCCCCTCCCCCGGCACGACGGCCACCACGGCCCGCTGCACCCGCTCGCGCGGCGGCCGCGCCCTGCCGGTGTGCACGTCCCCGGCGCCGAAGTGCGTGATCCGGATCCGGTAAGGGCGTCCGGCCTCCACACCCGCCTCGACGGCGGCTCCGGCGTCGTCGACGTGCACATGGACGTTCCACAGGCCGTCGCCGCCGACCATCACCAGGGAGTCGCCGAGGGCGTCGAGCCGGGCCCGCAGCCGGTCCACGGCGGCGTCCTCGGCCTCCAGGAGGTAGACGACCTCGAACGCGGGCCCGCCGGCGGGCTCCGCGCAGCTCTCGGCCCGGGCACCGGAGACGGCGTCCACGCGCGCGTGGACGACCGTGCCCGCCCCGCGCGCGTGCAGGTCGAAAGCGGTCGGCGTCTCCCCCGTGAACGCCTCCACCAGCGCGCCGAGCACCGCGACCAGGCCCCGCCCGCCGGCGTCCACCACCCCGGCCCGCTCCAGCACGGCCAGTTGTCCCGGAGTCGCCGCGAGCGCCTTGCACGCGCCCTCGTAGGCGGCCCGCGCGACCGCCCCGCAGTCGCCCTCGGCCGTGTCGGCGGCGTCCGCCGCGGCCGCCGCGACCGACAGCACCGTGCCCTCCACCGGGTGGGCGACGGCCCGGTGGGCGGCGTCGGCGGCGTGCCGCAGGGCGAGCCGCAGCCTGTCCGCGTCGATGTGAGTCGCCTCACCCTCGGTGAGGACGTGGGCCATGCCACGCAGCAACTGGGCCAGGATCGTGCCGGAGTTGCCGCGCGCGCCTATGAGGGCGCCGTGCGCCATCGCGCGGACGGCGTCGGCCAGGGTCGGCACCTCCTCGCCCAGCTCGTAGCCCGCGAAGACGGCCTCGACCGCCCCTGCCGCCGACTCCACCGTCATGTACAGGTTCGTTCCGGTGTCGCCGTCGGCCACCGGGTAGACGTTGATCGCGTCGATCTCCTCGCGCGCCCGCCCGAGTGCCCCGAGCGACAGTCCGCACCAGGTGCGTACCGCGAGAGCATCGAAGAATGTCTGCGGCACCTGCGCCACCTGCGCCTCCTTGAGCCGGCCGAACGTGGACGCAGCGTAGACCCCGGAAGGGTGTCCGCTGGAAGAGGGCCGGGGGCGGGCCCCTGAGCTGCCATGCTAGTTTCGTCTAACGGACGCAGTCGTTGTATGCTGCTCCGGTTGCCCGATCCGATCGGGCCATTCCCCTGGCAGGCCACTCAAGATCTCAGATCCCCAGGATCTCGATCCCGGCACGCCGGGATCCAACCGTAAGTGCATCTGAAGTCTTTGGAGTGACCCGTGGCTGCCAACTGCGACGTCTGCGGCAAGGGGCCGGGCTTCGGCAACAACATCTCGCACTCGCACCGCCGTACGTCCCGTCGCTGGAACCCGAACATCCAGCGTGTGCGTACCGTGGTCGGCGGGACGCCGAAGCGCGTGAACGCTTGCACCTCGTGCATCAAGGCCGGCAAGGTCTCGCGCTGACGCACTGTCGCTGAGCGCGCGGCCACCGCTGGTTCGCTGCACAGAGCCGGTCCACCTCCGGGTGGGCCGGCTTTTTGCCGTGCCCGCGTGCAGCCGTGCCGGAAATCCCGGACCCCGGCCAACCGTGCCCTGACAAGCTGATCCCATGCGCTTCGGCATCCTGGGCCCCCTGGACGTACGCACCGACGACGGCACCCCCGTGGACCCCGGCGGCCCCCGCCCCCGCGCCCTGCTCACCCTGCTGCTCCTGGACGCCGGCCGCCCGGTCTCCACCCGGCGCCTCACCGACGGCCTGTACGGCGCCGAGCCGCCCGCCGGGGCCGCCAACGCGCTCCAGTCGCAGATCTCCCGGCTGCGCCGGCGGCTGGCCCCGCACGCCGAGATCGAGGCCACCGCCACCGGGTACCGCGTCGCCGTCGCTCCCGACACCGTGGACGCGCACCGGTTCGAAGCCTGGTCCGGGGCCGGACGCGCCGCCCTCGCCGCCGGCGACCACGCGACCGCCGCGGCCCGGCTCCGCGAGGCCCTCGCCCTGTGGCGCGGCCCCGCACTGACCGACCTCCCCGACGCCGAGGCCGAGGCCGCACGCCTCGACGAGCTGCGGCTGGCCGCCGTACAGGACCGCGTCGAGGCGGACCTGGTGCTCGGCGGCGGTTCGGAGCTGGTGCCGGAGCTGCGGGCGCTGCTGGCCGCCCGTCCGCTGGCCGAGCGGCTGTACGGGCAGCTGATGCGGGCCCTGCACGCGGCCGGACGCCCCGCCGAGGCCCTCACCGTGTACGAGGAGGCCCGCCGCACCCTCGCCGACCGGCTGGGCGCCGACCCTTCCCCGGAGCTGTCCGCACTCCATCTGGAACTGCTGCGGGGCGCGGCGCCCGAGCGGCCACGGCTCCCGGTCCAGCTCACCCGCTTCGTCGGCCGCGAACCCGAGCTCGCCCGGATCTCCGCCGGCCTCGCCGCCTCCCGGCTGCTCACGCTGACCGGGCCGGGCGGGGCCGGCAAGACACGGCTCGCCGTCGAGGCGGCCCAGCAGCACCCCGGCGCCTGCTTCGTGGAACTCGCGCCGCTCACCGACGGCTCCCGGATCCCGTACGCCGTCCTGGCCGCCCTCGGCGTCCGCGAGGGCCTGCGCAGCCCCGCCGCCGACACCACGGACCGGCTGCTGGCCGCCCTGGAGGAGCGCGAGCTGCTGATCGTCCTGGACAACTGCGAGCACCTGGTCGAGGAGGCGGCACGGCTCACCGCCCTGCTCCTCGCCGCCTGCCCGGGGGTGCGCGTGCTCGCCACCAGCCGGGAGTCGCTCGGCATCACCGGCGAGGTCCTGGTGCCGGTGCCCCCGCTGCCGCCGGAGCCCGCGGTGCGGCTCTTCCTGGACCGGGCCCGCGCGGTACGCCCCGGATTCGACGGGCACGCACGCGTGGCCGGCATCTGCGCCGCCCTGGACGGGCTGCCCCTGGCCATCGAGCTGGCCGCGGCCCGGCTGCGCACCCTCACCCCCGACGAGCTCGCCGACCGCCTCCACGACCGCTTCCGCCTCCTGTCCCGCGGTGACCGTTCCAAGGCGCCCCGGCACCGCACCCTGCGCGCGGTCGTGGAGTGGAGCTGGGGGCTGCTGGACGAGGAGGAGCGGGAGCTGGCGCGGCGGCTGACGGTGTTCTCCGGAGGCGCGACGCTCGCGGCGGTCGAGGCGGTGTGCGGGCTGCCGTACCCGGAGGACGTGCTGGCCTCGCTGGTGGAGAAGTCGTTCCTGGAGGTGTCCGAGGGCCGCTACCGGATGCTGGAGACGATCCGGGCCTTCGCCGCCGAGAGCCTGCCCGACCCGGAGGCCCTGGCGGACGCCCACGCCGGCCACTTCCTGCGGCTGGCCGAGGAGGCCGAGCCGCAACTGCGCGGCGGCGGGCAGCTGCCGTGGCTGGACCGGCTGGCCGCCGAGCAGGCCAACCTGGACGCGGCCCTCCGCCACCTGGTGCGCCGCGACACCGGCGGGGCCCTGCGCCTGATGGGTCCCCTCTCCTGGTTCTGGCGGCTGCGCGGCGTGCACGGCGAACGGGTGGCGACGGCCCGCGAACTGCTGGCCGCGGTCGGGGACGCGCCGCCGCCCGGGCTGACGGAGGAGTACGTGCTGTGCGTGGTCAACGCGCTCTCGGGCGCGGGCGACGAACCGGAGCTCATCGCGCGCGTGGACGCCGTTCTGGACGCGTACCCGGGGCCGTTGCGGCTGCCGTACATCCTCGTGCTGTGGGCGGTCGCGGCGGGTCCGCGGCCCGCCGCCGACGCGCACGCGCTCGCCCTGGCCGGCGACTCCCCCTGGGCGCGCGCCCTGCTCGACGTGGGCCTCGGCTTCCGCGCGCAGTTCGCGGGACGGCCGCGGGAGTCCGAGGAGTACTTCGCCCGGGCGCTGGCCGGATACCGGGCCACCGGGGACCGCTGGGGCCTGGCCAACTGCCTCGACCCGCTCGGCATGCTCGCCCACGCGCGCGGGGAGTCCGAACGCGCCCTGGAGCTGCTCGACGAGGGGCTCGCGTACATGCGGGAGCTGGCCGCGCCGGAAGAGACCGCCGATGTGCTGCGCACCCGGGCCACGGTGCTGCTGCACCGGGGCGACACGGCGGCCGCCGTGGCCCACTTCGACGAGGCGCTGACGCTCGCGCGGGGCGCCGGGCTCCCCGACAAGGTGGCGGCCGCCCGGCGCGGCCTCGGCGACGCGGCCCGGCTGTCCGGGAACACGGCACGCGCGCGCGTGCACTACGAGAGCGCTCTCCAGGAGTGCGCCGCCAACTGGTTCAGCGTCGGCGAGACCGTCCGCGGCCTCATCGGGCTCGGCCGCACGGCCGCAGCCGAAGGGCACACCGGGGAGGCCCGCGACTGGTTCCGCAAGGCCGCCGAGCTGGCCGTGGAGGGGCCGGGCGACCTGGAACTCGCCGACGCGGCCGAGGCGCTGGCCTCCGTCGCCGGCTCCGCCGAGCGGGCCGCGGAGCTGCTGGGCGCCGCGACGGGCCTGCGCGGCGGCCGGACCGAGGGCGACCCGGACGTCGTACGCGTCGAGCGGGCGGCGCGGGCGGAGCTGTCCGCCGAGACGTACGACCGCGCCTTCGAGCAGGGCCGAAGGCGACGGTCAGCGGCGGTCAGCGAACGGTAGGGGGACGGTCAGCGCCCCCGCCGAAGCTCATCGCATGACGAACAAGAACCTGGCCCACCTCAGCGTCCTGATCTCCGGCGCCAGCGTCGCCGGACCCGCCCTCGCCCTCAACCTCGCCCGGCTCGGCGCCCGCGTCACCGTCGTCGAGAAGGCACCCGAACTGCGCGGCGGCGGCTTCGCGGTCGACTTCCGCGGCCATGTCCACCGCACCGTCCTGACCGCGATGGGCATCTGGGACGAGATCCACGCCCGCCAGACCCACATGGGCCGCCAGACGGTCGTCGACGCCGACGGCAGCCCGCGCGTGGACCTGCCCGCCGAGCTGATGAGCGGGGACGTGGAGATCTTCCGCGGCGACCTCGCGCAGATCATGTACGAACGCACCAGGGACGACGTCGAGTACGTCTTCGGCGACTCGATCGCCTCCGTCGCGGAGGACCCGCAGGGCGTCGACGTCACCTTCGAGAGGAGCGCGCCCCGCCGCTTCGACCTGGTCGTGGGCGCCGACGGGCTGCACTCCCACACCCGTCGGCTGGTCTTCGGCGACGAGTCCCGTTACCTGCGCTTCTTCGACCACTACGTGGCCGGCTTCGACGTCCCCAACCACCTGGGTCTGGACCGCACCGGCCGCGTCTACAGCGAGCCCGGCCGCGCGTTCGTCATCGGCAACTACGACGGCGACCCGGACCGCGCCGGCGCACTGCTGGTCTTCCGGTCCGAGGAGCTGTCGTACGACCGCCGGGACGTCACGGCGGTCAAGCGGATCGTCATGGACCGCTTCGCCGGGATGGGCTGGGAGGGCCCGGCCCTCCTCGAGGCCCTGGAGGAGGCCGACGACGTGTACTTCGACGCGATCGCCCAGATCCACGTCGACCGCCTCGTCAAGGGGCGGGTGGCGCTGCTCGGGGACGCCGGGTACGGGGCGACCATGGGCGGGATGGGGACGGGCGTCGCGATCGTCGGCGCATACGTCCTCGCGGGTGAACTGGCCCTGGCGGGCGGTGACTTCCGGACCGCCTTCGCCGAGTACGAGTCCCGGATCCGCGACTTCGCCAAGGGCTGCCAGAAGATCTCCGGGAACGCGGGCCCGTTCTTCGCCCCGCCGACCGAGCGGCGCATCCGCAGCCGGGACCGGATGTACCGGGTGCTCGCCTCCCGTCCGCTGGCCCGCTTCTTCAAGAGGATGACCGAGAAGGCGGCCACCGACATCAGGCTGCGGGAGTACCCGGCCCTGTCCCGGGCCTGAGGGCCCAGCCGTGGTCCACGGGCCCGATCCCGGCGCCGAGCGCGAACCCGGCCGCGATCGCCCCGGTGACGTACTCCTTGGCCGCCGCCACCGCCTCCGGCACGGACTGCCCCTTCGCGAGCTGCGACGCGATCGCGGACGCGAGGGTGCAGCCGGTGCCATGGGTGTGCCGGTTGTCGTACCGGGGGGCGCGCAGCAGGAGTTCGTCGGTGCCGTCGGTGAGCAGGTCGACGGCCTCGCCGGGCAGGTGCCCGCCCTTGATCAGCACCCAGGTCGGGCCGTACGACAGCACGGCCGCCGCGGCCCGGCGCAGATCGGCCTCCGACTCGACGTGCACGCCGGTGAGTTGCGCCACCTCGTCGAGGTTCGGGGTGGCCACGGTGGCCAGCGGGAGGAGTTTCGTGCGGACCGAGTCCAGGGCGGAGGCGGCGAGGAGCGGGTCGCCGTGCTTGGAGACGCCTACCGGGTCCACGACCACGGGCGCGCCGGTCCCGGCGAGCAACTCGGCGACCGTCTCCACGAGTTCGGCCGAGGAGAGCATCCCGGTCTTCACCGCGTCCACCCCGATGTCGTCCACCACGCTCCGGTACTGGGCGCGGACCGCCGCCACCGGCAGCCCCCAGGCCCCCTGCACGCCCGTCGAGTTCTGCGCGGTCACCGCGGTGAGCACGCTCATGCCGTGCACGCCCAGCGCGAGCATGGTCTTCAGGTCCGCCTGGATCCCGGCCCCGCCGCCGGAGTCGGAGCCCGCGACCGTCAGCACGCGCGGCGGGCTCATGACTCGATGTCCCCGAAGTGGTCCCAGCCGCCCTTGCTGGTCCAGGGCGCGCCGTCGACGGTCACCTGGGGCAGCGCGGACGGGTTGAGGACCTCGCCGATGACCTTCCAGCGGGCCGGCAGCTTCACGTCCGGCGGGAAGGCCGCCACGATCGCGTGGTCCTCGCCGCCGGTGAGCACCCACTGGATGGGGTCGACGCCGACCGCCTGGCCGATGTCGTTCATCTGGGTCGGGATGTCGATCGCACCCGAGCGGATGTCGATCCGCACCTTGCTGGCCTCGGCGATGTGCCCCAGGTCGGCGATCAGCCCATCGCTCACGTCGCACATCGCGGTCGCGCCGAGGGCGGCGGCGGCCGGGCCCGCGTGGTAGGGCGGCTCGGGGCGGCGGTGCGCCTCCACGAACGCCCGGGGCGAGCGGAAGCCACGGGAGAGCACCGCGTAACCGGCCGCGGACCAGCCCAGCCAGCCCGTGACGGCGATCAGGTCGCCGGGCTGGGCGCCGGCCCGGGTGACCGGCTCCTGGTTGCGCAGGTCGCCGAGCGCGGTGATGGAGACCATGATCGTGTCGCCGCGGACCACGTCACCGCCGACCACCGAGGCACCGGCCACCTGGCACTCGTCCCGGATGCCGTCCATCAGCTCGCTGGGCCAGGTCACCGGGAGCTCGGCGGGCACGACCAGGCCGAGCAGCAGGGCCGTCGGCACGGCGCCCATGGCGGCGATGTCCGCGAGGTTCTGCGCGGCCGCCTTGCGGCCCACGTCGTAGGCCGTGGACCAGTCGCGGCGGAAGTGCCGGCCCTCCAGCAGGATGTCGGTGCTCGCCACCACCCGGCGGTCGGGCGCGGCGACCACCGCGGCGTCGTCGCCGGGACCGATCCGGACCGCCGGAGTGGTGGTGAGACGGGAGGTGAGCTCCCTGATGAGCCCGAACTCCCCGAGCTCACCAACAGTGCCCTTCATTGCCCTTACGCCCCTTCTCTGCCTTGCCGTGCCCGCTCGCGCGTCACCGTCGTCCTGGATACGGTCGAGGTGACCGTCAACATCTGCCGTGCCTGCACCCCGGCGCGCAAGCCCCTGTCCGCGCAGGTCTCCCCGCGGTGAGCGGCGACGCGATACCGTGGCGTTCCTTTTCCCCACATGATCCTCGTGGCCGCCCTGGAGGTTCCGTGGTACAGGCGTACATCCTGATCCAGACGGAGGTCGGCAAAGCGTCGACCGTCGCAGAGATCATCAGCAAGATCCCTGGAGTCATCCAGGCCGAGGATGTGACAGGACCGTACGACGTCATCGTGCGCGCGCAAGCGGAGACCGTCGACGAACTCGGCCGGCTGGTGGTCGCGAGAGTCCAGCAAGTGGACGGCATCACGCGCACCCTGACCTGCCCGGTCGTCCATCTGTAGCCCCCGTCTACCCTTGGCCGGTGAACTTCTTCCGTCACCGGCCATTCGGTCTGCCCGCGTTCGCTCTGTTGTTGATCGCGGCCGCGGGCTGCTCATCAGCAGACGACGTCCCGTCGGTGGCGGTTCCCACTCCGGGCGGGGCGGTCGCCCAGCTGTGCCGGCACCTCGACGAGGTGTTGCCGAACAAGGTCGACAAGCTGGGCCGACGTGACCCCGAGCCCTCGTCCGCGCTGACCGCGGGCTGGGGGGACCCGGCGATCATACTGCGCTGCGGGGTCGCGCGACCCGCGAAGATGGCCGACCCGGAGGCCGACGGGGTCGAGGTGAACGGGGTGGGGTGGCTGCTGGAGCAGCGGGCCGACAAATCGTTCCGGTTCACGACGACGTTGCGGAAGGCGTATGTCGAGGTGACGATTCCGGCGGGGCGGACCGGGGATGGCATGGCGCCGTTGGTGAGTCTGGCGCCTGCCATCAAGAAGGCGGTTCCGGAGGGGATTGCCGACTAGGACTTGTCCGGCCGATCATGTGACTAGTCCGCCCTGTAGTCGTTGGTGTGGACATGGGGCGGGGCGATCTGACAGATGCCGAGTGGGAACGGCTGCGGCCGTTCCTGCCGGTCAGCAACCGGCGTTGTGGGCG
>NZ_JAEKKT010000009.1 GCF_019510245.1 Streptomyces sp. | reverse complement strand
GCGCTGCTGCCACCAGTCGCCGGGCATCTTCGAGACGAGCGAGCGCTTGCCGTGCACGACCTCGTCGTGGGAGATGGGCAGGACGTAGTTCTCGCTGTACGCGTACACCATCGAGAAGGTCATCTCGTGGTGGTGGTACTTGCGGTGCACCGGCTCGTGCTTGATGTACTCCAGCGAGTCGTGCATCCAGCCCATGTTCCACTTCAGGCCGAAGCCCAGCCCCCCGCTGTCGGTCGGCCGGGTCACCCCGTCCCAGGCCGTGGACTCCTCGGCGATGGTCACCACGCCGGGCGCCCGCCGGTAGACGGTCGCGTTCATCTCCTGGAGGAAGGCCACCGCGTCCAGGTCCTCGCGGCCACCGAACACGTTCGGCGTCCACTGCCCGGAGTCCCGTGAGTAGTCGAGGTAGAGCATCGAGGCGACCGCGTCGACGCGCAGGCCGTCGACGTGGAACTCCTCGCACCAGTACACGGCGTTCGCCACCAGGAAGTTGCGCACCTCCACCCGGCCCAGATCGAACTCGTAGGTCCCCCAGTCCGGATGCTCGGCCCGCCGCTCGTCCCCGGGCTCGTACAGCGGGTCCCCGTCGAAGCGGGCCAGCGCCCAGTCGTCCTTGGGGAAGTGGGCCGGCACCCAGTCCATGATCACGCCGATCCCGGCCCGGTGCAGGGCGTCGACCAGGAACTTGAAGTCGTCGGGGGTGCCGAGCCGTGCCGTGGGCGCGTAGAAGCCGGTGACCTGGTAGCCCCAGGAGCCGCCGAAGGGGTGCTCGGCGACCGGCATGAACTCGACGTGCGTGAAGCCCAGGTCGCCGACGTAGGCGGGCAGTTCCTCGGCCAGCTGCCGGTAGCTCAGGCCGGGGCGCCAGGACGGCAGGTGCACCTCGTACACCGAGAACGGCGCCTCGTGCACCGGGAGGTCGCCCCGGTGTGCCATCCACTCCCCGTCACCCCACTCGTACCGGGACACCGTCACGATCGACGCGGTCGCGGGCGGTACCTCCGTGCGGCGGGCCATCGGGTCCGCCTTGAGGAACCGGCCGCCGTACCGGGAGGTGATCTCGAACTTGTACCGGGCACCCTCGCCCACCCCCGGCAGGAACAGCTCCCACACCCCGGCCGCGCCCAGCGAACGCATCGGGAACTGCGTGCCGTCCCAGCACGTGAAGTCCCCGGCCACCCTCACGCCCTGGGCGTTGGGCGCCCACACCGTGAACCGGGTGCCCGTCACGCCGTCATGGGTCATCGGCTCGGCGCCGAGCGCCTTCCACAGCTGCTCGTGCCGCCCCTCCCGGATCAGATGCAGGTCGAACTCACCGAGCGCGGGCAGGAAGCGGTAGGGGTCGTGGACCTCGTGCTCCCCGTCCTCGTACTCGACGAGGAGGGTGTACGACGGGACCTCGGCGTACGGCAGCACGGCCGCGAAGAGCCCGTCCTCCTCCGGCGCCAGGGGGCTGCGCACCCCGTCGACGAGCACGCTCACGGCGCGCGCGTGCGGGCGCAGCGCCCGGAAGAAGGTGCCGCCGTCCACCGGGCGGGCGCCGAGCAGGGCGTGCGGATCGTGGTGGGTGCCCGCGAGCAGGCGCCCGCGGTCGGCGGCGTCCAGGGGCGGGGCCGTGGGCCGGGAGGGGCCGGAGGGCTCCGGGAGCGATGAGTCGCGCAGTGCCATGACGTCAGCCTCTCCAGCGGGCGAGCCGCTCGATCGCGGCCATCGGAACCGGAAGCCAGGCCGGCCGGTGCCGGGCTTCGTACACCACCTCGTACACCGCGCGGTCCGTCTCGTGGGCGCGCAGCAGCGCGTGCTTCGTGCGCGGGTCCCAGCCGGCCCGGGCAGCGTAACCCGCGCAGTAGGCCTCCCGGCAGCGGCGGGCCCACTCCGGGCGCCAGGGGCGGCGCTGGCGGGCCGCGTAGTCGAAGGAGCGCAGCATCCCGGCGACGTCCCGCACCGGTGACTGGGTGCTGCGCCGTTCGGCGAGCGGCCGGGACGGCTCGCCCTCGAAGTCGATGACGAACCATTCGTGGTCCGCCCGCAGCACCTGCCCGAGATGGAGGTCGCCGTGGATCCGCTGGGCGAGCGGCCCCGCGTCACAGGTGGCGAGCGCCTCGAAGGCGCCGCGCAGTCCGGGGACGAAGGGCCGCAGTACCGGCACCGCGTCCGCGGCCGCGTCCAGCCGCGCCGACATCGCCCCGGCCGTGCGGCTGTGTTCGTCGTGGACGGCGGACGGGAAGGCGGCGGCGAGCGCGAGATGCACGTCCGCGGTGGCCCGCCCCAGCTCGTGCGCCTCGGTGGTGAAGTCGTCCCCGGCCGCGAGCGCGCGCAGCGCCAGGGTCCAGCCGTCGGCCGCGTCCGGCAGGAAGGGCTGCAGCACCCCGAGGGTCGCCGGGCTCGGCTCGGTGGTGCGGAACCAGGCCACGGGCGCCGGCACCCGTGCGCAGCCCTGCGCGGCCAGCGCGCCGGGCACCTCCAGGTCCGGGTTGACGCCCGGCTGTATCCGCCGGAACACCTTCAGGATGTAGGAGTCGCCGTACACCAGGGAGGAGTTGGACTGCTCGGCGTCCAGCAGCCGCGGCGCGAGTCCGCCGGGTATCCGGGCCTTGGGGGCGGTCTCGAAGTGCAGCGGGCCGACCGTGCCGGGTATCCGCAGCCGCTCCAGGAGCAGTTCGGCGGCGCGCGGGTCGTGCAGGGCGTCGTAGACCGCGAGTCCGGCCAGCGGGCCCTCCTCGGCCCGGCCTATGTAGGCCCGCTCCAGCCGGGGCGCGCGGTGTTCGCGGACGCCGAGCAGGAGCTGGTAGCAGTCGCCGGACGGGGTGGTGCCGCCGTGGGGGGAGTGGTCGGCGTGGACCAGCAGGTGCAGGCAGCCGGGGAAGAGTTCGGTCACGGACAGCACGGACAGCTCGGTGACGGGCCGGTCCTTGCCCGCGAACCAGCGCTGCCGGGGCAGCCAGTCGCGCAGCAGCCCGCCCGGCGAGACCAGCGACCGGTCGAGTCCGGCCGTTGTGCTCCGGGGCAGGTCAACGGTCTTCGTCATGGTGACGCGTCCTTTCCTCGGCTCCGCGCGCTCAGCGCCGACGGCCGATGCGGGAGGCGACTCGGGAGAGCCGGAACCAGTAGAAGCCGTGCCCCGCGAGGGTGAGCAGATACGGCAGTTCACCGATGGCGGGGAAGCGGACCCCTCCGATCAGCTCGACCGGGTGCCGGCCGTCGAAGGCCCGCAGATCGAGTTCGGTGGGCTGGGCGAACCGGGAGAAGTTGTGCACGCAGAGAACCAGGTCGTCCTCGTACTCGCGCAGGAACGCGATCACCGCGGGGTTCGACGACTGCAGCTCGGTGTAGGACCCCAGTCCGAAGGCAGGATTCTGCTTGCGGATCTCGATCATGCGCCGGGTCCAGTGCAGCAGGGACGACGGCGAGGACATGGAGGCCTCGACGTTGGTGACCTGGTAGCCGTAGACCGGGTCCATGATGGTGGGCAGGTAGAGGCGTCCGGGGTCGCAGGAGGAGAAGCCGGCGTTGCGGTCGGGGGTCCACTGCATGGGGGTGCGCACCGCGTCGCGGTCGCCGAGCCAGATGTTGTCGCCCATGCCGATCTCGTCGCCGTAGTAGAGGATCGGCGAGCCGGGCAGGGACAGGAGCAGGGCGGTGAAGAGCTCGATCTGGTTGCGGTCGTTGTCGAGGAGGGTCGCGAGGCGCCGGCGGATGCCGATGTTGGCGCGCATACGCGGGTCCTTCGCGTATTCGGCCCACATGTAGTCGCGTTCCTCGTCGGTGACCATTTCCAGGGTCAGCTCGTCGTGGTTGCGCAGGAAGATGCCCCACTGGCAGCCGGAGGGGATGGCGGGGGTCTTGGCGAGGATTTCCGAGACGGGGTAGCGCGATTCCCGGCGCACCGCCATGAAGATGCGTGGCATGACCGGGAAATGGAACGCCATCACCGCCATGAAGATGCGTGGCATGACCGGGAAATGGAACGCCATGTGGCACTCGTCCCCGCCCTTGCCGTAGTCGCCGAAGTAGTCGACGACGTCCTCCGGCCACTGGTTCGCCTCCGCCAGCAGCACGGTGTCCGGGTACTGCGTGTCGATCTCCTTGCGCACCCGTTTCAGGAAGTCGTGGGTCGCGGGGAGGTTCTCGCAGTTGGTGCCCTCGCGCTGGTAGAGGTACGGCACCGCGTCGAGGCGGAAGCCGTCGATGCCCAGGTCCAGCCAGAACCGGAGCGCGGAGAGGATCTCCTCCTGGACGGCCGGGTTCTCGTAGTTGAGGTCGGGCTGGTGCGAGAAGAACCGGTGCCAGTAGTACTGCTTGCGGACCGGGTCGTACGTCCAGTTGGAGACCTCGGTGTCGACGAAGATGATCCGCGCGTCCTGGTACTGCTTGTCGTCGTCCGCCCAGACGTAGTAGTCGCCGTACGGCCCGTCCGGGTCCTTGCGGGACTCCTGGAACCACGGGTGCTGGTCGCTGGTGTGGTTCATGACGAAGTCGATGATGACGCGCATGCCGCGCTGGTGGGCGGCGTCGACGAACTCCACGAAGTCGGCGAGGTCGCCGAACTCGGGGAGTACGGCGGTGTAGTCGGAGACGTCGTAACCGCCGTCCCGCAGGGGGGACTTGAAGAAGGGCGGCAGCCAGAGGCAGTCGACGCCGAGCCACTGCAGGTAGTCGAGTTTCGCGGTCAGGCCCTTGAGGTCGCCGATGCCGTCGCCGTTGCTGTCCTGGAAGGAGCGGACCAGGACCTCGTAGAAGACGGCGCGTTTGAACCAGTCCGGGTCCCGGTCCTTTGCGGGGGTGTCCTCGAAGGTGTCCGGGACGGG
>NZ_JAEKKT010000165.1 GCF_019510245.1 Streptomyces sp. | reverse complement strand
TGTCGAGCAGGACCTCGTCCCGGTCGACCTTCACGATGACGCCGTCGACGATGTCGCCGTCGTTGAAGTACTTGATCGTCTCGTCGATCGCGGCGAGGAAGGCTTCCTCGTTACCGATGTCGTTGACCGCTACCTGCGGGGTGGTGGCGGTGGTCTCGGTGCTGCTCGTCATGTGGGAAAGGGCTCCGGTACGGACATTGAAGTCGTAGGTACTGCTTACGCCGGGAGCCCGTTTCGCTCTGAAGAAGCCGGACAGCCAAGGAAGCGCCACACAAAACCACTGGTGGCGCCTCGAGAACCGAGGGGACATACAACAGATGCGAGCGCAGCCTGCTACGTCTGAGGTGCGCAGGCCCGCAGCGCAACTTGTAGCATACGGGGGCAGCCGGGCAGGGTCAATGCGCGAAGGCGCACACCCGGGGCGGATCGCCGCATACCCGGCACAAGAACCGTCCCACGAGGCCACGCAGGCCTGACCCACCCCGTCCGTGACACGCC
Organism: Streptomyces sp.; assembly: GCF_019510245.1. Taxonomy (GTDB): domain Bacteria; phylum Actinomycetota; class Actinomycetes; order Streptomycetales; family Streptomycetaceae; genus Streptomyces. The sequence goes on along the minus strand of NZ_JAEKKT010000165.1, from coordinate 46,933 downwards.
CGTGACGGGGTTGCACGGAAGAGTACGACGAGGGAGCCGATCATCCAAGAGCCCGATTCGTTCGACCTCGACCAGACCGGTGCGACGACCGGCGCCGAGGCCGAACCGGAAGCCACCCGGCGTGCCGCCGGGGTCGCGGAGAGCAGCCGGGCCAACCGGGGCTGGTGGGACCGCAACGCCGACGAGTACCAGGTCGAGCACGGCACGTTCCTCGGCGACGACCGTTTCGTGTGGGGCCCCGAGGGCCTCGACGAGGTGGAGGCGGAGCTGCTGGGCCCGCCGGAGGAGCTGAAGGGCAAGGACGTCCTTGAGATCGGCGCCGGCGCGGCCCAGTGCGCGCGCTGGCTGGCCGCCCAGGGCGCCCGGCCGGTCGCCCTGGACCTCTCGCACCGCCAGCTCCAGCACGCGCTGCGCATCGGCGGATCGTTTCCCCTGGTCTGTGCGGACGCGGGCGCGCTGCCCTTCGCGGACGCCTCCTTCGACCTCGTGTGCTCGGCGTACGGCGCGCTCCCGTTCGTCGCCGACCCGCGGCTGGTGCTGCGCGAGGTGCGCCGCGTGCTGCGGCCGGGCGGGCGGTTCGTCTTCTCGGTGACGCACCCGATCCGCTGGGCGTTCCCGGACGAGCCCGGCCCCGAGGGGCTCTCGGTCTCGGCCTCCTACTTCGACCGGACGCCCTACGTCGAGCAGGACGAGGACGGCCACGCGGTGTACGTCGAGCACCACCGCACGCTCGGCGACCGGGTCCGGGACATCGCCTCCACGGGTTTCCGGCTCGTCGACCTGGTGGAGCCGGAATGGCCGGCCTGGAACACGTCCGAATGGGGCGGCTGGTCCCCGCTGCGGGGCAATCTGCTCCCGGGGACGGCGATCTTCGTGTGCGAACGCGACTGATCGCCGCGAGCCGGACCGGGCACTGAAGGAAACGCACGCGCGCGTGCGGGGCGTTTCCGGGGCCGTACGACACTAGGTGCGTGATCCGTTACGACGCCCTGGACGCGCTGCCCGTACGGCAGGCCCTGCCCGGTCTGCACGACGCCCTGGAGGGGCACGGCAGCGCCGTCCTCGTGGCACCGCCCGGCACCGGCAAGACGACGCTGGTGCCGTTGGCACTGGCCGGGCTGCTGGGCGACGGGCCGGCGCGGCGGGTGGTGGTGGCCGAGCCGCGCCGGATCGCCGCCCGTGCGGCGGCCCGCCGGATGGCCTGGCTGCTCGGCGAGCAGGTCGGGCGGAGCATCGGCTACACCGTGCGCGGCGAGCGGGTCGTGGGGCGCCACGCACGCGTGGAGGTCGTCACGACCGGCGTGCTGTTGCAGCGCCTGCAACGCGACCAGGAGCTGTCCGGCGTCGACGTCGTGGTCCTCGACGAGTGCCACGAACGCCATCTGGACGCCGACACGGTGGCGGCCTTCCTCCTGGACGTGCGCGAGACCCTGCGGCCGGAGCTGCGCCTGGTCGCCGCGTCGGCGACGACGGACGCCGAGGGCTGGGCGCGGCTCCTGGGCGACGCGCCGGTGGTCGAGGCGGCCGGTGTCTCGTACCCCGTGGACGTGGTGTGGGCGCCGCCGGCGCGTCCGGTGCGGCCGCCGCACGGGATGCGCGTCGACCCCCTGCTGCTGACACACGTGGCGTCGGTCGTGAGGCGGGCTCTGGCCGAGTGCTCCGGGGACGTGCTGTGCTTCCTGCCCGGGGTCGGCGAGATCGTGCGCGTGGCCGGGCAGCTGGGGGACCTCGGGGACACCGAGGTGCTCCAGGTGCACGGCCGGGCACCGGCGGCCGTCCAGGACGCGGTGCTGGCGCCCGGCGCACGGCGCCGGGTGGTCCTCACCACATCGGTGGCGGAGTCCTCGCTGACCGTCCCGGGCGTCCGGGTGGTGGTCGACTCCGGGCTCGCGCGGGAGCCGCGGGTCGACCACGCGCGCGGGCTGAGCGCTCTGACGACGGTGCGGGCGTCACGCGCGGCCGGGCGGCAGCGGGCGGGGCGCGCCGGGCGTGAGGCGCCCGGCGCGGTGTACCGGTGCTGGTCCGAGGCAGAGGACACCCGCCTGCCGGCCTTTCCGGCACCGGAGATCAAGGTGGCCGACCTGACCGCCTTCGCCCTCCAGACGGCCTGCTGGGGCGATCCCGGGGCCACGGGGCTGGCGCTGCTGGATCCACCGCCAGGCGGAGCGATGGGGGCGGCGCGGGAGCTGCTGACGGCGGTCGGGGCGGTTGACCCCGTCGGCCGCGCCACGGAGAGGGGGGTGCGGTTGGCGCGGCTGGGGCTGCACCCCCGGCTGGGGCGGGCGCTGGTGGACGGTGCCGGGGTGGTGGGGGTGGAGCGGGCCGCGGAGGTGGTCGCCTTGTTGAGCGAGGAGGTTCCTCGGGAGTACGGCGACGATCTGGGCGCTGCTCTGCGCAGTGTGCGGCGTGGGGGTGACGCCTATTCCGGGAGGTGGCGTGCGGAGGTCCGGCGACTGCGGGCCGTCTTCGACGACATTTCCCACCCGCCCGCCCATGCCGGCCGGTCAGCAGGCGCGGCCGAGTTCGGGCCGGGCACTCCCGACGATCAGGTCGCCGGGCTCGTCGCCGCCCTCGCCTTTCCGGAGCGGGTCGGCCGGGCGGACGGCGGTTCCTACCTCATGGTCTCCGGGACCCGTGCCGAACTCCGGGAGGGCTCAGCGCTGCGGTCCACGCCCTGGCTCGCCGTCGCCGTCGCCGACCGGCCCCTCGGGAAGGGGCACGCGCGTGTGCAGCTCGCGGCGGCGGTGGACGAGGAGGTCGCGCGCGTGGCGGCCGGAGCATTGCTGGACGAGCGGGACGAGGTGCACTGGGCCGACGGTGACGTCGTCGCGCGGCGCGTGGAACGGCTCGGGGCGATCGGGCTCGCGGTGCGGCCGCTGCGTGACGCCGACCCCGTCCTCGTACGCGACGCGCTGCTCGACGGGCTGCGGCGCGAGGGGCTCGGCCTGCTGCGGTGGACGCCCGACGCCGTCGCGCTTCGGCAGCGGCTCGCCTTCCTCCGGCTGCGTCTCGGTGCGCCCTGGCCGGACGTGTCCGACGACGCGCTGCACGCGCGCGTGGACGAATGGCTGGAGCCGGAGCTCGGCCGGGCCCGTCGGCGGGCCGGGCTCGGCCGGATCGACGCCGGGGAGGCGCTGCGCCGGCTGCTGCCGTGGGCGGGCGGTGAGGCGGGACGGCTGGACGAACTGGCGCCGGAGCGGATCGCCGTACCGAGCGGGTCGCGGATCCGGGTCGACTACGGGAATCCCGAACAGCCGGTGCTCGCCGTCAAGTTGCAGGAGATGTTCGGCTTGCAGGAGTCGCCCGCGGTGGCCGGGGTGCCGGTGCTGGTGCATCTGCTGTCGCCGGCCGGGCGGCCCGTCGCCGTCACCGCCGACCTCGCCTCGTTCTGGAAGGACGGCTACAAGGGCGTACGGGCCGAGCTGCGCGGGCGGTATCCGAAGCATCCCTGGCCCGAGGATCCCGCCACGGCCGAGCCGACCCGGCACACCAACGCGCGGCTCAGGCGCTGACCGGTTCCGGGACCGGGGCGTCGGCCGGTGCCGGGTCGGCGGGGCGGCGGCCGCGGGCCTCCAGGCAGAGGGAGAGGGCGAGCAGCGCGACGCCGAGGGACAGGAACCCCCAGGGGAGGTAGGAGGTCAGCATGAGCACGAGGGTGCGGTTGTGCTTGACCAGGGCGACCGTGCTCTCGATGTAGTCCTCGCGCATCTTCACGTCGCCGGCGAAGGCCGTCACCTTGGCGCGGCCGCCCAGCAGGGTGCCGCCGCGCAGCTCCTCCTTGTGGATCTCCTCGCCGTACACGGGCGCGCCGGTGACCGGCTCGACCCAGAACCTGCGGACGGTGGTGTACCAGCGGGTGGTGCCTGTCTTCGCGACCGACTCCGGGGTGATGCCCTGCACCGGCATCTTCTTGGGCAGGGATACCTTGGTCCACGGGATGGTCTGCTCGAAGTAGTAGACCTTGACCCCCCTGAAGGTCTGCGTCCCCTTGTAGTGGATGGGGTTGGTGGTGCGGGTCTGCGCGTCGAAGTACTCGTAGTCCCGTTTCTCGGTCAGGAACGGGAACTTGAACTCGATGCCGTCCCGGGTCACCGGGTCACCGTCGACCATCTCGCCGGTGGCGTGCACGGGTTCCTGGCTGTGGGCGTCGAAGATGTAGCGTTCGGGGATCTCGGAGACCATCTTGCCGTCGGGTCCCTGGACGTAGGACAGGCCGTCCCAGACGACGACGTCCCGGCCCGCGGTCCTCTCGATCCTCTTCGCGGCCGCCACGTTGCCCTTGAGGGTCTGCACGATGGTGACCCGGGGGACCTTCTTCGCCTTCATCGTGCCGTAGTCGAGGAGCGTGGCGTTCTTCGCCACCAGGACCATGGCCTGGTACTGGTTCGCCGGGATCTTGGCGAGCCGCGGGAAGGCGTACCAGCGCAGCAGCGGGGACAGCGCGGCGAAGAACACGGCACAGGCGAGCAGGACCAGACTGGCCTTGCGGCGCATCTCGGCCTCCCGGGGCGGCGGTTACGGGTGGGACGGCACCGTGGTGAGCAGCGGCTCGGGGGACGTCTTTCCGTCCGGCGCCCCCAGGGCGCTGATCGTCACGACCAGGACGACCGCGAGGACGAGACCACTCGCGGCGGCGATCAGGGCGCGCATGCGGGGCCTCCCTACGGCCGGCGGCTTCCTGATGGTTCGTCAGGTCCGGGCACCGTAGCAACGGGAGGGTGAGATGAGAACAGGTCGGACGACGACGAGGGCGCCGTCCCGCGTCGGCGGGAGGGCGCCCTCGTGGTGGTGCGACGGTGGATCAGGAGGAGGCGGAAGCGCTCGGGGAGGCGGAGGCGGAGGCCGACGCGGATGCGGAGGCGCTCGGCGAGGAGCTCGGCGACGGGCTCGACGAGGGGTCGGCCGCGGCGACCGTCAGCTCCACGGTGAGAGTGGCGCCGCCGGTGGTGGTGATGCGGAGCAGGAACGTGCCGGTGGTGTCGTCCGCGTACAGCTTGGGCAGGGCGAGCAGGCCGTTCGCGTCCGTCTGGAGGTCCGTGAGGGTGCGGACGGCGTTGCCGTTCGCGTCCTTGAAGTACGGGCCCTTGTCGTTCTCGCCGGCGTCGTCCGCCGACTTGACGAGCGTGGCGGTGGCGGCGACCTTGTCGGCGGCGGCGCCCTGGTAGGTGGCCTTCGCCTGCACCTGGTCGGCGAACTCACCGCCCGGGGTGCAGGTCAGCGCGGTGGTGTTGACGAGGGCGAGGTCGTCGGCGGCGCGCGCGGTGACGGTCGCGTCGTAGTCGACGCCCTTGACCGTGCGGCCGACCACGCTGGCGTGGACCGTGAAGTCGCCGGTCTTCTCGCCCGCCTGGAGTGCCGGCGCGACGGCGACCCCCTTGCTGTCGGTGGCGACCGTGGCGGTGTTCTCACCGCCGCTGAAGGTCGCGTCCGTGTCCCCGACGATGGTGAAGCGGACCCGGACCTTGGCGACGACCCGGCCTGCCTTGGTCTCCGCGCGCGTGCTGATCTGCTTGCCGAACGCGTCGCCCGCCATCGCGGTGAGCGTGGCGGTGCCCGCGTCCTCCAGGTGGTCGACGGTGTCGGTGGCCGTGGGCGGCAGGCTCGGCGACGTGCTCGGGGTGCTCGGCGTGGGCTCGGCGGGCTTCGGCGTGGTCCTGCCCGGCTTCGTCGTGGACCCGCCGGAACCGGCGCCGTGGGCCCCGGAGCCGGAGCCGGAGCCGGAGCCGGTCGAGCCGTCGCTGCGGTGCGAGGGCACGGTGCCCGTGCCGTCCGGTATCGAGTGGGTGCCCTTGCGGTAGAACTCGTACCAGGACAGGACCAGGTTGAGGTAGGCCTGCGAGTTGTTGTAGCTGAGGATCGCGCTGTTCATGTCGGCCTGGACGGACAGGTCCCAGCCGTTGCGGCACAGGTAGTGGCCGGCGGCGAGCGCCGCGTCGTAGACGTTGTTGGGGTCCTTGACGCCGTCGCCGTTGCCGTCGCGGCCCGCCCACGCCCAGGTCGACGGGATGAACTGCATGGGGCCGACGGCCTGGTCGTACTCGCTGTTGCCGTCGTACTTGCCGCCGTCGGTGTCCGGGATGAGCGCGAAGCCGTTGCCGTCGAGCTGCGGGCCGAGGATCCGGTGCAGGGTGTTGCCCTCGGCGTCCACGTCACCGCCGCGGGCCTGGCCGGACTCGACCTTGCCGATGGCGGCCAGCAGCTGCCAGGGCAGGTTGCAGCCGGGCTTGGAACTGCGCAGCTCCGCCTCGGCCTTCTGATAGGCGTCGAGGACGGTGGCGGGGATGCCGGCCTCGGCCGCGCCGCGGGAGACGGCGGTGCCGATGCTCGACGAGGGGGCCGTGGGACTCGCGCTGGGGTTCGGGCTGTTGAGCGGCGGCAGGTCCGTGTAGTACGGCGAGTTGCCGGTGGCGCCGTCGGCCGCCCCGGCTCCGTCGGGCGCGGAGGTGCTGGCGCCGGCGTTGGCCTGTCTGCCCGTGTCTCCGGACGTGGCGCCCGGTGCCTGGGACGCGGACAGAGCCGCTACCGCCAACGCGGCCGCGGCGGTCGTCGCCGCTCCCTTGCGCAGCCGCCTGCCGAATTGCGCCGCCATAAGGTGAACCCCTCCCATGGGCGCCTTCTGAGCGCCCGTCTCCGTCTGTCCGCTCGTATCTGGTGTGACGGTCGACCCGGTGCTGTGGTTGCCCCTGTTACCTCTTTCGCGTGGTGAGGTAGCGCATCCGGCCGTGCACGCCGGGGTGGCGACCCAGGCGACCCTACGACAACTTCCCTTCCACGGACACCCGGCGGTGCCCGATTTTCACCAGTTGGCCATCCCCCGTTGAACGATGGTGGTGTCCCGGATACTTGCCGTACGCGATCACTTGTTCGGCGCTCCGGCCGACGACCGCTCCAGGAGGCCCGGGTGCCGTTCACTCTCAGCCATGCCGCCGCCGTGCTGCCCGCCGTGCGCGGCGACGGAACCGGGCGCGGGCGGCTGGTGCCGGCGGTGCTCGTCGCGGGGTCCTTCGCGCCCGACCTCACCTACTACGCGGCGAGCGCGGTGCCGGATGCCATGGAGTTCGGCGACTTCACGCACTCCTTCACCGGTGTCGTCACCGTCGACGTGCTGTTCGCCTGGGCGCTGGTGGCGCTGTGGCTGCTGGTCCGGGAACCCCTCGTGGCCCTCGCGCCCCGCGCCCGGCAGGGGCGGGTGGCCGCGCTGGTGCGCTGCGGGGCGCCCCGCGCGCGTGCCGGGCTCTCCGTGACCGCCTGGTGGTACGTCTCCGCCGTGCTCGGCGCTCTCACGCACGTCGTCTGGGACGCGTTCACGCACCACGACCGCTGGGGGATGCGGCTGATCCCGGCGATCGGCCGGAACGTCGCGGGCATGCCGCTGTACACCCTGCTCCAGTACGGCAGTTCGGCGGTCGGCGCGGCCGTGGTCGCCGTGTTCACGGTCCGCGCGGTACGGCGGGCACCGGCAGGTGAGCCGCTGGGGGTGCCGCTGCTGTCGGTACGGGACCGGTGGTGGGCCGGTGCCGGAATCACCGGCTGCGCCCTGCTCGCGGCGGTGCGGCGGGCGGTGCGGTGGTGGGAGTACTGGGGGGCTGCGGCGAAGCCCTGGGAGCTGCTGCCCGCCGTGCTCTTCGGAACGGGCGCGGGGCTGCTGCTGGGGGTGCTGGGGTACGCCGTGGCGGTCAGGGCGTGGCGTCCGGTGCCGGTGGCCGACGGGGTCCGGCGGAGTCCTTCGGCCGTTCGGTGAGGCTCGCCACGAACACGGTCATGGTGCGGGGGCGGCGGGGGCCGGGGAGCGCGGCGAGGAGCAGCGCGAGGTAGCTGCGGGCGAGGTCGAACCACCGGCGCAGGTCGGGGCGGGCGCGGAGCCGGCGCCGGAATCGGGTGGCCGCCCGGCGCAGGGTGACGGCGAGGTCGGCGGGGATGCGGGCGGAACTGGCGCCGACCGCCAGGGCCGGGGCCGACGCGGACGCCGTGACCGGAGCGGAGGCGGAGGCGGAACGGGCCTTGGCCGGGGGCCTGCTCTGGGGCGTCCGGCGGTGAACCATACGTATACCCATGGCCGCATCCTTGCCGGTGGCGGAGGCCGGGGCGTTCTGACGGGGTCCACGCGAGTGACGGGGCCGTGCCCCTTTTTTCCCTCTCCGCCCCCGCTTCGCTCCGCTGCCCGCTCCGGCGCCCTCTTTTCTGTCCGCCGCAACGACGAGCAGCCGAAGCGGCGCTTTTCGGCGGTGCCGAACCTGGCGCAACCCGTGGGTCCGGCACCGCCGGAAGCCGCCGTCGTGGCTGAGCACCGTTGCGGCGGAGAAAAAAGGGCGGCGACGAAGAAGGAACAAGAGAGAAGCAGGAGCGGAGAGAAGAAGCAGGAGGGGAGAGAGGCGAAGGAGAGGAGAGGAGAAGGAGGAGACACGCGAAGGAGGGGAGAAGCGAAGGGCACTGATGGCGCCGCCGCCGCAGGACCGGAAACAGGGAAGGCTCCGCTCCACCAGGATCGGGGAGCGGCGCCCTCTGTCGGCTGCCTTGGAAACGCGCCCTCTGCCGGCCGCCTCGGCAGCATGCCCTCTGTCGGCTCTCGCCGGAGGCTAGTGCGCTGCCGACTCCCAGTCCGGGCCCACGCCCACCGATACGTCGAGAGGGGCGCGGAGGTGGACCGCGTTGGACATCTGGTCGCGGAGCAGGGATTCGACCCGGTCGCGCTCGCCGGGGGCGATCTCCAGGACGATTTCGTCGTGGACCTGAAGGAGCATGCGGGACTTCAGCCCGGCCTCGCGCAGCGCGTCGTCCACTCGGAGCATGGCGATCTTGACGATGTCCGCCGCCGTGCCCTGGATGGGCGCGTTGAGCGCCATCCGCTCGGCCGCCTCCCGGCGCTGCCGGTTGTCGCTGTTGAGGTCGGGGAGGTAGCGGCGGCGCCCGAAGAGCGTCGCCGTGTAGCCGGTGGCGCGGGCCTCGTCGACGACGCGGCGCAGGTAGTCGCGGACTCCGCCGAAGCGCTCGAAGTACGTGTCCATCAGGCCTCGGGCCTCGCCCGCGTCGATGTTCAGCTGCTGGGAGAGGCCGAAGGCGGACAGGCCGTACGCGAGGCCGTACGACATCGCCTTGATCTTGCGGCGCATCTCCGCGTCGACGGCCGAGCGGTCGACGTCGAACACCTGGGAGGCGACCGTGTTGTGCAGGTCCTCCCCGGAGGTGAACGCCTCGATCAGACCCTCGTCCTCGGAGAGGTGGGCCATCACGCGCAGTTCGATCTGGCTGTAGTCGGCGGTCATGAGCGACTCGAAGCCCTCGCCGACGACGAACCCGCGGCGGATGGCCCGGCCCTCGTCGGTGCGGACCGGGATGTTCTGGAGGTTCGGGTCGGTGGAGGAGAGGCGGCCGGTCGCGGCGACCGTCTGGTTGAACGTGGTGTGGATGCGGCCGTCGGCGGCGACTGTCTTGATCAGGCCCTCGACCGTGACCCGCAGCTTGGCCTGCTCGCGGTGCCGGAGCATGATCACCGGCAGCTCGTTGTCCGTCTGGCCGGCGAGCCAGGCGAGCGCGTCCGCGTCGGTGGTGTAGCCGGTCTTGGTCTTCTTCGTCTTCGGCAGCGCCAGCTCGCCGAAGAGGACCTCCTGGAGCTGCTTGGGCGAGCCCAGGTTGAACTCGTGGCCGGCCGCCGCGTGCGCCTCCTTCACGGCCTGCTGCACCGCGCCCGCGAACATCTGCTCCATTGCTTCGAGGTGCGCGCGGTCGGCCGCGATGCCGTTCCGCTCCATCCGGGCGAGCAGGGCGGAGGTGGGCAGCTCCATGTCCCGCAGCAGGTCCGCGGCACCGACCTCCTGGAGCCGGGCCTCGAAGGCCTCGCCGAGGTCGAGGATCGCGCGGGCCTGGATCATCAGGGCCTCGGCCTCGGCGCCGTCGTCCGCGCCGAACGCCAGCTGGCCGTCGGCCGCGGCGGCCGGCGCCAGCTCGCGGTGCAGGTACTCCAGGGAGAGCGCGTCCAGGTCGAAGGAGCGACGGCCGGGCTTGACCAGGTACGCGGCGAGCGCGGTGTCCATGGTGACGCCGTCGATGGTCCAGCCGTGCTCGGCGAAGACCCGCATGGCGCCCTTGGCGTTGTGGAAGATCTTGGGGCGGGCGGCGTCGGCCAGCCAGGCCGCCCACGCGTTCTCGTCGGCCTCGTCCAGCTCGGCGGGGTCGAACCAGGCCGCCGCTCCCCCGGCCGCGGCCAGGGCGACCTCGGCGACCGAGCCGGTGCCGAGCGCCCAGGTGTCGACGGTGGCGACGCCCAGCGGGCCGGTGCCGTGCCCGGCGAGCCAGCCGGCCAGCTCGCCGGTGCCGAGGACGGTGCCGTCGACCTCGACGCCCGCCTCCGCGACCGGCGTGGACTCGGCCTCCTCGGCGCCGGGGTCGACGGCGTAGAGCCGCTCGCGCAGCGACGGGTTGCGGATCTCCAGGGTGTCCAGGATCATCGCGACGTTCTTGCGGTCGTACGGTGCGCGCTCCAGCTCGGCGACCGTCTTCGGCAGCTCCACGCCGCGCTCCAGCTCGGTGAGCCGGCGGTTGAGCTTGACGGACTCCAGGTGGTCGCGGAGGTTCTGGCCGGCCTTGCCCTTGACCTCGTCGACGCGCTCCACCAGCTCGGCGAAGGAGCCGAACTGGTTGATCCACTTCGCGGCGGTCTTCTCGCCTACACCCGGGATGCCGGGAAGGTTGTCGGACGGGTCGCCGCGCAGGGCGGCGAAGTCGGGGTACTGGGCGGGCGTCAAGCCGTACTTCTCGAAAACCTTCTCCGGGGTGAACCGGGTCAGCTCGGAGACGCCCTTGGTCGGGTAGAGGACCGTGGTGTGCTCGGTGACCAGCTGGAAGGAGTCGCGGTCGCCGGTGACGATCAGGACCTCGAAGCCCGCTGCCTCGGCCTGGGTGGCGAGGGTGGCGATGACGTCGTCGGCCTCGAAGCCCTCGACGGCGAAGCGCTGCGCGTGCATGGCGTCGAGCAGCTCGCCGATCAGCTCGACCTGGCCCTTGAACTCGTCCGGGGTCTTGGAGCGGTTCGCCTTGTACTCGGTGAACTCCTCGGAGCGCCAGGTCTTGCGCGAGACGTCGAACGCCACCGCGAAGTGCGTGGGCGCCTCGTCACGCAGGGTGTTGGCCAGCATCGAAGCGAAGCCGTAGATCGCGTTCGTCGGCTGGCCCGTCGCGGTCGTGAAGTTCTCCGCGGGCAGCGCGAAGAACGCGCGGTACGCCAGCGAGTGCCCGTCCATGAGCATCAGCCGGGGACGGGGGCCGCCGGGGGTCTTGTCGGTCTGCTTCGCTGCTGTCTCTGCCACGCCCCCGATCCTGCCACGCCGCACTGACAGCGAGGGCCGGCGGCCGGGAGTGCGGTGAGCGCACCGGCGGCCGCACGCCGGCCGACGGAGACGCGGAGCCCGGCGGGGTGCCGGAAGGGCGCGGCTGTCTCAAGCAAGCATTGGTTTCCGCTCCCGCCGGGCAGCCCGTACTCGATCGTCGTCGGTGGTGCGTGCGAGTATCGGGTGCACAGGGCAGTGGTGCCGGCGTAGAAGGAGAGCGTGCGATGGCGACGAAGCCGCCCAAGGAGGATCCGGTCCAGGACGCGCCGCAGGTCGCGGAGCCGAAGCACGCGGCCGCCGGGCTGCCCGCCATCGGCCACACGCTGCGCATCGCCCAGCAGCAGATGGGCGTGAAGCGCACCGCGCTGACGCTGCTGCGCGTGAACCAGAAGGACGGCTTCGACTGCCCCGGCTGCGCCTGGCCGGAGCCCGAGCACCGGCACACGGCCGAGTTCTGCGAGAACGGCGCCAAGGCGGTGGCCGAGGAGGCCACCCTGCGCCGGGTGACCCCCGAGTTCTTCGCCGCGCACTCGGTCGCCGACCTGCACCACCGCAGCGGTTACTGGCTCGGCCAGCAGGGGCGGCTCACCCACCCCATGTACCTCGCCGAGGGCGCCGAGCACTACGAGCCGATCGGCTGGGAGCGCGCCTTCGACATCATCGGCGAGGAGATCGCGGCCCTCTCCTCCCCCGACGAGGCCGTCTTCTACACCTCGGGGCGGACCAGCAACGAGGCCGCGTTCCTGTACCAGCTGTTCGCGCGCGAGCTGGGCACGAACAACCTGCCGGACTGCTCCAACATGTGCCACGAGTCCTCTGGCTCGGCGCTGAGCGAGACGATCGGCATCGGCAAGGGCAGCGTCCGGCTGGAGGACCTGTACAAGGCCGACCTGATCATCGTCGCCGGGCAGAACCCGGGCACCAACCACCCCCGGATGCTCTCCGCGCTGGAGAAGGCCAAGGCAAACGGCGCGAAGATCATCAGCGTCAACCCGCTCCCGGAAGCCGGCCTGGAGCGGTTCAAGAACCCGCAGACCCCGCAGGGCATGGTCAAGGGCGCCGCCCTCACCGACCTCTTCCTGCAGATCCGCATCGGCGGCGACCAGGCCCTGTTCCGCCTCCTCAACAAGCTCGTACTGGAGACCGAGGGCGCGGTCGACGAGGAGTTCGTGCGCGAGCACACCCACGGTTTCGAGGAGTTCGCGGAGGCCGCCCGCGCCGCCGACTGGCAGGAGACGCTCACCGCCACCGGCCTCACCCGCGACGAGATCGAGAAGACCCTCGGCATGGTGCTCGCCTCGCAGCGCACCATCGTCTGCTGGGCCATGGGGCTCACCCAGCACAAGCACTCGGTGCCGACCATCCGGGAGGTCGTCAACTTCCTTCTGCTGCGCGGCAACATCGGCCGGAGCGGCGCGGGCGTGTGCCCGGTCCGCGGCCATTCGAACGTGCAGGGCGACCGCACGATGGGCATCTTCGAGCGGCCGGCCCCGGCCTTCCTGGACGCCCTGGAGAAGGAGTTCGGCTTCGCGCCCCCGCGCGAGCACGGCTTCGACGTCGTCCGGGCCATCCGCGCGCTGCGCGACGGCGAGGCGAAGGTCTTCTTCGCGATGGGCGGCAACTTCGTCTCCGCGACGCCCGACACGGAGGTCACGGAGGCGGCGGTGCGACGGGCACGGCTGACCGTGCACGTGTCGACGAAGCTCAACCGCTCGCACGTCGTCACGGGCGCCCGGGCCCTGATCCTGCCGACGCTCGGCCGGACCGAACGCGATCTCCAGGGCAGCGGCGAGCAGTTCGTCACCGTCGAGGACTCCATGGGCATGGTGCACGCCTCGCGCGGCCGCCTGGAGCCCGCGAGCCCGCACCTGCTGTCGGAGCCGGCGATCGTGTGCCGGCTGGCCCGCCGGGTGCTCGGCGAGAGCAGCCGCACGCCGTGGGAGGAGTTCGAGAAGGACTACGCGACGGTCCGGGACCGTATCGCGCGCGTGATCCCCGGCTTCGACGATTTCAACGCGCGCGTGGCGCACCCGGGTGGCTTCGCGCTCCCGCACGCCCCGCGCGACGAGCGGCGCTTCCCGACGGCCACCGGCAAGGCGAACTTCACCGCGGCCCCGGTCGAGTACCCGGAACTGCCCGAGGGGCGGCTGCTGTTGCAGACGCTGCGCTCGCACGACCAGTACAACACCACGATCTACGGCCTGGACGACCGCTACCGGGGCATCAGGAACGGCCGCCGGGTGGTCCTGGTGAACCCGGAGGACGCGCGGCTGCTGGGCGTCGCCGACGGGGCGTACGTGGACCTGGTCGGTGAGTGGAAGGACGGCGTGGAGCGCCGGGCGCCGGGCTTCCGGGTGGTGCACTACCCGACCTCCCGGGGCTGCGCGGCCGCGTACTACCCGGAGACCAACGTGCTGGTGCCGCTCGACTCGACGGCGGACATCAGCAACACCCCCGCCAGCAAGTCCGTGGTGGTCCGCCTGGAGGCCGGTGTGCCGCACCCGACAGCCGCCGTCTGAGGGCCCGCTGGGCGCGTCTGGAAGAATCGGCGGCCTACTGAGCGTTTGCTCAGTCGAGAGAGACAGCCGCACGACGAACGGAGCCGGCCCATGGGCGAGCAGCAGCACGTGAAGTTCCCGCAGGAGGTCATCGACGAGTACGCCTCGCTCGGCGTCGACCTGCGGGCCCTCTTCTCGGCGGGCCACCTCGGCAACCGGATGGGCGTGCAGATCGTCGAGGCTTCGGCGGAACGGGTCGTCGGCACCATGCCCGTGGAAGGCAACACCCAGCCGTACGGGCTGCTGCACGGCGGTGCCAGCGCGGTGCTGGCGGAGACCCTGGGCTCGGTCGGCGCCATGCTGCACGGCGGCAGTTCGAAGCTCGCGGTCGGTGTCGACCTGAACTGCACGCATCACCGCGGGGCCCGCTCCGGTCTGGTCACCGGCGTGGCCACGCCGGTCCACCGGGGGCGGTCCACGGCGACCTACGAGATCGTGATCAGCGACGAGGAGGACCGCCGGGTGTGCAGCGCGCGTCTGACCTGCCTGCTGCGTGACGTGCGCCCGGGCGACGAGGTCAACCTCCGGGGCGCCGGCGCCTGATGGGCGCCCCGCCGGGACGAAGGCCTCGGCGCCGCATGCCGAGGCCGGCGCCCGGTAAGAGGACGGCGGGGCGGGCAGCGAACCGTCGGCGGCGCCGCCGCCCGCCCCGCGAGAAATGCGAAAAAGTTCCGAAGGCTTGACTTTCTTTCCTCGGCGTAACTCTACGTAATACGCGTGTAATCCGCATTCGCCGTCCCACCCCAGTTCCCGGGGTCCGCCGCGTCTCCCGCCCGTCTCGAAAGTCGCCCACAGCAACGGCCGGGCGTCATGCCCAAAACCGTCGAGACACCTGAACGGATCATGCCGGGTCCTGCAGGTTCTCAGAATGCGGACGGGGCGAATCGGGCTCAATTCCTGCTTTCCCCCCACGATGTACCGCTCTGCATTACCTCGTGTCATAACAAGAGCGTCACAGCCTTGGACAAGCTCTCCTCCACGTTCCTCACCCGCGCTTAGAGTCACGGCCAGTCACCGCTCCATAGGGAGTTCGGTACCGGCGCGGCATCCGTCGTTCCCTGCGAGGGGGCGCATGCCCGCGGAAAGGATCGATTGTGCGACAGCGTTCTCTGGTGATTCTTACCTCCGTGCTGACCACCGGAGCCCTGACCCTCACCGCCTGCGGCTCCCGCGACGACAACAGCAAGAGCGGCGACAGCGGCAACGTGACGGTCACGATCGGCGTCGACGCCCCGCTGACCGGCCAGAACTCCGCCACGGGTCTCGGCATCCAGTACGGCGCCCAGATCGCCGTCGACGACGCCAACAAGAACAAGACCGTCCCGGGCGTCACCTTCAAGATCAAGGCGCTGGACGACAAGGCGATTCCGGCCACCGGCCAGCAGAACGCCACCCAGCTCGTCTCGGACAAGACGGTGCTCGGCGTCGTCGGCCCGCTCAACTCCGGTGTGGCCACGCAGATGCAGCAGGTCTTCGCCACCGCCAACCTGGTGGAGATCTCGCCGTCCAACACCAACCCCGAGCTGACCATGGGCAAGAACTGGCAGACCAGCCCGTCCCGCCCGTTCAAGACGTACTTCCGCACCGCGACCACCGACGCCCTCCAGGGCGCCTACGCGGCGGACTACGCCTTCAACGGCGCCAAGAAGAAGAAGGCCTTCGTCGTCGACGACAAGCAGACCTACGGCGCCGGTCTGTCGAAGATCTTCTCGGAGCAGTTCGTCAAGCAGGGCGGCAAGGTCATCGGGACCGACCACGTCAACACCGGTGACCGCGACTTCTCCACCCTGGTCACCAAGATCAAGAACTCGGGCGCCGACATCCTCTACTACGGCGGCCAGTACGACGAGGCCCAGGTGCTCACCAAGCAGCTCAAGGCCGCGGGCGCCAACATCCCGCTGTTCGGCGGCGACGGCATCTTCAGCGACACCTACATCAAGACCGCCGGCAAGTCCGCCGAGGGCGACCTCGCCACGTCGATCGGCGTCCCGGTCGACACCCTGCCCGCCGCCAAGGACTTCGTGGCCACCTACAAGGCCAAGAAGTACCCCGGTGACTACGGCACCTACGGCTCGTACTCCTACGACGCCACCACCGCGATCATCAAGGCCATCGGCAGCGTCGTGAAGGACGGCAAGATCCCGGACGACGCCCGCTCCCAGATCGTCGGCGCCGTCCAGAAGAACACCTTCGACGGCATCTCCGGCAAGATCGCGTTCGACCAGTACGGCGACACCACGAACAAGCAGCTGACCGTCTACAAGGTCGTCAGCGGTGCGTGGAAGTCCGTCCAGAGCGGTGTGGCCACCCCGAAGTAACCAGCCGAAGCACATTGCAGTACCAGGGCCGCGCGGCACAGACCAACCGTCACCGCGCGGCCCGCCCTCTACGCCCCCCCTGACGCTCCCCACCACATGGAGGCCACGCGGTGAACACCCTGCCGCAGCAGCTGGCCAACGGGCTGTTCCTCGGCTCGATGTACGGTCTGATCGCCATCGGCTACACGATGGTGTACGGCATCGTCCAGCTCATCAACTTCGCCCATGGCGAGATCTTCATGACCGGAGGCTTCGGCGCCCTCACGGTCTACCTTCTCCTGCCGGACGGCATATCCATGTGGGTAGCCCTGCCGGCGATGCTCATCGGCGGCGCCCTGGTCGCCGTCCTCATCGCCGTCGGCGCCGAACGCTTCGCCTACCGGCCGCTGCGCGGCGCACCACGCCTCGCCCCGCTGATCACCGCGATCGGCCTGTCGCTCGCGCTCCAGCAGGCGGTCTTCAACTGGTACCACGTCGACGGCGACGCCAAGACCGCCCGGGTCTTCCCGCAACTGCCGTTCGGACCGCTGCACATCGGCTCCGTGACCGTGCAGAGCGGTGACATCTTCCTGATCATCGCCGCTCCGCTGTGCATGGCGGTCCTCGCCCTGTTCGTCCGGCTCTCCCGCACCGGCCGCGCCATGCAGGCCACCGCCCAGGACCCGGACACCGCCCAGCTGATGGGCATCGACACCAACCGCATCATCGTCATCGCCTTCGCGATCGGCGGCTTCTTCGCGGCCGTCGCCGGTGTCTCCTACGGCCTCAAGTACGGCTCGGTCTCCTACGACATGGGCTTCATCGCCGGTCTGAAGGCGTTCACCGCGGCCGTCCTCGGCGGCATCGGCAACATCTACGGCGCCATGCTCGGCGGCCTCGTCCTCGGTATCGCCGAAGCCATGGCCACCGCCTACATCGCCAACATCCCCGGCATGCAGCAGCTCGGCGGCGGCGGCTGGGCCTCCGTGTGGGCCTTCGTCCTGCTGATCCTCGTACTCCTCTTCAGACCACAGGGTCTGCTCGGCGAACGCGTCGCGGACAGGGCGTGAGCAGCATGACCGACACCACCAACTCCCCGGCCACGGCCGGCCGCGGGCCCGTCCCGCTGCCGCTGTCCGCCGCCCGGCTGCTCATCGTCGTAGGTGCCGTGGGCACCATCGCCAGCACCTTCCTCAGCTGGACCTGGACCTCCGACTTCCCCGGCGACCTGACGGTCTACGGCTACCCGGCCGGCCTGCAGATCCTCGCCCTCGTGGGCGGCGTCCTCACCCTGCTGTCCGGGCTGACCCTGTGGGACGTCAAGGGGCTGCGCTGGCTGAACCCGGCGGGCGCCACCTCCCCGGTCTTCCTGACGACCCTGTCGGCCTTCGCCGTCTGCTGGTTCACCGGCATCGCCATCGCCGTGGACCTCGGCGGCCTGGTCAACCTCGACCCGGGCGCCTACGTGGCGATGGCGGCCTCCGCGCTGCCCGTCGTCGGCGCCCTCGCGCTGCCCCACCCGGCCCCCGGCACCGGCTTCCGCGGCTACCTGACCAAGCCTCAGCTGCCCGCTCCCGGCAAGGCGTCGCCGCTCGTCGAGCGCCTCGTCCTCACGGTCGGCGTCGCGCTCGGCCTGCTGGCCTTCTCCTACGGCATCGGCATCGACAACGACGCCAGCGAGACCTTCATCGGCTACCTGCTGCTGCTCGTCTTCGCCGCCTGGGGTCTGATGCACACCGGCCTCGTCGACCGCTTCGCGACCACCGCGGCCCACCACAAGGGGTTCGCCTCGGCGCTCGCCTTCGTCGCCGCCGTGGCCTTCCCGTTCACCCAGAACGACGACCACAACGCCAACGTCGGCGTGAACATCCTGATCTTCGCCACCGTCGCCCTGGGCCTGAACATCGTGGTCGGCCTGACCGGTCTCCTCGACCTCGGTTACGTCGCGTTCCTCGGCGTCGGCGCCTACGCGGCCGCCCTGGTCTCCGGCTCGGAGTACTCCCGGTTCTCCGGTGTGCACTTCCCGTTCTGGGCCGCGGCCCTCACCGGCATGGCCGCCTCGCTGGTCTTCGGTGTGCTGATCGGCGCACCGACCCTGCGGCTGCGCGGCGACTACCTGGCCATCGTCACGCTCGGCTTCGGTGAGATCTTCCGGATCACCGTCAACAACCTCGACGGCGACTCCGGACCGAACATCACCCGCGGCCCGAACGGCATCACCCAGATCCCGGACCTGAACATCTTCGGGTTCAACCTGGGCGAGTCGCACGACGTCCTCGGGCACAACCTGGGCCGGTTCGCCAACTACCTGTTCCTGATGCTCATCGTCACGGCGATCGTCGTGCTCGTCTTCACCCGCGCCGCCGACTCCCGTATCGGCCGCTCCTGGATCGCCATCCGCGAGGACGAGACCGCCGCCACCGCCATGGGCATCAACGGCTTCCGCGTCAAGCTGATCGCCTTCGCCCTCGGCGCCTCGCTCGCGGGCCTCGCCGGCACCGTGATGGCGCACGTCAACTACAGCGTGAACCCGCAGCCGTACCAGTTCGCCGGCGCCGCCCCGCCCAACTCGGCCTTCCTGCTGGCCGCCGTCGTCCTCGGCGGCATGGGCACCGTCAGCGGCCCGCTGCTCGGCGCGAGCGTGCTCTACCTGGTCCCGGAGAAGCTCCAGTTCCTGCAGAACTACGAGCTGTTCGCCTTCGGCGTCGCGCTGATCCTGCTGATGCGGTTCCGGCCGGAGGGCATCATCGCCAACCGCCGCCGCCAGCTGGAGTTCCACGAGACCGGCCAGCTCGACGTACCGGCACAGGCGACGCTGAGCGACGATCCGGCCGTCACCAAGGCAGGGGCGTAAGGAACCATGACGACACCTGTACTCGAAGCCCGTGACGTCACGATGCGCTTCGGTGGTCTGACCGCCGTCCGGTCCGTGGACTTCACGGTCAACAGCGGCGAGATCGTCGGCCTGATCGGCCCGAACGGCGCCGGCAAGACCACCTTCTTCAACTGCCTCACCGGCCTGTACGTGCCCACCGAGGGCACGGTCTCCTACCAGGGCAAGGTGCTGCCGCCCAAGCCGCACCTGGTGACGCAGGCGGGCATCGCCCGGACGTTCCAGAACATCCGGCTCTTCGCCAACATGACCGTCCTGGAGAACGTCCTCGTGGGCCGCCACACGCGGACCAAGGAGGGCCTGTGGTCCGCGCTGCTGCGCGGTCCCGGCTTCCGCAAGGCCGAGAAGGAGTCCGAGGCGAAGGCCATGGAGCTCCTGGAGTTCATCGGCCTGGCCGCCAAGCGCGACCACCTCGCGCGCAACCTGCCCTACGGCGAGCAGCGCAAGCTGGAGATCGCCCGCGCGTTGGCCAGCGAGCCGGGCCTGCTGCTGCTCGACGAGCCGACGGCCGGCATGAACCCGCAGGAGACCCGGGCCACCGAGGAACTGGTCTTCGCCATCCGGGACAAGGGCATCGCCGTTCTCGTCATCGAGCACGACATGCGCTTCATCTTCAACCTGTGCGACCGGGTCGCCGTCCTCGTCCAGGGCGAGAAGCTCGTCGAGGGCACCTCCGACGTCGTACAGGCGGACGACCGGGTCATCGCCGCCTATCTGGGCGAGCCCTTCGAGGGCGACCCGGGGGCGGCGGAGGCCGCCGCCGTCGAGGCCGCGGAGGCCGCGTCCGTGGCCGAGACCGCCGACGCGGCCCCGGCCACGGACGCGGAGGCCACCGACGCGGAGGAGGCCGAAGCGGAGGACGCCGGCGCGGAGAGCACCGAGGCGGACAGCACCACCAAGGGAGAGGCCCAGTGACCGCACTGCTGGAGGTCGAGGACCTCAGGGTCGCCTACGGCAAGATCGAGGCCGTCAAGGGCATCTCGTTCAGCGTCGAGGCCGGTCAGGTCGTGACCCTCATCGGCACCAACGGCGCCGGCAAGACGACGACCCTGCGTACCCTGTCGGGGCTGCTCAAGCCCTCCTCGGGGAAGGTCGTCTTCGACGGCAAGCCGCTCGGCGGGGTCCCGGCGCACAAGATCGTCGCGCTCGGGCTCGCCCACTCCCCCGAGGGCCGGCACATCTTCCCCCGCCTGACCATCGCGGAGAACCTCCAGCTCGGTGCGTTCCTCCGGAAGGACAGGGCGGGCATCGAGAAGGACATCCAGCGGGCCTACGACCTCTTCCCGATCCTGGGCGAGCGGCGCAAGCAGGCCGCGGGCACCCTCTCGGGCGGTGAGCAGCAGATGCTGGCGATGGGGCGGGCGTTGATGTCCCAGCCGAAGCTGCTGATGCTGGACGAGCCGTCGATGGGGCTGTCGCCGATCATGATGCAGAAGATCATGGCGACGATCGTGGAGCTGAAGTCGCAGGGGACGACGATTCTGCTGGTCGAGCAGAACGCGCAGGCGGCGCTGTCGCTGGCCGACCAGGGGCACGTCATGGAGGTCGGCAACATCGTGCTGTCGGGCAGTGGGCAGGATCTGCTGCACGACGAGTCGGTTCGTAAGGCCTACCTGGGCGAGGACTAGGCAGTCGGTCGGCTGCAGGTGCGTGGGGGCTGGTCGCGCAGTTCCTCCCCCAGCCTTCGGCCGGGGGTACCCCCAGCGCCCCCAAGAAAACGTAGGCCCGCGCCCGTTTCTCCGGGGCGCGGGCCTACGTGCGCGTCGCATCAGCCCTTGTTGGACTTCTTCTCCTCGCTGTCCGCGATGACCGCCTCCGCGACCTGCTGCATCGACATGCGGCGGTCCATCGACGTCTTCTGGATCCAGCGGAACGCGGCGGGCTCGGTCAGGCCGTACTCGGTCTGCAGGACGGACTTCGCGCGGTCGACCAGCTTGCGGGTCTCCAGGCGCAGGGTGAGGTCGGCGACCTCCTTCTCCAGCTGCCGCAGCTCGTTGAAGCGGGAGACGGCCATCTCGATCGCCGGGACGACGTCGCTCTTGCTGAACGGCTTGACCAGGTACGCCATCGCGCCGGCGTCCCGGGCCCGCTCCACGAGGTCGCGCTGCGAGAAGGCGGTGAGCATCAGGACCGGGGCGATGGACTCCGCGGCGATCTTTTCGGCCGCCGAGATGCCGTCGAGCTTGGGCATCTTGACGTCGAGGATGACAAGGTCGGGGCGGTGCTCGCGGGCCAGCTCGACGGCGTGCTCGCCGTCGCCCGCCTCGCCGACGACCGTGTACCCCTCCTCCTCCAGCATCTCTTTCAGGTCGAGCCGGATCAGGGCCTCGTCCTCGGCGATGACGACACGGGTCGTCATCGGAGGCACGTGCGACTTGTCGTCGGGTGCGTCGACTGGCTGGGGCGACTCGGCGGCGGTCACGGGGGCTCCTCGTTCAGGGCAGGGGTACTGCTGACAAGAGCCTACCTAGCTACGGTATGGTGGACGCGCGGAGGGTCGGGGATCACCTTGGATTCTTCGAGCCCCGGTAGCCCAATTGGCAGCAGGCAACGGATTCAAAACCCGTACAGTGTCGGTTCGAGTCCGACCCGGGGCACTTTTCCTTGGATTCCAAGGTCGCGTAATTGCGTGGCCGAAGGGCCCCTCCGTCGGCCGGAGGGGCCCTTCGCACGTCACTTGGGGCTGTCGTCCTCACCGATGTGGTGAACCCGGACCATGTTGGTGGATCCGGAGACGCCGGGCGGGGATCCCGCCGTGATGACCACGATGTCGCCCTGCTCGCAGCGCCCGTACTTCAGCAGCAGTTCGTCGACCTGGTCGACCATCTTGTCCGTCGAGTCGACGTGCGGGCCGAGGAAGGTCTCGACGCCCCACGTGAGGTTGAGCTGGGAACGGGTGGCCGGATCCGGGGTGAGGGCGAGCAGCGGGATCGGCGAGCGGTAGCGGGAGAGCCGGCGGACGGTGTCTCCCGACTGGGTGAACGCGACCAGGAACTTCGCGCCCAGGAAGTCGCCCATCTCGGCGGCGGCCCGGGCGACCGCGCCGCCCTGGGTGCGGGGCTTGTTGGTCTCGGTCAGCGGCGGCAGCCCCTTGGCGAGGATGTCCTCCTCGGCGGCCTCGACGATCTTCGCCATGGTGCGGACGGTCTCGACCGGGTACTTGCCGACGCTGGTCTCGCCGGAGAGCATCACCGCGTCCGTGCCGTCGATGACCGCGTTGGCGACGTCGGAGGCCTCCGCGCGGGTGGGGCGCGAGTTCTCGATCATCGAGTCGAGCATCTGGGTGGCGACGATGACCGGCTTGGCGTTGCGCTTGGCCAGCTTGACGGCGCGCTTCTGGACGATCGGCACCTGCTCCAGCGGCATCTCCACGCCCAGGTCGCCGCGGGCGACCATGATGCCGTCGAAGGCGGCCACGATGGAGTCGATGTTCTCGACGGCCTGCGGCTTCTCGACCTTGGCGATCACGGGGAGGCGGCGGCCCTCCTCGTCCATGATGCGGTGGACGTCCTCGATGTCCCGGCCGCTGCGGACGAAGGACAGGGCGATCACGTCGAAGCCGGTGCGCAGCGCCCACCGCAGGTCGGCCTCGTCCTTGTCGGACAGGGCGGGGACGGAGACGGCGACGCCGGGGAGGTTGAGGCCCTTGTGGTCGGAGACCATGCCGCCCTCGACCACCGTGGTGTGCACCCGGGGCCCGTCGACACGGGTGACCTCCAGGCAGACCTTGCCGTCGTCGACGAGGACGCGCTCACCCGGGGTGACGTCACCCGCCAGACCCGTGTACGTCGTTCCGCACTGGTGCCGGTCGCCCTCGGCGCCCTCCTCGACCGTGATGACGAAGGTGTCACCGCGTTCGAGGAGTACGGGGCCTTCGGTGAAGCGGCCGAGCCGGATCTTCGGGCCTTGAAGGTCGGCGAGCATTCCGACGCTGCGACCGGTCTCGTCGGAGGCCTTGCGGACACGCTGGTAGCGCTCCTCGTGCTCGGCGTAGCCGCCGTGGCTGAGGTTGAATCGGGCGACGTCCATTCCGGCCTCGACCAGGGCCTTGATCTGGTCGTACGAGTCGGTGGCGGGCCCCAGAGTACAAACGATCTTTGCTCGGCGCATGGTTCGAGCCTAGGCCTTACCGGCGGGTAGAGAATTGGCCGTACATGACGACCCAACAACCTTTGGGTGAAGGCCTATTGACAAGTGTTGAATTGTGCGGCAGGCCGCTCCTATGAGCATCTCGCACTTGTTGAATGCGGCGTGCTCAGGTCACCGGATCGAAACCTCCCAGGCCTGTTGCCGACGGTCACGACCAGGTCAGAATCTACGCGCGTCGTTGACCTGATCACAAGGAGAGCAAAAGATGCCCTTGAACCGTCGGAAGTTCCTGGAGAAGTCCGCCGCGACCGGAGCGGGCGTGGCGATCGCCGGCGCGGCGGCGGCCCCGGCACGGGCGTCGGTACGGCCGGCCCGGCATCCCCGGCGGTACTCCCTCACCGTCATGGGCACCACCGACCTGCACGGGCACGTCTTCAACTGGGACTACTTCAAGGACGCGGAGTACTCCGACAAGGCCGGCAACGCGATGGGCCTGGCACGCATCTCGACCCTGGTCGACCAGGTGCGCAAGGCGAAGGGCCGCCGCAACACCCTGCTCCTGGATGCCGGTGACACCATCCAGGGCACCCCGCTGGCGTACTACTACGCCAAGGTCGACCCGATCACCGCCAAAGGCGGCCCGGTGCACCCGATGGCGCAGGCCATGAACGCGATCGGCTACGACGCGGCGGCGCTCGGCAACCACGAGTTCAACTACGGCATCGAGACGCTGCGCAGGTTCGAGGACCAGCTGCACTTCCCGCTGCTCGGCGCCAACGCGGTCGACGCGAAGACCCTGAAGCCCGCCTTCCCGCCGTACTTCATCAAGAAGTTCCACGTCCCGGGCGCCCCGCCGGTCAAGGTCGCCGTCCTCGGCCTGACCAACCCGGGCATCGCGATCTGGGACAAGGCCTACGTCCAGGGCAAGCTGGCCTTCCCCGGTCTTGAGGAGCAGGCCGCGAAGTGGGTGCCGAAGCTGAAGGCGATGGGCGCGGACGTGGTCGTGGTCTCGGCCCACTCCGGCTCCTCCGGCACCTCCTCCTACGGCGACCAGGTCCCGTACGTCGAGAACGCGGCCGCGAACGTGGCCAGGCAGGTGCCCGGCATCGACGCCGTCCTGGTCGGCCACGCGCACGTGGAGATCCCCGAGCTGAAGGTCGTCAACGAGGCCACCGGCAAGACCGTCGTCCTCTCCGAGCCGCTCTGCTACGCCGAGCGCCTCTCCCTCTTCGACATCGAGCTGGTGTTCAGCAACGGCGGGTGGGAGGTGGAGTCGGTCGCGGCCTCGCTGCTGAACTCCAACACGGTCGCCGACGACCCGAAGATCACCCGGCTCCTGAAGGACGAGCACGCGAAGGTCGTCGCGTACGTCAACCAGGTCGTCGGCACCGCGACCGAGACCCTCACCACCGTCGAGGCCCGCTACCGGGACGCCCCGATCATCGACCTGATCACCAAGGTCCAGGAGGACGTGGTCAAGGCGGCCCTCGCGGGCACGGAGTACGCGTCGCTGCCGGTGCTCGCGCAGGCCTCGCCGTTCTCCCGGACCTCCGAGATCCCGGCCGGCGACGTGACCGTCCGGGACCTGTCGGGCCTGTACGTGTACGACAACACGCTGGTCGCCAAGCTGATGACGGGCGCGCAGATCCGGGCGTACCTGGAGTACTCGGCGGAGTACTACGTCCGGACGGCGGCGGACGCGGCGGTCGACGTGGAGAAGCTGACCAACGCGAACGGCCGCCCGGACTACAACTACGACTACGTCTCGGGCCTGCGGTACGACATCGACGTGGCACAGGCGGCCGGTTCGCGGATCAGGAACCTCACCTACGACGGCGCCGCCCTCGACGACGCCGCACCGTTCGTGCTCGCGGTGAACAACTACCGCGCCAACGGCGGCGGCGCCTTCCCCCACGTCGCCTCGGCCAAGGAGCTGTGGTCGGAGTCGACCGAGATCCGCACCCGGATCGCCGAGTGGGTGACCGCCAAGGGCGTCCTGGACCCGAAGGACTTCGCGTCGGTGGACTGGAAGCTGACCCGCGACGGCACCCCGGTGTTCTGAGCGGTCCCGAAGGGCGCCGGTCCCCGGACCAGCGCCCTTCGGACCGGTCGGCGAAGCGCTCAGTCGACCAGCGGGGTGAGCTGCCGCGGCTGCTGCTGCGCCGGGACCCTCTCCTCCGGCCGCTCCAGGCCGAAGCTGGTGAAGGCCGTGCGCGCGGGGAGCGGGTAGGGGTCCTTGCCCGTCAGGGTGTTGAGGATGGTGGCGCTGCGCCAGGCGGCCAGGCCCAGGTCCGGGGCGCCGACGCCGTGGGTGTGGAGTTCGGCGTTCTGGACGTACGCCGCTCCGGTCACCGACGGGTCGAGGACGAGCCGGAACCGCTCGTCCACGCGCGGGCGTTCGCTGTTGTCCCGGCGCAGGTAGGGGTCGAGCCCGGCGAGCAGGCGGCCGAGGGGGCGCTCGCGGTAGCCGGTGGCCAGGACGACGGCGTCGGTGGTGAGCCGGGAGCGGATGCCCTGCTGGACGTGTTCGAGGTGGAGCTCGACCTTGGTGGTGGCGACGCGTCCGGCGGTGCGGACCTGGACACCGGGGGTCAGGACGGCTTCCGGCCAGCCGCCGTGCAGCGTGCGGCGGTACAGCTCGTCGTGGATGGCGGCGATGGTGCCGGCGTCGATGC
Source organism: Streptomyces sp. (assembly GCF_019510245.1). Taxonomy (GTDB): domain Bacteria; phylum Actinomycetota; class Actinomycetes; order Streptomycetales; family Streptomycetaceae; genus Streptomyces. The sequence goes on along the minus strand of NZ_JAEKKT010000165.1, from coordinate 21,097 downwards.
CCTTGTGCAACTGCCACTGGGCGGCGACGAGCCGGTCGCGGACGGGTTCCGTGAGGGCGTGGAAGTAGCGGGTGTAGTCAGGGGTGAAGTGCTCCAGCCCGAGCTTGGAGTACTCCATGGGTGCGAACGCCTCGCCGCGCCCGATCCAGTGCAGCTTCTCGCGGCCGGCGGGCCGGTTGCGCAGCAGGTCGAGGAAGACCTCGGCGCCGGACTGCCCGGAGCCCACGACGGTGACGTGCTCGGCGGCGAGGAAGGCCTCGCGGTGGTCGAGGTAGTCGGCCGCGTGGATGACCGGGACGCCCGGGGACTCCACGAGGGGTCTGAGCGGATCGGGCACGTGGGGGACGGTCCCGACCCCGAGCACGACGTTCCTCGTGTACGTACGGCCGAGCGACTCGGCCTCTCCCTCGGCGTCGAGCCGGGTGAAGTCGACCTCGAACAGGTCGCGTTCGGAGTTCCAGCGGACGGCGTCGACCTGGTGGGAGAAGCACAGTCCGGGCAGGCTCTCGGCGACCCAGCGGCAGTAGGCGTCGTACTCGGCGCGCCGGATGTGGAAGCGCTCGGCGAAGTAGAAGGGGAAGAGCCGGTCGCGGGCCTTGAGGTAGTTGAGGAACGACCAGGGGTTCGCGGGGTCGGCGAGGGTCACCAGGTCGGCGAGGAACGGGACCTGGATGGTGGCGCCGTCGATCAGGAGCCCGGCGTGCCAGTCGAAGCCCGGACGCTGCTCGTAGAAGACGGCGTCGAGTTCGGCGAGCGGGTGGGCGAGTGCGGCGAGGGAGAGGTTGGACGGTCCGATGCCGACGCCGACCAGGTCGCGGGGTGCTTCGGGCTCGTGACGTGGGGGGGTGGTCATCTGGGGGTGGTTCCTTCCACGAGTTTCAGGAGGAGGGCCAGTTCGTCCGGCCGGGTGTGGGGGTTGAGGAGGGTGGCCTTGAGCCAGAGCCGGCCGTCGAGCCGGGCCCGGCCGAGTACCGCCCGGCCGTCGTGCAGCAGCCTGCGCCGTACCTCGGCGACGTCGTCGTCGGTGGCGCCGGTGGGGCGGAACAGCACCGTGCTGATGTTCGGCCGGTCGTAGAGCTCGAAGCCGGGGTGCTCGCGGACCAGGACGGCGAACTCCCGCGCGCGTGCGCACACCTGGTCGACCAGGGCGCCGAGTCCGGTGCGGCCCAGGGTCTTGAGGGTGACCGCGATCTTGAGGACGTCGGGGCGGCGGGTGGTGCGCAGGGAGCGGCCGAGCAGGTCGGGGTAGCCGGCCTCGGTGTCGTCGTCGGCGTTGAGGTAGTCGGCGTGGTGGTGGAGGACGCCGAGCTCGCCCGGCCGGGCGACGGCGAGGAGACCGGCGGCGACCGGCTGCCAGCCGAGTTTGTGCAGGTCGAGGGTGACGGTGTGGGCGCGTTCCAGACCGGCGAGCTTGTCCCGGTGCCGGTCGCTGAAGGCGAGGCCGCCCCCGTAGGCGGCGTCGACGTGCAGCCGGGCGCCGTGGGCCGCGCAGAGCCCGGCGATCTCGGGGAGCGGGTCGATGAGCCCGGCGTCGGTGGTGCCGGCGGTGGCGGCGACCAGCAGCGGCCGGGGCAGGTGGGTGAGGGCGTCGTGGAGCGCGGCCAGGTCGAGGGTGCCGTTCGGGGCGGGGACCACGACGGGGTCGGGCAGGCCGAGCAGCCAGGCGGCGCGGGGCAGCGCGTGGTGGGCGTTGGCCCCGCAGACCAGCCGGAGGCCGCTCCCGAGGGCCTCGCGGGCCAGGAGCAGCGCGAGTTGGTTGGACTCGGTGCCGCCGGTGGTGACCACCGCGTCGGAGAGGCCGATGGTGTGGGCGAGGGTGCGGGTGACCAGTGCTTCCAGGGCGGCGGCCGCCGGGGCCTGGTCCCAGGAGTCCAGGGACGGGTTGAGCGCGCTCGCGGCGAGGTCGGCGGCGGTCGCGACGGCCAGCGGCGGGCAGTGCAGGTGCGCCGCGCACAGCGGGTCGGCGGGGTCGGCGGCGCCCTCCGCGAGGGCGGCCACCAGGGTGCGCAGGGCGTCGGGGTCACCGTCGTCCGGGAGGACGTCCCCCACCGCCTCCGCGACCCGCTCGGCCACCGCCTCCGGTCCGCCCGCGGGCAGCGGCCCGCCGCGCGCCCGGCCGCCGTCGCGCAGCGCGTCGAGCACGGTGTCCAGCAGAGGCCGCAGGGCGTCGGGGCCCTGGGGTCCGGATGCGAGAGGCGGCGTGCTCATGGGATCTCCTCGGGGCGCCGGCCGAAAGGGGTTGTCCGCGGGGGGAGTTCCAGCTTGTACGGGATTGGGTCTGCGCGCCCCCAAAGTTCAACGATCGAAACCCGAAAGTGGGTACTGCCGTGCGGGGAAAACCTGTCGGGGCGGTGCGCCCCGGGCGCGTCGGAGCAAGCGGTGAAAGGGCGTTGAGACCACGGCTGACCGGGGGTTAACGTCGGTCGCGTGGTTGACGCGTGGATGATCGACGTGCCCGGTGAGCGGGTGCTGGTGCGAGAGCCGCGGCCCGCGGACGAGGCGCCGCTGCTGGACCTCTTCGAGGCCTGCGAGGACTGGTTCGTGGCGGCGACCGGGCTGCCGTCGGGGCCCGGGGACGTGCAGAGCCTGTTCTACGGGCTGCCCGAGGGCGCCGCACCCGACGACAAGGTGCTGCTGGTGCTGGAGCGGGACGGGGTGGTCTCGGGCCTGGTGGACGCGGTGCGGAACCATCCGGCGCCCGGCGCGGTCGCGGTGGGGCTGTTCCTGCTGGCGCCCTGGGCGCGGGGCCGGGGCCTCGGGCGGGCGCTGGCCGAGTCGCTGCTCGCGCGTGCCGGCGGGGTGTCCCTGGTGACGGCGTCGGTGCCACCGGGCTGGCGCTCCGGGGAGTGCTTCCTGGAGCGCCTGGGCTTCACGCTGGGAGCGGAGACGTCCCGGACGGCCGAGGTGGGGAACCGGCGGGCGGGGCCGCGGGAGGGCGGGGTGCGCCGGGCGGAGCTGCGCCTGTCCGCGGGCTGACGGGGCCGGTCGAAGAGCAGGGACTTCACGAGCGGAAGTCGGCCGCGTGATCGGCGGCCCACTGACCGAAGGTGCGGGCCGGGCTGCCGGTGATCTCTTCGACCGTGCCGGTGATCTCCGGTGGCACGCCGACGGTGGCCGCGAAGGTCTCCAGCAGGCCCTGGAGGAACTCCGGCGGGGTCCCCGGGAACAGCGGGGCGGCCTCCTGCGGCGGCACCTCGACGAAGGTCAGCTCGCGGCCGACGGCCCGCCCGATCGCGGCGATCTGGTCGGTGTTGGTGGTGGCGGCGGGCCCGGTGAGGCGGTGGGCGGCGCCCTCGTGGCCGTCGTCGAGGAGGGCGCGTTCGGCGACCGCGGCGATGTCGTCCTCGTGGATGGGTGCGGTGAGCATGCCGGCGAAGACGCCGCGCACGGTGTTCCCGGCGCGGATCTGGGGCGCCCACTGGAGGGCGTTGGTGGCGAACGCGTTGGGGCGCAGGAACGTCCAGGCGAGCCCGCTGTCGCGGATCTGCCGCTCGGCGGTGGCGTGCATGACGTGGATGGGGTGGGTCTCGTCGGCGCCCTCCCGGACGATCCCGGAGGAGAGCAGGACGACCCGGCGCACCCCGGCCGTGCGGGCCGCGGCGAGGAGTTCGGGCAGCCGCCCGCCCGCTCCCTGGACGTACAGGAAGACCTTGGTCGCCCCCGTGAGCAGCGGGGCCGGGTCCTCCGCCCGGAACCGCACCACCTCGGCCTGGTCGGGCAGGCCGGCCGTCTCCGGGGCGCGGGTGAGCGCCCGTACGGGCTGCCCGCCGGCGACGAGACGTGCGACGAGGGCGCGGCCGACGTTGCCGGTGGCACCGGTGACTACGATCACGGGTCTCTCCCTGGGTCTGTGGTGCTTCTCCGGCACCGAGCCTAGGAGCGGCGGCCGGTCCCCGCATCGTGCTTGCGGACCGGCCGCGCCCGTTTCGTGGTGCGTCCGCAGCCTGTGCCTCGCGGACCCGGGTCCTATGCCTCGCGGACCCGCAACGCCCTTTCCAGGTCGTCCAGTTCGTCGACCAGGCGGCGGCGCAGGGCCGTCACCGGCTCGGCGTCGGCCAGACAGGCCCGGCCGAGGGCGAGGTTCTCGGCGTCGACGGCGTGCGCGGGGAAGGCCTGCCGGCCGGTGACCGTGGCGATGCGGGGGCCGCGCCGGGCGGCCACCGCGACCGCGTCCCGGTAGTAGCGCGGCACGTAGTCCCGGACCAGGTCGGCCTGTTCGGGGTGCCAGAAGCCTTCGGCGGTGGCCGTGAACAGGTAGTTGGACAGCTCGTCGCCGCTGAACATCGCCTCCCACGCCGCGCGCTTGGCCTCCGGGTCGGGCAGCGCGGCCCGGCAGCGCGCGGCGCCCTCCTGGCCGCTGGCGCTGGGGTCGCGGGCCAGTTCGGCGGCGATCCGGTCCTCGTCGACGGCGCCGAGGACGGCGAGCCGGGTCATGATGCGCCAGCGCAGCTCGGGGTCGAGCTCGGGTCCGCCGGGCACGGTGCCCTCGGCGAGCCAGGCGGCGATGGTGTCGGGGTGGGCGGCGGCGGCGATGAAGTGCCGTACCGCGATCAGGCGCAGTCCGGGGTTGTCGCCGTCCTCGGTGCGCCGGATGAAGTCGCGGCACAGGGCGGAGACGGTGCCGAGGGCGGCGGGGCGGTCCTCGGGCCTGAGGTACCGGTCGACGACGTGGACGGCGGTGAAGGCCAGTACGCCCTGGACGAGGGCGAGGTCGGTCTCGTGCGGGAGGTGGGCGCGGGCGGTCTCCAGGTAGGCGGCCGGCGACAGCTCGCCGTCGCGGACCGCGTCCCGCAGGGCGTTCCAGACCACCGCGCGGGTCAGCGGGTCGGGCAGGCCCGACAGGTGGGCGCGGACGGTGGCGGCGGACTCGGCGTCGAAGCGGACCTTGGCGTAGGTCAGGTCGCCGTCGTTGAGCACGAGCAGGGCGGGGCGCTTGCCGAGGACCTGGGGCGTGCTCTGCGGGACGTCGAGGTCGATGCGCTCGCGCAGGGTGAGCCGGCCCTCGTCGGTGAGGTCCTGGTCGTAGACGCCGACGCAGATGCGGTGCGGGCGGCTGCCGGTGCGCTCGACGGTGAGGGTGCGGGTGCCGTCGGCCGCGGTGGCGAGGGCCGGGGTGAGGGTGTCGACGCCGGTCGTGCGCAGCCAGGTGTCGGCCCAGGCGTGCACGTCGCGTTCGGTGGCGGCGGCCAGGGAGTCGATGAAGTCGGCGAGGGTGGCGTTGCCGAACCGGTGCCGCCGGAAGTGGATGTTGATGCCGGCCAGGAAGTCCTTCTCGCCCATCCAGGCGACCAGCTGGCGCAGCGCGGAGGCGCCCTTGGCGTAGGAGATGCCGTCGAAGTTGAGCAGGGCGGCGGCGGTGTCGTCGACGGCCTCGGGGGCGACCGGATGGGTGGAGGGGCGCTGGTCGGCGTCGTAGCCCCAGGCCTTGCGGGCCACCCCGAAGTCGACCCAGGTGTCGGTGTAGCGGGTGGCCTCGGTGAGGGTCTGGTAGCCCATGTACTCGGCGAAGGACTCGTTCAGCCAGATGTCGTCCCACCACCGGAGGGTGACGAGGTCGCCGAACCACATGTGGGCCATCTCGTGGGCGATGACCATCGCGCGGGTCTGCCGCTCGGTGTCGGTGACGGCGGAGCGGTAGACGAACTCGTCGCGGAAGGTGACCAGGCCGGGATTCTCCATGGCGCCGAAGTTGAATTCGGGGACGAAGGCCTGGTCATAGGAGTCGAAGGGGTAGGGCTCGTCGAACTTCTCGTGGTAGCGGTCGTAACACTGTTTGGTGATCTCGAAGATCTCCTCGGCGTCCGCGTCCAGGTGGGGAGCGAGGGACCGGCGGCAGTGGATGGCGAAGGGCAAGCCGCGGTGGTCGGTGCGCACGGAGTGCCAGGGACCGGCGGCGACGGCGACGAGGTAGGTGGAGATCGGCGGGGTGGCAGCGGCCTGCCAGCGGCCCTCGCCGAGGTGTTCGGTGATGCCGTTGGCCAGTACGGTCCAGCCTTCGGGGGCCTTGACCGTCACTTCGAAGACAGCCTTGAGGTCGGGCTGTTCGAAGACGGCGAAGACGCGCTGTGCGTCCTCCATGGACATCTGGCTGTAGACGTAGGCCTCGTCGTCCGTCGGGTCCGTGAAGCGGTGCATGCCCTCGCCGGTGCGCGAGTAGCGCATGGTGGCCTCGACGCGCAGCTCGTGCTCCCCGGCAGTGAGGTCCTTCAGGGGCAGCCGGTCCAGGTCGAGCGTCTCGGGGTCGAGGGGCTGTCCGTCGAGGGTGACGGCGCGCAGGTCGGCGGGCTTCATCTCGACGAAGGTGTCGCCGTCGGACCGGGCCGTGAACCGGATCACGGTGCGGGAGTCGAAGGTCTCGTCCCCGGTGGTCAGGTCGAGGTCGATCGTGTAGCGGTGGACGTCGAGGAGCTCGGCGCGGCTCTGCGCTTCGTCGCGAGTCAGTACGGACATGCGGGCCATGCTGCCTGATGACACCGGCAACGCACAGGGGCGGGAGCGGTACGCGGCATATGTCCGGCCCGGGGGCGTGGGGTGGCCCGAGACGGCGCTGGTGAGCGCCCCCTTGCGCCTGGAGCGCCTGTTCGAGCGCCTCGTCACCGCGCGGGGGTCGCCCTGCGGTGATCGTCACCGCACGGGGTCCCCCTGCGGTGCCGGACGCTCTTCGAGGCGTGCTGCGGGTTCCCCGGATCAGTGCCCGTCCGGCTCCCGGCCGTTCACGGTGTCCTCGGCGATGGACTCGTGGTGCCTGATCACCTCGGCGATGATGAAGTTCAGGAACTTCTCGGCGAAGGCGGGGTCGAGCTTGGCGTTCTCGGCGAGGGCGCGCAGCCGGGCGATCTGCCGGGCCTCGCGGGCCGGGTCGGCCGGGGGCAGCCGGTGGACCGCCTTGAGGTGGCCGACCTGCTGGGTGGCCTTGAAGCGCTCGGCGAGCATGTGGACGACGGCCGCGTCGATGTTGTCGATGCTGTCGCGCAGCCGGCCGAGTTCCTCGCGGACGGCGGGGTCGACGTCACCGGTACCGGTGTTGCTGGTGGTCATGGGCGTCAACCCTAAGGGGGGCGGCGGGGTGATCCCTAAGGGCCGTCGGCGGTTTCGGCCGCCGGCGGACCCGGTTCGCCGTCCTCCTGGAGGCCCTCGTTCCAGTCGTCGGGCACGGCCCGGCTCTGCTGGGCGCGAAAGCGCACCGGGGCCGTGCCGACCCGGCGGGTGAACAGGCGGGAGAAGTAGGCCGGATCGTCGTAGCCGACGCGGCGGGCGACGGCGGCGACTGACAGTCCGGTGGTGGCGAGGAGTTCCTGGGCACGGCCGAGGCGGATGCCGATCAGGTAGTCCTTGGGGCTGCACCCGGCGACCCGGCGGACGGCGGTGCGCAGTTCGGCCGGGGTCATGCCGTGCCGGGCCGCGTGGTCGGCGACGGTCATCCCGGTGCAGGCGTCCCGGGCCAGCGCGTGCAGCACCGGGTCACCGTCGGGGGCGAGGTCGGCACGCGCGCGTCGCAGGGCGACGAGGAGCTCGTGCACGGCCGCGGCGGCCTCGACCTCCAGGAGGGGGTTGCCATGGCGGGCGGCGCGGGCGATACGGGCGATGACGTCCCGGGGTCCGGTGGCGTCCGCGAGCGGGACCACGGGCCGCTCGGGCTCGATGTAGCCGAGTTCCGTGTAGGTCGCGGTGTCGGGTCCGGTGAAGGTGACGAACGCCTCGTCCCAGCCGCTGTCCGGGTCGGGGCCGTAGTGGTGCGGGACGCCGGGGGTGAGCCACACCAGCGCGGGCGCGGTGACGGTGGTGCGGCGCCCGTCGGGCATCCGGTACCAGCCCCGGCCCGAGCTGATCACCACGGCGACGTGCCCGTCCAGCACGCGCGGTCCGACGGCGGGCACCGCGCCGTGCTGGAGGCCGACGCCGAGGCAGACCAGGCCGAGCCGGTGGTGGACGGCGCCGGGCGTGAAGAACCGCATCCAGGTGCGGAAGACCGGCGCTCCCTGCGGCACTGCGCGCCCCTTCCGTGCGTATCTTCCGTGCGTATCTTCCGTCCAAGTGCTGCTGATCTTTGTCCATGGTGTCGGCGCACGCCAGCAGGCCAAGGTGAGCGTATGAGCGACTTCACGGTGGGCGAAACGGATTTCCTGCTGGACGGCCGGCCGGTACGGCTGCTGTCCGGCGCGCTGCACTACTTCCGGGTGCACGAGGAGCAATGGGGCCACCGGCTGGCGCTGCTGCGCGCCATGGGGCTGAACTGCGTCGAGACCTACGTCCCCTGGAACCTGCACGAGCCGCACCCCGGCGGTTTCCGCGACGTCGAGGCCCTCGGCCGCTTCCTGGACACGGCGCGGGAGGCGGGCCTGTGGGCGATCGTGCGGCCGGGGCCGTACATCTGCGCGGAGTGGGAGAACGGCGGGCTGCCGCACTGGGTGACGGGCGAGCTGGGCGCGTCGGCACGCACGCGTGACGAGCGGTTCCTCCGGTACACGGACCGCTGGTTCCGCCGGCTGCTGCCCGAGGTCGTGTCCCGGCAGCTGGACCGGGGCGGCCCGGTGATCATGGTGCAGGTCGAGAACGAGTACGGCAGCTACGGCTCCGACGCCGTCTACCTGGCCCACCTCACCGACCTGCTGCGCGCCGAGGGTGTCACGGTGCCGCTGGTCACCTCGGACGGCCCCGAGGACCACATGCTCACCGGCGGCTCGGTCCCCGGGCTGCTCGCGACCGTGAACTTCGGCTCGCACGCGCGCGAGGCCTTCGAGACCCTGCGCCGCCACCAGCCGCACGGCCCGCTGATGTGCATGGAGTTCTGGTGCGGCTGGTTCGACCACTGGGGCGGCGAGCACGTCGTACGGGACGCCGGGGACGCGGCGGCGGCGCTGCGGGAGATCCTGGAGTGCGGGGCGTCGGTGAACGTCTACATGGCGCACGGCGGCACCAACTTCGCCGGCTGGGCGGGCGCCAACCGCCCCGGCGGCGAGCTCCACGAGGGCCCGCTGGAGGCGGACGTGACGTCCTACGACTACGACGCCCCGATCGACGAGTACGGCCGCCCCACGGAGAAGTTCTGGCGCTTCCGCGAGGTCCTCGCCGGCTACCACGACGCCCCGCTGCCCGAACTGCCCCCGGCCCCGCCCGTGCTCGCTTCACCGGCGGACGCGGAGGTGACCGCGTGGGCCCCGCTCAGCGGCGTCCTGGAGTCCCTCGGCACTCCCGAACGCGTCCACCCGGTCCCGCCCACCTTCGAGGAGCTGGACATCGCCCGGGGCCTGGTCCGCTACGAGGTGGACGTGCCGGGCCCGCGCCAGCCGTACCCGCTCACCGCGCGGGGGCTGCGCGACCTCGCGGTCGTGTACGTCGACGGCGAGCGGGCCGGGGTCCTCACCGAGGAGGAACCCCAGCTCCAGAAGCCGGTCGCCGGCCCCGCGCGCGTGGAGCTGTGGGTGGAGTCCCTGGGCCGCGTCAACTACGGCCCGCGCTCGGGCGAGCCGAAGGGCGTCACCGGGGGCATCCTGCACGAGCGGCAGTTCCTGCACGGGGTACGCGCGCGTGGACTCGACCTGGACGCGTTCGAGGGGGGCGTGGCGGCGGTGTCCTTCGGCCCCCTTCCGGAGGACGGCGCACCGGGCCTGTACCGGGGAACGGTCACGGTCCGCGGCGCCGGGGACGCGCGCGTGGATCTCCCCGGCTGGACCCGGGGCTTCGTCTGGATCAACGGCTTCAACCTCGGCCGCTACTGGTCGACGGGCCCCCAGGAGTCGCTCTACGTGCCGGGCCCGGTCCTGAGGGAGGGCGAGAACGAGGTGTGGGTGCTGGAGCTCCAGGGGACTGATCAAGGAACGGTACAGGTAGCGCCCCTTTAGGGGCGCCGGGGGTACCCCCGGCCGAAGGCTGGGGGAGGAACTGCGCGATCAGCCCCCACCGGCCCGCGGTGTCCGAACAGCCTTCTGTCCCCGTTTTCGCCCATCCCCCGCATACTGTGAAAGACAGCTCCAGCGGCGTCCGTGGGGGTAACTGACGTGGCGAACGGCGGCCCGGTGGAACACGGCTACCCGCACCTGGACACCGTGCGGGCCGCCATCACGGCGTTGTACCGGCGCCTGTCGTACGACACCGTCCAGACCTTCGCCACCAGCGTCCTCCCCGCCGACGTCGCGTTCTGCGACACCGACGACCTCCACCTCGGCTCGCAGCGCGTCGCCCGCGAGATGGTCCGGCACTTCCGCCTGCCCGACGCCCGCATGATCGTCGGCTTCAAGGACATGACCCACGCGGCGAACGTCGAACTCACCGCGGGCCCCGAGTACTTCATCGAGCTGAACGACCGGTTCCGCACCCACCGCAGGGACATCGGCGCGGCCCTCGCCCACGAGGTGATGCACGTGTACCTGCACCGCCTGGACCTGTCCTTCCCGGGCGTCCGGGAGAACGAGATCCTCACGGACACGGCGACCACCTACCTCGGGGCCGGCTGGCTGCTCCTGGACGCCTACCGGGAGCACGGCGAGGCGTCCCAGAAGCTCGGCTACCTCACCCCTGAGGAGTTCGGCTACGTGCTGGCCAAGCGCGCCCTCGTCTTCCACGAGGACCCGTCGGTGTGGTTCACCAGCCCGCAGGCCTACACGGCGTACCAGAAGGGCATGACCCGGGCCCGCCAGGACGAGGAGCAGCCGCCGCTGAGCGCCGCCGGCTGGGCGGGCCGCCGCCGCTACGCCCGGGACCGCCGCCACGCCCCCGGCGCGCCGCCCCCGCAGCCCGGTGCCTCCTACGCCTTCTCCCCCGACAGCGGGGGCCGGCTGCGGGTCTCGTTCCCGTGCCCGACCTGCCACCAGCGGATCAGGGTGCCGGTGCGGGGCCGGGTCCGGGCCCGGTGCTCACTGTGCCGGACGGTACTGGAGTGCGACACCTAGATCCCGTCTCGCCGGAACCGCGCCCCTGGTCTCACGCTCCGTACACCGCCCCGGGCGCCGCCGCCTCGGCCAGCAGTTTCAGTGCCGCCTCCCCCGCCTCCGCGGGGCTCCACCGGGCCCCCTTGTCGGCGGTCGGACCAGGCCGCCACCCCTCCATGACGGTGATCCGGCCGCCCTCCGTCTCGAACACCCGCCCGGTGACTCCGGTGCTCGCGGCGGAGCCCAGCCAGACCACGAGCGGGGAGACGTTCCCGGGGGCCATGGCGTCGAAACCGGCGTCGGGGGCGGCCATGGCCGTGGCGAAGGCCTGCTCGGTCATCCGGGTGCGGGCGGCCGGGGCGATGGCGTTGACCTGGACGCCGTAGCGGGCCAGTTCGGCCGCCGCGACCAGGGTGAGACCGATGATCCCGGCCTTGGCGGCGCTGTAGCTGCCCTGCCCGACCGAGCCCAGCAGGCCCGCGCCGCTGCTGGTGTTGACGATCCGGGCCACCGGGGTGCGGCCCGCCTTGGCCTCGGCCCGCCAGTGCGCGGCCGCGTGCCGCAGCGGCAGGAAGTGGCCCTTGAGGTGCACCCGCACGACCGCGTCCCAGTCGTCCTCGGCGAGGTTGACAAGCATGCGGTCGCGCAGGAAACCGGCGTTGTTCACGAGGGTGTCGAGGCGGCCGTACGCGTCCAGGGCCGCCGCCACCAGCGACTGGGCGCCGGTGTCCGTCGCGATGTCGCCGCCGTGCGCCACCGCCTCGCCGCCGGCCGCCCGGATCTCGTCCACGACGGCCCTGGCCGGGCTGTCCTGCCCCGGCCCGCCGTCGAGGCCGACGCCGAGGTCGTTGACGACGACCCGGGCGCCCTCGGCGGCGAAGGCGAGCGCGTGGGCCCGGCCGAGCCCGCGCCCGGCGCCGGTGACGACGACGACCCGGCCCGCACAGATTCCGCTCATCTCAGTCCTCCTTGTCCAACGGCTTGTTGGCAGTCGCGGCGCCGAGGAAGGCGGGCCGCTCACCGCCTCCGTGCACGAGCAGGCTCGCCCCGCTGATGTAGGCGGCCGCCTCGGAGGCGAGGAAGACGGCGGCGGCACCGACGTCGGAGGGGGCGGCGAGGCGGCCGGCCGGAACGGTGCGGGAGACCGCGTCGATGCCGTCCTGCCCGCCGTAGTGGAGGTCGGCCAGTTCGGTGCGGACCATGCCGACCACGAGGGTGTTGACCCGGACCTCCGGCGCCCACTCCACCGCCATGGACCGGGCGAGGTTCTCCAGCCCCGCCTTGGCCGCGCCGTAGGCGGCGGAGCCCGGCGAGGGGCGGCCGCCGCTGACGCTGCCGATCATCACCACCGCTCCCCGGGCCCGCCGCAGCTGCTCGTACGCGGCGAGGGAGGCGGTCAGCGGGGTGAGGAGGTTCAGCTCGATCACCCGGGCGTGCCGCTCGGCGTCCGCGTCGGCGAGCCGCCGGTAGGGGGTGCCGCCCGCGTTGTTGACGAGTACGTCGAGGCGGGGCAGGGCGTCGAAGAAGGCGCGCACGGCGGGCGGGTCGCGCAGGTCGAGAGGGGTGAACTTGACGCCTTCGAGGGGCTGTTCAGGCGGCCGGCGGGCACAGGCCACGACGTGGGCGCCGGTCTCGGCGAAGGCGCGGGCGATCCCGGCGCCGACCCCCCTGGTACCGCCGGTGACGACGACCGTCCTGCCGCTCGGCGAGTTATCCACAGGGCCTCCCGCTCGTCCGCACCGGCTGCTAGCTTCGAAGCCTCACACCTAACAAATGTTTGGTGGAAAGGCAGCTGACTGCGAAGGTAGCTGATGCGTCCATGGGTGTCTCCACCTCGTCTCCGGAAAAGGGCATCGCCCTCGTCACGGTCGACCACCCGCCGGTGAACGCACTGCCGGTGCGGGGCTGGTTCGCGCTGGCGGACGCGGTGCGCGCGGCCGGCCGCGACCCCGGTATCCGGTGTGTCGTGCTCACCGCGCGGGGCCGGGGCTTCAACGCGGGCGTGGACATCAAGGAGATACAGGCGGACGGGAACGCGGCGCTGCTCGGCGCCAACCGGGGCTGCGCGGAGGCGTTCGCGGCGGTGTACGAGTGCGAGACCCCGGTGGTGGCCGCGGTGCACGGCTTCTGTCTCGGCGGCGGGATAGGGCTGGTCGGCAACGCGGACGCGATCGTGGCGAGCGAGGACGCCGTCTTCGGGCTGCCGGAGCTGGACCGGGGCGCCCTGGGCGCGGCCACCCACCTGGCCCGCCTGGTCCCGCCGCACCTGATGCGGACGCTGTACTACACCTCGCGCACGGCGACCGCGGCCGAACTGCACGCGCACGGCTCGGTGTGGCGGGTCGTGCCCCGCGGGGAACTCGGCTCCGCGGCACTGGAGCTGGCGCGGGAGATTGCCGCCAAGGACGGCCGGCTGCTGCGCCTGGCCAAGGCCGCCATCAACGGCATCGACCCCGTCGACGTGCGGCGCGGCTACCGCTTCGAACAGGGCTTCACCTTCGAGGCCGCCCTCAGCGGGGTGGCCGACCGGGTGCGCGACACCTTCGGGAAGGAGGGTGCGGGGAGTGACTGACAAGACGATGACCGCCGACGAGGCCGTCGCCCGGCTGAGCAGCGGCATGACCCTCGGCATCGGCGGCTGGGGTTCCCGGCGCAAGCCGATGTCCCTGGTCAGAGCGGTACTCCGGAGCGGCATCAAGGATCTGACGCTGGTCGCGTACGGCGGCCCGGACGTCGGCATGCTGGTCGCGGCCGGCCGGGTGCGCAGGCTGGTGACGGCCTTCGTCACCCTCGACTCCGTCCCGCTCGAACCGCACTACCGCGCGGCCCGCGAACGCGGGGCGCTGGAGCTGACGGAGGTCGACGAGGGCATGTTCATGTGGGGCCTGCACGCGGCCGCGAACCGGCTGCCGTTCCTGCCGGTGCGGGCCGGGCTCGGCTCGGACGTGCTGCGGGTCAACCCCGGCCTACGGACCGTCACCTCGCCGTACGACGACGGGGAGACCTTCGTGGCGATGCCCGCCCTGCGCCTGGACGCGGCCCTGGTCCACGTCAACCGCGCCGACCGGCTGGGCAACGGGCAGTACCTGGGCCCGGACCCCTACTTCGACGACCTGTTCTGCGAGGCGGCGGACGCCGCCTACGTCTCCTGCGAACGGATCGTGGACACGGCCGAGCTGACGAAGGAGGCGGCCCCGCAGTCGCTGCTCGTCAAACGGCTGAACGTGACGGGGGTCGTGGAGGCGCCGGGCGGCGCGCACTTCACATCCTGCGCGCCCGACTACGGCCGGGACGAGGCGTTCCAGCGGCTGTACGCGACGACGCCCTGGGCGGAGTTCTCCCGGCGGTTCCTGGCCGGGGACGAGCACGCGTACCGGTCGGCGGTGCGGAACTGGCAGGAGGGGCAGGGGTGACGGACACACCGCACGCGCAGGTGCTGCGCTCCGAGTACTGCGTCATCGCCTGCGCCGAGGCCTGGCGCGGCTCCGGGGAGATCCTGGCGAGCCCGATGGGCCTGATCCCCTCGCTGGGCGCCCGGCTGGCCCGGCTGACCTTCGCGCCGGACCTGCTCCTGACCGACGGCGAGGCCCTGCTGGTCCGCCCGGACGGGACGCCCGAGGGCTGGCTGCCCTACCGGCAGCACCTCGCCCTGGTGTCCGGCGGGCGCCGGCACGTGATGATGGGCGCGAGCCAGCTCGACCGGTACGGCAACCAGAACATCTCCTGCATCGGCGACTGGTCCCGGCCCCGCCGCCAGCTGCTGGGGGTGCGCGGAGCGCCTCTCAACACCCTCAACAACCCGACGAGTTACTGGGTCCCGAAGCACTCCCGGCGGGTGTTCGTGGCGAAGGTCGACATGGTGTGCGGGGTGGGGTACGACCGTGTCGCCGCGCATCCGGGCACGGGGCGCTTCCACCGGATCCCGCGGGTCGTCACCGACCTGGGCGTCCTCGACTTCGAGACCCCGGACCGCTCCATGCGGCTGGCCGCGCTGCATCCGGGGGTGAGCGTCGACCAGGTACGGGAGGCGACGGACTTCGAACTGGCCGTCCCGGACGAGGTGCCGTACACCCGGGAGCCGGGCGCGGAGGAGCTGCGGCTGATCCGCGAGGTGCTGGATCCGGCCGGCGCGCGGACGAAGGAGGTCGCCGGCTGATGGAGACGGCACTGACCCGGCTGGCCGGGATCCGGCATCCGATCGTGCAGACGGGGATGGGCTGGGTGGCGGGCCCCCGCCTGGTCTCGGCGACGGCCGAAGCCGGGGCGCTGGGCATCCTGGCCTCCGCCACGATGACGCTCGACCAGCTGCGGGCCGCGATCGCCGAGGTGCGGTGCCGTACGGACGCCCCGTTCGGGGTGAACCTGCGGGCGGACGCGGCCGACGCCGGCGACCGGGTCCGGCTGATCATCGACGGGGGTGCGCGGGTGGCGTCCTTCGCGCTCGCCCCCTCCCCCGGGCTGATCGCCGAGCTGAAGGAGGCGGGCGTGGTGGTGATCCCGTCCGTGGGGGCACGGCGGCACGCCGAGAAGGTGGCGGCGTGGGGCGCGGACGCGGTGATCGTGCAGGGCGGCGAGGGCGGCGGGCACACCGGCGAGGTGGCGACGAGCGTGCTGCTGCCGCAGGTGGTGGACGCGGTGCGGATACCGGTGGTGGCAGCCGGGGGGTTCTTCGACGGCCGGGGGCTGGTGGCGGCACTGGCGTACGGCGCGGCGGGGATCGCGATGGGCACCCGGTTCCTGCTCACCTCGGACTCGCCGGTGCCGGACGCGGTGAAGGCGAGGTATCTGGCGGCGACGGTCAGGGACGTCACGGTGACCAGGGCGGTGGACGGGCTGCCGCACCGGATGCTGCGGACCGATCTGGTGGCCGCCCTGGAGCGCTCGGGCCGGGCCCGCGGTCTGCTGCACGCGATACGGCGCGCGGCGGGGTTCCGGAAGCTGTCCGGGCTCAGCTGGCCGCAGATGGTGCGGGACGGCCTGGCCCTGCGGCACGGCAAGGAACTGTCGTGGAGTCAGGTGCTGCTGGCCGCGAACACGCCGATGCTGCTCAGGTCGGCGATGGTGGACGGCCGTACGGATCTCGGGGTGATGGCGTCCGGGCAGGTCGCCGGGGTGATCGACGACCTGCCGTCGTGCGCGGAGCTGGTGCGACGGACCATGGCGGAGGCGGAGGAGACACGGGAACGGCTCATGGCCCTCAAGTGAGGGCTCACAACCTCTCGATGATCGTCACGTTCGCCTGCCCCCCGCCTTCGCACATGGTTTGGAGGCCGTACCGGCCGCCGGTGCGCTCCAGTTCGTGCAGGAGGGTCGTCATCAGCTTGACGCCGGTGGCGCCGAGCGGGTGGCCGAGGGCTATCGCGCCGCCGTTGACGTTGACCCTGGCGGGGTCGGCGCCGGTCTCCTTGAGCCAGGCGAGGACGACCGGGGCGAAGGCCTCGTTGATCTCGACGAGGTCGATCGCGTCGACGGTGAGCCCGGTCTTCTTCAGGGCGTGGGCGGTGGCCGGGATAGGCGCGGAGAGCATCCGGATGGGGTCCTCGCCGCGGACGGAGAGGTGGTGGACGCGGGCCCGCGGGCGCAACCCGTGTTCGCGGACCGCGCGTTCGGAGGCGAGGAGCATGGCGGCGGCGCCGTCGGAGACCTGGGAGGAGCAGGCGGCGGTGATGGTGCCGCCGTCGACGACCGGCTTCAGGGCGGCCATCTGCTCCAGGGAGGTGTCGCGGCGTGGCCCCTCGTCCACCGCGACCGGGCCGTAGGGCACGATCTCCCGCTCGAAGCGGCCCTCGTCGATGGCGCGCAGTGCCCTCCGGTGGGAG
Source organism: Streptomyces sp. (assembly GCF_019510245.1). Taxonomy (GTDB): domain Bacteria; phylum Actinomycetota; class Actinomycetes; order Streptomycetales; family Streptomycetaceae; genus Streptomyces. The sequence continues at coordinate 4,410 of NZ_JAEKKT010000165.1, read as the reverse complement.
TTGAGGGCGAACTCCTCCTGGTCCCGGCGGCTGATGCCCCACTTGGCGGCGATCATCTCGGCACCGGCGAACTGGTTGACGGGCTGCCTGCCGTACCGGGCCCGCCAGCCCTCGCTGCCCAGGAAGGGGCCTTCGGTCAGCCCCAGCGGCTCGGCGGCCTGGCGGGAGGCGAAGGCGATGGGGATCTGGGACATGTTCTGGACGCCGCCGGCGACCACCAGGTCCTGGGTGCCGGACAGGACGGCCTGCGCGGCGAAGTGCACGGCCTGCTGCGAGGAGCCGCACTGGCGGTCGACGGTGACGCCCGGCACCTCCTCGGGCAGCCCGGCCGCCAGCCAGCAGGTCCGGGCGATGTCGCCGGCCTGCGGCCCCACCGCGTCCAGGCAGCCGAAGACGACGTCCTCGACGGCGGCCGGGTCCACGCCCGACCGCTCCACCAGGGCGGTCAGCACATGGGCGCCCAGGTCGGCCGGGTGGACCCCGCTCAGTCCGCCCTTGCGCCGCCCGACGGGTGTGCGCACCGCTTCGACGATGTAGGCCTCGGCCATCTCGGCAACTCCCTCGGCAGAAAGGGGCTTTCAACGAATGGGTGGGCTACTCACGGACGGCGATCCCGTCCAGCACCATCGACAGGTACTGCCGGGCGATCTCCTCCGGGCTGTGCTGTCCGCCGGGCCGGTACCAGGAGGCGGCGACCCACACGGTGTCGCGCACGAACCGGTAGGTGAGGCGGACGTCGAGGTCGGCGCGGAAGACGCGCGCGGCGACCCCACGCTCCAGCGTCGACAGCCATGCCTTCTCGAACCTGCGCTGCGACTCGGCGAGGAAGCCGAACCGCTCCTGCGCGACCAGCTGCTTGCTCTCCTTCTGGTAGATGGCGACGGCGGCGCGGTGCCGGTCGATCTCCCGGAAGGACTCGGTGACCAGGGCTTCGAGGGTCTCGCGGGGACCGAACCCGGCGGCCAGGACGGTGTCGTAGCCGTCCCAGAGCTCGTCGAGGAACGTTTGCAGGATCTCCTCCAGCATCGATTCCTTGGAGTCGAAGTGGTAGTAGAGGCTGCCGGCGAGCATGCCCGCGTGGTCCGCGATGCTGCGCACGGTGGTGGCGTTGTAGCCCTGCTCGGCGAAGACCTCGGCGGCGGTTTCGAGGAGTTCGCGGCGTCGAGCGGGAGCGGCGGCAGCCGCACGCCTGCTCGCCGCGGTCACCTGGGGCTTCTTCTGGGTCGGCACGGGTACATTCTCGTCCTACGGGTGCTGGCTGCTGACGGAGACGACCTCGCCGGTGAGGTAGGAGGAGTAGCCGGACGCCAGGAAGACGATCGCGTTGGCCACCTCCCACGGCTCGGCGTACCGCCCGAAGGCCTCGCGGGCGGTGAGCTCCTCCAGCAGCTCGGCCGAGGTCACCTTCACCAGGTGCGGATGCATGGCGAGGCTCGGTGCCACCGCGTTGACCCGCACGCCGTACCCGGCCGCCTCGATCGCCGCGCACCGGGTCAGCGCCATCACCCCGGCCTTGGCGGCGGCGTAGTGGGCCTGGCCGGCCTGGGCCCGCCAGCCGACGACGGAGGAGTTGTTGACGATCACTCCGCCCTGCCCGCTCTCGCGGAAGAGCCGCAGGGCGGCGCGCGAGCACCGGAAGGTGCCGTTCAGGGTGACGTCCAGGACCCGGGTCCACTGGTCGTCCGTCATGTCAACGAGGGCCGATGTCCCGCCCAGCCCCGCGTTGTTGACGACGATGTCCAGCCGTCCGTGCTCCCGTACGGCGGTGTCGAAGAGGCCGCGGACCTGGACCTCGTCGGTCACGTCGCACGGGAAGGCGGTCACGGCGCCCGGATGTTCGCCGGCCAGCTCGGCCGCGTACTCCTTCAGGCGCCGCGCATGGGCGTCGCTGATCAGCACGCGGGCGCCCTCCTCCAGGAAGCGGCGCGCGGTCGCCCCGCCGATCCCCGCCCCGGCCGCGGCCGTGACGACGGCGGTGCGCCCCTCGAGCAGCCCGTGCCCGGGCACGTACTCCGGACTCTCGACGCCTGTCATGGACCCACGCTAACCTACCAAACACTTGTTAGGGAAGGACGGTGACGGCGACCGTGGACCTGACCCACAGCCCGGCGGACGAGGAGTTCCGCGCCGAGGCCCGCGCCTGGCTCCGGGCCCGTGTGCCGCGCGCCCCGCTCCCCTCTCTGGAGACGGCGGAGGGCTTCGCGGCGCACCGCGCCTGGGAGGCCGAACTGGCCGTGGACCGCTGGTCGGTGGTGTCCTGGCCCGAGGAGTACGGCGGCCGGGACGCGGGTCTGCTGCGATGGCTGTTCTTCGAGGAGGAGTACTGGGCGGCGGGCGCGCCGGGCCGGGTCGGCCAGAACGGCATCAGCCTGCTCGCGCCGACCCTCTTCGACCACGGGACCGAGGAACAGCGCGCGCGGGTGCTGCCGCCGATGGCGACCGGAGAGGTGGTCTGGGCGCAGGCGTGGTCCGAGCCCGGAGCCGGTTCCGACCTGGCCGCCCTCACCTCCAGGGCCGTGCGGACGGACGGGGGCTGGCTGCTCACCGGCCAGAAGACGTGGTCGTCACGGGCGGCCTTCGCCGACCGCGCGTTCGGCCTGTTCCGCAGCGAGCCGCAGGCACCCAAGCCGCATCAGGGGCTCACCTACCTGATGTTCGACCTGCGCGCGCCGGGGGTGACCGTGCGCCCCATCGGCCGTCTCGACGGGAAGCCGGCCTTCGCGGAGCTGTTCCTGGACGAGGTGTTCGTGCCCGACGAGGACGTGATCGGCGAGCCGGGCCAGGGTTGGCGGATCGCGATGTCGACGGCGGGGAACGAACGAGGGCTGACGCTGCGGTCGCCGGGGCGGTTCCTGGCCGCCGCCGACCGGTTGCGCGCGCTCTGGCAGGCGCGGGGCGAACCGGAGTGGGCCGCGACCCGGGTGGCCGACGCCGTCGCCGGCGCCCGCGCGTATCAGCTCTTCACCTACGCGGCCGCCGCCCGCTTCCTGGACGGCGAGTCGCTCGGCCCGGAGTCCAGCCTGAACAAGGTGTTCTGGTCGGAGCTGGACCTGGCGCTGCACGAGACGGCGCTCGACCTGCTGGGCGCGGAGGGCGAATTGGCCGACACGCCGTGGTCGGAAGGCTATGTCTTCTCCCTCGCCGGTCCGGTCTACGCGGGCACCAACGAGATCCAGCGCGACATCATCGCCGAGCGGCTGCTCGGCCTGCCGAAGGGACGCCGCTGACATGCGTTTCCTCCTCGACACCGGGCAGCGGGACTTCGCCGGCGCCCTGCGGGCGCTGCTGACGGCGGCGGACACGCCGGCGGTGATACGCGACTGGAGCCGCGGCGAGCAGGCGAGCGGGCGGGCGCTGTGGGGCCGGATCGGCGAGGCGGGGGTGTTCGGGCTCGCGGTGCCGGAGGAGTACGGCGGAGTGGGCCGCCTGCCCGTCGACCTCGCTGTGGCGTTCGTCGAGTTGGGGCGGTACGCGGTGCCGGGGCCGTTGGCGGAGACGGTCGCGGCGGCGGTGCTGCTCGACGACGGGGAAGGCCTCGCCAAGCGGTTCCTGCCGGGGATCGCGTCGGGCGAGTCGCTGGCGACGGTGGCGTTCGAGCAGCACGGGTACGGGTCGGCGCTGGACGGGGACGCGGCGGACGTGCGGCTCGCGGCCACGCCGGAAGGCCTGCGGCTGTCCTCCGGCGCGGGGGCGTTGCGCCGGTCCCTGGACCCCGCCCGCCGGCTCGCCCCGCTCTTTCCGGTGGGTGAACTGCTCAGCGCGGAGCCGCCGTGGGCGGAGGCACTGACCTGGGCCCGGCTGGCCACGGCCGCACAGGCGCTGGGGGTGGGGCTGGCCCTGCTCGACAGAACGGTGGCCGGCGTGCCCGTCGGGTCGTTCCAGGCGGTCAGGCATCGGCTGGCCGACGTCAAGATCGCGCTGGAGTTCGCGCGGCCGATGGTTTTCGGGGCGGCGGTGACGATGACGGCGTCGGATGTGGCCGCGGCGAAGCTCAGCTCGTGCGAGGCGGCGTGTACGGGTGCGGCGGCTGCCCTGCAGCTGCACGGCGCGATCGGTTACACCGCCGAGTACGACTTGTCGCTGTGGCTGACCAAGGCACGGGCGCTGCGGGCGGCTTGGGGAACGCCGGATGAGTGCAGAGGGGTGGTTCTCGGTCGTCGTTAGGCTGCGGGCCCGTGGGGGCTGGTCGCGCAGTTCCTCCCCCAGCCTTCGGCCGGGGGGTACCCCCAGCGCCCCTTTGGGGCGCGCTTCAGTGCTCGCCGTGGGAAAGTTCCCGGTACTCCTCCTTCGTCGGCTTCGGGATGTGGGTGTCCGGGCCGAACATGCCCTTCGCCATGCTTGCCCGTAGCCGCTGGGTGAGCGTGACCTTGCGCCGTACCCCGTTCGCGTCCTCCAGGGGACCTATCTCGT
>NZ_JAEKKT010000008.1 GCF_019510245.1 Streptomyces sp. | reverse complement strand
GACAGCGCCGCAGGGGTCACAGCGGCGGTGGCCAGGCCCTGGAGGACGCGGGCCGTGATCAGCATCTCCGGGTTCTGCGCCAGCCCGCCCATGAGGGAGGCCGCGCCCAGGACCACGAGACCGCCGAGGAAGACCCGGCGGCGGCCGAACAGGTCCGCGACCCGGCCGAAGAGCAGGGTGAAGCCGGCCGCGCACAGCGCGAACGAGGTGCCGATCCACTGCAGGTGCGCCAGCGAGAAGCCCAGGCCGTTGCCGATCACGGGCAGCGCCACGTTCAGGATGGCGAAGTCAACGGCCAGCATGAACTGCGTGGCGAGCAGCAGGACCAGTACCAGCCGGAGCCGGGGGGTGAGCCCGGCTCCGGCAGGTGCCGTGTCGACGGCAGGACCGGGCGCGATACCGGCTGTTTCCGTATCAGTGACAGACATGACGTCGAGTCCTTTTCCTCATGGTTTCTGGCGCGCGGCACGTTCGGTCACGTCACGCGCTGTTACGGAAAAGGATCGGCGGCGCCCGGATTGCCAGCCAGAACCGCGCCCTGCACAGCCATCACGAGGGTGGTCATCGCACGACTACCCTTACCGCTACCGGCAGTTGAGACCGACGGGCATCATGGGAGGTCAGTGGCCACAGCCCGGCGCACTCCCCGACCGTTACGAGGGTGGTCATGACAGGAGCACCCTTACCGCCACCGGCACTTCGGGGCCGGCGGGCAGCACCCGGCCTGACGCACTCCGCCGATCTGGAGGCACGAATGGACGCCTCGTCCGAGCTGGGAGGTTTCCTCAAGTCGCGCCGCGCCGCGCTGCGCCCCGAGGAAGTCGGCATCACCCCGTACCCGTCCCGCCGCCGCGTCGCGGGGCTGCGCCGCGAGGAACTGGCGATGTTGGCCAACGTCAGCATCACCCACTACACCCGCCTCGAGCAGGGCCGCGCCGGCAGTGCCTCCGACGGTCTCCTGGAGGCGATCGCGCGCACCCTGCGTCTGACCGACGACGAGACGGCCCACCTGAAGGACCTCGCCCGTCCCGCCGCCGCGTCGTCCCGCCCCGCACCGCCCCGGGCGGCGCACGCCGGCGCCTCGGCCCGGCAGCTGCTGAAGGCCATGACCGGCGTACCGGCCGTCGTCATGGACCGGCGCAACGACGTCCTCGCCTGGAACCACCTGGGGCACGCCCTGCTCGCCGGACACCTGGCGCCCGAGAGCCCCGACACACCCGGCGACCGCCCGAACCTGACCCGGATGCTCTTCCTGGACGAGCAGTACCGGGAGTTGTACAGGAACTGGGACGACCAGGCCCAACTCGCCGTGGCCGCCCTGCGTCTGGTCGCCGGCCGCCACCCCGACGACCGCTCGCTGGCCGAGCTCATCGGCCAACTCACCATGCACAGCGATGAGTTCGCCTCTCTGTGGGCCCAGCACCCAGTGCGCACCTGCACCTCCGGAGTGAAGCATCTGCGTCACCCGCTGGTCGGTGCCATGGAACTCAGCTTCGAGAATCTCGTCATCCCGGGCACCTCGGGCCAGCGAATGATCGCCTACACGGCAGAACCCGGCTCACCGTCGGAGGCGGCACTGCGGCTCCTGGGCAGCGCGACGGCTCCGGTGGCCCAGGACCCGGCAGCGGTACGGCACGGCGTCACCGCCTCGGCGGTACGGTGACGCCGGCCCCGCTCGGACGTCGAGCGGGGCCGGCGTCGGCGTGGACCTACCGCGCCGTCAACGGGATGGCGGGGAGGGAAGCCGTCGCGGTGCGCGCGACGGACTCCTGGACCGCCTCCAGCGCCGCTGCCCTCTCCCCGTCGGTCAGGTGGGCCGGTCCGTAGGTGATCACGGGTTCGAGGACCTGGTAGCCGACGAACTCCAGCATTCCGCGGTGGATGTGGAACAGGAAGTCGTCCACCGCGCCGAAGGCGCCACCGGGTCGGAACGCCTCTCTGGAGCCGCCGGTCGTGAACAGCAGCATCGCCCGCTTGCCGGCGAGCGCGGCGTCGCCGAAGAACCCGTGGTCCCCGCCGAAGAGGGCGCCCATGACGAACACCCGGTCGATCCACCCCTTGAGGATGGCCGGTAGCGAGAACCACCACAGCGGGAATGACAGCACGAGAAGATCGGCGGCGAGCAGTCGCTCCAGATGGTCCTTGACGGCCTCGTCGAGCGTGCCGTCCTGGATCGCGCGCATCTGCTCGGCCTGCGGCTTGAACGGCCCGTCCACAGGGGCGAACTCCTCACGGGCGAGGACCGGGGCCCAGGCGTCGCCGTAGAGGTCCAGGACGTCGACTTGGTAGCCGGCGCCACGGAGGGCCTGAGCGGCGGTGGCCATCTGGGCGGTGCTGAACGAGTCGGGCTCGGGATGAGCGTGGACGATCAGGGCGGTGGGAAGGGCAGCGGAGGTCGACATGCCGAGATCATATCGACGCATTGCGATACGTCAATATGAGTTCGGCGGGTGGCGGGGGGGATGTCACGCTACGAGGCGCCAGAGAGGTACGTGTACGGCTGGGCCGGTGTCAGCTTCGTTCCATGCGGGCGCAGATCCGGGTGGCCAGGTGGAAGGGGGTGACCGGGTACTGCTGGTGCGGAGCGACGAGTGCGCGGTGCGCCCTCGCGGGGACGAGCAGCGCGTGCGAAGGCATGGGCGGCGCGCCGGACTGATCGACGACCTCCACGACGAGACACCAGGTCGGCTCACGCTCGACCACAAAGCCTCCCAGGTCGCCGGTCCACAGGATGCGGCCTGTGTCGCCAACCGCAACAGGCGGTGCGCCGACCGCAGTCAGCGACCACCGCCTGTTGCCGTTGGTGGCACAGGCCCCTTGGCATCGGTCGGCTCATGCACCGCCGCAGACTCGCCCGCGACTACGAGAGACGACCAAACACCAGCCCCTGAGCCAGGCGCCGTGCGATGACACCCGCGGTCACCAATAGTGGCGTCGGCCGGCGACGGCGTGCCCCATGGACCCCATCAGCCAGAAAACGGCGCCCACCACGGCCAGGATGATGCCGAGGGTCCACAAGATCGATATGCCGGTGAGGAAACCGACAACAAGCAGGATGATGCCGAGCGCGATCATGACGTACCTCCTGACGTGAGCTGATGTGTTACCTCCCGAGTGCCCCGAACCGGCAACCTCACCCCACTCCGCCGAGCAAGAAGCAACCACCGACGGGACTTTGGGGCGGGATCGCCTCGCGACCCCGCCCACCAACCCCCTGATGCACAGCACTTCCGCATCCGTATGTATCCCAGACCTTGCCCAGCCTATCGAATTTCGATAGGTTTCCATCGCAAATCGATGGAAGGACGGAACATGGGAAAGCTGACCGTGGGTGCGCTGCGTGTCGTGCTCGTGGTGGTGTTCGCCGGCACCGTGTTGGTACAGGCGTTGATGGTGTGGACATTGGTCAGCGGGAGCGACCCGGAGGACGGGTCGCTCCCGCTGACCGCACTGCGCGTGATCACGATCCTGGGCATGGTGTCGGTCCAGGTCGCCACGGTCTGTGTGGGGCGGTTGGTGACGATGGTGCGGCGCGGAACCGTGTTCTCCCACGCCGCCTTCCGATATGTGGACGGCGTGATCGGCGCGATCGTGGCGGTTTCCCTCGTGTGGTTCGCGGTCACGATCGTCAATGCGCCGGGCCAGCGGGACGACCCGGGCGTCACCGTGATCATGGGCGGCATCGGCCTGGCCATCCTGGGAGTTGCGCTCATCGTGCTCGTGCTGCGGATGCTGCTCGCCCAGGCCGTTGCCCGCGACGTCGAAGCGGCGCAGATGCAGGCCGAGTTGGACGAGGTGATCTGATGCCGATCGCCGTCGACATCGACGTGATGCTGGCCAGGCGGAAGATGTCCGTGGGTGAACTCGCGGACCGCGTGGGGATCACGCCCGCCAACCTGGCGGTGCTCAAGAACGGCCGCGCCAAGGCGGTACGCTTCGCGACCCTCGCCGCGCTCTGCGAGGTACTCAAGTGCCAGCCGGGCGACCTGCTGCGCTGGGAGGCCGACGACGCCGCGAGCGGATGACGTGCCCGAGGGCGGGCGG
>NZ_JAEKKT010000007.1 GCF_019510245.1 Streptomyces sp. | reverse complement strand
GAGGCCCAGTGCGGCGGCGCGTTGGTGGTCGAACACGGCCGGCCATGAGCCGACGATCGCTTCGACCGCCGGGTCGGGGGCGACGGTGACCCGGTCGGCCACGGCGTCACCGGCCACGTGCCGCAGGGTCGCGAGCATGTCGGCGACCGAGACGGTCAGTGCGGGCAGGTTGACCGGCAGCGGGCCGTCCAGGCGCCCCGGTCCGGTGCCGCGTTCCGCCTCGGCGACGCGGAGGATTCCCGCCACCGTGCGCCGAGGTGAGGACAGGGCCACCTTCAGGCCGGGATCCACCGGACAATGGGCGGGCAGGCCCGCGAGCGGCTCGCGCACGATGCCGGACAGGAAGCCGGAAGCGGCCGCGTTGGGCCTGCCAGGCCGTACCGCCACCGTCATGAGCCGCACGACACGCCCGTCGATGAAGCCGCGGCGGGTGCAGTCCGCGATCAGCTGTTCGCACATCAGCTTCTGGGTGCCGTAACTCGATCGCGGGACCGGCAGCGTCGTCTCGCTGACCGCCGGTGGCAGCGGGAGGCCGGGGTGGGAGCCGTAGACGGCGACACTGCTGGCGAACAGCATCCGCACCACCGGCCCGCCCGACCGGGACTGCGCCCGCGCCGCCTCCAGCAGCGCGCGCGTGGCGTCCACGTTGGCGCGCATCCCGAGATCGAAGTCCGCCTCGCACTCGGCCGATACCGCGGCGGCGAGATGGAACAGCACGTCCACCGGCTCGGCGAAGACCGTGTCCAGGTGCTCGAGCAGTTCCCCGTGCACCAACTGGACCGGCGCCCCGGCACCTTGCGAGTCGTCGGGCCAGGCCACACGGTCGACCAGCACCAGACGCCCGATCGGCACACCGCCGAAGGCGCCCGTCCGCAGCAACGCGCCGACCAGTAACCGTCCGAGGAACCCGGCCGCACCTGTCACGACGATTCTCAACCGTTCATCTCCTCCGAAGGCGGCTCGTCCCATCGATGTCGTACCCCGCTCGGCCCCGGCAACCGCCGGTTCCGAGGGCCCTCGACGGGTGGTCGCGTCACGCTGTACTACGTTACGACTGTGATCGACTACGACGCCGACGGATCGGACGACGAACGCGCCGGGAACGACTTCCGCGGCGAACGTGCCGTGGGGCACGCCGAGTTCATCGCCGAGGACAGAAATTCGCTCGCCGCATGATCGAGGGCGACATCGGTTGGTCCCCGCCACTCACGTCGGACACTTCCTGAACGTATCCGCATTCTGTCGTCGCCGCCTGCGGATACCAGGGCAGAACTCGCAAGCCAGGACGCCTGCCTGTGCCGAACTGGTGAAAGATTGACGGGACTTGTGAAGAGCGACAAGAATGCGGCTCGCTCGCTGTCACTGAAGCGAGCGAAGTGACGCGAGTGGCTCAGACACGGGTTGTATTCCCACTCTCCGCCTGCCGCAGCTGCTCGCGTCCTGCCACCTCCCACACTCACGAATCCGCCAGGACATATCTTGACGCGCCTTTCACGCTCCAGAACGTCGGCCGCTGTGGCCGCAACCGCCTTCATCGCCACTGCCACTCCCCTGTTCGGGGCCGCTGCCGCCAGTGCCACACCCGCGGGCGGCTGCCAGACGGCCACGGTCCAGTACCGCTTCGTCGACGCCGCCGGAAAGCCGGTCGACGCCGACTGGACCTCTCAGGGCGGCTTCCACCAGTGGTCCTCCGCCCCCGGCACCGTCGAGGTGCGACTGGCTCCGGGTCAGACGGTCGGCAAGGGCTGCAAGTACCCGGTCTCACTGGCCGAATACACCACCGAGGGACCCAACTGGTACACCTCCGGTCTCCAGACCCTCGTCGACCACGCCACGGTCTATCTCGGTGCCGACGACCTCCCCGGCGCCGACGACGCCAAGCGGACCTGGCAGAAGCTCACGGTGAAGACGCCGGACTGCTACGGGCAGATCGACCTGTACGGCGACGACGTCATCTACGACGGCGGGTCGGGCGAGGGTCACGGACCCGCGCCCTACCAGCCCGACAACGTCGTCACGCCCTACCACCTGATCGCGGCGTGGAACGGCGGCGACAAGTCGTGCACCCCCGAACAGCCGAACTCCCCCACTCCCCCGGCCTCCCCCTCCACACCGGACAGCCCGAGCAGCCCGAGCAGCCCGCCCGCCAGCCAGCCGCCGGCGGACGAAACGACTCCGCCCGCCACGGCCACGACCCCGCCTCCCAGCTCCTCCACTCCGCCCACCACCCCGGACGTCCCTCCGCTGGAGTCGACGCCCCCGACCTCCCCGGCGCCCTCGCCCAGCGACAGCACCCCGCCGCTGGCCGAGACCGGTTCGAACGCGCCCGTCGGCCTGATAGCCGGCGGCGCGGCCACGGTGATCGCCCTCGGCGCGGCCGCCCTCTACGGAAGCCGCCGCACACGGCGCTCGTGACCAGGACCGCAGCCGGTACCGCCACGCGCTGAGGCATCCGGCAGTCTCGCCCCAGGCACCTGACACACCCGGTCGACCGGGACAGGGGCCTGGGGCGAGACGTTGTCGTGTGCGCGGCGCCGGCCCGGGCGCCCGGGCCCACCACGGCTCCGACGCACCTGCGGCACGACGACCGTGCGGGAGGGAGCCGGCAGGGGGACGGGCGGGCGGCGAAGCCGTCGCTCTTGGATGTCAGGCGGGCATGCGGTTGTTCTTGCGGATCTGCTTGTCGAACGCTCCGGCGGGAACGAGGCGGCGCGCCTTGGTGACGCGGGAGGCCAGCGGGCCGGCGGTGTAGCGCAGCTTCGGCTTCTTGTCGGTGGCCGCGGTGACGATCGTTTTGGCGACGACGGCGGGGTCGTCCCCCGCCTTCATCGCCTCCGCGACCACCTCGTCGAAGACGCGGCGTCGCTCCGCGTACAGCGGCAGCGGGGTGTCGGGCTGCGCGGCGTTGGTGTCGAAGCTGGTCTTGGTGTAGGCGGGCTGGACGAGCAGGACACGGATGCCGTGCTCGCGGACCTCGTGGTCCAGCGACTCGGAGTACCCCTCGAGGGCGTGCTTCGACGCGACGTAGAGGGCCATGAAGGGCTGGGGCGCGACCCCCAGAACGGACGAGATGTTGATGACGCGTCCGCCGCCCTGGGCACGCATGTGCGGCAGCACGGCCTTCGTCATACGGATGACACCGAGGACGTTGATGTTCAGGACGCTCTGGGCCTGGGCGACGGAGTTCTCCTCGACAGCGCCCGCCGCACCGATGCCCGCGTTGTTGACCAGGACGTCGATGCGTCCGAACCGGTCGATCACCTCTGCGACCGCGGCGGTGGCCGAGTCGTCACTTCCGACGTCGAGGTCTAGGTACGTCACCCCGGCGGGCGGGGTGAGCCCGGAGGTCTTGCGTCCGGTTCCGATCACCTCGAAGCCCGCCGCGACGAAGGCGCGGGCCGTCTCCTTGCCGATCCCTGACGAGGCACCTGTCACGAGCGCCACCGGCTGAGTTGTCGTCATCACGATCTCCTTTGAATTACGGCCGTATGTATTACGTTCATACGACCATAGAGTCGTCGTCGGCTGATGGCAAGTGCTCGCGTCCGGCAATCCGAGAACCGGGGGGTGCGGCACAGGAAGGATGACGGCCGGACTCATGTGAGTACGGTCATAATCCAAATCCCGCCAGACCCTTGCTCGCGAGTCGACTCGCTGCTTATTGTCTTATGGTCGTACTACAAAACCCATGAGCGCTTGCCGCAACCCTCTCCCCGAAAGGGACTTCCCATGAAGTCGCTGGTCTCGCCGAAGCTGAAGCCGGGGATGGTAGACGAGGCGCTGCAGGTGGAGCGCACGAAGACCGGTACGCTGCGCGCCCCCGGCACCCCGGGCCCTCTCGCCTCCTTCGCCCGGTTCGTCCTCTTCGGCGGCGGTGTCGGGGTCGCTTCCAGTGCCGCGGTGGCGGGACTCGCCGGGCTGATGCCCTGGGCTGCGGCGAACGCGGTGATCACCGTCGCCTCCACGGCCCTCGGCACGGAACTCCACGCACGCTTCACCTTCGGCACAGGGCGCGCCGGATGGCGCGGACACTGGCAGTCGGCGGGGTCGGCCGCGGCAGCCTTCGCGGTGA
>NZ_JAEKKT010000327.1 GCF_019510245.1 Streptomyces sp. | reverse complement strand
CACCGAGTCGAGCCCGTGGGGGCGTGGCGGATCGAAGCCGAACTCCTTCTGCAGCGCGTCTAGGAACGAATCCGGCATCTGCTCCCAGATGCCCATCGTGCGGTCGCCCTGGACGTTGCTGTGCCCGCGCACCGGGCAGGCGCCGGTGCCTGCGCGACCGAGATTGCCGCGCAGCAACAGGAAGTTGACGATCTCCCGGATGGTGGGCACACCGTGCTTGTGCTGCGTGATGCCCATCGCCCAGCAGACGACGACGCGTTCGCTGCGCAGGACCTCGTCGTGGACCTTCTCGATCTCCTCGCGGGTCAGTCCGGTCGCCGTGCGCACGTCGTCCCAGTCGACGGTGCGGGCATGCTGCGCGAACTCCTCGAAGCCGGCGGTGTGGGCGTCGATGAAGTCGTGGTCCAGGACGCTGCCGGGCCGGGCGTCCTCGGCTTCCAGCAGCAGGAGGTTCAGGGCCTGGAAGAGGGCGAGGTCGCCGCCGGGCTTGATGTGCAGGAAGCGGTCGGCGATCTGGGTGCCGCGTCCGATGACACCCCGTGGCTTCTGCGGGTTCTTGAACCGTCGCAGGCCGGCCTCGGGCAGCGGGTTGACCGCCACGATCCGGGCGCCGTTGCGTTTGGCCTCCTCCAGGGCCGTCAGCTGGCGCGGATGGTTGGTGCCGGGGTTCTGCCCCACCAGGAAGATCAGGTCGGCGTGGTGGAGGTCGTCGAGGCTGACGGTGCCCTTGCCGGTGCCCAGCGTCTCGCTCAGGGCGAAGCCACTGGACTCGTGGCACATGTTGCTGCAGTCGGGCAGGTTGTTGGTGCCGAAGGCGCGGGCGAAGAGCTGCAGGACGAACGCGGCCTCGTTACTGGCGCGGCCCGAGGTGTAGAAGACGGCCTCGTCCGGGGAGGCCAGCGAGGTGAGTTCCCCGGCGAGCACGCCCAGGGCGTCGTTCCAGCTGAGGGGCTCGTAGTGGTCCGAGCCCGGCCGCTTGATCATGGGCTCGGTGAGCCGGCCCTGCTGGTTGAGCCACATGTCCGAGCGCCCGGCGAGGTCCGAGACGCTGTGCTCACGGAAGAAGTCGGCGGTGATCCGGCGATTCGTGGCCTCGTCGTTGATGTGCTTGGCGCCGTTCTCGCAGTACTCGTTGCGATGGCGCTGCCCCGGGGTCGGATCCGCCCAGGCACAGCCGGGACAGTCGATCCCGCCCACCTGGTTGATGGTGAGCAGGTCCACCCCGGTCTTGCGCGGGGAGGTCTGCTCCAGGGAGTACTCCAGCGCGTGTACGACCGCGGGTACCCCGGCCGCCCACTTCTTCGGCGGTGTCACCGAGAGGGTGGTCTCCGGTTCCTCGCCGGGCGGGTTCTGCATCGCTTCGCCTTTCTCTCGCCGCGTCTGTCCTACGGCGTCTGTCCTGCCGAGTCCGGTACGCGGGTCAGCCGACGGGCCACTGGGCCACCCGGCTCCTCGGCGGTTCCGGGTGGTCGTGCTGTACCCGGCCGTTGCGGATGGTGCCGCGCCAGGCCCCGCCCTCCTGGCCCAGCCCCTCGATGAACTGCTTGAAGTGCTGGAGCTCGCGGCGGACCAGCCGGGCGGTCACCTGTGTGACCTTGGAAGAGCGGGTGAGCCGTTTCGTGGCTCCGCGAGGCTCGAGCAGCATCCGGACGGTGATGGCCGTGCCACCCGACTCCGTCGGCCTGAACTCCACCTCGCCCTGGTGCGAGGGGCGCTGCTCCAGACCGCGCCAGGCCAGGTAGGAGTCGGGGTCCTGCTCCACGATCTCCACCGCGAAACGGCGGCGCAGCGGCCCGTAGCCGATGGTCCAGGCGGTCACGGTGGGCCTGACCTGTTCGACGTCGTGCACGACGGGCGAGAACCGGGGGAACGTCTTGAACTGCGTCCACTGGTTGTACGCCGTCCGTACCGGCACCGCGACCTCGACCGTTTCCTCGACGTGCTGGCTCGGCAGCGGCCGGCGGCGGGTGACACCGTCGCTGTCGGGGCGCATCCCCGGCGTGTTCGGGACGGCCTGCCGGGAGTCCTGTGCGCGCGCCATCGTGGCCTCTCCTCCGGTGCAGGGATCCGGGCTCGTGCACCCGCCTCCCTCTCGTGTGTCAGGGCTCCTCTCCCGGTTCCCCCATTGCGGTCTTCGAGTCGTGCGAATGCGCCTCCATCCCGTTCGGGCCCCGGCTTCGGGGTCCGGGGGCCGTCGGCGGTTCGTCTATGGCCGTGACTGGCCTGGCGGGGCACCCCACGGATGACGTCTGCTGCGGCTGACCCACCGCCGACGGCTCACCCGGCGCAGGGCGGAGAGGTGCTGCCGGTGCCTGCGGCGATCTGCGCCTTGAGGTCCGCGACGCAGGGAGGGTACGGGGTCGTATCCGACGTGGGTGAGAACGCCTGGGAGTGGCACGGAACCCTCTGCACCGACTCGACCGAGCCGTCGGTGTTCGGCGGGACCTGCTTGTTGTTGGACTGCCGGAAGTCGCACGTGCCGGTGAGGATGCCCGCCCGCGGGTCGAGGGAGGCGGCCTTCTACGGCCACCGACCGGACCGCGGCACTAGGACGACGATGTCGCACCCGCCGCTGCGGCGCGGGTGACTCCGGCGGGCAGTGCCTTGTTGCCGACCGGCTCGCGTGCAGAGCAGGAGTCCTGGGAGAACAGCGCGGTGAAGCGGTTCGCCACTTCCAGCCGTCCTGTCACCCTCAAGCGGGCGGTGTGACCGGGGACCACTCGCCCATCCACTGTTCGGCGTCCCACTTCTCGAACCGTTTCACCTCGGTGAACCCCAGCTTGGTCGCGAGGCGCATTGAGCGGACATTGGCGGTCTGGGTGTAGAGCACCACCGCCACGCCGGGAAACGCGTCGGCGAACCAGTCGAGTGCCGCCGCGCACGCCTCGGTGGCGTACCCGCGTCCCCACACCTCCGGCAGGAAGAGGTAGCTGAGCTCGGCCTCCCCGGCGTCCGGACGGACATTGCCGCGACGCTCCGCATCGCGCCGGCTGACCTCGGCAGTGCCGATCATCGCTCCGTCGAGCTCGATCACGAAAAGACCGGGGCGCCGCCCGGGCGTCTCAGGGACCGAGCGCTCGAGCTCATCACGCGGTTGAGGGCCACCGAGGTAGGTGTGCACATCCGCTGAGGCGAACAGCTCGATGAACGCCGCACGGTCCCGGGCCTCGGACTCGCGAAGCACGAGCCGCTCGGTCTTGATCGGGTCAACTGGCCAGGCGACAGCACCGAGTTCAGTCATGGCGGGCAACCTATCGCACACCCGGGAGGACGATCCGAAGGAGATGGCCTGGCCGGCCCGACGCGGTTCAGGGCCTGGACGGATCTCCGGCTGGTCGGCCAGGTCGGCGGGGTGTGCCGACGCGTGCCGACGGTCGGTGAGGGCGCGGCCGACGTGGGCCAGGGCGCCGATTCCGGAGGCGATGGTCAGCACGCCTTCGAAGGTGCACGGAAATCTGTGTCCACCAAGTCCTGGACCGCCGTCGGGTGCCCGCGCGAAGGTCAGTGCCTGTGCGGTCCGCCCCGGTGGACGGGGCCGTGCGGGTCCTCGCAGTGCGCGGCGTCGCCCCCTCGTTCGCCGGTCAGGGCGACCTGGAGGACCTGTTCCGGGGTGTGGTCGACCTGGAGCGTGGTGTGGGTGATGCCGTAGTCGTGCTGGAGGAGCTCTTCCAGGTCGCGGCGGACGGCGTGGCAGTCGCCGCCCGGCTCGACCAGGACGTGCGCGGAGAGGGCGGACTGGCCGGAGGTGATCTGCCAGACGTGCAGGTCGTGCACCTCGACGACGGCCGCCTGGGCGACGAGCTTGTCACCCAGTGCGTCCGGGTCGACGTCTGCGGGGGCGGCCTCCAGGAAGATCCGGCCGGACTCGCGCAGCAGCCCGTACCCGGCCTTGACCATCAGGGCGACCACCACCAGCGTGGCGATGGCGTCGGCGCGGGCGAACCCGGTGAGCAGCACGATCAGACCGGCCACCGCGGTGCCGATGAAAGCGAAGAGGTCGTTGAGGATGTGCTGGTAGGCACCCTCGACGTTGAGCGAGGATCGGTTGGCTTTGGAGATGCACCAAGCGGCCGCGATGTTCACCACG
>NZ_JAEKKT010000092.1 GCF_019510245.1 Streptomyces sp. | reverse complement strand
CTCTACCCCGAGGGCGACCTCACCGACGAGCCCGAGCAGGTCATGATCGCCGAGCTGATCCGCGAGGCGGCCCTGGAGGGCGTGCGCGACGAGCTGCCGCACTCCATCGCCGTCGTCGTCGAGGAGATGCTCCCGCGCGAGGACCGCCCCGCCGACAAGCCCCTCCTCGACATCCACGCCAACCTGTTCATCGAGCGCCCCAGCCAGAAGGGCATCGTCATCGGCCCCAAGGGCAAGCGCCTGAAGGAGGTCGGCATCAAGAGCCGCAAGCAGATCGAGGCCCTCCTCGGCACGCCCGTCTTCCTCGACCTGCACGTGAAGGTGGCGAAGGACTGGCAGCGGGACCCGAAGCAGCTGCGGCGGCTGGGGTTCTGAGGGGCGTAGGGGCGGGGTCTCAAGTGCGGCTCGGGGTCATGTCCTGCAGGCCCACCACGCGCAGCAGTTGCAGGCGTTCGGACGACTCCGTGCCCGGACGGGCCGTGTGGATGACGAGCTGCTGGTGGGTGGCGGTGTTGACGAGGACCTCGCAGTCCAGTTCCAGCAGGCCGACCGCGGGGTGCAGGAAGCGCTTGGTGGCCGCGCGGCGTACCGCCACCTCGTGTTCGGCCCAGAGCGTTGCGAACTCCTCGCTGCCGGCCATGAGTTCGGCGACGAGGGCGGTGGGGACCGGGTCGGCGGGGCGGGCCGCGGCCACCGCGCGCAGGTTCGCCACGTGTTCGCGGGCCCGCAGCGGGCGGTCCTCGGGCGGGCAGGGCCGCTGGGCCGCCGGGTCCAGGAAGAAACGGCGGACCAGGTTGCGCTCCCGTGGCGGCCGGGCCAGCAGGTCGCCGCTCAGCGCCCGTGACAGCGCGTTCTGGGCGAGGACCTCGCCGCAGTCGGTCGTCACCAGCGCCGGGGTGTCGTCCAGCCGGTCCAGGACCAGCAGCAGCCCCGGGCCGACGTGGGTGCCGGTCGCCTCCCGGCGCGGGGGCTCCTCGCCGGCCAGGTGGAACAGATGGTCCCGCTCGTCCGCCGTCAGGCGCAGCCCGCGGGCCAGTGCCGTCAGCATCTGGCGGGACGGGCGCGGGCCCCGGGACTGTTCGAGGCGCGTGTAGTAGTCGGCGGACATGCCGGCCAGCGACGCCACCTCCTCGCGCCGCAGCCCCGGGGTGCGGCGCCGGGCGCCGGGGGGCAGGCCCACGTCGGAGGGGTCCAGGCGGGTGCGGGCGTGGCGCAGGAAGTCGGCGAGTCCGGGGCGGTCCATGTCTCCAGGGTGGCCGGGGGCGTCCGGGTTATCCAGGGACTGCCGGTCCCCTGATCGGGAGGTCTCTCCCGGTCGCGGGGGGCCCGGGCGAGGGTGGTGGGACCAGAGCGGAGGAGAAGGTCATGATCACTCTTGTCACGGGTACGACCGGGCAGGTCGGGCGGCGGTTCGTGCCGCGGCTGATCACGCAGGCCCAGGGCGACACGGGGAGGGTACGGGTGCTGGTGCGCGACGCGGCCCGTGCGGAGCCGTTCGCCGCGCTGGGCGCCGAGGTCGCCGTCGGCGACCTGCGGGACGAGGAGGTGCTCGGCAAGGCCGTCGCCGGGGCGGACGCCGTCGTGAACGTCGCCGCCGCCTTCCGCGGCGTGCCCGACGACGAGGCCTGGGCGGTCAACCGGGACGCGGCGGTGGCCCTGGGCAGGGCCGCCGTCTCGGCAGGCGTGCGGCGGTTCGTGCAGGTCAGCACCGGGAACGTGTACGGCACCGGACGCGGCCGCCCGCTCACCGAGGAGGACGAGAGCCGGCCCGGCGGCGAGATGTGGGGCGCCTACCCCGAGTCCAAGATCGCCGCAGAGCGGGAACTGCTCGCACTCGGCGGAGACATGGAGGTGCGCATCGGGCGGCTGCCCTTCGTCTACGGCGAGGGCGACCCGCACCTCGTCAACGTCATGGCCTGGGCCGCGCACTGGGCACCCGCCCAGCGTCTCCAGATGGCCCACCACGCGGACGTCGCCCAGGGCCTGCTGCGCCTGCTGTACGCCCCGGCGGTGAACGGCCCGGTCCACAACATCGCCGACGACGCCCCCGTCACCACCGTCGAGCTGCACCAGCTCAACGGCGTCGAGCTGCCCGAGGACAGCCACAGCCGCACCGACCGCGACCCGTTCTTCGGGATCATGTCCACCCGGAAGATCCGCCGCGACCTCGGTTTCCGGCCGATCTATCCGAGCGTCTGGACGGCCCGGGACGCCGGGGTCCTCTGACGGCCCGGCGGCGCACCTCGCACAGGTAGATGCCGGCCGCGCCGCCGAGGACGACCCGGTCGCCGCGCGGATCGAACGAGCAGGAGGACAGGTGGTTGTCCACGCGCAGCCGGCACACCTCGGCCCCGGTCGCGGTGTCCCACAGGAGGGCCGAGCCGTCCATGGTGACGGCCACCAGACTCCTGCCGTCCGGGAACAGCGCGACGGACCACACCGCCGATCCGTCGCCGTCGAGACGGTGGCGCGGCAGCCCGGTGACGGGGTCCCCCAGCAGCACGCGGCCGTCGTAGCCGGCGCTGGCCAGCCGCCGGCCGTCCGCCGACCAGACCACCGCGCCGACCGAGCCACTCGGTCAGTTCAAGAAGCACCGTCATCGCCCCCGCACGACAACCTCGTCCCCCAAGGCCGGTCCGGGACATTCCGGCACCGTCCCGGACGCCTCGCCCTGTGTACACCCGGCGGACCGGCGGGCAGAGTTGAAGGGGACAGCCGAGGACGAGGGGGACGTCATGGGCAGCGAGCCGGCCGGGGGCTCCCGCATACCGTCGGAACAGAACGCCGAGGCGGCCCGGCAACGGCTGCGGGCCATGACCGTCTCCCACCGCAGGGCCCAGCGGCTGGCCAACGCCCGTACCGGGGTCTCCCTGCTGCTGGCCGCCGCCGGACTCGGCACCGTCCTGCTGCCCCGGTTCACCGTCACCGTGACGGTCCTCGGCGGACTCTGGGCCGTGGCGTACTCCGTGGGCCTCACCTCGTGGGAGAGCAACGAGGCCCGCCGTGCGGCGCTGCTCCAGGAGCTGTTCGACGTCCGGCTGTTCCGGCTGGAGTGGAACGGCCCGATGGCCGGCCCGCCGCCCGCACCCCAGCAGGTCAACGGCCTCAGCCGGCGCTTCCGGGGCGACGAGGCGGAGCTGCTGGACTACTACGAGATACCCGAACTGCCGCGCCCGTACGACGTGCTCGCCTGCCAGCAGCAGAACCTCGGCTGGGGCGCCCGGGTCCGCCGCCGCTACGCCAGGACCGTACTGACGGCGATGATCGCCTGGCTGGTCCTGGGACTGGTGGCCGGCCTCTCGGCGCGCATGAGCGTGCTCGACCTGCTCCTGCTGTGGTACGTGCCCTCGCTCGGCGCGGTGATGACGGGCCTCGAGGTGTGCCGCATCCAGTGGGAGGTGGCCGCGGAGCGGGAGCGGGTGATGGAGCTCCTGGAGGCCAGGGTCGCCGCAGGCGGCGACCCGGCCGCCCTGCTGGGGTTCGCCCGGCAGGTCCAGGACGTGATCTTCCAGTCGCGGCAGCGGCACACCCGCGTGCCCGACTGGTTCTTCCACCGCTTCAAGAACACGGACCGGGCGGACTTCCAGGCCGCGATGGAGCATCTGCAGAGCCTTGTCGCCCGTACGACACCACAACCCGGTTGATTCTGTGGCAGCTTGGTACGGACGGTATGCCCGAGCGGTCACCCGGCCGGCCACCGGTGCCGGGCTCCACGACGGGTACGGACGGGTCCTGGACGGGGAAGGCGGCGGGTGGAGAACGAGGCCGGCCTGCGGAGTCTGTTCGACGACAGGGCTGTCTCCGACGCCCTGGCCGAGTGGGCGGAGAAGGGGGCGCACGGCGGCAGGGTCCTGCCGGCCGTCCCGCCGTGGCGCCCGTTCGCCGACGGTGCCAGCGGAGCCCTGCTGGCCGCGGTGCAGGTCACGCCCCGCCCGGGCGCCGTGGTGGTCAAGGTGTCCACCGCCGGCCAGTCCGGGGAAGGGCACATCCACGCCCGGGCCCGGCGGACCGCGCCGGAGCACGTGGCCGAACTGCTGTGGACGTGGCCGGTGGGGGACGGCCGCATGCTGACGTTCCAGTCCCCGGCCGGGGACAGTCTGTACGACGTGGACACGATGGCGGCGCTGGAGAACGGCGAACTCCCCGACGCCTGTGCCTTCGTGACGAAGTGGCTGCTCACGGAGTGGAACGACGGCCCCGGCGGCGGTGATCCCCGGCCCGCCGGCGTCACGGAACTGCTGCGCGCCGAACTCGGCGCGCTCGTCTCGCACGGCGGCTCGGCGCTCGCGTACGGCTCGCGGATACCGGGCCTGGAGGCGGACCCGCCGTGGATCCGCGTCGACGGCCGGGACCTGCCGAATCCCCTGGCGATGGCCGTCGGCCACGCCGCACTGCCCGACCCTGAGCTGTATGTCGCACGCGGGCGGGCCCACGGCGACCTCCATCTGAACAACATCATGGTGCCGCACCGGGAGGGCACACCCCGCCACCAGGACTTCCAGCTCATCGACCTGGCCACCTTCTCCGAGGACGCACCGCTCTCCCGGGACGTGGCGATGCTGCTGCTGTCCGCCCTGGCCCCGCGCGTCCCGGCGGAGGCGGCCGGGGGCGGCGACACCCTGCTCAGATATCTGGTGCGTCCGCGCCGGCCGCTCCTGGACGAGATCCCGCCCGCGACCGGCCGCCTGGTGCGCGCCGTACGGGAGGCCTGTGCCGAGGCCGCGAAGGGCGGCCTCGGCGACCTGTGGAACACCCAGTTCCTGCTCTCCCTCGTCGCCACGGGACTGCGGTTCAGCACCTACGAGAACATGGGGGACGCCGGCCGCTGGTGGTACTTCCGGCTCGCGGCGCACGCGGGCGGCGAGCTGCTGCGGCGGTACGACGACGGCCCGTCACCGCAGGGACGGCCGGTCGACGCGCCCGCACCGGCCGCGCACCGCCCGGCACCGGCCCCCACGGCGGCCGCTCCGCCCACCCCGGACCGGGCCACCCCGGACCGGGCCGCCCCGGACCGGGCCGCCCCGGAGCCGCCCGAGGAGCTCCGCCGGCTGGAGACCTACAGCCGTACCGCGGTGATCGCCGCCGGCCACCAGGGCGCTTCCGGGCCCGGCGCACACCCCCTGGATCTGGCCGCGCTCGCCGTCCCCAGGGACGTGGAGTGGTCGTTGCTGGGCCTCCTCGCCGAGGGCGGCTCCGCGTGCGTGACCGGCGAGCCCGGCACCGGGAAGACCACGCTGCTGTGGCGGCTGTACAACGAACTGGAAGCGGACGACCACGGGCCGCGGCCCTATTTCCTGCGCGCCGGCGACCTGTGGAGCGCGACGGCCGGTGCCGCGCTCACCCTGGAGACGGTGCGCGCCGCCTGCCGCGCTCTGCCCGGCCCGACGGTCTTCCTCCTCGACACCGCCGACCTGCTGGTCTCCGACACCTCCGGCCTCGTGCTGGCCCGGGAACTGCTCACCGTCGCCGCCGAGCACTGCGTGCGGGTGCTGATGACCTGCCGCAAGGAGGCGGCACGCCACCTGCGGCCGTACGTGGCCGAGTTCGTCACCGAGTGGAAGGCGCTCGGCCCCTACAGCCCGCGTGAGCAGGAGGCGGCCATCCGGTCGCACGCCCGGTACTTCTACGAGGGCCAGGCCGAGGTCTCCGTGGCCGAGGTCTGCCGTACGGTCGCGAAGGCCGCGGTGCGGGGCCTGCCGATGCGCAAGGTCTGCCAGGCTCCCCTCACCCTGCGCATGCTGTTCGAGACATTCGCGCCCAGGGTGCCTCTGGTGGAGGAGATCGACGCCACCACCCTGTACGACCTGTACTGGGAGCACCGCGTCAGCCGGGACCAGCGGGCCGGGGACACCCCCACCGCCGGCGCGGTACCGGCGCGTGACCTCTCCGCGGCCGGTGAGGAGGCGGCCCGCCTGATGCTCCAGGAAGGCCGGCTCGAACTCGGCACCGCGGAGTTCGGCACGGGTGCGGGCCCCGGCTCCCCGAGCCCAGGTTCTCCGGGTCCCGGCCTGGTGGACGACCTCCAGGGGCTCGTGGCGCGCGGGGTGATCGAGCGGCAGGACACGGACGACACGGAGCGGTACTCCTTCTCCCACCAGAGCCTGTTCGAGTACGCCGCCGGCCGCGGGCTCTCCCGGAGCGCCGCGCCGGCCGGCGGGCCGTCCGACCTCGCCCAGCTGCTCGACTGGCTGAAGGAGCACCCCGAGGACCAGTTCCGCACGGCCGTCGCCGAACAGGCCCTGGTCCAGGCCTGCCGGGCCGGCGGCCGGGCGGCCGAGGCGGGCGCCGCACTGCTCACCGCACTGCTCGCCGAGACCCGGGACGGTGCGCCCGAACTGCACGGTCTGCGCGCTCTGCTGATCCGCGTCTACGCCAGGCTGCCCGCCCCGGACCCGGAACTGCGGCGGCGGTTCGGTCCCGTCGTCGCCGAACTGCCCCCGGTACTGGGCCGGATCTACCTGGAGGCGCTGCCCACGACCTGCCACCGGGACCACGGCCGGATCGTCGACGAACTGCTCGGCATCTGGCGCCGCGGCCACGAGGAACTCAGACAGCCCCTGCTCGTCGCCCTGGGCTGGCTCGCGGAGAGCCTGCCCGCGAGCGTGATCTCGGTCATCGACGCGGCCTGCCCGGCCGCGGCCCACGGCAGCGGCGGCTGCCGAGGCGTCCGGTGCGCTCCGCGGGAGTGCCTGTGGGCCTGGCTGCTGGCCCGGCACAAGTCGGAGGTCTTCAAGTTCCTGGCCGTACTGGAGGCACTGGCGCCCAAGCAGCCCGAGTGGGTGTGGCCCCGGCTGCGCACGCTGCTGACGGATCCGTCCAGCGACCTGGCACCGATGGCCCGCTGCCTGCGGCTCGCGGCGCGGCGGGTGGACTGGCCGGAGCGCCCCTACCCGGCGGTCCGGCCCGTCGTGCGGCACCGCTGGGGCCGGGAGCGCCCGCGCAACAAGGACGGCTTCGAACTCCAGGCGGCGCTGGGCCGGCTGACGGCGGCCTCGTGGCTGACCGGCGATCGGCCGCCGTCCCCGGACGCCGTCCTGGCCGCGGCCGTCCGGCGGCCCGAGGACGCGATGTCGTATCCCCAGGTGCGCGCGGTGTGCGAGATGGCGCTGCTGGCGCCGGCCGACGAGGTGCGGCGGCTGGTGGAGGTCGCGGCACGGACCGCGGGGCCGGCGGCCATGCCGCTGCTCACCGACCATCTGCTGCTGCCGCTGCTGACCGCCGCGGACGGCGATCCCGCGACGATCGGCGGCGACACCCCCTCCAGCCGGACCGCCGGCGGGGAACCCGCGGCCACGGCCGCGGTCCGCGCCTGGCTGGCCGGGGAACTGCGGGCCCTCGACAGCCCCGCCACCCCCGTCTCCTTCGCCCACCGGCTGGCGGAGCACACCTGGAGCCGCGATCTCGACGTGCCCACCGCGGCCAGGCTGGTGGCGCAGGCATGGCCGCGGGACGGCGATCGCGCGTCCCCCGCCCCGGCGCGGACGGGGGCGGAGCCGGAGACGGAGGAGAGACTGCGCCGGATCTGGCTCTCCGACCAGGGTGCCGTCCAGCTGCTGGTGGCCGCCGCGGCGGCCGGGCACCCACAGGCGCGCAGCGCCCTGCGGCTGTGGCGCACCGACCGGGCGGCCAGGGGTCGCGTCGAGGGAGCCGGCCGCAAACAGGGGGTGTCGCAGGAGGACCAGAAGATCTCGCTCACCCTGCAGCGGCTGCTGCCCGAACACCCGGAACTACTGGACGAGTTGTTCGCCGGCGGCACCATCGACCCGCGGCTGGACCCGGGCTGGCTGAACGAGGCGCTGGGGCGGCCCGGAGCCGGTGTCGACCGGCGGCTGACCACCGCGCTGCGCCGTCACGCCGACACTCTCGAACTGCTCTGCGACGCCACCTGGACCGGCGCGTTCGGTGCGACGAACGCCAAGCGGTCCTTCCTGCTGCGCGGGAAACTCGTCGCCCGGAAGGTCCTCGCCCCGCCGAGCGCCCGGCGCCTCGACGGGATTCTCGCCGGGGGCGGCCACCCGCACCAGGTCCGGGCCGCGCTCATGCTGGTCGAGACGGTCGTCGACCACAGCCCGAACGGCTCGCTCGACACCCCGGAGTGGCGGAACCTGGAGGAGACCCTGCGCGGTCTCGCGTCCCCCGCCCGGGCATCCGGGCCGGGGCCGACGGGGGCGGGCCGGGGCCGGCACGAGGACGTCGAGGCGGTGGCCCGCCGCTGCCTGACCGGGCTGGTGTGCCGGCATCACCCGCTGCACACGCCCCGGCAGATCGCCCGCGCGTGCGCGCATGCGCGCGGCCACCTGGCGAGGGCCACCGAGGTGGACGACGTGACGGTGCTCGGGCGGTTCGTCGAGCGGCTCACCGAGGCGTCGCCCGGGGACGCCGTCGCCGTGGTCAACGCGGCCGCCGGTACGCTGCGCGGGCTGGCGCGGGGGCAGGTGATGTCACTGGCCCAGCGCTGGTACCGCCCGCTCTCCCGCCTCGCCGAACGCGCCACGCCGGACCAGTGGAGGGAACTCGTCGAAGGCTCCTGGGAGGGCCCCCAGGAGATCCTGCGGGTGCTGATCCGGGCCGGTATCCGCAAGCGCACCGACGATCCGTCGGCCCATCTGCTGGCGATCGCGGACCGCAGCGCCTGGCCGGACATGATCCGGGAGACGGTGCGCGTCGGCACCCTCCTGCACATGGAGGGCAGCCGGCAGCGCTGGTTCCCCGCCCGGGAGCCCGCTTCCGGCCCACCCTCCCGGCCCAGCCTTCCGGCGCCCTAGTCGACCCCCCGGATCCGCCCCACCAGCCACGCCCCCGCCAGCCCGATCACCGCCGCCACCAGGTAAAGGACGCGGTAGCCGCCGAGGTAGGTGACGATCGGGGCGGCGAGGGCGGGGGCCGCGACCTGGGGGAGGGCGTTGGCGACGTTGATGACGCCGAGGTCCTTGCCGCGGTCCAGGGCCTTCGGCAGGACGTCGGTCATCAGCGCGAAGTCCACGGAGGTGAACACCCCGAAGCCGATGCCCAGCACCGCCGCGGCCACGATCGCCCCGGGCCAGGTCTGCCACACCGACAGCAGTGCCGTCGCGACCGCCATCAGCATCCCCGACCAGATCACGAACGGCTTGCGGCGGCCCGTCCGGTCCGACCAGACCCCGCCGACCACGACCGTCGCCATCAGCGTCAGCCCGTTGACGGCCGTCAGGATCAGCACGCCCTGGTCGGGGTCGGCGTAGTGCAGGCGGTCGCGGAGGTAGTAGAGCAGGTAGAGCAGCACCAGCGCGTTGCTGAGGTTGATGAGGAAGCGGGTCAGCCACGCCCAGCCCAGGTCCGGATACCGGCGCGGGCTCAGCCAGAAGCCCGCCAGGAAACCCCGCCAGGACCACTGAGGCCGGTCCTCCGGCGCCAGCCGCAGGTCCGGGTACCTGAGGACGTACGGCAGGACGCCCAGCGCCGTGAACACCGCGCACGCCACGTAGCCGGTGCCGACGCCCCCGGCGGCCGTCGCGAGCCCGGTGCCGCCGACCACGCCGAGGATCTGCGCGGCCCCCAGCCAGCCGCCCACCGAACCCCGCTGGAGCCGCGGCACCCGGTCCGGGACCGCCGCCGTGACCGCCGCGAAGGCCGCGTTCAGGGTGAGCTGGACCAGGGCCCAGCCCAGCATCATCGTCCACATGCCGCCGGCGCCCGCGAGGAGCAGCAGGGACAGCGCCCCGCCCGCCGTGCCGGCGACGATCCACGGGGTACGGCGGCCCCAGCGGGACGTCGTACGGTCCGACAGCGCGCCGAAGACCGGGTTCGCGGCCAGCGACACCACGGCGCCGACGCCGGTCACCCAGGCCAGCATCGTCTCCTTCGACATGCCGGAGCCGGGTGCGAAGTCCTTGGCCTGGGAGGCGAGCAGGATCTGGAGGGGGCCGTACCAGCCCACCCAGACGGCCCCGTTGGCCAGCGAGAGCGCCGACGTCCAGCCGCGGCCGACCCGCTCGACCGGCTCGGCCAGCGCGGCGGCGGGTTCCCGCAGCGTCGTCATCTCTGCGCCCGCAGGAGGTCCCGGTACCAGGCGTACGACGCCTTCGGCGTCCGCGCCCGGGTCGCGTAGTCGACGTGGACCAGGCCGAAGCGGCGCGCGTACCCCTCGGCCCACTCGAAGTTGTCGAGGAGCGACCAGACGAAGTAGCCCCGCACGTCGACGCCGGCCTCGACCGCCCTGTGCAGCGCCCGGACGTGGCCGTCCAGGTAGGCGATGCGGTCCTGGTCGTCGATGCCCTCGTAGGAGCAGCCGTTCTCGGTGATGACGACGGGCGGGAGGCGGTCGCCGTAGCGCTCGCGGAAACCGGTGAGGAGTTCGGTGAGGCCCTCCGGGACGACCGGCCAGCCGAAGTCGGTCACCGGCACGCCCTCGATGTCCTGGACGGAGAAGGGGAGTTCGGCGGGGAGGGTGAGCCCGCCGAACTCGATCTCGGTGCCCTGCGGGGCACCCACCCTGGTCGGGGCGTAGTAGTTGACGCCGTACCAGTCGAGCGGTTCGGCGATCACCTTGAGGTCGGCGGCGACGTCGCCTGGCATCAGGTCGCCCATCCCGTCCGGGTACTCGCCGAGCAGGACCGGCTCGGCGAACAGGCGGTTGAGGAGCAGGTCGTAGAAGGCGGCCGCCTCCAGGTCCGGCTGCTCCCGGGAGGCCGGCCAGGTCGGGCCGTGCGAGTTGGCGATGCCGATGTCGGCGGCGCCGGCCGCGCGCAGCGCCCGTACGGCCAGGCCGTGGGCGAGGAGCTGGTGGTGGGCGACCGGCAGGGCGTCGAACATCAGCTGCCTGCCGGGGGCGTGGGCGCCCAGGGCGTACCCGAACAGGGTCTGCTCGGCCGGCTCGTTGAGGGTGATCCACTTCTTGACCCGGTCGCCGAGCCGGTCCGCGACGGCCGAGACGTATTCGGCGAAGTGTGCCGCCGTGTCGCGGTCGAGCCAGCCGCCCTTCTCCATCAGTGCGGCCGGCAGGTCCCAGTGGAAGAGGGTCGGGACCGGGCGGACGCCCGCCGCGCACAGCTCGTCGACCAGGCGGTCGTAGAAGTCCAGGCCGCCCGCCGAGCGCACCCGCGGCCAGGAGATCGAGAAGCGGTACGCGTCCACGCCGAGGCCGGCCAGGAGCGCCACGTCCTCGCGGTGGCGGTGGTAGTGGTCGCAGGCCACCGCCGCCGTGGAGCCGTCCTTGATCCGGCCCGGCTCCGCCTCGAACACGTCCCACACGGACGGCTCCCGCAGGTCGGCCGCGCCCTCGATCTGGTGCGCCGAGGTCGAGACGCCCCAGAGGAAGCCGTCGGGGAACCGAGGGAAGGGGTGCAGCGGATGGACCGCGTCTGTCGCCATGGCGGGGATCATCCTTACCCCCGGTAACATAAGTCAACGCCCCGGCGTGAACTACCCGTTACGAGGCCCGGTCACGCCCCTTCCTTCAAGACCCGTGAGATCAGCTCGCGTTGGTCCTCGGAGAGCCGCGGGTCGGCCGCGTACACCGTCCGTCCGTCCACGGTGATCTCGTACGCGAACCCGTCCGGCACACCGGGCGGTGGCGTGCCCCGGCCGGCCGCGAGCGCGCGCTCGGCCAGAGCCTGCCACTCAGGGGCGTCGGGCCGGCCCGAGGTGTCCACCTCGGCCCGGCGCTCGATGCCCGCGAACCCGCCCGTGCGCCTCACCTGAATACGCATGGGTCCCTGTGTAGTACGGAACCGGGCGGCGTGCACCCCCGCCCCCGCACGGTCAGGCGGCCTGCACCCCCACCTGGGCCCAGGCCTTGAGGGCCGCCTCGCTCTCCTCGCCCGCCTGGTAGCGGGCCTTGGCCGCGGTGACCGTGAGCTTCGCGAAGTCCGCGAACGTGGCGTCCGACCGCAGCTCGCCGCCGGTGAGGACGTCGTACCAGATCTGCCCGGCCCGCTCCCACGCGTTGCCGCCGAGGGCGGTGGCGAGCAGGTAGAAGGCGTGGTTCGGGATGCCGGAGTTGATGTGCACACCGCCGTTGTCCCGGCTGGTCTTCACGTAGTGCTGCATGGTCGCCGGCTGCGGGTCCTTGCCGAGGCGCGGGTCGTCGTACGCCGTGCCCGGGGCCTTCATCGAGCGCAGCGCCACGCCGTGCACGCCCGGGGCGAGCAGGCCCTCGCCGATCAGCCAGTCGGCCTGGTCGGCGCTCTGGCCGAGGGAGTACTGCTTGATGAGCGAGCCGAAGACGTCGGAGACCGACTCGTTCAGGGCGCCGGACTGGCCGTAGTACTCCAGGTTGGCGGTGTACTGGGTGACGCCGTGCGTGAGCTCGTGGCCGATGACGTCGACGGAGGTGGTGAAGTCGACGAAGATCTCGCCGTCACCGTCGCCGAACACCATCTGGTCGCCGTTCCAGAAGGCGTTGTCGTAGTTGACGTCGTAGTGGACGCTCGCGTTCAGCGGCAGCCCGTTGCCGTCGATGGAGTCGCGCTCGTACGCCTTCAGGTACAGCTCGAAGGTGGCGCCGAGACCGGCGTAGGCGCGGTTCACGGTGGCGTCCTGGCCGGGCTCGGTCCCCTCCGCGCGGACCTCGGTGCCGGGGAGGTCGGTGCGGTGCCCGGCGTCGTAGATCGTGCGGTGGGGCGTGCTGTCGGCGGCGGCCGGGGCGGCGGCGGCCGCCAGGGTGCGGACCGCGGTCACGCGGCGGCGGGTGCGGGCGGCGGAGTCGTGCTGCAGGGTACGCAGCGCCGCGTCGGAGAGTGTCTGGTCCTCGTGCTGGGCGAGGTGGTCCAGGATGTGCGGCGGCACGATCCCGCAGAAGACGGGCGTGCGGCGGATGACGGGCTCAGAGCCCCCGTTGGTCGTCATGCACCGCACCTTCGCACCGAGTCACACGGCTGTCACTACCTGCAACCATGATTGGTGAAATACGGTGACAATTGACCACGCTCCGTGAGGGAGAGTGGTATGCCGCACGTTTTGTCCTATTTCTCCGTGCGGTCCCGCATACTGATACGGCGCCCCGCGTCCGAAGGGGCTCGGCTAGCATGCGGAGCATCATGCGTTTCGGGCTGCTTCTTCTTAGCTGCCGCGGCGAGGGCCTGTAGTCCAGGTCGACTCCCTCCCCGCGGAGCTTCGCGTTGCGTCGTCGGCCGTCCTTCCGGACACCCA
Organism: Streptomyces sp.; assembly: GCF_019510245.1. GTDB lineage: Bacteria > Actinomycetota > Actinomycetes > Streptomycetales > Streptomycetaceae > Streptomyces. Next base: position 1,091 of record NZ_JAEKKT010000092.1, on the reverse strand, counting down.
CTAGGAGCCCCGCAATCATGGCCAACCGCCAGCAGCCCAGCACCATGCCGATCCGCAAGTACGGCCGCTACGACCAGGTGGACATCCCGGACCGCACCTGGCCCGGGAAGCGGATCACCGAAGCCCCCCGCTGGCTCTCCACCGACCTGCGCGACGGCAACCAGGCACTGATCGACCCGATGTCGCCCGAGCGCAAGCGCCGGATGTTCGACCAGCTGGTCAAGATGGGCTACAAGGAGATCGAGGTCGGCTTCCCCGCCTCCGGCCAGACCGACTTCGACTTCGTGCGCTCGATCATCGAGGAAGAGGGCGCGATCCCGGACGACGTCACGATCTCCGTACTGACCCAGGCCCGCGAGGACCTGATCGAGCGGACCGTCGAGTCCCTGAAGGGCGCCCGGCGGGCCACCGTCCACCTGTACAACGCGACTGCCCCCGTCTTCCGGCGCGTGGTGTTCCGCGGCTCCAAGGACGACATCAAGCAGATCGCCGTCGACGGCACGCGGCTGGTGATGGAGTACGCCGAGAAGCTGCTGGGCCCGGAGACGGAGTTCGGCTACCAGTACTCGCCGGAGATCTTCACCGACACCGAGCTGGACTTCGCGCTGGAGGTCTGCGAGGCGGTGATGGACGTCTACCAGCCGGGTCCGGGCCGCGAGATCATCCTCAACCTGCCCGCCACCGTGGAGCGTTCGACGCCGTCCACGCACGCGGACCGCTTCGAGTGGATGCACCGCAACCTGTCCCGCCGCGAGCACGTGGTGCTCTCCGTCCACCCGCACAACGACCGCGGCACCGCCGTCGCCGCCGCCGAACTGGCGCTGATGGCCGGCGCCGACCGCGTCGAGGGCTGCCTGTTCGGGCAGGGCGAGCGCACCGGCAACGTCGACCTGGTCACCCTCGGCATGAACCTGTTCTCGCAGGGCGTCGACCCGCAGATCGACTTCTCCGACATCGACGAGATCCGTCGCGTGTGGGAGTACTGCAACCAGATGGAGGTCCACCCGCGCCACCCGTACGTGGGCGACCTGGTCTACACGTCCTTCTCCGGCTCCCACCAGGACGCCATCAAGAAGGGCTTCGACGCCATG
>NZ_JAEKKT010000326.1 GCF_019510245.1 Streptomyces sp. | reverse complement strand
GTTCCGGGCATGAGCTGCCCTTGGGACGTCGGGTCTACTTGAGCAGGAAACCGTGCGGGGACGACAGCATGCTCGGAAGGTCGTGTCCGTCTCGGTTGCCTTCATCCTCCGGCTGCTGGCCCGGCGCCACCACAGGCGTTCGACGATGTCGCCGGCCGGGAGCGGCAGGGAAGCGGCGCCGTCGGGCACGACGCCTCCGGAAGCGCGTTCCCCCGGTCCAAGTGCCGCCGGGGCCGACGGGCAGAAGGCCCCGGACCGACCGTGGTCCGGGGCCTCTGGCCTCACCTCGAGATGAACGCAAGCGGCCACTGACGGCCGGGCGGGTGCAGGGGTTCCGCGCCCGGGCGGCGGAAGCAGGTTCAGTAGGTCATGGGATGTCTTTACCAGCCGTGCCCGCAGTCCGAACCGATGTCGGTGCTCTGTGCACCCGGGCTGCCCTCGCCGTTGATCAGGTTGCCGGCGAGGCCGCCGAGGAGGTTCACTTCGCCGAGGATGTCGATGTTGAGGTCGTGGGACTTGCACCCGCCGCCATGCGAGCCTCCCGCAGCCTGGGCGGTGGCAGGGCCGACGCCCATGAAGCTGAATCCACTGATGATGGCGACCGCGACAGCGGCCTTGTGAAGCTTGCGCATTTGTCCTCCTGGAGTCGAATGGAGCGCGCCGTCAAAGATCACCAAGCGCTCATTTCGGAGGCTAGATCGACATTTCCCACGGCGCTCACCGGGGGAGCCGTCCGGGGGCTCTGGGGCGCGCAGACAGAAGGACCGGCTCGGGAGGGGTTCCCGACGGGCTGGCCGGCCCGTCAAGGTGATCGGGGGTGGGACCGCCGCCGAAGGGGCTCGAGTCCGAGCGAACAGGTGTGAGGGCGCGGATGCTACCGGCCGTGGCGGGGCATGTCCTGTCGCGTGAGCAGCCGGGCGTACTGGGGTAGCAGCGACAACCTGCAACCGAAGCTGATCTGTTGCGGCGCCTTGACCTGCGGCGACTCAAGTCCGACGACACAACATCCCAGCGTCGCGCACTGGTCGCAGCGTTACCAACCGCTGTGATCCCGATGTGTGTTGGGGGCGCCATGGCCGGCGCGAGATGCGTCAGGCTGGGCTGGGCGCCGTGAGGTCACAGGCTGTGGGCGATGGGGTGCAGCGGTTGGTACAGCGGGAGTTCGGCGCCGCTGGGGAGGCGAACCGCAGTCAGTTTGCCCCAACGCTGCTCACTGACCGGGCGGGTGATCTCGATCCCCTGTGCGCGGAGCTCGCCGAGCTCGGCGTCAAGGTCGTCGCACATCAAGTAGAACTCGTGCTGCGGCGGGCCGTCGGTTGGATGGACGGCCACCTCGGCTGGGGGCAGCTTGAAGATGAGCCAGCCGCCACCTGCGTCGACGCCGGGAAAGCCGAGGACGTCACGGAGAAAGGCGCGATCCGCCTCGGCGTCGTGGCTGTAGAGGATGACGTGTGCACCGCTGATCATGGCTGGCTCCTGCCCAGTCGACGTGCTGGCGCTCGTGCCCTTCGGCATCTTGGCACGCTCAGGTCCCAGAAAACCTTCGACCGCATCCGATGACACGCCGACTGACTTGCACAACAACGGAAAGGACTTGGTGCTTGAACGGGCTTGGGGGAGCTGAGATTGCATGGCCCAATGGTCGGCACGACTCGGAGTCAGGCTGGTCGGAGCGCTCACCCTGGGTGCTCACGAAGTGCCCGGTCGCGGTCGGGGGGTCGTACTTGGTGACGCGGTACGCGTAGGGCAGCACGGCCTCATCCTTGCGCACAGGCCCGATGCCGGGCCGAGGAAATACCAGGGGGAGCTGAGACCTCGAGGATGAGGGACACGCTGTGAGACACGCCCGAAACTTCGTGGTCAGAGCAGCGCTCAGTGCCACGAGTCGCGAGATCCCACACATCAGGCCGCCGTGCGAGTCCAGCGCGCGAGAGCCGGCGCGTGCAGGCACCGGATAAGCGCGCCGACTGGACCCGGTGGGGGGAAGGGCACACCAAGCCACAGTTGAGGCTGTCGACGAGGCGCTGCGCGACTCGTCATGCGCAGCGTCCATGACACCCTTGACGACCTCCTCCGGCCGGAGTGCGTGAAGAACGTTCCAAGACAGCCGCCTGCGCAGCTGAACACCTACACCGAGGAGCGTCCCCCAACTGGCCCACCCCACCGCGCAGCCCAACCGCGCCGACGGCACGCTGGCTCTATGGCGTCTGATCAGCCCGTCGTCGTATACCCGCCCACTGAAGACGGAGGCCGACGCGTCCGGATAGGCGACCACTTCGTCGGGATCGCCTACGGGCTCCTCGACATCGCCGCTTTCGTCCAAGAAGCCGGCTTGCAGGACTGGGACGAGATGGACGTCGCCCGATCTGGGCTCATCGAATGGCGCGGTGGCGGGGCCGACGTCTGGGAACACTGACCGGGTTGTCAGCTGTCCGCGCAGCTGGAGCAGTTCCACTGCACCGTCGAAGAGTTGGGGCACCCGCAAGACGCTCCTGGGGAGCAAGGCGGTGTTATGTCTGGCGGAGCGCGGCATCCGGTCGAGACCGAGTAGGGGATTGTTCGCCGAGCTGCGGCCGTGGTCGTCCGGCGGCCTCCCGACCACCCCGCCTACGACTGTGTTTCCGACGTGACCCCCCGTACCTGGGGTCCGGGGCGACCGAGCTCGACGCCCCCCGGCAGGTAGCGCTCACCTGGCTCCTCAGCCACACTCACGGCCTTGTCACCCATGATCGGCCTCAAGTCCGCCGCATTCCTCGCGAGGTGAGGGCGAGGGCGAGATCAGGCGGCTTGCCCGCGTCGGCCGAGTGCACCACGCTGAGTCCCGAGCACGAGTACTAGCGGCGAGCCCAGATCGTGCACCGACGAGTTTCTCGCGCCGCGCTGGTCTGTACGCCGGACACCCACGGACGGAAGGCTGGGCCATGCGGAAACTGATCTATGGCATGAATCTGACCCTGGACGGCTACATCGCCGCGCCCGGGGACGACATCGGCTGGAGCGGACCGCCGAGCCACGAGCTGTTCCAGTGGTGGCTCGACCACGAGCAGGCGAGTGGCCTGTCGCTGTACGGGCGCAAACTGTGGGAGGCGATGAGCTCCTACTGGCCGACCGGTGACCAGCAGCCGGGCGTCACCCCGGCGCAGATCGAATTCGCACGGAACTGGCGGGACACGCCGAAGGTGGTGTTCTCCTCGACGATCGACAAGGTCGACTGGAACACCCGCCTGGTCACCGGCGACGCGATCGCCGAGATCACCCGGCTCAAGGCCGAGGACGGCGCCCCGATGAGCATCGGCGGCGCAACTCTCGCCGGGGCCGCCGTGCGGGCCGGGCTGATCGACGAGTACGCCCTGGTCACCCACCCGGTCCTGGGCGGCGGCGGCACGCCGTTCTTCACCGCGCTGGACAGCTGGGTGAACCTGAATTTGGTGGAGACGCGGACGTGCCCCGGCGGCGTGGTCCTGACCAGGTACGAGACAAGGCGCTGAGCAGCAGTTGTCCGTTCTCATCCATCGGGTCAAGGAGCCATACCGGCGATCTGCGCCGCATCAGAATGTGGCCTGCCGAAGCGTGGTCCCTCTCGGCACGTTCTGTGACACCTACTGCTTGGCCGACGAGCTGATCGGCGAGCCGGCCGAGGTTGTGGAGTCCGGGACCCCCGCGTAGTCGGGCAGCTCGACGCCGTTGATCGCGCGCCCGACCAGCTCGGTGAACCATTCGCCGGCGAAATCGGGGCGCGGCTCGGCGTCTGGCCCGGGGACGTCGCGGGTGCGGGCGTTCAACCGGCCGATCTCCTGGTTGGCCTCGACGAACGAGCGCATCCGCGCCTCGTAGCGAGCGAACCCGGCGTCGTGGTCCCATCCGGCAGCGGCCAGTTCTCCGGCCAGCACGTAGGCACCGACCAGGGCCAGCCCCGTGCCCTGCCCGGACATCGGCGACGAGCTGAACGCCGCGTCCCCGAGCAACCCAACCCGTCCACTCGACCAGCGGTCCATCACCACCTGGGCGACCTGGTCGAGGTAGAAGTCCGGAGTGTCGTCCAGGTGGGCGAGGATGTCCGAGGTCAACCAGCCCAGGCCCGCCAACCGCTCCCGCAGTTGGACCTTCTG
>NZ_JAEKKT010000164.1 GCF_019510245.1 Streptomyces sp. | reverse complement strand
AGGCACTTCAGGAAGGCGCCGGAGGCCGCGTTGAAGGTGATGTCGGCGGCCGCGACGACCACCGAGACCAGCAGCAGCTGGCCGATACCGAGGGCACCGAGCGCGTAGGCGGCCGGGACGGTGAGCAGCGCGCCGAACCTGACGAGGTCCATCGCCATCATCACCGGCCGTTTGCGCCGGAACTCCACCCACGGCCCGAGCGGCACCGCGGCGACGGCGCCCACGGCAGGCCCGGTCGCGGCGAGCAGCGCCACCTCCGCGGAGTCCGCGTGCAACGCGATGACGGCGATCACCGAGAACACGTCGAAGGCGAGCCAGGTCCCGAGCGCACTCACCGAGTACGCGGCCCACAGCCACCCGAACCGCCGCCCCATGCACAACCTCCCGTTGACCCGGGACATGAAAACGTGCAGGTGGCCGTCGGATCAAACAACCTCCAGGTCGGCCGCCACAACCACCGGTTGTACGGTGTGGAGGTGGACCTCACCGCCGTGCGCACCTTCGTCGCCGTGGCCGACTCCGGGCAGTTCCAGGAGGCCGCGGCCGTGCTGGGGGTCACCCAGCAGGCCGTGTCCAAGCGGATCGCGGCCCTGGAGCGGGAGCTGGGCGTGCGGCTGTTCACCCGGACCGCCCGGGGCGCCGAGCCGACCGTGGACGGCCGGGCCTTCCTGCCGCCCGCCCGCGAGCTGCTGCTGGCCGAGGAGCGGGCGGCCGCCTCGGTACGGCGGGGCCGGCGCCCCCTGCGGGTCGACGTGGTCGGCTCCCGGCTCGCCCCGGCGGCGCTGCTGCGCGCCTTCCACGAGGCGCACCCGGACCTCGCCCTGGACGTCGTCACCCTCTTCGACGTGGAGTCGGCGCTGACCGCCCTGCGCTCCGGTGCGATCGACGCGTCCTTCCGGGCGGTCGCCATGCCCGGCCGTCCGCTGCCGAGGGGCATCGAGGCGGTCCGGGTGTACGACGAGCCCGTCCAGCTCCTCACCGGCCCGGGACACGCCCTGGCCGGCCGGAGCTCGGTCACGCCCGCGGAGCTCGCCGGGCACCGGATCTGGATCCCCGGGATCGTGGAGGGCACCGAGTGGGCCGCGTACTACGCCTCCCTCGCCGCCGCGTTCGGACTCGCCATCGACTCCTCCGGCCCCAACTTCTCCGGGGCGCTGCAGGACGCGCTCGCGGGCTCCGCGACCCTGGCGACCCTGGTCAGCGAGCGGACCGGGCTGGTCTGGCCGGACAGCCACGGCCTGCGCCGGATCCCGCTCACCGACCCGACCCCCCACTACCCCCACTCGCTGCTGTGGGCCACCGCCAACCCGCACCCGGCGCTCCCCGCCCTGCGCACCCATCTCCTCGAGTCCCGTCCGCCGCGCACCGTCGCCCGGACCTGGACGCCGGGCTGGGCCGAGACCGTGCGTGGCGTCTTCCGTCCGTGACGCCCCTGCGCCATCATGATCGGCCGTCAGCCGTTCGCGATCAGCGAAGAGGTGAGGCACATGGCCAAGCTCCGCATGGGTGAAGGAATTCTCCGTCGCAAACCCATCGAGCACATCGAGGAGACGGAGGTCACCGAGGGCGCCCGGCTCGACAGATCGCTCGGGCTGGTGCAGCTCACCGCGATCGGCGTGGGCGGCATCATCGGCGCCGGCATCTTCACCCTCGCCGGCACCGTCGCCAACGAGACGGCCGGTCCCGCCGTCCTGGTCTCGTTCCTCATCGCCGGTGTGGCGAGTGCCTGCGCCGCGCTGTCGTACGCCGAGTTCGCCGGGCTGATCCCCAAGGCGGGGTCGGCCTACACGTACGGTTACGCGGTGCTCGGCGAGTTCGCGGGCTGGTTCATCGGCTGGGACCTGCTCCTGGAGTACACGGCGATCGTGGCGGTGGTCGCGATCGGCATCTCGGGGTACTTCGGCTTCCTGGTCGAGGAGATGGGCGCGAACCTGCCACAGTGGATGCTCGGCGCCCCGGGCACCGGGGCCGGTCACCGCGTCGACCTGTTCGCCGCGGTCCTCTGTCTGCTGATCGCGTACCTGCTCAACCTCGGCATCCGCAGCGCGGCCCGCTTCGAGACCTTCGTGGTGGTGCTCAAGGTGCTGGTGGTTCTGGTGGTGATCGGCGTCGGTGTGTTCCACATCGACTCGGCGAACTACCACCCGTTCTTCCCGTTCGGCATCAGCGGCGCGTTCACCGGCGCGGCCACGGTGTTCTTCGCGGTCTTCGGGTACGACGCGATGTCGACGGCGGCCGAGGAGTCGAAGGACGCCCAGCGGCACATGCCCAAGGCGATCATCTACTCGCTGGCGATCTCGATGGTGCTGTACGTGGCGGCCTGCCTGGTCCTGACGGGCATGCAGAACTACAAGGACATCGACCCGGAGAGCGGCTTCTCGACGGCGTTCAAGTCGGTGGGGCTGAGCGGCCTCGCGGACGTGATCGCGGTGGGCGCGATCATCGGCATCCTGACCGTCATGTTCACGTTCATGCTGGGCGTGACCCGAGTCTGGTTCAGCATGTCCCGGGACGGGCTGCTGCCCGGCTGGTTCGCGAAGACGCACCCGACGCGGCACGTGCCGACCCGGGTGACCTGGATCGTGGGGGTGGCCTCGGCGCTGCTCGCCGGGTTCGTGCCGATCGGCGAGGCGGCCGAACTCACCAACATCGGCATCCTGCTGGCGTTCGTGGTGGTGTGCACGGCGGTCATCGTGCTGCGCTACCGGCAGCCGGAGCTGCCGCGCACCTTCCGTACGCCGTGGATGCCGTTCGTGCCGGCGCTGGGTGTCGTCTTCTCGATTTGGCTGATCACGTTCCTGAAGTGGCAGACCTGGGTGCGGTTCGCGGTCTGGTTCGTGATCGGTTGCGTGATCTACTTCGGCTACTCGTACAAGAGGTCGCGGCTGGCAGGGCGTTAGAGGCCGCGGAGGAAGCCGAGCAGGAGGGCGTTGAACTCCGCGGGCCGCTCCAGGTTCGGGTAGTGGTCGGTGCCCTCGACGACCTCGGCTTGGCCGTTCGGGACCTCGCGGGCCAGGCGCTCGGCGGCGGCGAGCAGGTCGGCGGGTTCCAGACCGCCGTTGATCGTGAGGACCGGGACGTCGATCTTCGGCACCCTGGGCCAGGAGTCGGTCACCCGCACCAGCCGGTCGGGCTCGTCGGGGGTGTGCTTCGAGATCGTGTGCAGCGCCATCTCCCGCAACCGGCGCGGAATCTCCGGGTCGACGGCGTCGAGGGTGCGGTGCTCGCCCGGTACGACCTTCACGAAGGCGTCGAGCCAGCCCTCGATGTCACCCGCGCCCAGGGTGCGGGCGTATTCGGCCTGGAGCTCCGTGTGCCAGGGGTCCGTGTAGCGGAAGTCGCCGGTCACCGCCCCGCAGGTGACCACCGCGCGGACCAGCTCGGGGTGTTCCAGCACGGTGTCGGTGGCGATCACCCCGCCCATCGAGACGCCGACGACGACGGCGGGTCCGGCGTCGAGGTGGCGCAGGAGTGCGGCGAGGTCGTCGGCCCAGCGGAACGGCTCGCTCGCGTTGGCGGAGAAACCGTGGCCGCGCACGTCCGGGGCGATGACCCGGTACTCGGCGGCGAGCGCCGGGATCTGCCGGTACCAGAACCGGTGGTCGACGTATCCGGAGTGGATCAGGACCACCGGTTCGCCGGAGCCGGTGTCGAGGTAGGCGAGGTCGCCGTCGGAGGACGGGAAGAAGCGGACGTCCGCAGCACCATTCATGACAACCAAGGTGTCATCTTCGGGGAACTTTGACAACCTGGTTGTCATCACTGTTCTCACACCTCGGTCGCCCTGACGGCGCGGTGCATGATGGCCGGGTGAACGACATCGACAAGCCCCTCGCCCCCGACGAGCTGGGCGAGCGCATCACCGAGGTGTTCGATCTGATCGGCCCGCTGTACCGGCGCGCCTACCGCAAGATCGAGCAGGGGGAGCAGATCGAGGGGGCCTCGGTCGGGGTGCGCTCGGTGCTGGACCTGCTGCGCCGGCACGAGCCGATGACGGTGCCGCAGATGGGCCGGATCATGGCGCTGAGCCGGCAGTTCGTACAGCGCATGGTGAACGACGCGGTGGCGCGCGGCTGGGCCGAGGTCACCCCCAACCCGGCGCACCAGCGCTCCTCCCTGATCCGGCTCACGCCCGAGGGACGGGCGACCGTCACCGCGGTCCTCGCCCGCGAGCACGCCCTGAACCGGCAGGTCGGCGGCGATCTGACCGACGCCGAGATCACGGCGTGCGTGCGGGTGCTCAAGCAGCTGCTGAAGACGTTCGACCACGTCGACGTGGAGTGACCGCCGGCGTGGGGTGACCGCCGCTACTCCCCCATGACCAGCCCGTCCTTCGCGGCGCCGCGGCTGAGCACGACGTTCCGGATGGCGTCCCGGACGGCGGTGAAGTCGGCGCCCTGGTCGATGGCCGCGTTGAGGTCGACGACCCGGCCGGCGTCGACGTCGTACAGCTGGGGGACGAACTCGGCCTTGGCGACCTCCCAGCGGCCGCCCGGGGTGGTGGGCGGGGTGAAGGTGAAGCGGGCGAGGGTGGACTGGTTGCCGCGCGGGTCCTGGTGGCCCCGGCTGTTGTACATCTCGCCGGCCAGCTGGTCACCGAGGCCGTAGACCACCCAGGTGCCGTTGACCTTCTCGTACGCCTGCGGGATGTGCGCGTGGGTGCCGAGGACCAGGTCGATGTCGGGCCGGCCGCCGGTGCGCGCGGCGGTGAGCCGCTTGGCGAGGGTGAGCTGCTGCTGGTCGGGGGCGTCCGTGCCGTCGGTGCCCCAGTGCACGGAGACCACGACCACGTCGGCGCCGGCCCGCCGGGCGGCGCGGGCGTCGGCGAGGATGCGGTTCTCGTCGAGGAGGCCGACCGCCCAGGGCCGGCCGGGCGGCAGGGCGTTGCCGTTGACGTCGTAGGTGTAGGAGAGCTGGGCCACCCGGGCGCGGCCCGCGTTCATCACGGTGAGGGTGCCGGCCTCGGCCTGGGTGCGGGCGGTGCCGGAGTGCCTGAGGCCCACCCGGTCCAGGGCGTCGAGCGTGCGCTGGATGCCCGCGGCGCCGTCGTCGAGGGCGCGGTCGGAGGCAGTGGAGCAGCCGTCGTAGCCGGTGGCGGAGAGGGCCTCGGCCAGCTGCGGCGGGGAGGTGAGGGCGGTGTGGCCGCCGTCCGTCCCGGTGACCGTCGCCAGGTGACAGAGCGCCAGGTCGGCACCGGCGACGACCGGTCCGACGCCGGACAGCATCGGGCGGAAGTCGTAGCCGTTGCCGCCCGCGTCGAAGTGCGCGTGGTCGAGCGCGGAGCTCTGCGGCATGACGTCGCCGGAGGCGACGAGGGTGAAGCCCGTGGCGGGCACGGCGGGTGCCGGGTGCGGCGGCGGGGCGGCGCTCTCCTGCCGCAGGTGGTTCTGGCATGCGGCCGCGGCGGCGAGCAGGGCGGTCAGGGCCAGGGCCGCCTGGCGTCTGCGATTGATCATCAGGAGTACCCCAGAGTCGCAAGCCTTGTCCGATTTACAGATCAATGGGTACGAAGGTGGAGGCGGCCGCAAACAACTCAGGCGCCCCGATTGACCCATCCGGGTCGGGTACGGGGCGTGAGGGACCGTTCGTCGCACCGGCCGGCCCCTGCGATGCCATACGGCCATGACGGCCGGAACCACCCTTCCCCACGGGACGACGACCGCCGAGCACGAGCTCGTCGCGCTCCAGCGCGAGCACGGCCGACCGCTCTTCGCGCTGCTGCTGCGGCTCAGCGACGGGGACCGGCAGCGGGCCGAGGACCTCGTCCAGGAGACCCTCGTACGCGCCTGGCAGCATCCCGAGGCGCTGCGCGCCGACGACTTCGACTCCGTGCTGCCCTGGCTGCTGACGGTCGGCCGGCGGCTCGCCATCGACGCGCGCCGGGCCCGGCAGGCGCGGCCCGCCGAGGTGCACGACGCCGCCCTGGAGAACACCCGGGCCACCGGCGACCACGCCGAACGCGCCGCCGCGACGCTCGACGTCCGGGAGGCTGTGAAGACTCTCACTCCGGAGCACCGTGAAGTCCTGGTGCTGGTGTATTTCCAAGGGGCGAGCGTGGCGGAGGCCGCCGAGACCCTGGGGATTCCACCCGGTACCGTGAAGTCGCGGGCATATTACGCACTGCGCGCCCTGCGCCGGGTTCTGCCAGGTTATGCACCCGACCTGCGATGAAACCGTAAGCCGGGTCAAACCTCGGTAAAGCGCCTTGCTGAGGACCATGTTTGAGCAATCAGCTGTCTTCATCCGTGTTCCGCACCGGGAGAGGGACGGACCCGGGGTCGGGGCCACGCGCGCACCGGAGGAAGGCAGGACGGGATGCTGCACAGAGGTCAAGAGAGCACGGACGGGGCCGGGAGCGGGGAACTGGCGGTCCCGATGGCCTGGTTGTACGCCGAGTACATCGCCGACGAGCTGCTGCGCACCGGCGATCTCATGCCACCGACGTCCTTCGAGTTCCGGGCCGGCCGCGACGCGCTGGCGCTGACCATCTTCCTCTCCGACACGGACGGCGAACTGTCGGGCATCCGGGTCGTCTCCCAGTTGGAGACCTGGCTCTCGCTGACGGCGTACGACCAGCCGTGGCAGGACTGGGTGGCGGAACGCATGGCCGGGCTGACCGCCGAGACGGCCGAGTCCGGCGGCCCCTCCCCGGACCTGGATCTGGCCGCGGCCGCCTGGCGCTGGCTGGAGGAGACCGAGCTGCTCGCGCCCGACCTGGACGCGGTGCCGGGGGGCGGTTCGGTGTTCGGCGAGGACGACGGGCCGAAGGTGTGGACGCCCGCCTGGCGGCTCGGTCTGCCGCTGGGACACCTCGCCATCCATCTTTTTTGATTCAGGACCAATCCGCGGGCCCGGCGGCTCCGAATCCGTTGATTACGATTCTGTACGTGGCTTGAGTGAAACGGCTGCCGACTGCGTACGGGTGGGAGCAAGGAACAACGAGTAACCCCCACCCGCACCCATCGGCACGAGGATTCGGCATGAGGTCCCTGGAAAGGCATCGCGACGTCGGCGCGTACGCGCTCGGCGTGCTGGACGAGGCGGAGGCCTTCCGCTTCGAGGACCATCTCATGGAGTGCCCGAGCTGCACGGCACACGTGACCGAGTTCGGCCCCGCGGCACGGCAGTTGATGCTGTACCGCCGGGCCACGCCGCGCTTCGTGCACCCCATGGCCCAGCCCGGGCCCCGGCTGCTGGACCGGCTGCTCGGCGAGGTCGCGAACCGGCACCGGGCCAAGCGCCGCAAGCTGCTGTACGGCCTCGCCGCCTCGGTGGTGTTCGCGGTCGCCGGCCCCGGCATCGCGGCCTACGTCGGCCACGAAGCGGCGCCGGCCGTGCAGGTCACCGCGGCCACCGACGCGCAGTCCGGCATCTGGGCGCAGGTGAAGTCGCAGGACACGGACTCGGGCAGCACCATCGAGCTGCAGGTGAAGGACCCGGACGGGCCGCGCTCCTGCCGCCTGATCGCCGTCGGCGACGACGGCTCCGAGCAGATCGTCACCACCTGGGCGGAGCGGGACCACGACGACCGGGTGAGCACCATGACGGGCGGCTCCTCGATGCACCCCGACGAGATCGACCGCTACGAGGTGCGCGGCGCGGAGGGGCAGCGCCTGGTGACCCTGGACCCCAAGTGAGCACCGGCTACCTGAGCAGGCGGGACATGCGGCGGTCCGCGAGCGGCTTGCCGCCGGTCTGGCAGGTCGGGCAGTACTGCAGCGAGGAGTCGCTGAAGGAGACCTCGCGGACGGTGTCGCCGCAGACCGGGCAGGGTTCGCCGGTGCGGCCGTGGACCCGCAGACCGCTCTTCTTCTCGGCCTTGAGCCGCCCCGCCGCCAGGCCGCGGGAGCGCTCCACCGCCTCGGTGAGGGTGGTGCGCAGCGCCTCGTGGAGCCGGTGCGTCTCCTCCGGCGTCAGGGACGCGGCCAGCTTGAACGGGGACATCCTCGCCGCGTGCAGGATCTCGTCGCTGTAGGCGTTGCCCACCCCGGCGATCAGGCTCTGGTCGCGCAGGGCGCCCTTCAGCTGCCGCCGCTCGCCGGCCAGCAGGGCCGTCAGGCGGGCCTCGTCGAATCCGGCGGCGAGCGGGTCGGGACCGAGCCGGGCGATACCGGGGACGTCCTGCGGGTCGCGGACGACGTACACGGCCAGCTTCTTCTGGGTGCCGGCCTCGGTGAGGTCGAAGCCCGCACCGGTCTCCAGGGCCGCGCGCAGCGCCAGCGGGCCCTTCCCGGGCCGCGGCAGCCCGTCCGGCAGCCGGTCCTTCCACTGGAGCCAGCCCGCGCGGGCCAGATGGGTCACGAACCGCAGTCCGCGGTCCCCCTCGATGTCCAGGAACTTGCCGTGCCGGTGCACGGCGACGACCTCGCTGCCCTCGAAGGCGCCGACCGGAGGGTCGTACGTCTTCAGGACGCTGACGGCGACCGGCAGCACGCGCACGACCTGGCGGCCGACCAGGTTCTCGGTCAGGAATTCCCTGAGCGCTTCGACCTCGGGCAGTTCGGGCATGCGTCCAGGGTGCCACCCGGGGCCCGTGGGGTCAGGTCCCGTCGTCCTTCTCCGGCACCCGGAACTCGCACCAGACCGCCTTGCCGCCGCCGCGTGCCTCCACGCCCCACACGTCGGCGAGCCGGTCGACGAGCAGCAGTCCCCGTCCGGAGACGCCGTCCTCGCCCGCCTCGCGGCGGCGCGGCAGCGCGCTGGAGGAGTCCTCGACCTCGACGCGCAGCCGACGGTCGGTGCCGCCGAGGACCCTGAGGGTGACGATGGCGGAGCCCTCGGTGTGCATCAGCGCGTTGGTGATCAGCTCGTCGGCGACCAGTTCGACCTCGTCGGCGCGGTCCCCGGCGCCCCAGGCCCGGACGGCGGCGCGGACCATGTGGCGGCCGAGGGCGAGCGCCTCGGGGTCGCCGGAGGCCACGTGCTGCTGGAGGCGGCCGACGGCCTGCACGGTGTCGGAGAGGCGGCGGCGCAGCAGGAGCAGGGCCACGTCGTCGTCACCGGCCCGCTCGTCGGCGACCTCGATCAGCCGGTCGGCGAGGTCCCGCACGTCCTCGGGCCCCTTGGCGACCTGCTCGATCAGGACCCGCATGCCGTCCCCGAGGTCCTGGCCGGGCTGCTCGACAAGCCCGTCGGTGCAGAGCAGCAGCGTCTCGCCCGGGTCGAGCTCCAGGGTGGACACCGGGTATTCCAGGCTGTGGAACTCGGCCGACAGGCCGAGCGGGAGCCCGCCCTCGACGGGCACCCGGCGGCAGCCGCCGTCGACGGCACGGACCAGCGGGTCGATGTGCCCGGCGCGGACCACCTGGACGACCCCGGTGGCCAGGTCGGCCTCGGCGTACAGGCAGGTGGCGAAGCGGTCGGTGTCCAGCTCGTCCAGGAAGACGGAGGCGCGGGCCATCACGGTGGCCGGTGCGTGCCCCTCGGCGGCGTAGGCGCGCAGCACGATGCGGAGCTGGCCCATGACGGCCGCCGCGTGCGTGTCGTGGCCCTGGACGTCGCCGATGACCGCGCCGACCCGGCCGCCGGGCAGCGGGATGAGGTCGTACCAGTCGCCGCCGATGTCCCTGCCCAGGGAGCCGCCGGCGGCCGCGGAGCGGTAGCGGACGGCGACGTCGGCCCCGCGCACGCTGGGGATGGTGCGCGGCAGCATGGCCTGCTGGAGCCCCTGGGCGAGGTCCTTCTCCTGCTCGAAGAGCATGGCCCGCTGGAGGCTCTGCGCGATGCTGCTGCCGAGGGCGACCAGGACGGCGCGTTCCTCGGTGGAGAAGCCGAGCCGGTCGTTGTAGAGCAGGCCCATGGCGCCGATCGGGCGGGCCTGGGCGATCAGGGGCAGGTAGGCGGCCGAGGTGATGTGCAGGTCGGTGATGTGCGGCCACAGTATCGGGTAGCCCTCGGCGAACGCCTCCGGTGACTCGATGAAGCACGGGCTGAGGGTCCGCACCACCTCCCCCATCGGGTACGGCTCGTCTATCCGGGTGATCCGGGTGCCGGGCACGAAGCTGCCGGCCGGTCCCTCGGCGACGAGCCGGATCCGGCCGGCCTCGACCAGGCCCATCACCAGGCTGGTGGCGCCCAGGTTGGGGATGCCGTGGGTGTCCTTGAGGACGTCGATGACCTCCTGGACGCTGCTGGCGTGCGCGAGCGCCGCGGTGACCGCCTGGACGACGCCGGTCTGCCGGCGCAGCGCCTGCCCCTGGGCGTCCCGCAGGTCGCGGGCCTCGCTGTCCTCCAGTTCCTGCGTGGCGTCCCGGACGATCCCGACGACCCGGCGCGGGCGGCCCGTCTCGTCGCGCCGGATGTAGCCCTGCGTGTGGGTCCAGCGCGGGCTGCCGTCGCGGCGCCGGATGCGGAAGTACGTGCCGTAGTTCTCGCTGCCGTCCTTGATGGCCCGGGACACCACCGCGTCCAGCCTGCTGGACTCGGCCGGGGGCACCCGCACGGCGAGGGACTCGGGGCGGCCGTCGTACTCCTCGGGGGTCAGGTCGAACACCTCGTACGCCTGGGTGTCCATGTGGAACAGGCCGGCGTCGAGGTCCCAGTCGAAGGTGCCCATGTGGTTGAGCGCCAGGATCGGGTGGTCCAGTTGGGCGGGCCAGTCGTCCGGGAGTGACGGAGCGCGCGCTCCCCGGTCAGCCATGGGGCCACCATGCCAGGGGAACCCCTCACCGGCAATTCCTCCCCTATTGCCTGCTTCACTCGCTCGGGTTACGCAAGCGGGAAGGCGCGGTACACAGGGTGACAGGCCCCTTCCGGTCCCGGGGCCGCACACTGGAGAGAGGCAGGAGCGCACCGCCGTGGACTGGTTCACCGACCCCGGGTACTGGGTGAGCCGGCTGGTCTTCCAGCGGGCTCTGGCCGGCGTGTACCTCGTCGCGTTCCTGACGGCGGCGCTGCAGTTCCGGGCCCTGCTGGGCGAGCGCGGGATGCTGCCGATCCCGAGGTACGTCGCCCGCGTCCCCTTCCGGCGGGCGCCGAGCCTGTTCCAGCTGCGCTACTCGGACCGTTTCTTCGCGGGCTGCGCCTGGGCGGGCTGCGCGGTGTCGGCGGCGCTGCTCGCGGGCGCGGACGCCGACGTGCCGCTGTGGGCCGGGATGGTGCTGTGGCTGATCCCCTGGGCGCTGTACCTCTCGATCGTCAACGTCGGCCAGACCTGGTACGCGTTCGGCTGGGAGTCCCTGCTCCTGGAGACCGGCTTCCTGGCCGTCTTCCTGGGCAACGACGAGGTGGCCCCGCCGGTCGTCGTGCTCTTCCTGCTGCGCTGGATCCTGTTCCGGGTGGAGTTCGGGGCGGGGCTGATCAAGATGCGCGGGGACGCCTGCTGGCGGAAGCTGACGTGCCTGCACTACCACCACGAGACCCAGCCGATGCCGGGGCCGCTGAGCTGGTTCTTCCACCACCTGCCGGGGCCGGTGCACAAGGCGGAGGTGGCCGCGAACCACCTCACCCAGCTCGTCGTCCCCTTCCTGCTGTTCACCCCCCAGCCGATCGCGACGGCGGCCGCGGCCCTGATGATCCTCACCCAGCTGTGGCTGGTGGTCTCGGGCAACTTCTCCTGGCTGAACTGGATCACCATCGTGCTGGCCCTGTCCGCCCTCCGGCTGCCCACGGACCGCACCACCGCGCCGCCCACCCCGCTCTGGTACGAGGTGGTGGTCCTCGCCGTGGCCGCGCTGCTCGTCTTCCTGAGCTACCACCCGGTGGTGAACATGGTCTCCCGCCGCCAGGTCATGAACCGCTCCTTCGACCCGCTCCACCTGGTCAACACCTACGGCGCGTTCGGCAGCGTCAGCCGGATCCGCTACGAGGTGGTGGTCGAGGGCACGCTGGACAGCACCCCGCGCGAGGAGTCGGAGTGGCGGGAGTACGAGTTCAGGGGCAAGCCGGGCGATCCCCGGCACTGGCCGCGCCAGTTCGCGCCCTACCACCTCCGCCTGGACTGGCTGATGTGGTTCGCCGCCCTCTCCCCCGCGTACGCCGGGGACTGGTTCGGCGGTCTGGTGGAGCGCCTCCTGGAGAACGACCGCGACACGCTGCGGCTGCTGCGCCGCTCCCCCTTCCCGCCCGGCCGGCCCCCGCGCTTCGTCCGCGCCCGCCTCTTCCGCTACCGCTACACGAGCTGGCGGGAGCTGCGGGAGACGGGCGCGTGCTGGGAGCGGACCTACGTACGCGAGTTCCTGCCGCCGACCCGGCTGGCGGGGGCGGCTCAGAGGCCGTAGACGCGGGCGGCGGTGGTCTCGAAGACGGCGGTGCGGTCGGCGGGGGCGATCAACTGCGTGGCCGCGTCGAAGACCTCGCCGTAGGTCCCGGCCAGGACGCACACCGGCCAGTCCGAGCCGAACATCAGGCGGTCCGGGCCGAAGGCGTCCAGGACCGTCTCGGCGTACGGACGCAGGTCGTCGACGGTCCAGGAGGCGGGGTCGGCCTCCGTGACCATGCCGGAGAGCTTGCAGACGGTGTTGGGCAGGGCGGCGAGGGCGCGGACGGCGGTGGCCCAGGGTTCGAGGGCGCCGGACGCGATGGGGGGCTTGCCCAGGTGGTCGAGGACGAAGGTGAGGTCGGGGTGGGACTCGGCGGCCCCGGTGGCTGCCGGGAGCTGGTGGGCCCGGACGACGAGGTCGTAGACGAGGCCCGCGTCCGCGAGCGCGGTCAGGCCCCGGCCGACATCCGGGCGCAGCAGCCACTGCGGGTCGGGTTCGCCCTGGACCTGGTGGCGGATGCCCTTCAGGTGGGAGCCGCCGGGGAGTGCGCGCAGGCGGGCGAGTTCCTCGGCGACGTCCGGGCGGGTCAGGTCGGTCCAGCCGACGACTCCGGCGATCAGGTCGTGGGCGGCGGCGAGGGCGAGGAACTCCGGGGTCTCCTCGGGGACGGTGACCGTCTGGACGAGCACCGTGCGGGTGACCCCGGCCGCCGCCGCCTCGGGCCGGAGGTCCTCGACGGTGAAGTTCCTTCTGAGCGGCCGGAGTCCGGGCCCGGTGAGCCAGTCCTGGTCCCGTACCGAGAGGTCCCAGACGTGGTGGTGGGCGTCGATCGTCACGGCAGCTCCCACACCACGGGCAGACCGGCCTGCGAGCCCGCCTCGGAGTAGTCGTGGACGACGTCGAGCAGCTCGGCCATCCGGGCCTGCCAGGCCACGTTGACCGGGAGTTTCTCCAGCTCGGCGAGGAGGCGGCCGTAGTCGGCGCACTCCAGGACGTGGAAGAGGTCGGTGCCGCTGCGCCAGATGGTCCAGGAGGTGGCTCCGGCGGCGCGGATGGCGTCGGTGAGTTCGGTGGGGACCTCGCGGTGGGCGGCCTCGTAGGCGGCCACGCGGTCCGCGCGGACCCTGGTGTGCAACGCGACCCTCATGAGGGGTCCTCCGCGGGTACGGGGGCGTCGGCGGGCAGCAGGCCGCCGGCGTGCAGCTCCTGCCAGAAGGCGGCGGGGACGTGCGTGGCGAACTGCTCCGCGCCGTCCGCGATCTCGGCCGCCGAGCGGGCCCCGACCAGGACGCTCGCCACGGCCGGGTGGGCCGCGCAGAAGGCGAGCGCGGCGGCGCGCAGTGTGGTCCCGTGCTCTTCCGCGAGCGCCTTGAGGCGCAGGGCGCGGGACAGCAGTTCGTCGGGGACCTGGGCGTAGTCGTAGGTGGCGTCGGGTTTCGGGTCGGCCAGCAGACCGGAGTTGAAGGCCCCGCCGATCACCACCGAGGTGCCGCGTTCCGCGGCGGCCGGGAGCAGGTCGGTGAGGGCGCTCTGGTCGAGGAGGGTGTAGCGGCCCGCGCACAGCACCACGTCGACGTCGGTGTCGCGGACGAACCGGGTGAGCATGGCCGTCTGGTTCATGCCGGCGCCGATCGCGCCCACGATCCCCTCGGCGCGGAGCTTCTCCAGGGCCGGGTAGCCCTCGCGGAAGGCCTGTTCGGCGTGGTCGTCCGGGTCGTGCAGGTAGACGACGTCGACCCGGTCGAGGCCGAGCCGCTCCAGGCTGCTCTCCAGGGTGCGGCGGATGCCGTCGGCGGTGAAGTCCCAGACCCGGCGCAGCGTGTCGGGCACGGCGAAGCCGTGGGCGAGGTCGTCGCCGTCGCCGGGCCCCGGCTCCAGCCGGCGGCCGACCTTGGTGGAGAGGGTGTACGCGTCCCGGTCGTAGGGCCGCAGTGCCTCGCCCAGCCGCCGTTCCGACAGCCCCAGGCCGTAGTGCGGGGCGGTGTCGAAGTAGCGGATGCCCTGCTGCCAGGCGGTGGTGACGGTGTCGTGGGCCTGCTGGTCGGGGAGTTCGGTGTACAGGTTGCCGATCACGGCGGCGCCGAGGCCCAGCGGGGTGACCGGGACGCCGCTGCGGCCGAGGGCGTTCACTGGCCCACCGGCCGCAGCCTGAGGCCCTGCATGCCGCCGTCGACGGCGAGGGAGGTGCCGGTGGTGGCGCCGGAGAGGGGGCTCGCCAGGTAGGCGATGGCACCGGCGACCTCGGCGGCGGAGACCAGGCGCCCGGCGGGCTGGCGGGCCTCCAGGGCGGCGCGCTCGGCGGCCGGGTCGGGGGCCCTGCCCAGCAGGCGGCCGATCCATGGGGTGTCCGCCGTACCGGGGTTGACGCAGTTGACGCGGACGCCCTCGCGGAGGTGGTCGGCGGCCATGGCCAGGGTGAGGGAGTACACGGCGCCCTTGGTGGCGCTGTACAGGGCGCGTTGCGGCAGGCCCGCGGTGGCGGCGATGGAGCAGGTGTTGACGATCGCCGCGTGCGCGGAGCGGCGCAGGTGCGGGAGGGCGGCGCGGGCGGCGCGGACCATGCCGAGGACGTTGACGTCGAAGACGCGGCGCCACTCGTCGTCGTCGTTGTCCTCGACCGTGCCCTGGGCGCCGATGCCGGCGTTGTTGACGAGGACGTCGAGGCCGCCCAGCGCCGCCACGGCGCTGTCCACGGCCGTCCGCACGGAGGCGTCGTCGGTGACGTCGGCCTGGAAGCCGAGCAGCGGCTTCTCCACGGCGGACGGGTCGAGGTCGAGGACGGCGACCTGGGCGCCGCGCTCGGCGAGCAGCTCGGCGGTGGCCCGCCCGATCCCGGAGCCGCCGCCCGTGACCAGGGCCCTCAGGCCCTCGAAGTCGGTCATGCCGCCTGTCCTTTCTGCGTTTCGGGGTCGGCGGCCCAGAAGGTGCCGCCGGGATAGGTGTACTCCGCGACGGACTCCGGTCGCATGGCGGCGGAGAAGCCCGGCGCGGTGGGTGCCGTGTAATGACCTTCGCGGATCACCACCGGGTCGAGGAAGTGGCCGTGCAGATGGTCGACGTACTCGATGACCCGGTCCTCGGTGGTGCCGGAGACGGCCAGGTAGTCGAACATCGAGAGGTGCTGGACGAGTTCGCAGAGCCCGACCCCGCCCGCGTGCGGGCAGACCGGGACGCCGAACTTGGCGGCCAGGAGCAGGATGGCGAGGTTCTCGTTGACGCCGGCGACCCGGGCCGCGTCGATCTGGACGAAGTCCAGGGCGCCGGCCTGGAGCAGCTGCTTGAAGACGATCCGGTTCTGGACGTGTTCGCCGGTGGCGACCTTCACCGGGGCGACCGCCCGGCGGATCGCCGCGTGGCCGAGGATGTCGTCGGGGCTGGTGGGCTCCTCGATCCAGTACGGGTCGAACTCGGCGAGGGCCTTGGTCCAGCGGATCGCCTCGTCGACGTTCCAGCGCTGGTTGGCGTCGATGGCCATGCGGATGTCCGGGCCGACGACCCGGCGGGCGACCCGGCACCGCCGGATGTCGTCCGCCAGGTCGGCACCGACCTTCAGCTTGATCTGCCGGAAGCCGTCGGCGACCGCCTGGGCGGCGAGCCGGGTGAGCTTCTCGTCGTCGTAGCCGAGCCAGCCCGCGGAGGTGGTGTAGGCGGGGAAGCCGCGCTCCAGCAGCCGGGCCCGGCGCTCCCCGGCGCCCTCGCGGCCCCGGCGCAGGATGGCCAGGGCCTCCTCGGGGGTGAGGGCGTCGGTGAGGTAGCGGAAGTCGATCTGGCGGACGATCCACTCGGGTTCGGCGTCGGCGAGCAGCTGCCACAGGGGCTTTCCGGCGCGGCGGGCGGCGAGGTCCCAGACGGCGTTGATCACTGCGCCGATCGCCATGTGCATCACGCCCTTCTCGGGGCCGAGCCAGCGCAGCTGGCTGTCGCCGATCAGGGCCTGGAAGAGGGATCCGGGGTCGTCGCAGATCTCGTCGACCGGGCGGCCGAGCACATGGCCGCGCAGCGCGTCGATCGCGGCGACCTGGACGTCGTTGCCCCGCCCGATGGTGAAGGTGAACCCGTGCCCCTCGTGCCCGTCGGCGGCGTCGGTGCGCAGCACCACATAGGCCGCCGAGTAGTCGGGGTCCGGGTTCATCGCGTCGGAGCCGTCCAGCTCGCGCGAGGTGGGGAAGCGGATGTCGTAGGTGTCGACCGCGGTCACGCGGGCCGGGCTCGGGGACACGGATTGCCTTTCCGTCAGGAGGGGTCGATACGCGGGCCGGTCAGTCCTGGGCCCGTCCCGTGGTGACACGGGCGATCATGAGGGCGACGAGGATGATGCCGCCGTAGATGGCCTGAATCCAGAACGACGGGACCTGCGCCAGGGTGAGCAGGTTCTGCACGACACCCAGCAGGAGCACGCCGGTCAGGGCGCCGAACATGGTGCCTTTCCCGCCGTCCAGGCTGATGCCGCCGATCACCGCCGCCGCGAACACCGTGAAGATCATGTTGTTGCCCTGGTTGGCGCTGATCGCGCCCACGTACCCGGTCTGCATGATCCCGCCGACCGAGGCGAGGACACCGGCCACCACGAAGACCCCGAGCATCACCCGGTCGACGCGGATACCGGCGGCGCGGGCCGCGTCGGCGTTGCCGCCGATGGCGTACAGGGCGCGGCCGACCCGGTGGTACTTCAGGACGAGCCCGGTGACCGCGAAGGCGACCGCGGCCAGCCACACCGACATGGGGACGTTGAGGAACGTGGTGGTGGCCAGGGTGAAGAAGCTGTCGGGCATCCCGAACAGGGTCTTGCCCTTGGTCGCGCCGACCAGGACACCGCGCAGCACGATCAGCATCGCCAGCGTCACGATGAACGCGTTGAGCTTGAACTTGACGACCAGGATGCCGTTGAAGGCGCCGACCGCCGCGCCGACGACCAGGATCGCCACCATGGCGAGGGCGGCGGGGAACTCGGTGCCCCAGCCGGACTCGGCCGACGGCAGGACGAGGAGGGCGCCGACGGCGGGGGCGATGCCGACGACCGACTCCAGGGAGAGGTCGAACTTGCCGGTGATCAGGACCAGTGACTCGGCGAGCACCACCATCGCGAGGGCGGCGGAGGCGCCGAGGATGGAGATCAGGTTGCGCTCGGTGAGGAACGAGTCGTTGACCACCGCGCCGAGCACCATCAGCAGCAACAGGGCGGGGACGAGCGCGAGCTCACGGGCCCGGCGCAGAAGGACCGTGCGGGCCGTGCGCGGGTCCGGGGAGCGCACCGGGGTGAGCGGCGGGGCCTTGGTCTCAGCCATGGTCCACTCCTTCGGGCATGGAGTCCACTCCTTCTATGGAGGCGATCAGCTCGTGGTCGTGCCAGCCGGCCGGGTGTTCGGCGACGATCCGGCCGTGGAAGAGGACGAGGACGCGGTCGCAGCGGCGCAGGTCGTCGAGTTCGTCGGAGACGACCAGCACGGCGGTGCCGTCCTCACGGGCGCCGTCCACGCGGGCCAGCAGGGACTCCTTGGACTTGACGTCGACGCCCGCGGTGGGGTTGACCAGGACGAGCAGCCGGGGGTCGGAGGCGAGGGCGCGGGCCATGACCACCTTCTGCGCGTTGCCGCCGGACAGGTCGGAGACGGGCTGGTCGGGGCCCTCGGCGTGGATGTCGAGGCGCTCGATCAGGCCGGTGGCGAAGCCCCGTTTGCGGTCGGTGCCGACGAACCCGCCGCGGCCGAGCCGGTCGAGGACGGACATGGTGGCGTTGTCGCCGATGCTCATGCCGGCCACGAGTCCCTGGTCGTGCCGGTCGCGGGGCACGAAGCCGACGCCGGCCCTGAGCGCGGCCCGCACATCGCCGAACGGCAGCTGTTTCGCCAGCAGTTGCGCGCTCCCGCCGGTCGGGGTGCGCAACCCCGCGATGGTCTCGGCGAGTTCGATCTTGCCGCTGCCGCTGGTGCCGGCCAGGCCGACGACCTCGCCGCTGCGGACGGTGAGATCGATACCGTCGTACGACTCCGACGTGAGCCCGCTGGTGCTGAGGACGACGGGCGCCTCGGCGGGCACCGCGTCCCGTGCCGGCTGCTCCTGCCCGGTCAGCGCCTCCCCCGCCATCGCCTCCACCAGGGCGGCCCTGGGCAGGTCGGCGACGGGGGCGGTGATGATCCAGCGGGCGTCGCGGAGCACGGTGACGGTCTGGCAGACCTCGTACACCTCCTGGAGGTGGTGCGAGATGAACAGGAAGGTCACGCCCGAGTCCTGCAGCGCCCGCATCCGGCTGAACAGCCGCTCGATCTCGCGGTTGTCGAGCTGGGCGGTCGGTTCGTCGAGGACGATGAACCGCGCGCCGAAGCTCAGCGCCCGGGCGATCTCGACCATTTGACGGTCCTCGACCTTGAGGTCGGCGGTGCGCGCCTCGGGGTCCACGCGGACGTCCCAGGTGTCGAGGAGCGCGGCCGCCTCGCCGCGCAGCCGGCGCCAGCTGATGAAGCCCCGGTGCAGGGGCTGCCGGTTGATGAAGAGGTTCTCGGCGACCGTCAGCTCCGGTACGACGGTCGGCTTCTGGTAGACGCAGGCCACCCTGCGACGCCAGGCGTCCCGGTCGGCGAGCGCGGGGGCGGGCTCGCCGTCGAAGCGGACCGTGCCCTCGTCCGGGGCCTGGAGGCCGGTGAGGACGTTGACCAGGGTGGACTTGCCGGCGCCGTTGCGGCCGACCAGGGCGTGGGACTCGCCCGGCAGCACGGTGAGCCGGCCGTCGGCGAGGGCGACGGTGGGGCCGTACCGCTTGACGATGTCCCGGGCCTCGACGAGTGGCGTGATCATTTGACGGTGTTGCCCCACAGCTTCGGGTCGTCCACGTTGTCCTTGGTGACCAGCGGCGCCGGAAGCTGGTCCTCCAGGATCCCGCTCGGCAGCTTGACGATCGTGGAGTCGTGGTCGGTCGGACCCGGCTTGAACGTCTTCCCGTCCATCGCCGCCTTGATGTAGTACATGCCGTACTTGGCGTAGGCGTCGGCGGGCTGGGAGACGGTCGCGTCGATCTGGCCCTTGCGGATGGCGTCGAACTCCTGCGGGATGCCGTCGTTGGAGACGATCACTATGTGCCCGCTCTGCCCGGCCGTCTTGAGCATGCCCTTGGACTTCAGGGTCTGCAGGGTCGGCGCCAGGTAGACGCCGCCGGCCTGCATGTAGATGCCCTTGATGTCGGGGTTGGCGTTAAGCAGGGTGCCCAGCTGGGAGGCGGCCGTGTCGGACTCCCACTTGGCGGGGATCTCCAGGACCTTGAGCTTCGGGTACTTCTTCTTCACGCAGGAGCGGAACGCCTCGGAGCGGTCCCGGCCGTTGACCGAGGCCAGGTCGCCCATGATCTGCACGACCTTGCCGCTGGTGACGTGCCGGCCCAGGTAGTCGCAGGCCTTGGTGCCGTAGGCGACGTTGTCGGCGCGCACCACCATGGCGACCTTGCCCTTGTCGGGCGCCACGTCCACGGCGACCACCGGCACGCCCTTGCGCTCGGCCTGGTCCAGGCCCGCCTCGATGGCCGCGCTGTCCAGCGGGGCCACGACCAGGCCCTTGACGCCCTGGTTGAGCTCGTTGTTGATGTCGGTGATCTGCTGCGAGGGGTCGCTGTTGGAGTTGACCGTCTTCAGGGCGTCCACGCCCTCGGACTTCGCCATCTTGGGCACGTAGTCGTTGTACGACTGCCAGAACGGCGAGGTCAGCAGGGGCAGGACCACCCCGACCTTGCCGGTGCCGCCGCCACCGGCGCTGCCGCTGCCGGTGTCCTTGGTGCTGCCGCAGGCGGCGAGCGCGAGCGAGGCGCCGACGGCCACGGCCGTCGCGCCGATGATCCGGGACCTGTTCCGCTTCCTCAGTGTTCTGCCGGGCATCTGGGCAGCTCCTCATCGAGCGTGTTCGAGCAGATGCCCGCATACTTATCAGACCACTCGGCCCTTTCAACACCCCGCAGACGCGAATTTCCCGCCTGTTGGGCCATAGTGGTCGGACCACCTCGCTGGTTAGACTTCGGCGCACCGGCGACAGGAGGAGCGGTGTGGACGAGACGGCGCCACAGAAGGGCACGGTGACGCAGCGCGCCATCGAGCGGATCAAGGCGATGATCGCGGAAGGCCGCCTGGAGCCGGGTCAGCGGCTGCCGACCGAACGGGATCTCGCCGCCCAGCTGGGCATGTCCCGCAGTTCCATGCGCGAGGCGATCCGCGCGCTGACGGTCCTGGGCGTGCTCGAGGCCCGGCACGGCTCGGGCATCTACGTCACCCAGCTGGAGGCGGGTGACCTGCTGGAGACGTTCGGTGTGGTCGCCGACCTGTCCCGCGGGCCGCGGCTGGTGGAGCTGCTGGAGGTGCGGCGGGTGCTGGAGTCGACGGCGACGGCGCTGGCCGCCGCGCGGATCACGGCCGATCAGCTGGCGGAGGTGGAGAAGCACCTCGCGGCGATGAACGCGACGGACGATCCCGAGGAGATCCTCGCGCACGACCTCGCGTTCCACCGGGTGATCGCGGGGGCCGCGGGGAACGACACGATGGCCGCGATCCTGGAGGGGCTGTCGTCGCGGACGTTCCGGGCGCGGGTGTGGCGGGGGTACGAGGAGGAGGGGGCGTTCGATCGGACGCGGCGGGAACATGCGGCGATTCACCGTGCCCTCGTCGCCCGGGATCCGGAGGCGGCGAGGGCTGCGGCGGCTGCGCATGTGGGGGAGGTGGAGGAGTGGTTGCGGGCGCAGCTCGGCACCTAGTGCGGTGTCGCGGCTGCGGGTGCGTGGGGGCTGAGCGCGCAGTTCCTCCCCCGGCCTTCGGCCGGGGGTGCCCCCGGCGCCCCTGACGGGGCGCTGTGGCTCAGGCCCTCGTGAAGCGCAGTGTCGTCAGTTCGAAAGGGCGCAGGCGCAGGGGCACGCCGTTCTCCTCAAGAGCTGGTGCGGCTACGTCGGTCAGGGGGCGTTCCAGCAGGTCCGTGACCATGACCCCACGGGTCTCGAAGTTCGCCGTCAGCGTCGCCCTGGCACGGCCCCCGTGCGCCTCGTGGAAGCGGACCACCACGTCTCCGCTGCCGTCGTCCGCCAGTTTCACCGCTGTGATCACCACCGCGTCGTTGTCGACCGTGACCAGGGGAGCCACCTCCCGCCCGCCCGTCACCCGGCGCTCCGGCAGGTTGATCCGCCAGCCCTCCCGGACCGCGTCCGCGATGCCCGCGCCCGGTACCAGGGCGTGCCGGAAGTGGTGGATGCCCTGGTCGGTCTCGGGGTCGGGGAAGCGGGGGGCGCGCAGGAGGGAGACACGGACCGTGGTCGTCGTCCCCCTGTCGCCGTCGGTGCGGACGCTGCGGGTGACGTCGTGGCCGTAGGTCGAGTCGTTGACGACCGCCACGCCCCAGCCCGGTTCGTCCAGGTGGGTGAAGCGGTGGTTGCAGGCCTCGAACTTCGCCGCCTCCCATGAGGTGTTGGTGTGGGTCGGGCGGTGGAAGTGACCGAACTGGGTCTCGGACGCGTACCGTTCGGCGTGCACGTCCAGGGGGAAGGCCAGCTTCAGGAACTTCTCCGTCTCGTGCCAGTCGACCTCCGTGTCGATCAGCAGCCGGCGCTCCCCCGGTGCCAGCGACAGCACCTGGGTGACCCGGGACGAGCCGAAGGACCGCACGATCCGCACTCCCTCCTCGCCGGCCGTCAGCTCGTCGGTCTGCGTGAGGTCCGTGACCGCGTTGCGGTAGAAGGCGTCGACGTCCCAGGCGTCCCACATGTTCGGGAAGTCCGGGTGGAGTTGGAGGAGATTGGCGGCCGCGCCCGGGGCGACGGTCTCGCGGTCGGCGTCGAGGTCGTAGGCGGAGACGACGAGGCCGCGGGCGTCGATCTCGATCCGCAGCAGGCCGTTGGCGAGGACGTGTCCGCCCTCGGGCCGGTCCGACACGGTCACCTCGCCGGACGGCTGCTCCTGCGCCGCGCCCCCGGCGGGGACGCCGCCCCGGCCGTGCGGCGCCGCGTTGAACAGCAGCGGCCGGTCGCCCTCCCCCGCAAGGGCCCGCTGGGCCGCGTCGACGATCCGGGCGAGCTCGGTCGCGATCCGCTCGTAGGTCGCCCTCGCCTCCCGGTGCACCCAGGCGATCGACGACCCCGGCAGGATGTCGTGGAACTGGTGGAGCAGGACCGTCTTCCAGATGCGGTCCAGCTCCTCGTAGGGGTAGGGGAAGCCGGTGCGTACGGCCGCCGTCGCCGCCCACAGTTCGGCCTCGCGCAGGAGGTGCTCGCTGCGCCGGTTGCCCTGCTTGGTCTTCGCCTGGCTGGTGAGGGTGGCACGGTGCAGTTCCAGGTAGAGCTCGCCCACCCAGACGGGCGGGTCCGGGTATTCGGCCTCGGCCTTGTCGAAGAACTGCTCCGGGGTCTCCCAGACGACCGCCGCCGAGCCCTCCAGGTCCCGGACCCGGGCCGCCTTGGCGACCATCTCGCGGGTGGTGCCGCCGCCCCCGTCGCCCCACCCGGTGGGTGCGAGGGAGTGCCGGGCCCGCCCCTTGTCCTTGAAGTTGCGGGACGCGTGGGCGAGTTCGCTCCCCTTCATGGAGCAGTTGTAGGTGTCGACGGGCGGGAAGTGGGTGAAGATCCGGGTGCCGTCGATGCCCTCCCACTGGAAGGTGTGGTGCGGGAACTTGTTCGTCTGGGACCAGGAGATCTTCTGGGTGAGCAGCCGGGTCGAGCCCGCCGCCCTGATGATCTGCGGGAGTCCGGCGGCGAAACCGAAGGTGTCGGGCAGCCACGCCTCGTCGTTCTCGATGCCGAACTCCTCGAGGAAGAACCTCTTGCCGTGCACGAACTGACGGGCCATCGCCTCCGAGCCCGGCATGTTGGTGTCCGACTCCACCCACATCCCGCCGGCCGGTACGAACCGCCCCTCGGCGACCGCCTTCTTCACCCGCGCCCACACCTCGGGCCGGTGTTCCTTCACCCAGGCCCACTGCTGGGCCTGGGACATGGCGAACACGAAGTCGGGCTCGTCCTCGATGAGGGCGGTCATGTTGGCCGTCGTACGGGCCACCTTCCGGACCGTCTCGCGCAGCGGCCACAGCCACGCCGAGTCGATGTGCGCATGCCCTACCGCGCTGATCCGGTGTGCGGAGGGGGCGGCGGGGGTGGAGAGGACGTCGGCGAGGCGGGCACGGGCCTGGGCGGCCGTGCCGTTCACGTCCTGGAGGTCGACCGCGTCCAGGGCCCGTTCGACCGCGCGCAGGATCTCGTGGCGGCGCTGTGCGTCGGCCGGCAGCTCGGCCATCAGCTCGCCGAGCACCTCCAGGTCGATCACGAGCTGCCACACGGTCTCGTCGAAGACGGCGAGGTCCATCCGGGTGAGCGTGTACTGCGGTTCCCGCCCGGCGGTCTCCTTGTCGCCGAGCCAGGTGGGCCGGAACGGGTGGTAGTCGAGGATGACGGGGTTGGAGGCGGCCTCGATGTGCAGCCGGACCTGTTCGCCGCCCTCGGCGGGGGCGCCGACGCGGACCCACTGGTTACGCGGGTTGAGGCCCTTCACCGGGCTGCCGTCGGGACGGTAGACCAGGCCCTCGCACTGGAAGCCGGGCATGTTCTCGTCGAAGCCGAGGTCGAGGAGGGCCTCCACGGTCCGTCCGGCCCACTCCTCGGGAACGGTTCCGGTCACCCGGAACCAGCTGGTGCCCCACGGGGCACCCCACCGGGCGCCCACCTCGATCGGCTCGGGCTCGGCCGCGAGCCCCTCGTCTACCGGCACGGGCTCGCCGGGCGCGTGCCACACCGCGACGTCGAGCGGCACGGACTCGGGGTACACGGCGGGGCGGATGCGCTCGTCGAGGACGCGCCTCAGGCGGGCTTCGACCAGGCTGCGGTCGTCATGCATGTGGGGTGCTCCGTTGGTTGGTGACGGTTACCAGGTGTGCGTGACGGTCACGGGGTCCGACGAGGTGTACAGCTCCCCTACGGCACGCACTTCGAACCGCGCCGTCGTCTCTCCCTGCTCCGGCTGGAGGCCGGTCAGGAAGTAGGCCCGCTGGCCGGTGGCGCCGAGGAAGCGCCGGGTGCCGTCGGGGAGGAGGCGGTGCAGGGTGTAGTGGCGCACGGCGGAGGGTGCCGCGCCCCAGGCGAGGCGCAGGTTTCCGCCGTCGGCCGCCGTGACCCGCGGGTCGGCGGGAGCGGCCGGGTTGCCCGCCTCCTCCCGTACGGCGATCGCGCCGAGCCGCCACCGGACCGGCCCGTCGCTCGCCGTGAGACGGACGCCGAGGGCGTGCACCGTGCCGGCGAGGCCGGTGAGCGGGACGGTCGCGGTCGACCAGCCGGCTGCGGCGGCAACGGGCAGACAGGTGTACGGCGGTGCCGTGCCGGCGCTGCCCGGTTCGGCGGTGGCGACGGCCAGTTCGGCGTCCACGTTCCCGGCGTCGGTCCGGTACGTCAGCTCGACGACCGTCCGGTCGGTGATCGGGAGCCGGGTCGCGTAGAGTTCGAGGACCACGGGCTGGTCCAGGGCGCCGTCCACCAGCACGCTGCTGCCGCCCCGCCAGGCGTCCGCGAAGTCGAAGGTCACGGCCGGCCTGGTGCCGGCCGTCCGTACCGCCCAGCGCCGGGACGGGAGCCGGTCCTGGAGGCCGAGGTGGTTCCAGGGCGTGTCCGAGGTGACCTCGCCGTCCTCGTACCAGCGCAGCCCGTGCCCGGTGTTGAAGGCGCTCGCGAACGGCACCGCCGACACCGTCGAACGGTCGGCCACCGACACGGCCGGTGCCCGCCACGGGTCCGTGCCGTCGGGCCGGGACGGGTCCAGTGACCGCCCGGTCCAGAACCGGTCGTCGGCGGCGTGGAAGTCGCCGGGGGTGCGAGTCGCGGGCAGGTGGTTGCGGGTCCACTCGGGCCGGTAGAAGCCGATGGACGTGAGGTGTGCGGAGCCGCCGGGCACCATCGCGTCCCAGTCCACGGAGGTGTCCGAGCCGTTGGACTCCACGTCGACCCCGGCCCACAGCTCGTAGCGGCTGCGGCCGAGCTGGACCGCCTTCGTGCCCGAGGAGGCGAGGGTCGAGGCGCTCCACCGGAAGTCGACGAACATGTCGTCGGCCGCCTGGAAGAAGGCCTGGTTCTGGCTGTTCAGCGCGCCCTGCCAGCTGACGGTGCCGTTGACGGTCATCGCGTCGTACCAGGTGACCCGCTGTCCCCGGGCCGCCGCGAGGGACTTGAGCTCGGTGACGAAGCCGAGCACGGCGGCGCCGAGGGCGGTGTTGCCGCCGCCGGTCTCGGCGTTCACGAACCAGCCGTCGAAGCCGTAGGCGGCGGCCAGGGCGACGAGCTGGGCGGCGAGCGGGTGGTGCCCGGTGGCGTCCGTCTGGACCAGGTCGCGGGTCCACTGGAGCCGGCCGCCGTAGGCGGTGGGCGGCAGGAAGATGTTGCCGAGGACGGGGACGCCGTGCCGGTGGGCGGCGTCGACGATCGGTGCGTTCGGGGCGAGGATCAGCCCTTCTCCGGCCGAGCCGCCCCAGAAGACCAGTTCGTCGAGGTACGCCCAGTGGGTGAGGGCGTAGTAGTCGGCGGTGGCCGAGCCCTGGGAGAGCTCAGAAACGGCACACAGGGGTTCGTTAACTCGAACGTGTGATGGTCGGCCCACTGGCTTGCAGCGGCGGAGGGACAACGAGGTAGCGTAATCATGCGACCTGGGACGCCGGGTGCGGCGCCAGCGTGCGGGGCCCCTGCTCCACCAGCGAGATGGTTCAGGGCCTCCCCGTCGCCTCTGGCCGCACACACAGGCCAGGTCGTGAGGGACTCCGCCCTTCCGGGGCCGGACCACGGACGGGATCCGTGACGCCGCCCGGTTGCGCAAGCGGACGACCAGTGCGCCCAAGGCCGTTCGGGGCGTGCCGGTGCGCGGATTCAATGCGCTCACCGCCCAGGAACGGTGGGGAGTACCTGGTCGGGAGTAACGACCTCAGTGATGCCGCGCGCGGCAAGGTGTTCCTTGTCGGCGGCGTACGCGTCCAGCACTGTGGTGGGGCGCGCGCCGTCGGCGACCAACCGGAACCACGCGTCGAAGACGGGTCCGCCGGGCGCGCTCCGGGAGCGCAGCGCCGGGTCGGCGGGCACGACGAGCGCCGTGCCGCGGGTCCGCGCCGCCGCGGGCTCGGCCGCCGCGAGGACGTGGGCGATGTCCTTGGGCTTGCGGTCGTTGGTCAGCAGGCCGAGCCCGTATTCGAGTTCGGGGAAGTCGGCGAGGCTCCGGCTGACGTCGTGGGAGCACCACCAGGTGACGCCCCACAGGTCGGGGCAGTCGAGGACGGCGGTGATCGTCGCCTCGGCAAAGGCGGCCGCGTGCTCGGCGGGGATCAGCGGCGCGGGCGCGCCCACTTCCTGGAGCCAGACGGGCCGGTGCGCGTCCTCGGCCCAGGCCTTGCTCAACTCGACGAGGTAGGCGGCGTGCTGCTCGGTCTGCACGGCGGCGCGGCCGTGCCGCTGGGCGGTGCCGTCGAAGACCCACGAGTGCACGGCGGTGACCGCCCCGAGGCGGGCCGAGTGGGCGGGGGTGAAGGGCTGGTCGTCCTGGTACCAGGCGGCGTCGTAGGAGGCGTGCAGGTGCAGTCCCCCGGGGGCGCCCTCGGCGCAGGCGGCCAGCAGCCTGACGAGCCACTGTTCCGCGTCCGCTGCGCCGATCCGGTCGGGATCGGGGTGCGGGCCGGCGGCGAACTGGTTGACCTCGTTGCCGATGGTCATCCCGATGAAGTTGGGCCGGTCCGCGAGGGCCGCGGCGAGGGTGCGCAGGTAGGCCGCCTCGCCCTCGACGACGTGCGGGTCGGTGAAGAGGTTGCGCCGGTGCCAGGTACGGGTCCAGGCGGGCAGGAAGTCGAAACTGCTCAGGTGTCCCTGGAGGCCGTCGACGTTGACGTCCAAGCCGCGCTCGGCCGCCGCGTCCGCGAGGGCGACGAGCTGCTCGACGGCGCGCGGCCGGATCAGCGAGCGGTTGGGCTGGAAGTAGGGCCACAGCGGGAAGACCCGGATGTGGTCGAGGCCCAGCGCGGCGATCGAGTCGAGGTCGGCGCGTACCGAGTCCAGGTCGAAGTCGAGCCAGTGGTGGAACCACCCTTCGCTGGGGGTGTAGTTGACGCCGAGACGCACGGCAGGAGGCATGTGTGTTCCTTGCTGGCGGTGGACGGGGTTCAGCCTTTGACGGCTCCCTCGCCGACGCCCCGGAAGAAGTACCTCTGGAGGCAGGCGAACAGGGCGATGAGCGGGGCCACGGCGATCACGGTGCCGGCGGCGACGAGGCGTTCGTCGTTGGCGAAGGTGCCGTGCAGATAGTTGAGGCCGATCGTGAGCGTGAACCTGGAGGGGTCGCTGAGCACGATGAGGGGCCACAGGAAGTCGTCCCAGGCGCCCATGAAGGCGAAGATCGCGACGACGGCGACGGTGCCCCGGACCGACGGCAGGGCGATCCGCAGGAACCGCTGCCAGACGTTCGCGCCGTCGACGTAGGCCGCCTCCTCGATCTCGTACGGCAGGTTGAGGAAGGCGTTGCGCATCAGCAGCACGTTCATGGCGCCGATCGAGCCCGGCAGGGCGACACCGATCAGGGTGTTGTTGAGGCCGAGTTCGCGCATGGTGGTGAACTGGGCGATGATGATGCCCTCCACCGGGACGAGCATCGCGAGGACGAAGACCAGGGTGGCGATGCGGCGGCCGCGGTAGCGCAGCCGGGCCAGGGCGTACCCGGCGAGTGCCGAGCCGACGCAGTTGGTGACCACGCTCGCGCTCGCGACCTTCAGGGAGTTGAGGGCGTAGTCCCAGACGGGGATGGTGTCGGCGACCCGCCGGTAGTTGTGCAGGGTGGGGTGTGCCGGCAGGAAGCTGGGCGGAGAGCCGAAGATGTCCTCGGTGGGGCCCTTGAGCGAGGTGGACAGCTGCCACAGGAACGGTCCCACGGTGATGGCCAGGACGAACAGCAGCAGGGTGTAGCGCAGGACCAGTTCGCCGATCCGGATGCGGCGGCCGTGTTCGTCGGTGACGCGCGTCTCCTTCGCCGGGGGCAGGGTCCGCACGGGTTCCTCGGTGACGGTCATGTCCGCTCCCTTCGGTCGGCGCGCAGCACGAGGAGCATCAGCGCCACCGTCACCACGAAGACGACGACGGAGAGCGCCGAGGCGTAGCCGACCCGGCCGGTCAGTCCGGTGCCGGTCCGCTGGACGAGCATCACCAGGGTGGTGTCCTCGCCGGCCGGGCCGCCGTCCGGGCCTGCCAGCAGGTAGACCTCGGAGAACGTCTTGAAGGCGGCGACCGAGGACAGGGCGGCGACCAGCACCATGGTGGAGCGGACGGCGGGCACGGTGACGGTGAGGAAGCGGCGGACCGCCCCGGCGCCGTCCACGGCGGCGGCCTCGTGCAGCTCGCGGGGCACGTCGGCGAGCGCCGCAAGGTAGATGATCATGTAGTAGCCGAGCCCCTTCCAGACCGTGACCGCCATCGCGCTCAGCAGGAGCAGCCACTGGTCGCTGAGGAAGCCGACCCGGCCGATCCCGACGGTCTCCAGCAGGGAGTTGACCAGGCCCCGTTCGTCGAGCAGCCACACCCAGATGAGCCCGACCACGACGACCGAGGCGACGACCGGGGTGTAGAAGGCGGACCGGAAGAAGGTGATGCCGGGGATGTTCTTCTGCACCAGCAGGGCGAGCAGCAGCGGCAGGACGACGAGGGCGGGGACCACCCCGACGATGTACAGGGTGCTGTTGCGCAGGCCGGTCCAGAACATGTCGTCATGGATCAGTTCACGGAAGTTGGCGAGCCCGACGAAGTGCCCCGGGATCAGGGTGCGGCGGTCCGTGAAGGAGTTGACCACCGTCGAGACGAACGGGTAGAGCACGAAGGCGCCGACGACCAGCAGCCCGGGGGCGGCGAACAGCCAGGGGCTGGTGGGCAGTTGGCGCCGCACGCGAGTCACGCCGGCCATCGGGTCGTCAGCCTTCCTGCTGGAGCAGGCGGTCGCAGGCCTTGACAGCGTTGTCGAGGGCCGACTTGGGGTTCTCCTTGCCCTGCAGCGTCTTGGCGACCTCGTTGCGCAGGGCGGTCTTCATCTGGTCACTGAACAGCACCGGTGTGTAGTTGACAGCGTTCTTCAGCGACTTGGCGGCGGCGATGCGCACCCGGGTCTCGTCGGTGCCGTCCTCCTTGGTGAAGTACGGGTCGTCGAGGGAGCCGGCGGTGCTGGGGAAGATGGCGACCTTCTTGGCGAAGGACATCTGGTTCTGTGCGTCGGTCACGAAGTGCGCGAAGGCGACGGCGGCCGCCGTGTGCCTGGTCCGGGAGTTGACCATCACGCCCATCACGTACATGTTGACGTGGCCGGTGCTGGTGATCTGGTCGGTGATGCCGATGTTCTTGTACAGGCTCGGCGCCTGCTTCTTGAAGTTGTCGAGGTCGAGGGCGCTGCCGGGGTTCATGGCGACGGCCCCGGTGAGGAACTTCTTGCCGGTGGACTCGGGGGTCGCGGTCAGCGCCTGCGGGTCGAGCGCCTTGGCGTCGTAGAGCTCCTTGTACTTGGTGAGCAGTTCGATGCCCTTGGCGTCGTTGAAGGCGAACCCGGTGCCCGCCTTGTTCATCAGCTGCGAGCCGTACCGCCCGAAGTCCTCGATCGTCGGCACGTTGGCGAGGGTGGCGACCTTGCCGCCGCTGTGCTGCGCCATCTTCAGCGCGTCGGCGAAGAGTTCGTCGTACGTCCTCGGCGGCTGCTCCGGGTCGAGCCCGGCCTGCTTGAACAGGGTCTTGTTGTAGAACAGCGGCCCGGTGTTCAGGTACCAGGGGAAGGCGTACGTCCCGCTCGTCCCCGGTATCCGGTGGCTGGCCCAGGCGCCTGCCAGGTATTCGGGCTTGTACGTGGCCGCCGCCTTGTCGAGGTCGAGGGCGAGGCCCGCCTTGGCGAGCGGGGCGACCAGGTCCGGGGAGACGTTGACGACGTCGGGCAGGGTGCCGCCGGCCGCGTCCGCGCTGATCTTGTCGGCGTAGCCCTCGGCCGGCTGGTCGATCCACTTCACGTGGGTGCCCGGGTACTTCTTCTCGAAGTCCGCGACCAGGCCGTCGAAGTACGACTTGAAGTTCGCGCGCAGGTTCCAGGTCTGGAAGGTGATGTCGCCCTCGACCTTGCCCGAGGCGTCGGTGGAACCGCCGTCGTCTCCCCCGGAACCGCAGGCGCTCAGCGGCAGGGCGAGGACGGCGGCGGTGGCGAGGGCGAAGGCTCTGCGGGAGATGCGCATGGTCCGTTGCTCCTTTGCAGCGGGGTCGGCCGGAGGTGCCGGGCCAGACCTTGCACGCCGTTTTGGCACCGCGTCAATGGAGTCGGCCCAGCTAAAGACATTAGTGACTCAAACCCCCTGCTCAGAAAGGTGTTGTGAACGTATTGCCACGGATCACTAATGCGCTTTAGGGTGCGGTGACTCAAGCGCATTAGCAGATCACGGTCCCGATCCGAATGGGGAAGTGAGTTGGCGGAGAAACGCATCCCCGCGCGGCGGCCGACGATGAAGGACGTCGCGCGCCGCGCCGGGGTCTCCGAGAGCGCGGTCTCCTTCGCGCTCAACGGCCGCCCCGGGGTCTCCGAGACGACCAGGGCCCGGGTCCGGCGGGTCGCCGAGCAGCTCGGCTGGCGTCCCAGCACGGCCGCCCGCGCCCTGTCCGGCGAGGGCGCCGCCACCGTCGGCTTCGTCCTGGCCCGCCCCGCGCACTCGCTGGGCGTGGACTCCTTCTTCCTCCAGCTGGTCTCGGGCATCCAGGAGGTGCTCGCCGAACGCCATCTCGGTCTGCTCTTCCAGATGGCGGAGGACGTGGCCGACGAGTGCGCGGTCTACCGCCGCTGGTGGGCGGAGCACCGCGTCGACGGCGTCCTGGTGGTGGACCCGCGGGCCGACGACCCCCGCCCCGACCTGCTCGACGAACTGGGCCTGCCCGCCGTGGTGATCGGCGGCGCCCCCGACGAACGCCACCCCGGTCTGTCGACGGTCTGGGCGGACGACGCGGCCGCGATGGCGTCCGTGGTCGACGAGTTGACCCGGCTGGGCCACCGGCGCATCGTCCACATCGCCGGCCTGCCCGGCCTCGCGCACACCCAGCGCCGGATCCGCACCCTGCGCGCCGAGGCCGGCCGGCGGGGCCTGGGCGAGGTCCACTCGGTCACCACCGACTACTCCGACGCCGAGGGCGCGGCCGTCACCCGCCGGGTCCTGCGCACGGCCCCGCCCCCAACGGCCCTGATCTACGACAACGACGTGATGGCGGTGGCCGGGGTCGCGGCGGCGGCCGAACTCGGCTACGCGGTACCGGACGACGTCTCCGTCGTCTCCTGGGAGGACTCGGCCCTGTGCCGCATGGTCAAGCCCTGGCTCTCCGCCCTCTCCCGCGACAGCACGGAGTTCGGCCGCACGGCGGCCCGCGAGCTGACCGCCCTGCTGGACGGCGGCGCGGCCCGGGCGGTACGGGTGCCGGTGCCCCGGCTGACGGTACGGGGCAGCACGGCGGCGGCCGCTCACCACGATGAGCCGTCTGTCTGAGGACTGTTACGGGGGAAACCAGTGGACGAGGATGCGCGCACGACGGTCCCGGTCGAGATCGACGGCCGGACGATCCTGATGTCGGTGGCTCCCGGCGAGGGCACGCCGGTACCCGCCCCGGGCGAGGAGCAGGAGATCGGCTGGCGCCGCCCCAGCCTCGACCCGGTCCTCGACGGCCGCACGGCGGTGGCCCGCGCGATGGGCACGCGGCTCCGGGAGACGGGAGCGTCGAAGGCGACGGTCGAATTCGGGTGCGACGTCTCCTTCGACACCGGACAGTTCCTGGCGGTCGTGGGCAGGGCGTCGTCCAGGTCCGCGCATGCCCGGCGCTCGGCACCTCGTGCGCGCGGCCGGTGAGCTCCTGCGGTGGCGCTCATCACGTGACGTCGCCAGGCGGACCCTGAGATCCGTGCTCGGCGCTTCGAAGGACCCAGTGGTCGGATGACCGGCAAGGAGAGCGCTGATGACGTCGGCCGTCCCGCGGCGGGCCCGGTTGCGATGAACAGGAGCCGGGAGTCTCGACGTGGAGCCCACGGCCGGGCAGAGTGCCCTTTCGTACCGACGAGTAAGCCGCAGGCACGCACCCCGAGGAGCGCCCGTGACCGACTGGGCCGGCCGGACCGCCGCCGAGATCGCCGCCGCCGTACGCGAGAAGCGGGCCACTCCCCGGGAGGTGGTCGCCGGGCATCTGGAGCGGATCGCCCGGCTCGACAGGCGGATCGGTGCGTTCCGCAAGGTCCGGGCGGAGGCGGCGGAGGCGGAGGCGGACGAGGTCGCGGCCCGTGCCGATCTCGGCGAACTCCCCCTGGCCGGGGTGCCGGTCGCGGTGAAGGACAACCTGGCGGTGCGCGGGGAGGCGCACCTGGACGGTTCGGCCGCGACGCCGGACACCCCCGCCGACGCGGACCATGTCACCGTGGCGCGGCTGCGGGCGGCGGGGGCGGTGGTCATCGGGCTGACCAACGTGCCCGAACTGTGCGTCTTCGGCACCACCGAGGGGCCGCACGGCATCACCCGCAACCCGTGGGACACCGGGCGCAGCGCGGGCGGCTCCTCGGGCGGCAGCGCGGCCGC
This sequence comes from Streptomyces sp., assembly GCF_019510245.1. Taxonomy (GTDB): domain Bacteria; phylum Actinomycetota; class Actinomycetes; order Streptomycetales; family Streptomycetaceae; genus Streptomyces. Next base: position 62,132 of record NZ_JAEKKT010000164.1, on the reverse strand, counting down.
GGTCGCCGCCGGGCTGGCGCCGATCGCCCTCGGCAACGACGGCATGGGCTCGCTGCGGATCCCCGCGGCCAACTGCGGCCTGGTCACCATCAAGCCGGGCTTCGGGGTGGTGCCGGCCGGGATCGGCAACGGCGACTGGTTCGGCATGTCGGAGAACGGGCCGCTGGCGACCACCGTGGCGGACGCCCGGCTGATGCTGTCGGTACTGGCGGAGAAGGAGTTCGAGGGCGCCGGGCAGCGCACGCCGCGGAAGATCGCCGTCTCGCTGCGCAGTCCGTTGGCCGGCGTGACCGTCAGCAAGCCGTATACGAACGCGGTGACGGAGGCGGCCGGGCTGCTGGCGGGCACCGGACACCGGGTGCGGCGCGCCGAACCGCCCTATCCGGCGTCGATCGGTGTCACCGCGATCCGGCACTGGACCGCCGGGACGGCCGTGGACGCGGCCGGCCTGGACCCAGCGCTGCTGGCCCGGCGGACCCGGGTGCACGCGGCCCTCGGGCGCCGCTTCGTGCGCGGGGTGCAGGTGGGCGACGCCCGCGGGCGGCTGCGCGCCCGGCTCGCCCCGTTCTTCGCCGAGCACGACGTGCTGCTCACCCCGGCCCTCGCCCGCCACGCCCCGAAGGCGGGCCCCTGGCACGAGCGGGGCTGGCTGCGCAACGCCCTGGCCGGGTCCAGCCACTCCCCCCTGACCCCGGCCTGGAACCTCACCGGCTGGCCGGCGATGTCGGTCCCGTTCGGCACGCTGCCCTCGGGCGCCCCCTGCGCCGTACAGCTGGTGGGCCGGCCGGGGTCGGAGGCGGTCCTGCTAGAGGTCGCCGAGCAGCTGGAGACGCTGCGGCCGTGGCAGCGGACGGCGCCTGTCGGCTGAGTACGCACGTCGAGGCGCGCGATGCGCCGTCGTCCTGGGTGCCGCCGGCCGGGCCGGTCACCGTCACAGGGCGCGGTACATGATGTGCAGGCCGACCGGTCCGTGCTTCGGGTGGTCGAAGGCCTGCGGGACCGTGCCGAGGATGGTGAAGCCCAGGGAGGTCCACAGGGCCACGGCGGGGTTGGTCTCGACGACGGCGTTGAAGACCATCGCCCGGTAGCCGTGCGCCCGGGCCTCGGCGAGGACGTGCTCGGCGAGTGCGCGCCCGATGCCCCGGCCGCCCTGGTCGGGGTCGACCATGAAGCCGGCGTTGGCGACGCCCGCGGCGGGCCCCCCGTAGTTGGGGGTCAGGTAGGCGGAGCCGACGACGGCTCCGGTGGGGTCCTCGGCGACGTAGACACGCTTGGCCGGGCTCATCCACAGGGCGCGGGCCGCCTCCTCCGAGGTCTCGGGGTCCCATCCGTAGGTCTCGGCGGCGGCGACGATCCGGTGCCAGAAGGGCCAGATCTGCGGCCAGTCGGCCGCGGTGGCTTCTCTGATCAGCATGGGCGTGAGTCTCGCACGCCCATGCGCGTCGGCGATCGCGACGGGACCGACCTGAGGGTCAGTCCACGCTCGGCAGGATGTGGGGCTCCGCGAGATCCTCCTCGTAACCAGCGAGGCGGATCGGGGCGGACCGGGCCCACACGTCGAGGCTGCCGAGCTGTCCGGGCCGCGTGCCCGCGCGCTCCGTGCGTTCCTTGGGGCGCTGCTCGCGATTCGTCTTCTCCGGTGTCACCGCGCACTCCTTATGTGTCGGTCACCCTCGGGGCGTGCCGGACGGTCTGCTTTCCGGTGCCGGGCGCCCGCTCGGGTCTGGATGGAAGGCCAGTTCGGACGCGGTGGCGCCGGAAACTCACAAGAGAGCAGGCCGCTGTCGACCGACTCGTCCCGGGACGGACCGTGGGTGTGGGTGGGACCCCTTGGTGCTGTCCGTCTCCTCTAGGTTAACCAAATGAGCGGGGGTCCGCTCGATAGGGAGTGCAAACAAGGTGTAACTATCTCGAGTCGCTCCGCATCTCGGCGCGTCGCGAATGCGCCTTTTCGTAACATGATGCGCCGTTTGCGCCCCGCTCGCTCGCATGCCGGCCTCGGAGGTGGCGTCGGAAACAGCGGGCGGACCGTGGCCGGGGCCACGAGGGGCTGTGCAGTTCAGGTTGCGTTGGCCGGGTCGAAAACTCGGCATGATCCGATGGCGCAGGACAACGGCTGTCTCGCGGAAGGACTGACGCATGGAGCTGCGCAGCGTCGAGGAGCTGATGGATCTGCTGTACGCCTGCCGGCACCAGCGCGCACTGCGCGCCGCGGCACTGCTGCGGCGCGGCCGCCCCGCCGACAAGGAGCTCCAGGTGGCAGGCCTGGTGCACGGCATCGAGGAACTGCTCGGCCCGGCCGACGGCGCCGCGCACGCGGTACGCCACCTGCTCGGGGAGCGTGTCTACCACCTCGTCCGCGGGGACGGCACCGCGACGGACGACGACGTACTGCGCCTGCGCCAGGCGGACGAGGAGAGCCGCACCGCGGGCTTCGACGCGGGCGTCCTGGAGGACTGGCGGACCGTCCTGGAACTGGTCGCCGCCCGCAACTCCCGCCTGGGGGCTGTCGACTGACGTCCCGTCATGAGACGGTACGGCGATGACGTCATCGTACGGGCCGTCGTGCGGGCTCCGGGGCCGGGCGGCCGTCGTCACCGGTGGCACCCGCGGCATCGGGCGTGCGGTCGCCGAGGCGCTCGCGGCGGCCGGCGCGCTGGTGTGCGTGAGCGCGCGGGACCCGGACGAGGTGCGGCGTACGGCCGCGGGGCTGGGCGGTATCGGCCTGGCCGGCAGCGTCGCCGAGCCGGAGCACGCCCGGGAGCTGACCCGGCTGGCGCTGACCGAGTTCGGGCGGCTGGACATCCTCGTCAACAACGCGGCGACCAACCGTCCGTACGGCCCGCTCATGGACGCGGACCTGGGCCTGTGGCGGGAGGCGTTCACGGTGAACGTGGAGGCCCCGCTGCGGCTGACGCAGTGCGCGTGGCGCGGCTGGATGCGGGAGCACGGCGGCTCCGTGATCAACATCTGCACGGAGGGCGCGGCCCACGTCGGCCCCCACGTGGGCGCGTACGGCACCAGCAGGAGATCGCCGCCGGGCTGCCACTGGGACGCATCGGCGAGCCGCGGGACGTGGCGGGCGCGGTGCTGTGGCTGGCCTCGGACGCGGCGGAGTGGGTGACGGGAGCGGACCTGGTGGTGGACGGCGGCACCCGGGTACGGGCGGCGCGTACGGCAACCTAGGCGCGCCCCACCCGCGCCCCGTCCGCGCGACCGCGGGAGGCGGGCGTGCCCGAGATCAAGTCGGCTACGCGGTTGCCCCCAGCGGGCGACGGGCCCATGGGTGGACCCGTATGGGATCGAACCACGAAGTACGCGTGACCTGCGCACCGGGCACACCGGCGCCTGCCGGAAGACTAGGGCCCGGTGGCAGGCGTCGCCAGCGATTAAGCGGGGCTCACCACTTGCCGGGCACGTAGTCCTTCAGGAAGACCCCGTACACGTCCTCGCCGTCCTCGCCGCGCACGATCGGGTCGTAGACGCGGGCCGCCCCGTCGACCAGGTCGAGGGGCGCGTGGAAGCCGGCCTCGGCCAGTCGCAGCTTGTCGTAGTGCGGCCGCTCGTCGGTGATCCACCCGGTGTCGACGGAGGTCATGAGGATGCCGTCGGTCTCGAACATCTCCGTCGCGCTGGTCCGCGTGACCATGTTCATGGCGGCCTTGGCGGCGTTGGTGTTGGGGTGCCCGGCGCCCTTGTAGCCGCGGCCGAAGACGCCCTCCATCGCCGAGACGTTGACGACGTACGACCGGCCGCGCGCCGCCTTCTTCGCGGCCGCGGCCATGGCCGGGCGGAGCGCGCTGATCAGGATGAACGGCGACGTGTAGTTGCAGAGCTGGGTCTCCAGGAGCTCCACCGGGGAGATCTGGTCGATGGTCTGCACCCAGGTGTTGGTGTCGACGACGTCCGGGACCAGGCCGCCGGCGTCGATGGCGGTGCCGTCGAGGTGCCGGGCCACGCTGGCGTTGCCCGCGACGAGGGCCAGGTCGGCGACCTGCTGCGCGTCCAGGCCGCTGGTGCCCAGCGGCAGGGCGGCGAGACCGTCGACGGCACCCGAGTTGAAGGCGCCGATGACCTGGTGGGCGGGGAGCTCACCGGCGGGCAGCGGGGCGCTCTCGCCCTCGACCAGGGCCGCGTACGCGGACGGCAGCCTCCGTACGGTCTGGGTCGCGTTGTTGATCAGGATGTCGAGCGGGCCCGCCGCACCGACCTGCTCCGCGAGGGCGACGGCCTGCGCCGGGTCGCGCAGGTCGATGCCGACGACCGCCAGGCGGTGCAGCCAGTCCGCCGAGTCCTCCATCGCCTTGAACCGGCGGATGGCGTCCTTCGGGAAGCGGGTGGTGATCGTCGTGTGGGCGCCGTCGCGCAGCAGCCGCAGCGCGATGTACATGCCGATCTTGGCGCGGCCGCCGGTGAGCAGGGCGCGCTTGCCGGTCAGGTCGGCGCGGGCATCGCGCTTGGCGCGGTTGAGCCCGGCGCAGTCCGGACAGAGCTGGTGGTAGAAGTAGTCGACCTCGACGTAGCGGGTCTTGCAGGTGTAGCAGGAGCGTGGGCGCTGGAGTATCCCCGCGACCCTGCCCTCCTCGGTGCGGGAGGAGGGCAGCAGGCCCTCGGTCTCGTCGTCGATGCGCTGGGCGGAGCCGGTCGCGGTGGCCTCGGTGACCGCCTTGTCGTGGGCGGTCTTGGCGGCCCGGCGCTCCTGGCGGCGGCGCTGCTTGACCGTGCGGTAGAGGCCGGCCGTGGCCCGGCGCACCGTGATGGCGTCCGGGTGGTCGACCTCCAGCCCGTCCAGCTCCGCGAGCACGCCGAGGCAGACGGCGAGCCGCTCGGGGTCGATGCCGGGGCCGTAGACCATGGCCCCGTCCACGGCCTCGTCCACGGCCCGCACCGCATCCTCGGCCGCCGGGCCGTCCTGTGTCACCGTCATCGCGCTGCCGCTTCCCTGATCCACCAGCGGCGCTCCGACTCGCGCCCGCTTTCGAACGGGGAATTTTACGGAGCGCCGGGCGATACCTCCAAACCCGACCGGATCATGGATCGCAGACCGCGATCAGCGAGACCACCTCGTCGGTGACCGCACGGGCCAGCACGTCGAGGTCGGGGACGGCGCTCGCGTCGGCGACCAGGCCGTAGTGGACGTGGTTGCGGTAGGTGGAGATGGCGACCGCCAGGGACTGGCCGGGCGCGAGCGGGGCCAGCGGGTAGACGGCCGTGAGCGGGTGACCGCCGAGGCGCAGGCCGACGCCCGGCAGCGGCACGCTGGTGACCAGGATGTCGAACCAGAGCCGGGCGGCCTGGCCGACGAGCGGCCCGCCGAGCCGGTGCCCGAGCGCGGGCACGTGGTCGGCGAGCAGGGCGACGGCACCGGCGCCCCGGTTGGGGCCGGCGTCCTTGTTGCGGACCATCGCCGTGCGGACGCGGTCGAGGCGGGCGAGCGGGTCAGGGTTGTCGACCGGGAGCCGTATCAGGTACCCGGAGAGCCGGTTGCCCTGGGGGGACGCGGTACGCGGCCGGCGCTGGGAGACGGGGATCAGGGCGCGCGGGGCGACGCCGTCGCTGCCGTCGCCGCGTTCGTCCAGCCAGCGGCGCAGGGCGCCGGCGACGACGGCGATCAGCACGTCGTTGACGGTGCCGCCGACGGCCTTGCGGACGCGGTGCACGTCGTCGATGTCGAGGTCGACCCCGGCGATGCTCCGGGTGCCGGTGGGCTCGGACCTCAGCGCGGCCGAGGAGCTGACCCCGAGGGCGGACAGGGCGACCGAGGCGCCGATGTCGAGTGCGCGGCCGACGTCGGAGAGGGCGCCGCGCACCAGCTCGGGAAGCCTGCGCACGTCGGGCAGCGCCAGCATCGGCCGCGGCGGCTCGATCGAGCGGGGGGCGCGCACCGGCAGGTCGAGCGGGTCCATGACACCGGCGGCCAGCTTGAGGGCGCGCAGCCCGTCGGCGAGGGCGTGGTGGAACTTGAACAGCACCGCGAAGGACACCCCGTCCTCGCCGGGCAGCACATGTGCCTCCCAGGGCGGCCGGCCACGCTCCAGCGGACGCTCCATCAGCCGGCCGGCTTCGCCCTGGAAGTCGGCGGTCGGGGCGTGCAGCCGGACGTGGTTGAGGGGATCGAAGTCCGGGTCGGTCTCGCGGGCGGCGCTGCCGAACGCGAGCGGCTGCCAGACGTCCTTGATGCGCATGCGCAGTCCGGGCACGGCGGCGGCCCGGGCCGCGAGCAGGTCGGCGGCGTGCGCCCCGGCGGTCGGCGAGTGCGCCGAGAAGACGCCCAGCGCGCCGAGGTGCATCGGGTGGTGTTCGGACTCGATGTTCCAGAACGCCAGGTCGAGCGGGGCGAGCAGGTCAGCAGTCGCAGTCATCGAAGAGGATGCCTCGTGTGGACGGAGGGTGGATCAGCAGTCAAACGCCGACTCATGATTACGGTCAAGTACGATCACGCTACGCTCAGTTAACAGCAGATTAAGTCCCGCCTCCTCCGAAAGAGGCGGGACTCCTGCGGCACCTGAGGTCATTTCAGCGCCGGTGGTCCCGCCTCGGGTGACGTACCCCACTCCGACGGGCGCGGGCCGACCGTGAACGCCAGCGACCGCAGGGAGCGCAGCGCACCGGTCGTCAGATAGGTGCGGCCGTAGTCGGTGCCGTCGGTGCGGGCCCGCTGGATGTACCGGTGGTCGGGGGAGGTCCCCGGTGCGGTCACCGTGAACCCGCCGCTCGGCCAGAAGCGCCGGTCGAGGCGGACGTCGGCCCGGTCGAACACGGGCGTGGACAGGCCCCAGGTGCCGTAGCCGGGCTGTACCGGGAAGAGGCCGAGGGACGACAGGACGTTCCAGGCGGACATGGTCCCGAGGTCGTCGTTGCCGGTCATCCCGGTCGGGCCGTCGGTGAACAGGGTCAGCGCCGCGTGCACCACGTCGGTGGTCTTCCAGGGCTGGCCGGTGGAGAGGTAGGTGTACGGGGCGATCAGGTCGGGCTCGTTCATGGGGTTGTAGACGGCCGCGTTGTAGTAGGCGTACGCGTTGCCGTGCACCCACACCTCGCGCGCGGTCTTCTCCGGGTCGGCGAGCAGTTTGCCGTAGGCGAAGAACGAGTCGAGGCGGGCGTTGGCGGCGCGCTCGCCGCCGATCAGGGAGATCACGCCGGGCAGGTCCTGCGGGACGAGCCACTGGTACTGCCAGGCGGTGCCCTCGTGGAAGCCGATGCCGCGGGCCGGGTCGGGATCGCCGGTGAAGAGGCCGGAGCCGTCGCGGGCGCGGAAGAAGCCGGTGGAGGGGTCGAAGACGTTGCGGTAGTTCTGCGCCCGGGTGGCGTAGCGGGCCGCGTCCTCGACATGGCCGAGATCCCGGGCCAGCTGCGCGAGCATCGCGTCGGACAGCGCGTACTCCAGGGTGACGGAGGCGCCGTGGTCGTAGTCGGAGTCGCCCACCTTGGTGTGCGGGCGGCCCTTGAGGTACGGCGCGAAGCCGTCGGCGAGGTACTCGGCGTTGGCCTCCCGGCCGACCCCGGCGTTGGCTGCCGGCGGCACGCCGTCGGCGTTCTTCTTCAGCGCCCGGTAGGCGCGCTCCTCGTGCCCCTTGAGCAGGCCCAGCTGGTAGGCGGTGGTCAGGAAGGGGGTGACCGGGTCGCCGGTCATGATGTTCGTCTCGACCGTGCCGTAGCCCCACTTGGGCAGCCAGCCGCCCTCCTCGTCGATCTTCAGCACCGACAGGGCCATGTCGCGGGCCTCGCGCGGGGCGAGCAGGGCGAGTGCCTGCGCCTGGGTGCGGTAGGTGTCCCAGAGCGACCAGTTCTGGTAGTAGGTGAACCCCTCGGCGCGGTGGATCCGGCGGTCCCAGCCGGTGTAGCGGCCGTCGGCGTCCTCGCCGACGTTGGGCGCGAGGAAGGTGCGGTACAGGGACGAGTAGAAGGTACGGCGCAGGGTCGGGGTGCCGCCCTGGACACGGATGCCGGTGAGCCGCCGCTCCCAGGCGTCCCGGGCCTGCCGCCGTACCGCGTCGAACGAACGGCCGCCCTCGGCGCGCAGATTGGCCTCGGCGCCGTGCGCGTCGACGTACGAGAGAGCGGTGGTCGCCTCGACCGTACGGTCCCGGGTGGTGTCGAAGCGGACGTAGGCGCCGTCGGCTCCGGCGCGCGAGCCGGGGGTGACCGCGGTGCCGTTCCAGGTGCCGTACGCGGTGAAGGGGCGGCTGAAGCGGGTGACCGTGTAGACGGTGTACGGGGCGGTCTCGCGGCAGAAGCCGTGGCCGGTGATCCTGGTCCGGACGGTGTGGTCGTCGAGGATCTCGACGTCGCTGCTGACCGGCTTGTGCAGCGCCTGGTGGGCGTTGAGCAGGACGTTGGCCTTGCCGGTGGCCGGGAAGGTGTAGCGCTGGACGCCGGTGCGGGCGGTCGCGGTCAGCTCGGCCGTCACGCCCGAGTCGAGGCCGACGCGGTAGTAGCCGGGGACGGCCGCCTCGTGGGCGTGGTCGAACCCGGCGGCGTACTCGGCGTAGTCCGTCTGCGTGACGTCCCCGGTGGTGGGCAGCACGGGCAGGTCACCGCCGATGGCGCAGCCGACACCCGAGAGGTGGACCAGGGAGAAGCCGCGGATCCGGTGCTGGGAGTAGTCGTAGCCGGTGCTGTGCCCGGTGTCCGGAGAAAGCTGCACCATGCCGAAGGGCACGGCCGCGCCGGGGAACGTGTTGCCCTCGTCCTGGCTGCCGATGAAGGGGTTCACCAGGTCGGCGAGGCGGCCGCCGGCCGGTTCGGCGGCCCCCGCGGCGGGGGCGGCGAGCAGCGCGGACGCTGTCAGCACGGCGGCGAGGCACAGCCGTGTGCACCGGGTCCCTCTCATGTCGGACGACCTCCGAAGTTCGACAGTTCGACATCGCTGTCTGCATCGTGAGGGGAGAGGGCCCCAAAGTCCGGCAAATGAGGGTTATTCACTCACAGCGCGTCGCGCGCGAGTTGGCGTGCGCACGAGGGCTACGAGACGATCTGTCCCTTCCCGAGGGCGATGACCCCGCCCTTGGAGACGGTGTACAGCTCGGCGTCCCGGTCCGGGTTGACGCCTATCGTCGCGCCCGGCGGGACCTCGACGTTCTTGTCCAGGACCGCGCCGCGCACCACCGCGCCCCGCCCCACGACGACGTTGTCGTGCAGCACCGACCCCTGGACCACCGCGCCCGGGTCGACCCGCACGCCCGGCGACAGCACGGACCGGGTGACCTGGCCCCGGATCAGGCAGCCCGCGCTGATGATGGACTCGCTTGCCATGCCGCCGGCGTTGAAACGGGCCGGGGAGAGCTGGTACGAGTGGGTGTAGATGGGCCAGCTGCGGTTGAAGAGGTTGAAGGCGGGCCGCTCGGCGATCAGGTCCATGTGGGCGTCGTAGTACGCGTCGAGGGTGCCGACGTCCCGCCAGTAGCCGCGGTCGCGGCTGGTCTCGCCGGGGACGTGGTTGGCGGCGAAGTCGTAGAGCTGGGCCTCGCCGCGGGCGGTGAGCTGGGGCAGGATCGAGCCGCCCATGTCGTGCACCGAGTCGTCGTCCTCGGCGTCCCGGTGCAGGGCCTCCACCAGGGCCTTGGTGGTGAAGATGTAGTTGCCCATGGAGGCGAAGACGCAGTCCGGGGCGTCCGGCAGACCCGGCGGGTCCGCGGGCTTCTCCAGGAAGGTCTCTATCGTCTGGCCGTCCGAGCCCGGGGTGATCACCCCGAACGCCGAGGACTCCGCGCGCGGGATGCGGATGCCCGCGACCGTGACCCCGGCGCCGCCCTCGACGTGCTGCTGGAGCATCTGCCGGGGGTCCATGCGGTAGACGTGGTCGGCGCCGAACACCGCGACGTAGTCGGGCTGTTCGTCGTGGACCAGGTTGAGGGACTGCAGGAGGGCGTCGGCGCTGCCCAGGTACCAGCGCGGGCCGAGCCGCTGCTGCGCGGGGACCGGGGTGACGTAGTTGCCGAGCAGGCTGGACATCCGCCAGGTGGTGGTGATGTGCCGGTCCAGCGAGTGCGACTTGTACTGGGTCAGCACGCAGATGCGCAGCACGTCCGCGTTGACGAGGTTGGACAGCACGAAGTCGACCAGGCGGTAGGTACCGCCGAAGGTGACAGCCGGTTTCGCCCGGTCGGCGGTCAGCGGCATCAGGCGCTTGCCCTCCCCGCCGGCCAGCACGATCCCGAGTACCGAAGGCCCACCACGACGCATGGTCGCTCCCCTCACCCTGGTGCTCCATGCCTGCCCTGGGAGCACATCCGCTAAGCCTGCCCCGGGATCGCGTCGAACAGGCAGCCTGTTCGTTACGCCTGTCGTTACACCTGCTTGAGGATCTCGTCGTAGAGCCGGACCGTGCGCCGGGCCACCGCGTCCCAGCCGAACTCCCCCACGGCGCGCTCCCGTCCGGCCTCGCCCATCCGGCGGGCCGTCTCCCGGTCGCCGACGACGGCGTCCAGGGCCCGCGCCAGGCCGTCCTCGAAGTCGTCGTCCAGGTCGACCAGCAGGCCGGTCTTGCCGTCCTCGACGACCTCGGGGATCCCGCCGACCCGGGACGCCACCACGGGGGTCCCGCAGGCCATCGCCTCCAGGTTGACGATGCCGAGCGGCTCGTAGACCGACGGGCAGGCGAACACGGCCGCGTGGGTGAGGAGTTGGATGACGTCGGCGCGCGGCAGCATCTGCGGGATCCAGTGCACGCCCTCGCGGACCCGGCTCAGCTCCGCGAACAGTTCGCGGAACTCCCGGTCGATCTCCGGCGTGTCGGGCGCTCCCGCGCACAGTACGACCTGCGCCGCCGGGTCGATGTCCCGCACCGCGCGCAGCAGATGGGGCACGCCCTTCTGGCGGGTGATACGACCGACGAACAGGACGTACGGGCGGGCCGGGTCGATGCCGATCCGGGCCAGGACGTCGGTCGCGCGGTCCGGGCGGTAGAGGGTGGTGTCGATGCCGTTGTGCACGACGTGGACCTTCGCCGGGTCCAGGGCGGGATAGCAGTCGAGGATGTCCGTGCGCATCGCCCCGGACACCGCGATCACGCCGTCGGCGGCCTCGACCGCACTGCGCTCGGCCCAGCTCGACAGGGCGTAGCCGCCGCCGAGTTGCTCTGCCTTCCAGGGCCGCAGCGGCTCCAGCGAGTGGGCGGTCACCACGTGCGGGACGCCGTACAGCATCTTGGCCACGTGGCCGGCCAGGTTGGCGTACCAGGTGTGGGAGTGCACGAGCTCACGGCCTTCCAGGCCCGCGGCCATGGCGAGGTCCACGGAGAAGGTGCGCAGCGCGTCGTTGGCGGTGTCCAGGGCGGTCCAGGGGCGGTGCCGGACGACGCCGACCCCGCGGCCCTCGCCCCAGCAGTGCACCTCCAGGTCGACCAGGGGACGCAACTCCCTGGCGAGGAACTCCACGTGAACACCCGCGCCGCCGTAGACGTCCGGGGGGTACTCCCGGGTCAGCAGTCCGACTCGCACCCGCAACCCCTCGCTCTCCACGGCCGGTTGTTCCATGGTCACCCAGATGCGGCGCGCGGGGAAGAGCGCGGTGGTTGTGTGAAACAACAGTCACCGCAGACCCCGCCGCCCGGTACCCGGTAGTAGAGGCAGCAGCTGCGCCGCCGGAAGGCCAGGCCGGTACGGGTGCCGGTGGTGCTCAGCAGGGGGTGCGCGAAGAGGGCGTCGGCGAGGGCGCGGGTCCGGGCGGCCGCATCGGCACAGTTGTTCGCACGTGCCCAGCGGTCCAGCTCCCGTACGGCGCCTGCCAGCGCGGAGCCGGCGTTGCCCCGCAGCAGGCCGGCGGCGAGACCGTACCGGTCCCGCAGGGCCGCCCCCAGGGGTTCGAGATGGCCGTGCCCGACGACTCGTACGACGGCCTCGGCGAGGGTCACGGGGCCGGCCGGGGCGGTGGCGTCCGGCAGCGCGCGCACCTCGGTGAGCCAGAGGTCGTCGGGGGCGGTGGCCCCGGGATCCCAGTGGAGCAGACCGGGGCCCAGGTCGGGGAGACGGCCGTAGCGGACGGCGCAGCCGAGGGCGACCGACCAGAGCCGGGCGGCCAGCGCCTGGTGGGCGATGGAGGCGGCGACCCGGGGCTCCGCGGTGCCCAGACGCCGCGAAACGGTGTCGACACGGAAAGTCAGCACATCACGGTAAACATCCGACGTGAGTTTTTCATAGGCCTTTACCAAGGTCGTCGATCGGTCGGTCCGCGCCGGGCCGCAGTCTCCTACCGCAGGCCGGACCGTGCGCAGGACGAAGAAGCCGCCGAGCGGGCGGAGCGCGGCGAGTTGGGGGTCCAGGTCCTCGAACAGGTCCACGAACAGCAGTAGTACCAGGCCGCCCGGAATCCCGGGCGCGCACCGCCTCCACCCGGCGGCCCCCACCCTGGGGATGATCAGGATCCCGCCGTACTCCATCGGTAGTAGGACCCATTAGGTGCTCAGGTACGACGACGGGAAGCACGCGGACGGGCAGAGTGTTGCTCATGGAAGCCGACCGATCACCGCGCGGGGCCAACCGGCCCCGGCTGGCGCAGAGGAGCCGAGCATGAGCGCCCTCGCGCTGTCCGTGTTGCTTTCCTTCGTCTCCGCCGTCGCCTACGCCGGCGGGGCGATCGTGCAGGAACAGGTGGCGGTCTCCTCCCCCGACGAGCAGTACGCGCCGCTGCGCCGCCCGAGCTGGTGGGGGGCGATGGCGCTCAACGGCCTCGGCGGTCTGCTGCACGTGGTGGCACTCGCCTACGGCCCGCTGAGCCTGGTCCAGCCGCTGGGCGCGCTCACCATCGTCTTCGCGCTGCCCATGGCGGCCCTCTTCGTCGGCCGCAGGGCCGGGGCGACCGCCTGGCGGGGCGCGATCATGGCGACCGTCGGTCTGGCCGGTCTGCTCTCCCTGGTCGGCTCCTCCGACTCGCACTCCCTGGACTCCGCCGGGCGGATCGGGGTCGCGCTGGTCACCGGCGGGGCGGTCGTCGCGCTGATGATCGCGGGCCGGGCCGCGCACCGGCACCCGGCGGTGCGCAGCGTGCTGCTCGCCACCGCGTCCGGCATAGCCTTCGGCATGTCCTCGGTGTTCACCAAGGTCGTGGCGATCGACTGGGACGGCGGGATCGCCACGGCCGACCTGCTCTGGCTGTCAGTGATCGGCGCCTACGCCGTCGCGGGCGTCCTGATCTCCCAGGCCGCCTACCGCGGCGGCGGCCTCGCGGCGCCCCTGGCCACGCTGACCGTGGTCAACCCGGTGCTGGCCGCCGCGGTCGGCATCACGATGTTCGGCGAGACGTTCCGCTACGGCGCCACGGGCACGCTGCTGGCGCTGGGCTGCGGTGCGGTGGCGGCGGGCGGCCTGATCCTGCTGACGACCGAGCGCATCGAGCGGACCCCGCATCCGGCGCTGCCGGTGCCGGAGCCCGCCGTGGTGGAGGCGTCCCCCGAGCCGCTGGTGGAGGCGCTGGTGGAACTGGCCGAGGCCGGTCTGGCGCAGGCCGGCGCGGAGCGTGCCGGTGCGGCGCGGGCGGAGGTGGCCGGGCCGGCGGAGGCCGCCGCACTGGTCGAGATGCCGCAGCAGCGGTCGGGTCCGGCGGCGCCGGACATGGTCCCGGACGTGGCCGATGTGCTGCTGCCCGCCGCCGAGTACCTGCACGGCCCGTTCCTCGACCGGCGCGGTATGTGGATCAGATCCTGACGCCGCCGGCCCGGAGATAGGCGACCGGGTCGATGTCCGTGCCGAAACCGGGCCCCGTCCGCACCTCGAAGTGCAGATGCGGGCCCGTGGCGTTTCCGGTGGAGCCCGAGCGGCCGATCCGCTGGCCCGTGGACACGCTCTGCCCGGCCCGCACGGAGATCGCCGAGAGATGGCCGTACTGCGTGTAGCGGCCGTCGGCGTGCCGGATCACCACCTGGTAACCGTAGGAGCCGCCCCAGCCCGCCGTGACGACCTGCCCGGCCTCGACCGCCTTCACGGAGGTGCCGGTCGGCGCGAGGAAGTCGACGCCCGTGTGGTAGCCCTTCGACCAGTGCGAGCCGGACACGTGGTAGCCGGTGCCGATCGGGGCGTCGACCGGTGCGACGAGGGTGTGGCCCGTGTGGGTGGCGGCCTTCGTCTTCTCGGCCTTGGTCCTGCTCTTGGTCCCGGTCTCGGCCTTCGGGTGGGCCGTGGTCTTGGAGGCGGGCTTCTTCGCCGCCGCTGCGGTGCCGGCCGCCCGGCCCGTGAGGCTCAGCCGCTGGCCCGGCAGGATCAGGTCGGGGTCGGAGCCGACCGTCGCGCGGTTGGCCGCGTACAGCCGATGCCAGCCCCCGGCCACGTCGTGTTCCTCGGCGATCCCGGAGAGCGTGTCGCCGTGCACCACCGTGTACATCTCGGCCTTGCCGGCCCGGGACTGCGGCGTGGTCTGCGGTTGTACGTCCCGTACGGAACTCTTCGCGGCGCTCTTGGCCGAACTCTTCTCGGCGTGGTGCGCCGCGGGGTGGGTGGCGGCGCTCTCGGTGTGCACGCCGGGGGTGTCGCCGCCGCGGGTGAGCCCCGCCCGCGCCGAGCAGACCGGCCAGGCACCCGGCCCCTGGCCGGCCAGGACCTTCTCCGCCACCGCTATCTGCTGGTCCTTGGTGGCGAGATCGGCGCGCGGCGCGTACCGCGTGCCCCCGTAGGCCTCCGGTGCCGTCCGTGATCGGCCATGTCCGAAGCCCCCCTCGCCACGCGCGTCAGGAAGGCCAAAAGTAAGCGTCCCGAACAGGCCATGACAAGACGGCAATCAGCCGCCTCTTGTCCCCAGGGGCTCGGCCGTCCCGCCCGAACCGGTGCGAGGGTGAAAGGCGTTGACGCGCCATCAGCCGCGAGGGCCCAACGGGACTGCCGGAAGCCGTTTCGCGAGATTACTGAGCCGTCGGGGCCGTGCGGTCCGTATCTGCAAGTGCGGCCGGTCGAACGGCGGGTCAGGATGGCCTTTGGGCAATACTGGCGGGCATGAGCGGCGGCAGCATCCCTTGCACGTTCTACGGGATCGACTTGATTCTTGAGGAGCAGGCGGTATGAGCACTTCGGCGCAGATCGGCGTCACGGGTCTCGCGGTCATGGGCCGCAACCTCGCCCGGAACTTCGCGCGCAACGGCTACACGGTGGCGTTGCACAACCGCACGGTGTCGAAGACACACGAGCTGGTGGAGAACTTCGGGGACGAGGGCGACTTCATCGCGGCCGAGACCGCCAAGGAGTTCGTGGCGGCGCTGGAGCGGCCGCGCCGGCTGGTCATCATGGTCAAGGCGGGCGGTCCGACGGACGCGGTGATCGAGGAGTTCGCACCGCTCCTGGAGCCCGGCGACATGATCATCGACGGCGGCAACGCGCACTTCGCGGACACCCGGCGCCGCGAGCGGGCGCTGCGCGAGCAGGGCATCCACTTCGTGGGCATGGGCGTGTCCGGCGGTGAGGAGGGCGCGCTGCACGGGCCGAGCATCATGCCGGGCGGGCCGAGGGAGTCGTACGACTCGCTGGGCCCGATGCTGGAGAAGATCTCGGCGAAGGCGGCCGACGACGCGCCGTGCGTGACGCACATCGGCCCCGACGGTGCCGGGCACTTCGTGAAGATGGTCCACAACGGCATCGAGTACGCCGACATGCAGCTGATCGGCGAGGCGTACCAGCTGCTGCGCGACGTCGCCGGGTACTCCCCCGCGCAGATCGCGGACATCTTCCGCACCTGGAACACGGGCCGGCTCGACTCCTACCTGATCGAGATCACGGCGGAGGTGCTGGCGCACGTGGACGCCGCGACCGGCAAGCCGTTCGTGGACGTGGTGGTGGACCAGGCGGAGCAGAAGGGCACCGGCCGCTGGACGGTTCAGATCGCGCTCGACCTGGGCGTGCCGGTGTCGGGGATCGCCGAGGCGGTCTTCGCGCGCTCGCTGTCCGGGCACGCCGATCTGCGGGCCGCGTCCCGGGGCCTGGCCGGCCCGAAGCCGAAGGCGCTGTCCGAGGCGGAGGCGGCGGCGTTCGCGGACCGGGTGGAGCAGGCGCTGTACGCGTCGAAGATCGTGTCGTACACGCAGGGCTTCCACGAGATCCAGGCGGGCAGCGACGAGTACGGCTGGGACATCGACCTCGGGGCGGTGTCCTCGATCTGGCGGGGCGGCTGCATCATCCGGGCGGCCTTCCTGGACCGGATCCGGGCGGCGTACGACGCGCGGGCGGATCTGCCGAGCCTGCTGTCGGACGAGACGTTCGCGCGGGAGATCGCGCAGGCGCAGGACGACTGGCGCGAGGTGATCATCGCGGCGACGCGGGAGGGGGTCGCCGTGCCCGGCTTCTCGGCGGCGCTGGCGTACTACGACGCGCTGCGGGCGGAGCGGTTGCCTGCGGCGCTCACGCAGGGGCAGCGGGACTTCTTCGGGGCGCACACGTACCGGAGGGTGGACCGGGAGGGGGCGTTCCACACGCTGTGGGGCGGCGACCGCTCGGAGGTCACGGCGTAGCGTCCGGCGTTCGCGGGGTGCGGGCGATCTGCGGTTTCGCGCAGTTCCCCGCGCCCCGCGCGACGTTGCTCGTCGGGTGCCGGCGCGTTGGGGGTTTCGCGCAGTTCCCCGCGCCCCAAGGGGGTGGGCTTGTTTGTCGGGGGTATGGCGTAGTTCGCGGTGTCCCAGGGGGTGGTCAGGTCAGGGGTGGGCCCGGTTCTGGGGTGGGGGTGGGTTCTGGGCCCGGGGGGATCGGGGATGGGCCGGGGGGCGGGGGTGTCGGGGGCTGGGGTGGGGGGGTTGGTTCGGGTGCGGGGGGTGGTTGGGGGGTGGGGACCGGGCTGGGGTAGGGGTCCGGAGGTTGGGGGGATGGGGGTGGGGTCGTCATGGTGTCCTCCGGGCGATGGCTGGTCTACTGGGCCACCTACCCGACCGGCGCTCCTGCACTCCTCGCAGCCGCCGCGAGGCCCGGGCGTGGGCTGGAGAGCACCGGGACCGCCGTGGTCGCGAACCTCGCGGCCGGGGTCATGGAGGCCTGGGCCAGGACGATCACGTCGGCGTCGGTGACGGCGTCCGCCGCGGCGGCCACCAGGCGGGCGCATCCCTCGATGTCACCGGCCTCGAAGCGGGTCCAGGCGTCCGGTACGACCTGGGCGCGGGTGCGGATCGGGCGGTCCGCGCGGCGCGCCTCGTCGTCGAGCAGGGCCAGGGTGGGCGGCAGGGTGCTCTCGACCGTCGCCAGGACGGCGATACGGAGGCCCGCCGCCACTGCCGCGGCCGCCATCGGGCGGTCGCCGCGGACGACCGGTACGCCGACCTCGGCGGCGGCCCGCTCCGCGACCTCGCCGATCGTCGAGCAGGTGCAGAGCAGGGCCCTGGCATCGGAGCTCGCTGCCCGGCGGAGGGCCGCGGTGACGTCCCTGGCGACCGCCTCGGGGCCGTCCCGGCGGGCCCGGGCCAGGAGCGCCGGATCCACGTGGTGGCGCAGCTCCAGGCCCGGGTGGTGCTCGTCGCGCAGGGCGTCGAAGACGGGGACGTGGAGCGGCGAGGTGTGCAGGAGGGCGAGCATGCGCGGCCGCCCCGCTCAGAAGCGGCCGGGGTGGGCGACCAGCCACTCCTTCGCCGCGCGCAGCAGCTCGGGGTCCGGTGTCGGCGCCACCTCGGGGTGGCGCTCGGCCCACCTGACGACGTACGGGCAGAGCGGGGCCACCGGGGTCTCCTCGCGCTCGGAGATCGCGTACAGCTCGCGGGCGAGGTTGCCCGCGATGCCCTTCCCCTCGTGCTCCGGCTCCACGATGGTGTGCACGGGCACGAGGGCCCGGGAGGGCGACTCCAGGACGAAGTACTCGATGTGGCCGACGACTTCGTCGCCGGCGACCGCCTCCAGACGGCCCGCCGCCCGGTCGTCGCGGATCTCGATGTCGCTCATGTCGCCCTCCTGGTCCTTCGGTCAGGCCGACACGGCCTGCGGGCTGCGCTCCTGGTCCGAGCCGGGTACGGGCTCGGACGGGTCGGCGCCGAGGGCCACGATCCGGTTGTCGTGGTCGACGTGCACGACCCGCGGCCGAAACGTACGCGCCTCGGCGTCGGTGACCTGAGCGTAGCTGATGATGATCACCAGGTCTCCGGGGTGGACCAGGTGGGCGGCCGCCCCGTTGATCCCGATGACCCCGGAGCCCCGCTCGCCCTCGATGACGTACGTCTCCAGCCGGGCGCCGTTGGTGATGTCGACGATGTGGACCAGCTCGCCGGGCAGCAGGTCGGCGGCGTCGAGGAGGTCGGCGTCGATGGTCACGGATCCCACGTAGTGCAGGTCGGCCTGGGTGACGGTGGCGCGGTGGATCTTGGACTTGAACAGAGTACGCAGCACTTGGACTCCTGGAAGACGGCTCCCCGCCGCTTTCTGCAGGTCAGGGGCGTCCTTCACTGTACATCAGCAGGTCTTCGGCTCGAAGACCTGCCGGCACATCGTGCGCTGCGACGGGCAGGCTCCTCACCTGCTCGATCTGCGCACATCATGCTGTCTCGAAGCCACCGAGCAAGAGCACGTACGGAAGACCGTCTCGGACTGATGCTGGTTGGATGCCGACTTGCCTGAAAGGTCGTCAGACAAGCGAGGCCGCCAGTTACTGGGACTGCTTTCGCAGGGAGCACTGCGTGAGGAGCGTCCTCTCGGCCCGGGATTCCACCTGCGCCTATGCAGAAGGAAGGTGAGACGGCTCCGGCCGTCCGTGTGGGCGGGGAGAGCCCGCGAGCGATCAAGCCGGCAATAACGTGCTCCGTGCAGTGCAGTCGAGCATGACTGTGGCGGGACTGTGCGGAATGCGCCTGCCGGTCACGGCCGGCTCCAGCCTGGCTGACGCCAGGACCATAGGGTCTCGTTGACGACCCACCGGCACTTCACGACCGCCGGGAGGGCAACAGCCATGTCTCGGTCAGGGTGCGTCGGCGCGGCCAGGGCAGCAGCTCAGCGGACTGCACCGGCAGCACGTGGTACGAAGCGCAACTCCGGGTAAGCCGGGTCCGGACGGGGTTCGCCTGGCGGCAGCACGGGAGCCAGCGCCTCGAACACCCGCTCCGTCACCTGGTCCGTATATCCGGCCGGCGTTTCCGAAGCCTGCAGCAGCACACCCCCCGCCCGGAGCGGGAGCACCCGGTGAAAGGCCCCGAGCTCTCCAGCGCCGTGGCGCCGCCGAGCCGTGCCGCCAGCTCCGCCGGACAGACCGTCGCCCAGGCGTAGCCCCGTAGGAAGCGCCGACTCTCGCGCTGCGACGTGCGCGGCTTCCGGCTGAGTACGGCATCACGGTTGGTGAGTTCGTCAAAGTTGCGCCACTCGATGCGACCGAAGGCAGGATTGCTCGCGTCCAGTGCTGCGTGGAGGAAGTCGACCAGCCCGGTACAGGTCACGGCGTCGTCCGGGGCATCCACGCTCACCGAGGCCGACGCCCGCCAGATGGAACCGTCCCTGAGGACGTGATAGGAGTTTGCCCGGCCCAGCTCATCCAGTTCCTCGCCGTGCGTGAGGAACGTGAGCCCCGCCCCCCAGGGGAAGGTGGAGAGAGCGGCCTCGAACTGGTCCCATCCATCGCGGGTGAAGCGGCGCGGGGGGGCGTCGATGTCCCGGATGATCCGCGCCTCAGAGGTGACCTCCCCGCCGTCCTCCGCCTCCACCAGGTCCCGGAACGGCTGGGCGCGTGCCATGCGGAACCACTGGACCAGCGATTCACCGGGGCCGCTCGCCACCGCGGTGTCGAAGGAGGCTTCGACGTAGACGTTCATTCGCTCACCTTGCTGGCGCCTCAGCAGGCTCCGCCCAGCACACAGGCCGGGCCCTCGGACAGGACCTTCCCGGTGCCGCAGATCGTCGCCCACACGACACCGGTGACCATGACCGCCGGACCGTACTTGCCTGCATTCACCTCAGGGCCGGTTGCCGGGGATCCGGGGCCGTACGTCAGAGGAGGTCCTCGACTACGCCACCGCGAACAACATCGCGTTCATCCCGTGGTTCCCGACGGCCATGGGCAGGCCGAGTGCTTCGACACGGCTACCCTGGCTTACGTCGCCAACCAGGCGTGCATCACCCGGTACCCCTAGCTGAGCCACGTGGACGGCCTGGGCCACCCCGCCCGCCTTGTCTTCGACCTCGACCCACCCGACCCCGCGGTGGGCGTTCAGCATGGCGTTGCGCGCAGTGCCGAAGAGCCACGGACGTGGGTCCTCCGGCAGCTCGCTGCGACGACGCCACGCCGCGAGAAACGTCTCGCCGACGATGTCATCCACGTTCATCGGGTGAGCATGCGACGGACGAAACGCAGCACGTCCTCGTAATGAGCGCGGTAGACATCGGTGAACTCGTCCTCGCTGCCGGTGGCCATGGCTTCCTCTCGCTGCTTCCGTCCCTACGTGTCCGCCACCCGTGGAGGTGCAACGCGAGAGGTCGAAGAAATTTTTGTGCCGGCCCCCAGCAGCTCGGACAGGGTACGCGGCAGTGCTCGCCCCCGGGTCGCCTCCTACACTGCCGCTCTGCTCTCGCAGACGGCGGTGCCCGCGTGGAACGACGCCCACCGCGGGCTGCCGTACGTCTTCACCGGATCCGCCGCGGCGAGCGGCGCCGGTCACGGCATGCTGGTGGCCCCCGTGGCGGAGGCGGGACCGGCACGGCGACTCGCCGTGGGCGGCGCGGCCGCCGAGGTCGTCGAGGCCGGCGTGAGACCCACGAGGGATCCTGCCCACGTGGTGAAGCCGTAGCGCGAGCGCCTGCAGTCCCGTCTCGGAGGGGTGAACGAGGACTGACCCCGGTGCTCCCATGGTCGTGACCGCTTCGGCTGGATGGCGCTCGAACCGTTGGCCCTATCGGTGCAAAAGCGCGAGGTCGTCAGTCGTTGAAGCGGACCGTGTCCGGCCCGCTGATTAGCCCGACGTGAGCGCATGGCGAGTCGGATCGTCATGGCCGTAGGGAGACCACACGTCGCCGTACGCGT
The DNA here is from genome assembly GCF_019510245.1 of Streptomyces sp. Taxonomy (GTDB): domain Bacteria; phylum Actinomycetota; class Actinomycetes; order Streptomycetales; family Streptomycetaceae; genus Streptomyces. The sequence continues at coordinate 41,243 of NZ_JAEKKT010000164.1, read as the reverse complement.
CACCCTCGACACGCCGACCACCACGACTCGCGAGCCGGCTTTTTGGTCCGGGCTGAAAAGAGAACCCATGCTGACGCCCTCTCTGCTCGGCGTCTCCAGGTGGAGGTCCCGCCCTCAGGGCGGGCGAGTTCGTGCTGGGCTATCCCGATCAGACGGGAAACCTGCCCCCGATGCCGGAGCCGGACGTGCTGGGCCGTAACGGCACGTTCGTGGTCTGGCGGAAGCTGCACACACGCGTCGCCGCCTTCCGGCGGTACCTCCGCGACAACGCCCACAGCCCGGAAGAGGAGTCGCTGCTCGCCGCGAAGATCGTGGGCCGCTGGCCGAGCGGAGCCCCCTTGATCCTGGCGCCCGAGCACGACGACCCGGACCTGGGGGCGGACGAGCAGCGCAACAACGACTTCCTCTACGCCTCCGACCCGCACGGTGCGGTCTGCCCCCGTGGCTCCCACGCCAGGCGTGCCAATCCTCGTGACTCGGAGATCATCGGTGACGTCGACCTCCACCGTCTGATCCGGCGGAGCACCAGCTACGGTCCGCCACTCCCGGCAGGCACCCTGGACGACGACGGCGCCGACCGCGGCATCGTGTTCATCGCCGTCAACGCGCACCTCGACCGCCAGTTCGAGTTCGTGGAATCGCAATGGTTCAACGACGGCAACTTCGCCGGCCTCGACGTGGAGAAGGACCTGCTCACCGGCGACAACGACGGCTCGGGCATCTTCACGATCCCGCAGCACCCCGTCCGGCGTCGCCTGCACGGCGTCGAGCGCTTCGTCACCACGCGCGGCGGCGAGTACTTCTTCCTGCCGAGCCTCAGCGCCTTGCGCTGGCTGGCCACCCTTGGGGCATGAACACCCGTCGTCAGGTGAACCGGGCGTTGCTGACGTCGATGGACACCATCGTCCGGTCCAGGATCGGGCGGTTGCCCGCATCGCTTCGGTAGGCCCGGCGTTTGGTGGGCAGGCGGATCCCGTCTGCTTCCACGATGTCGTAGACGTACTGTGCTGCGGCGAACCCGCCTGCGATGTCGACGTGGCAGTCATGCCGACGCAGGAGATGGTCGGGGCCGAAGTAGAAGTCCTGTCGCGTGCTGTGGCTGGCGATGTCGGGCGGGAAGGCGGCGCGCAGCCCGCGCCAGAGCTCGTCGCCTTCCCGCCACGGTTCGATTTCGGTGACGCTGAAGCCGGGCATCGCCAGCAGGAAGGGCGTGGTGAGATACGTCCACAGCGCGTATCCGTTGAAGCAGGCGCGGCCATCGCCGGGTGGGTCCGCGACGACGGTCCGATGCCGACGACACAGCCGCAGCCCCGGCCAGGCGATCCGGTGGCCCTGATCAGTCTGGCGCCCCTCTCATCGTTCACTGGTTCGTCGGCATCGCGCACCTGGGCGCTGGTCCTGGGGACCCCTGTAAGCCCCGGTCGGAACCGACGGGGACGGCGAGTATCCGCAGGTCGACCCGGCGTCCTCGGGCTTGGCGCGCGGGGTTCGTCGGGGTCCGCCAGTGGAGGTCACAGGGGGTTTCTCGTTCCGCGCTTCGTGCAGAGCCGTGGCTGGGTGCGATCTGCGGCGGCGCAGCCCCTGGCAGGCGGGCAAGCTGGAAGGCGGAGGTGGTTTCCATGGCCGGCGAGACGCCGCTGATGGTCGTGGACGGCGGGGGCGTGGTCGTGCAGTGGAGCCACCAGGCGGAGGAGTTGTGGGGGCGGCCGGCGGGCGAGGTGGTCGGGCGGCCGGCGACCGACCTGGTCAGCCCTGTCCCCGCGCCAGGTGGTGGTGACCTGGAGCGCTGCAGGGATGACGGCCTGCTTGATGTTGCAGTGGGCGCCGCCGGCGGTGGCCTGCATGTGCGGCCGGTGCTGCGGGACGACGGTTCGGTGACGTGGGGGATCTTTCTCCCACCTGCGGACGGAATGGTGCCCGGCATCGAGAGCGCGGTACTCGATGCGCTGTCCGCCCACATGGCAGAGGCTCTGTTCGTGGTGGACGAGGAGTTGCACGTCGTGTCGGCCAACGCGGCAGCTCAGGCCCTGTCCGGCGCGAGCGCACCGCAGATCCAAGGACGCCCCCTCACCGATGCGTGGCCTCTTGCCTCCCCCGGCGAACTGGAGAACATGCTGCGCCAGGCCATGACGGACGGTACTTCGACGAGGGACCACGTGATGTGGACGGACCCGAACGGCGATCCCCCGCCCGCGTATACGGTCACCGTGCTTCCCCTGCGGGATGTAGCGAGGGCGGTGGTCGTGGCCCACGACGTGACGGATCAGGAGAAGGCACGCCGCGGAGTCCAGGCCCTGTATGCCGTCCGGGAGCGGGTGGGACAAACCCTGGAGGTCGTGGTCACCTGCCAGGAACTGGTCCACGCGCTGGTCCCCGGGTTCGCCGATATCGCCGTCGTGGAAGTGGTGGAGCCCGTGGTGCGTGGAGAGGAACCACCGCTGAGCCCTCTGGGACGGGGTGTGCCCCTGCGTCGGGCCGCCTTCGGGAACAGCGGCGGAGACCAGCAGGCCCGGGCGCATCCGGTGGGAGATGTCCGCGCGCTGCCGTTCCCGACCCCGTACGCGCAGGCGCTGGCCGACCTCAAGCCCCGCACGATCGCCCTCGGCCCCGACACGCCCTGGCTGGCGGCCGATCCGGCGCGGGCCGAAGCGATTCGCGCATCCGGCGCACGCGCCCTGCTCGTCACACCGCTGACGCTGCGCGGAAAGGCGCTCGGGCTGCTGAGCCTCTACCGCACCCAGCGATTGGGCGGATTCGACGAGAAGGAACTCGCCCTCACCCTGGAACTGGCCACGCACACCGCCCTGAGCATCGACAACGCCCGCCGCTACACCCGCGAGCACACCATCGCAGCGACATTGCAGCGCCATCTGCTGCCCCCGGCTCCTCCCTCGCAGACCGCGATCGAGACCGCCGACCTGTACGTGGCCGACGACCGGGGCGCCGGGGGCTGGTCCAACGCCTGCGCCCTGCCCGGCGCCCGTACGGCCCTGGTCGTGGGGGAAGTCGCCGGCCATGGCATCCACACCGCCGTCACCATGGGGCAGCTGCGGACCGCCATGCAGTCGCTCGCCGCACTGGACCTGGAACCCGACGAGTTCCTCGCCCGGCTCGACGACACCATGGCCCGTCTCGCGTGGGAGCGGAGGGCGCTGCCACTCGGCGACCCCGTGCGCAGCCAGCCCCTCAGCGCGACGTGCCTGTGCGTGCTCTACGACCCGTTCGCTCAGACGTGCACCATCGCCTCCGCCGGACACCCGCCGCCCGTCGTCGCCGGCCCCGGTTCCGGCACCCGAGTGGTCGAGCTGGCTGCGGGTGGTGCCCTCGGCGGCGGTGGAGGGCCCCCGTACGCCACAACCGCCGTCACCCTGGCCGAAGGAGAGGTCCTCGCCCTCTACACGACCTCGCTTCTCTTTGCGGCACGGCCCGAGCACGGCACAAGCGGCACGCAGCCGCTCCAGCGCTTGCTCGCCCACACCGACCGACCCCTGCAGGACCTGTGCGACGACATCCTCTACCGACTCCGCATCGATGCCCTTCCCGGCGACGCCATCCTTCTCCTCGCCCGCACCCACTCCTTCCCCGCCGACCGCGTAGCCACCTGGCCGCTGGACGATGAGCCCACCGCCCCCGCCGTCGCGCGGCGCCACGCCCGGCGCCAACTCGCCGACTGGGGCGTGGACGAGGACACCGCCTACGACACGCAGGAAGTCGTCAGCGAGCTTGTCACCAACGCCCTGCGGTACGGCGCGCCGCCCGTACACCTGCGCCTCATCAACGACCGGAAGCTCACCTGCGAGGTCCACGACTCCGGCATCTCCGCTCCGCGGCTGCGCCACGCACGAACGGTCGACGAAGGCGGCCGCGGCCTGTTCATCTGCGCGCAGCTCGCACAGAACTGGGGTATCCGCTACACCAACGACGGGAAGACGGTCTGGACCGAGCAGACCTTCCCCTCACAGCGCCCATAGCGCCCCTCCGACAAGGAGTCGTGCACAGAGGCGCTCTGGCTTTCCCGCGCCCGTCTCGGGAGGTCGGCGGAGCACCTGGTGCGGGTGGCGTCGTGTACAAGTCTTCAGCGGCTGGCCGCGATCAGCGCAGGAGGACACCGAAGACCATGCGGAAGAAGGCGTTGAAGGGAGCGGACGGCTTGTCGGCCCGGGCGCGTTGATCAGCGTGCCCGTTCGGCCTGGAGCGCTTCACCGACCACATCATCCGGTCGACCGCAGCAGGGCGGAGCGCCCCAGAAATGCTGCGCCCGCTCATCCATGCCATCCTCGAGCATCGACACAACAAAGGCAGCGCCGACGCCACGATTCTGATGTTCGAGTGGCAGCCCCCTGATCCGTCACCGCAAGAGTCGGAGGGCACAGCCGTGGCGCCGGCACTGCGGCGACGCAGACGCTGACGTCGGTGGATGCCGAGCGTAGCTCGGTCTCCGGGAAGCGGCGCCGGTATGGTGCCCCGCATCTGCAGCGCCATACCCGCGCTTGCAGGGCCCCCGGTGACGGCCTGCAGAATCCATCCCACACGACTGTCAGACGATCAACACCCTCGACAACACCACGCCTCACGGGCTCAGTCCGCGAGGTCGGCCTTGCCGAACAGGACCGCGTAACTGGACGGGAGCTGGCTGATGATCTGATTCAGCTCTCCGCCGGTGACAGCGTCGGCCACGGTGGTCAGAACCGCGCTGGCGTCCCACTGCGCCGTACGCGGCCGGGCATGGGTGCGCTCGGCGACCCGGCGGTAGAACTCTTCGATCCCGAATCCTCGCGCCTGCTGCGGCGTGGCATGGTCCAGGACTTGTCCCAGCGGGCCGGGCAGCTGGGATGCGAGGTCCTTGACCTCTCCCGGGCTGATCCGTTGGGCCAGCACTTCCAGCACGGCGTTGGTGACGTCCGCGGCTTCGTCCTGGTCGTTGTATTCGCCTCGCTCGCGCACACGGGCGAGGAATCCGTCATATTTCATAACTGACTTCCTTCTGCCTTGGTCACCGCTGGTCACCTGGGGATCGCCCAGTGCGCCGTCCGGCCGGCCGGGTCCGTCCGGCGGCGCGTAGATGCCGCTCGCAAGGCCCTTGGCCCGAGACTCCCGCCGGACTCACGCAGAGCACGGCGGAAGCGCCCGGGGCGGAGCGCGTGGGATATCTGTTCGATCTCGTCGTCGAGGCGCTGTTCGGCCATGGCGGACGTACGACTTGCCGTACCCGCGGTGCCGGCCGTCCTCGGGAGTACAGGGTGCTGCCCGGTCCGGTGCCCGGGGCGGTGGCGGCGAACTCCGGCGCGCTCCTACTCCCGGCGGCGGGCGGTGCGGTCGGCGATTTTCAGAACCTCGCTCACTGTCAGACGGGCCGAGTTCGCTCCCGCGTACGCCACGAAGAAGGGCAGCGAGAAAGGCAGGAAGAACCACCAACGGTGGGGCGCCACGTAGCGCGTCTTCGCCGCCGTGAGGGGTGTCGAGCCTCGCCGGCCCGGCCGCGGTGCCGGATGGGTGCCCGAAACCGCGGCGCTTGCGTTTCAGCCGCTGCTCTCGGTACTTCCACTCGCCTCGGTGATCTCGACGTGCCGCGGCTTTGCGACGTCGGTCTTGGGGACGGTGATGCTGAGCACTCCGTCCTGCATCTCAGCCTTGATCTTGTGGGTGTCCAGCTCTCCGGGCAGCCGCAATCGGTACTCGAAGGCTCCGACGCGGCGGGTGCTGCGGCGCAGGACACCCTTGCGCTCGCGCTCCTTGATCTCTCCGGTGACCACGAGTTCGGGGCCGTTGGCCTCTACGTCGATGTCCTTGCTCTTCACCCCGGGGAGTTCGATCTCCATGTGGAAGGCGTCCTCGGACTCCGACACGTCCGCGAGAGGCGTCCACACGGCCGCGGGTGCCGCGCCCACCGTCGACTCCAGCAGGCCGCTCATCTGGCTGAGCAGTTCGTCGAACTCGACCAGGGGATTGACAGGGGTGGGTGCCCAGACGGGCCTTTCCTGCAGGCCGCCACCGCGGTGGCGCCGGACGGGCATGGCCATCGCCATCGCCTCCTTCTTCCATCTCGTGATCTCATCGTTCGCCATTCGTCATGTGAGCCATGCGGACTCCTTGTGACGTATGCGTGGGGAGACGTCCAAGTGGCCCGCGACAGCGGACGTGCCCGTGGTGCCGGGTGCGGCCGAGTGCCCCAGGTGCCGGTGCGCGAAGTGGATGGCCATCGCGCCCTCACCGGCCGCGGAGGCCACCCGCTTCACCGAGCCGCTGCGGACGTCCCCTACCGCGAAGACCCCGGGCAGGCTGGCCTCCAGGGTCATGCACGAACGCCCGCGGCCGTGCCACACCTGGGGGGAGGCGCAGGCTTCCTGGGCCTCCGGCCCGGTGAGGACAAAGCCGCGGGAGTCGAGGGCGATGGTGCCGGCGAGCCACTCGGTGTGAGGGTCGGCTCCGGTGAAGACGAACAGGCTCCGTACCGCGAGCCGGCGGTGCCCGCCCGTGCGGTTGTCGACCACGTCGAGCTCCTCCAGCACCTCCTGGCCGATGACCTCGGTGACCTCGGTGTGCAGCATGACCTCCACCCCCGGATGGCGCTCGACCTGGTCGACCAGGTAACGGGACATGTTGGCCTCAAGGCCGGCTCCTCGGACCAGCAGGTGCACCTTCGGCGCGTACCCGGCGAGGAACAGCACCGCCTGGCCTGCCGAGTTGCCTCCGCCGACGACGGCCACCGGGTCGGTGCGGCACTGCTGGGCCTCGTAGACGGTCGCCGAGTAGTGCACGCTCGTGCCCTCCAGGCGTTCGATGCCGGGCACCTGGAGCCGGCGGTAGCGGGCACCCATGGCCAGGACGACGGCGCGGGCCGCGATCTCGCTGCCGTCGGCGAACGCCACCACGTAGTGGTCCTCGTCCTTGGCATGGAGACCGGTCGCCTCCTGCGGAAGGCTGATCCTGGCGCCGAACTTGTCGGCCTGGAGCACGGCGCGTTCGGTGAGTTCGGCGCCGGAGATGCCGGACGGGAAGCCGAGGAGGTTCTCGATACGGGACGACGTGCCGGCCTGGCCCCCGGTGGCCATCGCCTCCACCACCGTGGTGCTCAGGCCCTCGGAGGCGGCGTACACCGCGGCAGCGAGGCCGGCGGGCCCGGAGCCTACGATGAGGACGTCGCCGTGACGGTTTCCGGCGGGTAGTGACGGCAGGCCGATGAGTCGGGCCAGTTCCGCGTTGCTGGGGTTGCGCAACAGGGTGGTGTCCCGCCAGATGACGAGTGGTGTCTCCGCCGGGCCGACGCCGAAGCGGCGCAGCAGCTCCTCGGCCTCCTCGTCGGTCTCCAGGTCGATCCAGCGGTGCGGTAGCCGGTTGCGGACGGCGAACTCGCGCAGCCGTCTGGTGTCGGGCGAGTAGCGCGAGCCGATGATGCGGAAGCCGGCGCCCTGTCCGACGAGCAGCGCGCGACGGCCCAGACAGGCGCGCAGCACGACGTCCCCGATGCTGGAGTCCTGGGACACCAGGTGGCGCAACTGGTCCAGGGGAACGACGAGGACCTCGCCGGGCTCCTTGGCGACAGCGGTGTAGAAGGCCACCTGTCCGTACAGCAGGCCGAGTTCGCCGATGAAGCGACCGGGGCCGTGCACGCGCAGCAGGTGCTCCTCGGGAGTGCCGTAGTCCTCGACGACGGCGACGGAACCGCTGAGGACGACGTAGAACGTCTCGCAGCGCTCCCCCTCCCGGATCAGCACGTCGTTCGGCGCCATGCTCCGGCGTTGCCCGTGCTCCGCCAGACGTGCTGTCTGGTCCTCCGTAAGGCGCGGATACGCGCCGTAGATGTCCGGGGTCTCCCAGAAGGCGGCCTTGCCCGTTTCCTCCGGCGCCGGTTCTGCGCCCGGCAGCGCCTGGTCGCCGGACATCAGACGAGCGCCTCGTGGACGTAGCACCAGCGCCAGTCCTCGCCGGGCTGGAACGACTGCACGACGGGATGGGCGACGGCGGCCGCGTGCTTGCGAGCGTGCTTGTTCGGCGAGGAGTCGCAGCAGCCGACGTGCCCGCAGGTCAGGCAGAGCCTCAGGTGGACCCACGGGGAGCCGAGCCTCAGACACTCCTGACACCCTTCTGTGGTCAGCGGCTGGACCCGCCGGACAAGCGCGAGGTGGGGGTCTGCATGCAGGGTCATCCGGATCACCCTCTCCGGGCGGTGATCGACTGTTCCACCCATCGGCGCAGAGCGGGGGCGGGCGCCGCCCCCGCCTGCCGGGCGACCGTCTCGCCCTGGTCGAGGATCAGCAGTGTCGGCACGGCCTGGACCTCGAAACGCTGCGACAGTCGCGGGTTCTTGTCGACGTCGACCTTGACGAGTTTGATGCGGCCGGCGAGATCGGTGGCGACCTTCTCCAGTGCGGGGCTGACCATGCGGCAGGGGCCGCACCAGGTGGCCCACAGGTCGACCACGACGGGGACGTCGGCCCGCTCGGCGACCTCGGTGAAGTCGTCGTCGCCCGCGTCCACCATCCACGGCAGGGGCTGCTTGCAGTGGCCGCACTTGGGGCGGCCCTCCGCAGCCACGGGCACCCGGTTGGTGCGCCCGCAGTGGGGACATCTGACGGTCGTCGCCTGCATCGTGCTCATGCCGCCCGCGCTCCCTTGATGTCCTCGGGCTGGTCGTAGGTGACTACCAGCTCTCCGTGTTCGGCGTCGACGCGGACCGTCGCGCCGTCCTGGACGTCACCGCGCAGAAGGGCGCGCCCGACCATCGTCTCGACCTCGTGGGAGATGTAGCGGCGCAGCGGCCGGGCCCCGTACACCGGGTCGTAGCCCTGGTGGGCGATCACTTCTCGGGCCGCGTCGGTGAGTTCGACGGTGATGCGGCGTTCGGCGAGCCGCTGCCGCAGTTCATCGAACTGCAGTTCCACGATCCGCTCGATCTGCCGCTCGCCGAGCGGTTTGAACAGCACGATGTCGTCGACGCGATTGAGGAACTCCGGGCGGAAGTGCCCGCGCAGTTCGCCCATCACCAGGGCGCGGGCGTCGGGCTTGATCTCGCCCTCGGCGGTGGCGCCGTCGAGGAGGTGCTCGGAACCGATGTTGGAGGTCAAGATGATCACGGTGTTGCGGAAGTCGACGGTTCGGCCCTGGGAGTCGGTGATGCGGCCGTCGTCGAGGACCTGCAGCAGGGTGTTGAAGACATCGGTGTGCGCCTTCTCGATCTCGTCGAACAGCACGACGGAGTACGGCTTGCGGCGTACGGCCTCGGTGAGCTGGCCGCCTTCCTCGTAGCCGACGTATCCGGGTGGTGCGCCCATGAGCCGGCTGACGGTGTGCCGCTCCTGGTACTCACTCATGTCGAGGCGGACCATGTTCTCCTCGGAGTCGAACAGGGCCGCCGCGAGGGTCTTGGCGAGCTCGGTCTTCCCGACGCCGGTGGGGCCGAGGAAGATGAACGAGCCGATGGGGCGGCGCGGGTCGCGGATGCCGGAGCGGGCGCGGATGATGGCGTCGGCGACGAGTTGGACGGCCTCGTCCTGGCCGATGACGCGCTCGCGCAGGATCTCGTCGAGGCGCAGCAGTTTCTCTCGTTCGCCCTCCTGGAGACGGGCGACGGGGATGCCGGTCCAGGCGGCGACGATCTCGGCGATCTCCTCCTCGGTGACAACCTCGCGCAGCAGCCGGTTCTGCCCCTGTTTGGCGGCCAGTTGCTCCTCCTCGGCCTTCAGCCGGCGCTCCAGGTCCTGGAGGCGGCCGTAGCGGAGTTCGGCGGCGCGGTTGAGGTCGTAGGCGCGTTCGGCCTCCTCCGCCTCGTGACGGACCTGCTCCAGTTCCTGGCGCAGCTCCTGCACGCGGCGGATGGCCTGCCGTTCGGCCTCCCACTGGGCGTGTTTGGCGTCGGCCTCGCCGCGCAGGTCGGCGCCCGACGTTCCTTGCGCAGTTCCTCCAGGCGAGTCTTGCTGGCGGCGTCGGTCTCCTTGGACAGGGCCGCCTCCTCGATCTCCAGGCGGGTGACGCGGCGGGTGACCTCGTCGAGTTCGGCGGGCATCGAGTCGATCTCGGTACGCAGCCGGGCGCAGGCCTCGTCGACGAGGTCGATGGCCTTGTCGGGCAGGAACCGGTCGGTGATGTAGCGGTGGCTGAGGGTGGCCGCGGAGACCAGTGCGGTGTCCTGGATCTTCACGCCGTGGAAGACCTCCAGACGTTCGCGCAGTCCACGCAGGATGGAGATGGTGTCCTCCACGCTCGGCTCGTCGACCAGCACCTGCTGGAAGCGGCGTTCGAGGGCGGCGTCCTTCTCGATGTGCTTGCGGTACTCGTCGAGGGTGGTGGCGCCGATCATGTGGAGTTCGCCGCGGGCGAGCATCGGCTTGAGCATGTTGCCCGCGTCCATGGCCCCTTCGGCGGCGCCCGCGCCGACTACGGTGTGGAGTTCGTCGACGAAGAGCAGGATGCGTCCCTGGGCGGCCTTCACCTCGGCCAGCACGGCCTTGAGGCGTTCCTCGAACTCGCCGCGGTACTTGGCGCCGGCGACCAGGGAGCCCATGTCGAGGGCGAACACCGTCTTGTCGCGCAGGCCCTCGGGGACGTCGCCGCGGACGATGCGCTGGGCCAGGCCCTCGACGATGGCGGTCTTGCCGACGCCGGGATCGCCGATGAGGACGGGGTTGTTCTTGGTCTTGCGGCTGAGGATCTGGGTGACGCGGCGGATCTCCGCATCACGGCCGATGACCGGGTCCAGCCGCCCGGACCGGGCCTCGAGGACCAGGTCACGGCCGTACTTCTCCAGAGCCTCGTAGGCCACTTCGGGGTTGGCGGAGGTGACGCGCTGGTTGCCGCGGACCTGGGTGAGGACGCTCAGGAACGAGTCCCGGGTCACGCCGTGCTCCTTGAGCAGGCGCCCGGCCGCGGTCGCCGAGCCCTCCTCGGCCAGGGCGAGCAGGAGGTGCTCCACGGACACGTACTCGTCCTTGAGGCGTTTCGCCTCCCGCTCGGCGGCATCGAGCAGGCGGGACAGGCGCCGGGTGACGAAGACCTGGCCGGGTGCCGCGCCGGGGCCGGTGACCTTCGGGCGACGGGAGAGTTCCTCGCGCACGGCCGCACGCAGCTCCTTGGGCTCGGTGCCGGCCTGTTGCAGCAACCGCGGGATCAGACCGTCCTCCTGATCGAGAAGCGCGAGCAGCAGGTGTTCCCCGTCGACCTCGGTGTGCCCCATGCCGACGGCCGCGCTCTGGGCCTCCTGGAGGGCTTCCTGGGACTTCTGGGTGAGACGGTTCATGTCCATGGGGGTGTTTCACTCCTCGTACCGGTGCGGCGCAGGGCGGCTTCGAGCATGCTGATGCGGTCCAGCAGGTCGAGCACCAGGCCGATGGATGCGTAGTTGAGGCAGAGTCCGGTGCGCAGCCGCTGGATACGGGCGAGAACCGCCGGGGCCGTGGGGTCGAACACCAGTCGCCCAGCGGAGTCGCGTTCGGCCTCGATCAGGCCGAGGGCGACGAACCGGCGGATCAGATCGGGGTGGAGACCCGAGCGCAGGGCCACGGCGGCCAGGGAGAGCCTGGGGACGGGCACGAGCGCGTACCGGACGGCCGTCGAGGCGGTGATGTCGGCGCCCGTTCGGACCGGACGGGCGCCTACGCCGGCCCGGCCGATGCCTCCCGCTCCCGCGGGTCGGTCGTTCATCGCGTCCTCCTGGGGTCGAACGAGGAAGTGGCGGCGAGCTCCTCGAACAGTTCGCGCTCCCGGTCACCGAGGGTGGGTGGCACCATGACGCGGACCTCGGCGTACAGGTCGCCGTTCGCGCCCCGCGGGTTCGGCATGCCCTCGCCGCGCAGCCGCAGCCGCCGACCGCTGGACGAGCCCGCGGGCACCGTGACCTTGGCCGTGCCGCCGCCGGGCGTGGGCACCGGCACGGTCGCACCCAGGGCCGCCTCCCACGGGGCGACCGGGAGCTGGACGTGCACGTCACGGCCGTCCAGCCGGAACCGGGGGTGGGGCTGGATGCGCACCCGCAGGTACAGGTCGCCCGCGGCGGCGTCACCACTGCCCTGGCCACCCTCACCCGCCAGCCGGATGCGCTGCCCGTCGGTGACGCCCGGCGGCACGTCCACCTCGTATCGCCGCGGCTGCCCGGTGGGACCGGCGAGCGTGACGGTGCGACGACCGCCTCGGTACGCCTCCTCGACAGTGAGCGGCAGTTCGGCCTCCTGGTCCGCTCCGGGGACGCCGCCTCGGGCGGCGCCGGCTCCGAACATGGAGCCGAACAGGTCCTCGATGTCGATGCCCTCCGCGCCGAAGCCGTCGCCGAAGCCGGTGGCGTACCGGACGCGCGGACCTCCACCGCCTGCGGTCCTCCGACCGCGGAAGCCGCCGCCCGCTCCCGCCGCGACCCGTTCGTCGAAGTCCTCCGGGATCTTACGGAAATCCTCGCCGAAGCGGTCGTAGCGGGCTCGGGTCTTGGGATCGGACAGGACGCTGTACGCCTCGTTGAGGTCCTTGAAACGCTCCTCCGCCCCGGGGCCCTTGTTGACGTCCGGGTGGTACCTGCGGGCGAGTTTGCGATATGCCTGCTGGATCTCGTCCTGGCTCGCGGTCCGCGAGACGCCCAGCACCTCGTAGAAGTCCCGTGCCATGTCCGGTCACTCCCGCTTCGCCACAGTCACGGCGGCGGGCCTGAGCTGCCGCTCGCTGTCCCCGTAGCGGGGCGCAGCACCTCGACGACCGTGCCCGGCGGGGCGTCGGGGTCCTGGACGACGCCGACCACCTCGTGCCGGGCCGGGTCGAAGGCGACGCCGGTCTCCGCATGCCGCGGGTAGCCGAGCAGTTCGAGGACGTTCACCGCCTGGTCGTGTACGGCTCGGATGCCCTCCACGATCGCGCCCACCCCGGTCGAGGAGGCGGTGCGCGCCGTGGTCGGCGGCTGACGCCGCACTCCGCCCTCGCCCGGGTACGAGTGACGACTCGCATCCAGGACCGTTCGAACGGTGAGGTCACAGACGCTGCATCACGGCATGAGGGAGGAGGATGGACGTGAGCGAAGCGACGGAAGGAGGCCCGTCATGAAATCCCGAGCCCCTGATGACGACGGCTGGTACTCACGCACACCCTCGCAGGCCGAGGGCGAGCGGGACGAGGCGAGTGAGCGTACCGCAGCGGAACAGCACCCGGACGTCCCACGGAGCGAGCCGTCCCAGGCGGAGGGCGAGCGGGGCGACGACGCCTAGCGTCAGTGGACGACACCGTCGCCGGGGACCGGGTGAAAGTGGTGCGCTTTCGGCACTGTCACCGGTCCCCGGCCCGCCTGCCGTCCGGCATCCCGTGCAGGTGCGCGGCGGCGTTCCCGATGTCCGTGTATTTCTGCTGCCGGGCGCGTACCTCGGCGGAGACCTCGAGGTAGGCATTCTCGTCCGCTGCCGAAGGCCGGTGCTCGCTCCACTCGTCCCGGTCGTCCAGGACGATGCGGTCCTCTTCGGTCAGTTTCTTTGCGTGGTTGAACGCCATCGCGTTCAGTTTCACCGTCATGCCGTTCACCGCCCGATGGGTTGAAGCGGTGCAGCCAGCACGCGTACCCCGACTCATCTCAATCATCCTGTGCCGACAGCAGAATCGTCCGCGGTGTCTCAGCCCGCTGGGTCGATTCCGACCGCGTGATTTGGTCACCGTGCACCGATGGCGATCCGAAGCCCGGAGCGCAGCATGGCATTCACCGACCGTGGAGTCGATCGCAGCGTACCCACGCCGATGCCGACCGCCCGGTGAGTTGAGCCTTGGCGCTCTCTGCTGAATCACCCGACGTTCCGAAGAGCCCTCGTTGGCTTTTCGTCCACGGACAGGAGAAGGAAACCGAGAAGATCGTGGACCGCATCGAGCCGAGGGTGCCGGGGCGTGTTGTGAAACCCCCGTCGTCCGGGGTGCGGGCCGAGCAACGGTCGCCGGAGAACGTGGGAAGTCGACCTGTCCCGGGGCACTTCGTACCGGCTCGTGCCATCCGTGGCGTTCCAGGAGAAATCCGGCTGACGGGGGTGTTGTTCCGGGGAATTCTGTGACCAGCCGCCGAATCCAGGGGAGAGCACATGCCCGGCAATATCGAACGTGCCGCCTTGCGCGCCGCGGCGCAGGCCGCCGAACGTGTCCTGGCGAACGCCGCCGAGCAGGCCGAGAAGGCCGAGCGGCAGTCCCCGCAGGACCGGTACGCCCAGCGCGTCGCGAGGTCGGGATGCTCACCGGTGCGTTGAGGGTCCTGCTGGACGCGGTGCGTCCCTTTACCGAGGAAGGTGAAGAGGGCGGAAAGTGACCGGCGCTTTCGGCACCGGCCGCGAGGTTCGCGTCGGTATTTCGCTCACCGTTCGGGGCAGTGCATGCGCGGTACCGGCGATGGATTGCAGTTCGGAGGCGCCGTGGACAGCGACGGGTTCGTCCGGCTCGTCCGCCGACGGGCCCACGCGCCGCGTGGTTCGCAGGAACAGCGCCGCCTGCCGGGTGGAGTTGCCCCCTGGCCGGCCAGGGCGACCGGATCGGCAGAGACCGGCCTCGTGCCCTATGCAGGCGCTGATGCCGCTCCACCCGTACCGGGTGGCTGCACGGCCTGCGTCTGGCGAGTCAGGCATGCACAAGTCCGGTCGGCCCACGAGCCACGAGAGAAAGGATCCACACGGACCTGCTGCGACGTGCGCTCGAACAGCGCGCAGCCGAGCTCGCGCTCCAGGGAGCGGATCGCGGCGGACACCCCCGACTGCACCACGTGCAGCCGACGGGCGGCACGCGTGAAACTCAGCTCCTCGGCGACCGCGATGAAGTGCTCCAGCTGACGTAGCTCCACACCAGAAGTATCACTCACATTGCTGGAACCCAGCAAAAACATTCGTTGGCATTGATTCTGCCTGGTGAGGAGGATGGAAGACGTCATCCAATTCCACCCGAGGAGGGGTACTCCTGCCTGCCGTACCGACGCCGCTGAGCCGTCCCACGACCGATGCCTCCCCCGGCCTGCCGCCCCCGCGTCCCCACCCGGCGCCGCGCCCCGCACACGACCGGCTTCTGGTTCGTGGCGGTGTCCTTCGCCGTGCTGATGGCCTTCGGTACCGCTCCGACCCCGCTGTGGCCGTTGTACGGTGCCCGGGACCACTTCGGCGCGACCACGGTCACGGTGGCGTACGCCTCGATGGTCGTGGGCGCGGCGGCGGCTTTCCTGGGACTGGGACACCTGTCGGACCGGCTCGGCCGGCGCCGCATCATCGTCCCGGCGCTGCTCGTCGGCATCGTCGCGTCGGTCGTACTGATCGTGTGGCGGGACCTGCCGGGGCTGATCGCGGGCAGGGTCCTGAACGGTGTCGGACTGGGGCTGATGGCCTCGACCGCGACGACCTACCTGCACGACCTCCACCGCGAGGCCCGTCCGGACCGGACGGGTTCGGTACTGCCCGGCATCGTGGCGACCGCCGCCAACCTCGGCGGCCTGGCATCAGGGCCCCTGGTGGCCGGAGCCGCCGCCGAGTGGCTTCCCACTCCCCTGATCACCGCCCAGGCGATCTTCACGCTCGCCATGGCGGTGTGCCTGGCGCTGGTGCTGTGCACCCCGGAGACCGTGGACCAGGAGCTGCCCGCGGCCGAACCGGCCAGGAGGTTCGTCCTGCGCCCCGGCGGCCGGCGGACGTTCGGCGCGGCCGGCGCGCTGGGCGCCTTCACCTTCGCCATCCTCGGCCTGATCTCCTCACTCGGGGCGAGCGTGCTCCACGGCACCCTGCATACCGACTCGCATTTCGTGGTCGGCCTGGCGGCCTTCCTCATGTTCGGTTCCGCGGCGGCCGCCCAACTGGTGCTGGGACGCCTCCCGCTGCCCCGGGTCCTGACCGTGGGGGCAGTGGTCTTTCCGGTAGGCCTGGTCCTGTGCGCCGTCGCCCTCTACCACCCGGCGCTCTGGCTCTACCTGGTCGCCGTGTCCCTCTCGGGAGCCGGCTCCGGGCTGCTGTTCAAGGGAGGAGTCGACCGTGCCGGTTCAGTGGCCGAGCCCGCCTCACGGGCGGGGGTCCTCGCCGTGTTCTTCGTCGTCGCATACCTCGGAATGGGCCTGCCCTCCGTGCTGTTCAGCATCGCCCTGCGGCACTTCGCCGTGCAGACCGCGATGATCGGCTTCGCGACGGTCCTCTCCTGCGGCGCCGTCGTGTCGGTGGCCGTCGCTCTGGGCGGTGGCGCACCCGGTCCCGGCGAGCTCTCGGCGCCGTCCGCTCGGCACTCCTGACCTCATTCTCCGGCGCATCCGACACCTGTTGTCTGGGAGGCGCGGACCTGGGCACCCGGAGCGGGTGACGCGGATCCGCGGCAGACGGGAGGCCCGAGATGTCCGTGGAATCGGCCAGAACGATCACGCTCCCCTCCGGTGAGGAGATCGCGGCGCTCGGGCAGGGCACCTGGTATCTGGGCGAGGATCCGGCCCGGCGCGAACAGGAGATCGCCGCGCTGCGGCTGGGCGTGGACCTGGGCATGACCGTCGTCGACACGGCGGAGATGTACGGCGACGGCGCAGCCGAGGAACTCGTCGGGGAGGCCCTCCGGGGACGCCGGGAGGAGGTCTTCCTCGTCAGCAAGGTGCTGCCCGGCCACGCCGACCGGAAGGGCACCGTCGCCGCCTGCGAGGGCAGCCTGCGGCGGCTCGGTACGGAACGGCTGGACCTCTACCTGCTGCACTGGCGGGGACGGTGGCCGCTCGAGGAGACCTTTGCGGGATTCACCGACCTGCTGGCGGCGGAGAAGATCCGTTACTGGGGCGTGAGCAATCTGGGCGTCGCCGACATGGCCGAGCTGACCACCCTCCCCGGTGGCGACGCCGCGGCCGTCGACCAAGTGCTGTACAACCTCTCCCGGCGCGGCATCGAGTGGGATCTGCTCCCCTGGTGCCGCGAGGCGGGGGTGACGGTCATGGCCTACTCCCCTGTCGAGCAGGGGCGGCTCCTGGAGGTCGAGGCACTGGATGCCGTGGCCCGGGCCCTCGGAGCCACGCCGGCCCAGGTGGCATCCGCCTGGGTGCTGGCACAGGGGGTGGCCGCGATCCCGCGTTCCGGATCACCCGACCACGTTCGGGAGAACCGCGGCGCAGTGGACCTCCGCCTTCCCGCCGAGGCGCTCGACGCCCTCGACGA
The DNA here is from genome assembly GCF_019510245.1 of Streptomyces sp. Taxonomy (GTDB): domain Bacteria; phylum Actinomycetota; class Actinomycetes; order Streptomycetales; family Streptomycetaceae; genus Streptomyces. The sequence goes on along the minus strand of NZ_JAEKKT010000164.1, from coordinate 24,153 downwards.
GGCGTTCCCGCCACCCGGCGGGCCCACGCCCCTGGAGATGCTCTGAAGGAGTTGACAGGATGACGCGCCCGCTCGTCGTCGGCATGGGAGGTTCGCTGCACACGCCGTCGACCAGCCTCACCGCACTGCGTGTGGCGGTCGAGGGGGCGGCCGACGCGGAGGGCGCGTTCTTTTTCGGCCTGGAGTGCGGAGGCGCCCAGCAGGGGGCTCTGCGAATCTCGACCGGTAACAGCCGATGGCGACGCCGGCGGGAGCGAAGGACGCCGTCCGGTTCCCGGTGAGGAGGCGAGAGGCATGACCGTGATGGGTGTGTCGAAGTTCGAGAGGTTCTTCCGCGCCGCCGCGGGCCTCGACGTGGACAAGAACGCCCTGAAGCGGTAAGGCGACTTCGTCGACGCCAAGCTCTAGGACCTCCTGGTCGTCGGCCAGGCATCGGCCAGGGCCAACGGCCGGGACACCGTCGAACCGTGGGACCTGCCGATCACCGAGGGCCTCCAGGAGAGCGTCCACCGGTTCCGGCGGCTCGACGAGGAGGTCGAGCTGAAGCCGATCCTGGAACAGCTCGCCGCGCACCCTCCCCTCGACAGGACACCCACCCAGCAGACCGAAGAGCGCTACCCCGAGATCATCGGCGGTCTCAGCGTCGCCCTCGCCGAGACGTTCAAAATCGTGTATCCGGACGTCAAGAACCCGCAGACCAGCCACTGGGACGGCGTGACCGCGGTGTTCGACCGGCTGCTGTAGCGGTCGCGTCCCGTTGCAGGTCACCGGACTCGTCCTCACTCGGACGGTGGGGAGGCGGACAGGCCCTGCCGGGTCTCCCGACCGCTCGCGGCCTACGACCAGCGACTCGTGAAGGGAGCCTTGACCATGACACAGGAACTCCGGGGGATGCGGGTGGGAATTCTGGCCACCGACGGCGTCGAGCGCGTGGAACTCGACCAGCCGCGCGGTGCGCTGCAGGGCGCAGGGGCGAAGACCGAGATCGTCTCGCTCCACCCCGGCGAGATCCAGGCCCGCCAGTTCGACCTCAACGCGGCCGGAACCTTCCCGGTGGACCGCCTGGTCGCCGACGCCTCCGTCGACGACTACCACGCGCTGCTCCTGCCCGGCGGCACCATGAACCCTGACCAGTTGCGCATGGACCGCGACGCGGTGCAGTTCGTCAAGGACTTCATGGCCAGCGGCAAACCGGTCGCATCGATCTGCCACGGTCCGTGGACCCTGGCGGAAGCCGACGCCGTGCGCGGCCGCCGTCTGACGTGCTGGCCCAGCATCCGCACCGACCTGCGCAACGCCGGCGCGGAGGTCGTCGCCGACGAGGAGGTGGTCGTCGACGGGCAGCTGGTCACCAGCCGCGGCCCAACCGACCTGCCCGCCTTCTGCGCCGCCGTCGTGGAACAGTTCGCCCGGGCGCACCACCCCATACCCGGCTGACTCGGCGGCCTGGTCGCGGGCGCCGCACAGTGGGGTGGGGCCCGCGGTCTGCTGGGCCCGTCTCCCGCGGGGCGATCAGGGGGCGGTCGCTTCCCTGCGACTGCCGTTCCGTGGCGCCGCGCAGCCGCGTCGAATGCCGCCGCACCCCCCGCGCCCCGAACCCGGCTGCCCGGTGCTCAGCCCCTCGCGCTGTCGTCAGGAGCGCGCGAGCCGGGCCGCGAGATAGGGCGCGGTGGCGCTGCGGCGGCCCCTCGCCACCTTGGCCGGCGGGCCCTCCGCGACCACCCGCCCGCCCACGTCGCCGCCGCCCGGACCGAGGTCGATGACCCAGTCGGCGGTGGCGATCGTGTCCAGGTCGTGCTCGACGAGGACGACCGTGTTGCCGGCGTCGACGAGCCGGTGCAGCTGTCGCAGCAGCAGCGCGATGTCCGAGGGGTGCAGCCCCGCCGTCGGCTCGTCGAGCAGGTAGAGCGCGTGGCCGCGGCGGGCCCGCTGCAGTTCGGTGGCCAGTTTGATGCGTTGCGCCTCACCGCCGCTGAGTTCCGTCGCGGGCTGGCCCAGCCGCAGATACCCCAGTCCCACCTCGCGCAACGTCTCCAGACTGCGGGAGGCGGCCGGGACGGCGGACAGGAACGTGGCGGCGGCGTCGACGGACAGCGCCAGCACTTCCGCGATGTTCCGGCCGCGGTAGGTGACTTCCAGCGTTTCGGCGTTGTACCGGGCGCCCTCGCAGGTCGGGCACGGCGCGTAGGTGCCGGGCAGGAACAGCAGTTCCACCGCGACGAATCCTTCGCCCTGGCAGGTCTCGCACCGCCCCTCGGGCACGTTGAAGGAGAACCGCCCGGCCGAGTAGCCGCGCGCCCTGGCTTCGTCCGTCGCCGCGTACAGCTTGCGCACCGCGTCGAACATCCCGGTGTACGTGGCCAGGTTGGACCGCGGCGTCCGGCCGATGGGCCGTTGGTCGACCCGGACCAGCCGGTCGAACGACTCGACCCCGGACGCGTCCTGGACGTCGACCTCCAGTTGCGCCTCGTCGGGCTCCTCGGGTACGAGTCCGAGGTGGCCGCGGACGACCTCGGCGAGCACCTGCGTCACCAGCGTCGACTTCCCGGAACCGGACACGCCCGTCACCGCCGTCAGTACGCAGAGCGGTACGTCGACGGACACGTCGTGCAGATTGTGGCGGGAGACGCCGCGCAGGTGCAGCCAGCCGTGCGGGGTGCGCGGGCGGTGATCGAGCGGCTGGGCGCGCCCGAACAGGTACCGGCTCGTGGCCGACTCCCCGACCCGCTCGAGACCGGCGACCGGGCCGCTGTACAGCACGCGTCCGCCGCCCTCGCCCGCGCCGGGGCCGATGTCGACCACCCAGTCCGCCCGCCGTACGACGTCCATGTCGTGCTCCACGACGAACAGCGAGTTGCCCGCCGCCTTGAGGCGGTCAAGCACCTCCAGCAGCGGTTCCGCGTCAGCCGGGTGCAGGCCCGCGGAGGGTTCGTCGAGGACGTAGACGACGCCGAACAGCCCCGAGCGCAGCTGGGTGGCGATCCGCAGGCGCTGCGCCTCGCCGGGCGACAGGGGCGTCGAGCGGCGCCCGAGGCTGAGGTATCCGAGGCCCAGGTCGAGCAGTACGTCGATCCGCGCGACCAGATCGCCGCAGATCCGGACCGCGACCTCGGTCGTCTCCCCGGATCGGGCGGTCGACGTGGTGGCGTCGGCCTCGGACCGCCCGGCGACGGGCCGCAGCAGCGCCACGACCTCGGTGAGCGGCATCGCGTTGATCTCCGCGATGGAACGTCCGGCGAAGGTCACGCCGAGCGCCTCGGGCCGCAGTCCGCTGCCGTGACAGGCGGGGCAGGGCACACTCCTGACGAACCGGAGTGCCCGTTCGCGCATCTTCTCGCTCTTGGAGTCGGCGAGGACGTGCATGACGTGCTTGCGGGCGCTCCAGAACTTGCCCTGGTAGCCGTAGTCGACGCGGTCCTCCTCCGGCTCGATGTACACGGAGGGCTGCTCGTCCGTGTACAGCAACCAGTCCCGGTCCTTCTTCCTGAGCCTGCGCCACGGCCGGTCGATGTCGATCCCCAGGCCGTTCACGACGCTGCGCAGGTTGGCGCCCTGCCAGGCGCCCGGCCAGGCGGCGATCGCCCCCTCCCGGATGCTCAGCGAGGGGTCCGGGACGAGCAGGTCCTCGGCGACGTCGTGCACGACGCCCAGCCCGTGGCACTCCGGGCAGGCGCCGGCCGCGGTGTTGGGTGAGAACGACTCGGCTTCCAGCCGTGCGGCCCGGGGCGGATAGGTGCCGGCGCGGGAGTAGAGCATGCGCAGCAGATTGGACAGCGTGGTGAGGGTGCCGACCGTCGAGCGCGAGCTGGGCGACCCGCGTCGCTGCTGCAGGGCCACGGCCGGTGGCAGTCCGGTGATCTCCTGCACGTGCGGTGCGCCGACCTGTTGCAACAGCCTTCGGGCGTACGGTGCCACGGACTCGAAGTAGCGCCGCTGGGCCTCCGCGTAGAGCGTGCCGAACGCGAGCGAGGACTTGCCCGAACCTGAGACGCCGGTGAAGGCGACCATCGCGTCCCGCGGAATGTCGACATCGATGTTCCGCAGGTTGTTCTCACCGGCGCCCCGGACATGTACGAAGGGGTCGGTCGCGTCCTCGTTCACCGTTCCTGATTACCTGATCGCGTCGGCAACCGCGCGACGGGCGCCGTCACCGAGCCCCGCTCCCAGGCACCGTTGATGCGTAGGTGGGCGAGAAGGGAACTGTGTCCCCAGGCCTCACCACGAGGAGGATCTGACCCGTACCGCCTGCCCCTGCCGGCAGGGGCCAGCGTGTCACGCAGCGTCGGCGTTACCTCGGCGGCATCCTGTGGGCACTCGCGATCGCGGGGTAGCCGACTAGAGGGAGTCATGCGGGTGTCGTCTCAGGACGTTACGGTCGTGGCTCTTCTGGCGGACCCGGACGCGCCCACGGAGATCGCGCAGCGCATGGCCCGGATACTTCCTGATCGGCTCGCCGGCAGGTCAGGCCAGGAACGGCGGTTCGGCGTGGAGGTGGTCAGTGAGCCCTTCACCGCAGGGACCGAGGACCTGTCCACATTGACGCGCCGGATCATGGACCGCAGAAGTGCGGGGCACTGGGACGTCGTCGTGGCCCTCACCGACCTTCCGCTGCACTCACATGGGCGCAAGCTCATGTTGGATCTGAGTCACGAACACGGCCTGGCGCTGTTGTCTCTTCCCACGCTGGGGGGTTTCCGGCTGCAGACCAGGGCCCGGCAGGCCGTGGAAGAAGCCGTGCTCAGCCTGGCGGGCCCCGCGGCCCCTGGGGCTGAGGGGCCTCCGGGAAGTCAGCCACTGCGGGGGCCCTTCACCTGTCGTCTCGCGCCTGTCCATCCGGGCCAGGTCGGCGAGGAGGAGATCGCCGATCTGCGGTACGTCGTCACGGGGCCGCGCGGTTACCTGAGAGTGCTCCTCGGTATGGTCCGCGCCAACCGGCCGTGGCGCTTGGTACCGGGCTTGTCGAAAGCGCTGGCGGCCGCACTCGCCACGGGAGCAGTCGCCACCGTGAACTCCACCATCTGGAACCTGGCCACCTCCCTGAGCACGCCACGCCTGGTGATCGCCACGGTCGGGTCCGTCGCTCTCATGATCGGCTGGCTGATCGTGGACGCGGACCTGTGGCATCGAACGGATGAGGTCTCACCGGAGGCGAGGAAGAGGACCCATCTCTACAACACCTCGACGGTCGTGACCGTGGGTATCGGGGTGGTCGTCTGCTACGCGGGTCTGGTGGTCATCAACCTGGTGTGGGCGCTGTTCATCCTCAACGACCGGCTGTTCGCCTCCACGACACGAACGCCGCTGCACGCCACGCAGTACTGGACCCTGGCCTGGTTCGTCGCATCGGTCGCCACGGTGGGCGGCGCGCTGGGATCAGGCTTGGAGAGTGATGAGGCGATCCGGGCAGCCGCCTACTCCAAGCGCGAACAGGAGCGTCGCAGCCTGCTGCTCGACGACGGTGACTAGCGGGTGACCTGGGTCGGAGACGTGCCCGTCGGTCGGGGGTCGTCCGGGTTCGGGGATTCCGCTGATCGGCTGGTGCGTGGTCGTTTCGCCCAGGGGCCGAGGGGCACCCGGACGCAGCGCCGCCGGAGCGCCGAAGCTCCGCCCGGCGGCCCGACGGCAACGACCGTTCCATCTGATCCAGGTGGACGGCCCGCGGAGGCGTGCGGAGCCACGGACCTTGTCGGCACTTCCGAGAGTCAGGCTCTCTGCGTCCTCTCCAGCACCGCCATGCCGTGACATCCAGGGAAGCCACCATGAAAGCAGCGGTATACGAAGGACCGCGGACGGTCGCAGTGAAGGACGTACCGGACGCGAAGATCGAACATCCTTGCGACATCATCGTCAAGATCACCACCACCAACATCTGCGGTTCGGACCTGCACATGTACGAGGGCCGCACCTCGTTCGAGTCCGGCCGCACCCTGGGACACGAGAACCTGGGCCAGGTGGTGGAGGTCGGCTCGGCCGTTCGCAAGGTGCAGGTCGGCGAGTACGTGGTCCTGCCCTTCAACATCGCCTGCGGCTTCTGCAAGCAGTGCGAGCAGGGTCTGACCAACTACTGCCTGACCATGCAGCCGGAACCCGCCCTCGCCGGAGCCGCCTACGGATTCGCCGACATGGGCCCCTACCAGGGCGGCCAGGCGGAACTGCTGCGCGTGCCCTACGGCGACTTCAACGCGCTGCGTCTGGGCGAGGACGCCGCCGAGCGGCAGACCGACTACGTGATGCTCGCCGACATCTTCCCCACCGGCTATCACGCCACCGAGATGGCCCACGTCAAACCGGGCGACCAGACCATCGTCTTCGGAGCCGGTCCCGTCGGGCTGATGGCGACCTACTCCGCCCTCCTCAAGGGCGCCGGCCGCGTCTGGACGGCCGACCACCAGCCCGACCGGCTGCGCAAGGCGGAGGAGATCGGGGCCATCCCCATCAACACCGCCGAGCAGAACCCGGCGGAGGTCGTCAAGGAGGCCACCCTCGGTCTGGGCGCCGACAACGGCTGCGAATGCGTCGGCTACCAGGCACACGACCCCCAGGGACACGAGGACGCCAGCCTCACGCTCAACGGCCTGATCGACTCGGTCAGGTTCACGGGCAACATCGGCGTGGTGGGCGTGTTCCTGCCCCAGGACCCCGGCGGCGCGGAGGCCCAGGGCGAGCTGGAGGCCCAGGGCAAGGTCCCGATCGACTTCGGCATGATGTGGTTCAAGGGCCAGCAGATGGGGACCGGGCAGGCGCCGGTGAAGAGGTACAACCGGGCCCTGCGGGACCTGATCGCCGGCGGGAAGGCGAAGCCGAGCTTCGTCGTCTCCCACGAACTCAGCCTGGACGAGGCCCCCACCGCCTACGAGCACTTCGACGCCCGTGACGACGGCTGGACCAAGGTGGTCCTGCATCCGAACGGACACGGCAACGGCCACAAGCGGTAAGAGACTCGGGGCCGCCGTGCCCCCTGTTTCCCCCGGACCGGTCCGGGGGAAACGTGTCGAGCTGCCCGTCCCCCGGACGGGGCCATGGGCAGTGGCCGCGATCCGGACGCATCTGAACCGACAACAACTGCCCGCGCTCCGGCACGGAGGACGGACGGCGGACGCTCAGCAGCGCCCGCAGTGCCAGCACCCCGTCGGGCGGCTGCGGCCCCCAGCCAGTTCGCGGGCCGTGTGGGAGGCCTCCTTGCCCGTCGGCTGCCGCGCCTCGACCAGGCCGACGCGACCCGGCAGGGCGTTCCGGCCAGGCGGACACCCGTGACGTGGCTGCGGGCCTTCGGGGAGGTCGTACGGACCGGGCTCACGATCGAGGAGACGCGGCTGGAGCCCCTGCCCGCGCTGCGCGCGGCCGCTGGGGTGGCGATCGTCATCGGGCCGGCGCTGTGGCTGGTCTCCCCCGCGTACGCCGCGTCCGCCGCCCTCGGCGCCTACTCCGCGGGCGGGGCCACCTTCCAGCGCAGCTGGCGTCCGCGCAAGGTCGTCGCGCTCGGCGCGGGCGCGGGTCTGGCGGTCAGCACCTTCGTGGGCTACCTGGCGGCGGGGCGACTCGTGACGTTTCTTCCGCTGCTGGCCGTATGGGCCTTCGCCGCGGGAACGGCGTGGGCCGTCGGATCGACCGCCGGGATCGTCGCTGCCACGACCGTGGGCAGCATGCTGGTGACCGTCACCCTGCCCACGAGCGTCGGGCGAGCCCTGGAGCACGCCGGGGTCATCGCGCTCGGGGGCGTGACGCAGGCCGTGCTGATCCTGCTGTTCCCGATCCGGCGTTGGGGAGCGCATCGTGACGCGCTCGCCGACGCCCTGGCCGCCGTCGCGGACTACGCCCGCCGGTTGCGGCACGACCCGACCGCGCCGTTCGACCCGGAGCCGTTGATGACGGCTCGGGACGCGGCCGCGGTGACGCCGTCACAGGCCCGTACCCGTCCGCCCGTCCTGCACGGCCCCCGGGGACTCGCCGAGCGCATTCGGCCGGTGGTCGCGGCGCTCGCCGACCCGGACGTGGGCGCCCCGGCGGAGGGACCCGGGCGGGACCGTGCGCGGGAGTTGCTCGACGCGGCCGCCCGTTCGATCCGACGCGGCACTCCCGCCGAGGTGCGGCCCGAGAGCACGGACGTCCTGCGCGTCGACGAGGAGCACGAGGTGCTGGAGGGCCCCGCGCGGCAAGCCGCCGAGCGGCTCGTGGAACTGCTCGGCGAGGCGTTGGAGATCGCCGGGAGCGGCTGCGCGCGTGGGCGGACGGCCACGCCGCCCGGCCCCGACGGCGCTCGGTTCCTGGTGCGCCCGACAATGCTCCGGCTGGTCCCGGTCGTCGTCCGGGCGGTGCGCCGTGAGCTGCGCCGGGACTCTCCCGTGTTCCGGCACGCCGTCCGCCTGGCGGCGGTGGCCACGCTCGGCTATCTGATCGCCGCCCGGCTACCCCTCGGCCACGGCTACTGGGCGCCCATCGCCTCGGTGATGGTGATGCGGCCGGACTTCCACCGGACGTACGCGCGTGCGGTGGCCCGTCTCGCCGGGACCCTGGCGGGGGTCGCGCTCGCCACCGGCGTGGTGCGGGCCCTGGGCCCGGACGCCCATGTGTCCGGCGCGCTGGCGGTGGTCTCGGCGGGCCTGTCGTACACGCTGAACCGTACCGGCTACGCCTACTCCCAGTGCTTCACCGCCTCATACGTCGTCTTCCTGCTCGGCATGGGCGGCCAGGCATGGGAGCAGACGGTCCCGGAGCGGGTGCTGCTCACCCTGCTCGGCGGGGCCCTGGCAATGCTGGCGTACGTGGTGTTCCCCGCATGGGAGACACCCCGACTGCCGAGTCGGCTTGCGGACTGGCTCGCCGCCGACGGCCGCTACGCGGCCGCGGTGGTCCGCGACTACGCCGAACCGACCCGGGAGCATCATGCCGACATGCGCAGGGCACTGCTGGAGAGCAGGGAGGCACGTGCCGCCTGGCAGGAGGCATACGACCGGGCACGGCGGGAACCGGTCCGCCCCAGGGGTCTGACGTCGCAGGAGGCGCAGGAGGCGCAGGAGGCGCAGGAGGCGCAGGAGGCGCTCAAGGGGTTCGGCCGGGCAGCGATGCTCATGGAGAGCCACGTCCCGCGGGCCGACAGCCTTTTTGTCCCCGAGGCGGGGCGATTCCCCGAGGCGGAGCGATCAGAGAGCGCGACACCTCCTGCAACGGGCAATAGTCTCCCGGCCGCGTCGAGCCCCGCCACACGTACGCCGGTCTCGCCATCACGAGAATCAGACCCGCCAGGGTCAGCCGTTCTGAGCCCGTCCCTTCTGGCCGACCCGGCCGTAGTCGGCCCTTGAGGCGATGCGCCGGAACCCCGGACCGGACGCCGCCTTCGGGGTGAGCTGCGCGATCAGTGCCCGGGCGGGGGCACAAGTTCAGTCGGCCGCCGCGACCGCGTCCCTGATGAGGCGGCGAGCGGCCGCATCGGTACGGGCGACGTCATGGGTCACCAGGCGGTCCTGACACAGACCGCGCAGGCCGGAGACGAGGAGTGTGGCCCCGGTCCGCGCCTGCTGCGGCGAGTGCCCCAGCCGGACGTACGCCGCGGCGATGGGGGCGATCATGACCTCGACGGTCTCGGCCGCGATGCTGCCGTACTGCTCGGGGTCGGTGGCGGCCAGGCTGAGCAGCTGCAACAGCATGCGAATCGGCCCTGACTGCTCCCCGACGGTCATCGCTTCCCACAGGGCAAGGGCCGCCGTGCGCAGTCCCGCGGTGTCGCCGACGTCGTCGAACATCGCGTGGGCGTCGGGGCGGCTGGCGGCCAGGGCTTGGGCCAGCAGGTTCTCACGGCTGCCGAAGTAGTACAGAAGCATGCGCTTGGTGGTGCCGATGGACTCGGCGAGCGGACTCAACGACATCTGCGCGACACCGTGGTGCTGGAGGTGGTGCACCACCAGCTTCAGCAGCTCGGCGCGCTTTTCGGCATTGACGGGGCGAGGCACGGCTTTGACTGTACCGATCGGTACGCGTAGGGTCCAACGGGTGTAGATGTGCCGATCGGTACATTTATTGAAGGGCGCCGTCCCGATGGTCGGGCGCGGACGGCCGAGAGGAGCGCCGTGAAACTGGTTGGATCGCGGGTGGTACAGGACGACCGGCATCGAAGAGGCGGCCGTCGGATCGTCGGGCATCCGGTCGGCCGCGTGCACAGTGACATGGCTCGCCGGGGCGCCCGGGGGGTGGTTCGGTGAAACACCGGACCGAGCGTCCCCGCGGTGTCACCTTGGTCAAAGTCCTGGCCGAGACCCTGACGATCCCGGCCCTGCTCTTCCTCGGGCTGCTGTTCTGCTTCCCCATGGCCTTCCACCAGCCTCAGCCCGACCACGCGAAGCTCGTGATCGCCGGCGCCCCGGTGGCGGACAAGGTCGACACCGCTCTGCAACGGCAGCATCCCGGCGGGTTCGACGTCACCGCCGTGACGGACGCCCGGGAAGCCCGCCGGGCGGTACTGGACCGGGACGCCGTGGCCGGCTTCGCCGCGCAGGGCAAACACGCCGTGCTCTACGTGGCCGGGGCCAACGGGGTGAGCCTCGACCAGGCCCTGACCAAGGGCTTCACCCAGCTTGCGGCGCACAACCACCAGAAGCTGACGATCACGGACGTGGCGCCCCCCGTGAGCAAGGACGGACTCGGCACGACCCCGGTGTACTTCGCGGTCGCCTGGAACATACCCGGCTACATCCTCGCGACCTCCCTGCTGCGGGCGGTGACCCTCAACCGCCGCAAGAAACTGCTGACGGTCGCGTGCTTCGCCGCGGTGTTCAGCGCCGTGGGGTTCTTCGTGGGCGTGGGACTGGGCTACCTGCCCGACTCCCCCGCCGCCCTGGCGATCGCCTTCTTGCTCACCACCGCGGTGGGCACGTTCTCCCTCGGCATGGCGCCTTTCGTCAAGCACTTCTTCCCGCTCGCGGGTCTGGGCCTGTACATCGTGCTGAGCGTGCCCTCCAGCGGCCTGGTCCCCGTCCAGCTGCTGCCGAGGTTCTTCCAGGGCCTGCACACCGTCATGCCCCTCGGCAACGCGGTCGACGGCCTGAGAGGGGTCCTGTACTTCGACGATGCGGGCGTGCTCCAGCCGGTCCTCGTGCTGTGCGCATGGATCACGGCAGGTGTGACCCTGCTGGCTCTTGACGCGTGGCGGCACCACCGCAGGGCCGCACGACAGGGAGCCGAGGACGAGCACGAGGACATTCCGGAACCGCCGGTGGAGGACCCCTCCGTGGAGGCACCCGTGCCCACGGCACTTCCGGTCCGCCCCCATCACTTCGGCGAGCTGCTGCCGATGCTGGAGGGCACCGTCCACGACGGCGAGCAGCAGCCCGTCCGCCATGCCTCGGTGACCGTCATGGACACCAGTGGCCGGCAGGTCGTGCGAACCGCGACGAACGCGCGGGGCGAGTACGCCGTGACCGGTCTGCCCGAGGGATACATCAATGTGGTGGTCTCGTACCCCGGCCGCAACCCGCTGGTGCACCAGAAGCTCCTGCAGTCCGGTGTGGCCGTCCGGGCCGACTTCACCCTGCACGACCGACGCGACCGGACGACTCGCGCGGCGGCTCAACCCCTCGATCTCGAACCCACGAGACGCGGATCCTGAGGAGCTGACCGACTGCCGCTCGGCATCTGGTGACCCGGACCACCACAGCGCGGGACATGAGGGGGGCACTTCGCGCCCCGGCCCTCGGATCTGCCGCAACACGGAAATCGGAGCAATAGATTCCATATCAGCAGCAGTCCCGCCCGCGTGGCCGCAGTGGCACGTGCCCCCAGCTGAGAACGCGGCCCGGTCCGGGCGCGGCCAAGGCCCCTGAGGCGCAGCGACAGGAAGCTCGCGGCCCGGCGCCGTCATTCTCGAAGGAGTTCCGCCGATGAAGACTGTCACCCATTGGATCGCAGGCAAGCCCTACGGAGACGTCTCGGGCGCCTCAGGCACCTGGGGCCCCGTGACCGACCCCGCGACCGGACAGGTCACCACGCGGGTGGCCATGGCCGGCGCCGACGAGGTCGACGCCGCGGTCGCCGCGGCGAAGGAGGCCTACGCCACCTGGCGCACGTCCCCGCTGGCTCGGCGGACCGCGATCCTCTTCCGCTACCGCGCCCTGCTGGACGCGCACCGCGACGACATCGCCGCGCTGATCACCGCCGAGCAGGGCAAGGTCCACGCGGACGCACTGGCCGAGGTGGCCCGGGGCCTGGAGATCGTCGAGCTGGCCTGCGGGCTCGGCACGGCGCTCAAGGGGGACACGTCGACCGAGGTGTCGAGCAACGTCGACGTGGCCTCGGTCCGCCAGCCGCTCGGTGTGGTCGTCGGCATCTCACCGTTCAACTTCCCCGCGATGATCAGCATGTGGATGTTCCCCATGGCGATCGCCTGCGGGAACACCTTCGTGCACAAGCCGAGCAGCAAGGCCCCGTCCGCGTCCATACTCCTCGCGGAGCTCGCGGCGGAGGCCGGCGTGCCCGACGGCGTGCTCAACATCGTGCAGGGCGACGAGGTCGCGGTGGACGCACTGCTGGACCACCCGGACGTGGCGGCCGTGTCGTTCGTGGGCTCCACGCCGGTCGCCCGCCACGTCTACAGCCGGGCGTCCGCCGGTGGCAAGCGCGTCCAGGCCCTCGGCGGTGCGAAGAACCACATGCTGGTGCTGCCCGACGCCGATCTCGATGCGGCGGCCGAAGCCGCGGTGTCCGCCGCCTACGGCTCCGCGGGCCAGCGCTGCATGGCCGTCTCCGTGGTGGTCTCGGTCGGCTCGGCGGGCGACGCGCTGGTCTCCCGGATCGCCGAGCGCGCCGCGAAGGTCAGGATAGGACCGGGCAACGACCCGGCGTCCGAGATGGGCCCGCTCGTCACCAAGGCGCACCGCGACGAGGTCGCGCAGTACGTCGCGGGCGCGGCCGCCCAGGGAGCCGACGTGGTGCTCGACGGCCGCGGCTTCACTGTCGAGGGCCTGGAGAACGGGCACTGGATGGGTATCTCGCTCCTCGACAGGGTCAGCACGGACTCGGACGCGTACCGCAACGAGATCTTCGGTCCGGTCCTGTGCGTGCTCCGGGCAAAGACCTACGAGGAAGCCATGAACATCATCAACGGCTCCCCGTTCGGCAACGCCGGCGCCATCTTCACCCGTGACGGCGGCGCGGCCCGCCGGTTCCAGTTGGAGGTCGAGGTCGGGATGGTCGGCGTGAACGTGCCGATGCCGGTGCCGGTGGGCTACCACTCGTTCGGCGGCTGGAAGGACTCGGCCTTCGGCGATCACCGCATGTACGGCGGGGAAGCCGTGCACTTCTACACGCGCGGCAAGGTCATCACGAGTCGCTGGCCCGATGCTGCCGAGACGGCGTCCGGTCCGGACCTGCGCTTCCCCGCGTCCCGCTGACGCCCGCTCAGCAGCTGCCCGGTCCCCCGGGTCGCCGGTGCGGTCGCAGGCCTGCCCCCGGGGCCGCCCGGCGTCCGGGGCGGTCGGATTCCCGGGAACAGTGACGCTTGCGCGGCGGTGAACCGCCACGCCATCGCGCAACCGGGGAAGGCAGCGGAGGCAAGACCCCTTCCGCCAGACGCACTCTGAAGAGGGGCGCGCGATCGACGCGGGCCCGGATGGAGGCAGACGTATGTCCGAGAAGAACCACGCCACGGTGGCGGTCACCGGGGTGACCGGGGCGCTGGGCAGCCGGATCGCGGCCCGGCTGGCCGATCGCGGCGTCCCGCAACTCCTCGTCGGGCGCAGCCCCGACCACATGCCCGAACTGCCTGGCGCCCAGCGACGCGGCCCGGCCGCCTACGCCGACGCCTCCGCCATGCGCAAGGCGCTCGAGGGCGCGTCGACCCTCGTCCTGGTCTCCGCACACCGCACGGGCCGCCGACTGGAGGAGCACGCCAGTGCGGTCGAAGCCGCGATCGCGGTCGGCGTGGACCGGGTTCTGTACGTGTCCCTCGTCGGCGCGGCGCCCACCGCCACGTACCTCAACGCCCGCGACCAGTGGCTGACCGAACAGTTCCTGGCAGGGGCCGGGATCCGCCACACGGTACTCCGGGCCGGCTTCTACACGTCGACGCCGGCTGCCCTCGCCGACGAGGAATTCGTCGTCAGCGGCCCGACGAACACCGGCCGGGCCGCCTTCGTCACCCACGAGGACATCGCCGACGTGATCACGGCCGTCGCCCTGGACGAGGGTCCCCGCTCCGAGCACGACGGCGCGATCCTTGAGATCACCGGGCCCGAGGCCCTGACCCTCGACGAAGCGGTCACCCGGATCGCCGCGGCCACCGGCCGGCCCTACCGCTACGAACCCGAGACCCTCGAGCAGGCCTTCGCACGACGATGGCGGCGGGGCATGAGCGGGAACCAGATCGAAACCTGGATCTCGTGGTACCAGGCGATCGAGAAGGGGGAGATCTCCGTGGTCACCGACGTGGTCCCCCGGCTCACCGGCTCACCGGCGACTCCCGTCTCGGACGCGGCCTGGTGGCCCGCACCGAACACCGCGCGCGGCACCGCTGAGCTCGCAGCCCCGGCCAGCGCCGTCGGCGACGCAGCGTCCGGGGCGTGACGGTCCCCGCAGGCCATCCGCCGGGGCGTGGCTGCCGGTCGACGTGGCGCACCGCCCCTCAAGGTCACCGGTGACGGGCCGATGACATCACCCGCGAAGACCCGTGTCCGGAGGCCGGCGTCCGAGCAGGAAGGGGCAGAGTGCGGCGAATGCGGCGAAGGAGTGGAACCACCGAGCCCTCGGACACCGACGACGACCGGATTCCGGCTGACGACCGTCGAGGGTGAATCAGTCACAGGAGGACGTGCCGGCGCAGCCACATGTGCGCGGCGCTCTCGGCGTCGGCGAACCTGGCACGTCCTGCCTCGGTCAGTGTGACCTCGACCGTCCTGCGGTCTCTGCCGCGGCGATTGCGTTCGATCAGTCCTGCAGCCTGCAGGTTCTTCAGGAGGGCGGACATCCGCGTCCCTGATTCCTGGAGGAATGCCGTCAGCTGGGTCACGGGCACGGGCCCGCCCTCGGCTCCGGCAAGGGCACCGAGAACGAGGTAGTCGTGGAGCGACAGACCGTGCCGCGCCCGCAACTCGCCGTGCAGGAGGCCAAGACTCCACAGGATCGGTGGAGGCTGCCGTGCGGTGTCCGCCGGATCGCAATCGATCATGTTGGTTCCCCGGGTGTGCTTGCCGGCCGCGGGCTCGCGGCCACATGGTCGTAACCCGGTTCCCCGCGAGGCTGATTGCGGGCCGGTAAGACGTGAAGCCCTCGGATCAGGACACCACATCGTCCGCGCCCGTTCCGCCCTTAGGCGGCGGTCGCCCGCGGCAGGCGGTCTGGCCTATGTCCCAATATGAGGCTGATGTGGCCCGGAGGACCGTCTGTCCCCGTTATCTCGCGGATTTAGAGTCGTCAACGCGACGTGCTCGCAGTGGTTGGTCTGTGAAGCGGGGTGCCGGATCCGGGGGTACGGAACACGTGGGGCAGACGGCTGTCGGGGTTGCGTCGGGATCGTAGGGCTTCACACAGGGAAGAAGGCGTTCTACGCCATGGCCTCGCAATCAGACACCGCTCGAACCGTGGTTCACGGACTGGATTTCGGACTCAACGCATGGGTCGTGGACGAGCAGCGGCAACGTTTCCTACGCGACCCGGGCTCGGTCGAGCAGACATGGCGGGACTTCTTCGCAGTCCCGGGAGCCCTGGCCGCCGCGGCGTCCTTGCCCATCGCGGCTGCCCAAGGCGCATCGCCGACCCGGCCGGTGGGCGCCGTCTCGACTCAGAACCGTGAGGACGGCGACGAGGCCGCGCTCAGGGCCGTCCGGGTCGCGGCGCTCATTCACGCCTACCGCGTACGCGGCCATTTGATGGCCGGCACGGACCCGCTCGCGGCGCAGCCCGCCGCCGCCCATCCGGAACTGGAGCTCGCCGCGTTCGGACTGCACGGCACGGACAGAGCACAGAACGTCGTCGTGGACGGGTTCGCCGGGCGCGCCGTGACAACACTCGATGAAGTGCTGGGCGCTCTAAGGGAGTTCTACTGCGGCAGTGCCGGGTTCGAGTACATGCACATCCAGGACTCCCGCGAACGCCGCTGGATCCAGCAGCGCCTCGAGAGCCCGCAGCGTCGGCCGGACCGTGCCCGGCAGCTGCGGATCCTGTACCGGCTGGGGGCGGCGGAGGCCTTCGAGACGTTCCTGCAGACCAAGTACGTCGGCCACAAGCGGTATTCGCTCGAAGGCGGCGAGTCGGCCGTCGTACTGCTGGACGCCCTGCTGCACAGTGCCATCGAGGACGGTGTCGCAGAGGCCGTTATCGGCATGGCGCACCGCGGCCGGCTGAACGTCCTGGCCAACATCATCGGCAAGTCCTACGCGCAGATCTTCAGCGAGTTCGAGGACGCGGTGGACCTCGAGTCCGTGCAGGGTTCAGGAGACGTGAAGTACCACCTCGGCGCAGCGGGCACCTACCGCGCTCTGCAGGGCGGAACGATCGCCGTCTCGGTCGTGGCGAACCCCTCCCATCTGGAGATCGTGGGCCCGGTCACGCAGGGAGTGGTGCGCGCCAAGCAGGATCTGGCGGCAGAACACAGTGGGTCCGCGCGCGTCCTGCCGGTCGTCGTCCATGGAGATGCGGCGTTCGCCGGCCAGGGGGTGGTCGCCGAGACGCTGAACATGTCGCAGCTACCCGGCTATCGCACGGGCGGGACGGTTCACGTCGTGGTCAACAACCAGGTGGGCTTCACGACTTCGCCCGCCAGCGGCCGCTCCAGCACTTACGCCACCGATGTGGCGCGGATGGTGGAGGCCCCGATCTTCCACGTCAACGGCGACGATCCGGAGGCCGTCGACCGCGTCGCGCGGCTGGCTTTCGAGTACCGCCAGACTTTCCGCAAGGACGTCGTGGTCGATCTGGTCTGCTACCGGCGCCACGGCCACAGCGAGGTCGACGACCCGTCCATCACGCAGCCGGTCATGTACGACCGCATCGATGCCAGGGCGTCGGTGCGCACGCTGTACGCCGAGGCCTTGGTGACACGCGGCGACATCAGCGAACGGCAGGTGGAGGGTGCCCGCCGCGACTACCAGGACCACCTTGAGAAGGCCTTCGCCGAGACCCGGATGCTGCCCGCTCCCCGCGCCGCCGAGGACGTTCCCGGCTCCGGCACCGGTGCCGGACTGGACACCACGCCGCGCACACCACGGCGGGCGGTGACCGCGATCGGCGAGCCGACGATGCGGCAGGTGATCGCCTCGCAGGCCGACCTGCCGCCGGGCTTCACCGTGCACCCACGCGTCCTGCCGCAGCTCCACCGGCGTACGCAGACACTCGACACCGGCGCGGTCGACTGGGCCACCGCGGAGCTGCTGGCGATCGGTTCACTGCTGCTGGAGGGCGTCCCGGTGCGGCTGGCCGGGCAGGACTCCCGGCGCGGCACCTTCGGCCAGCGCCACGCCGTGTTGACAGACCGGCGAACGGGTGCGGAGCACACGCCGTTGCGCTCCCTCGGCCCGCGGGCCGCAGGTTTCGCGCCGTACGACTCGATGTTGTCCGAATTGGCGGCGCTGGCCTTCGAGTACGGCTACGCGCTGGCCCGCCCCGAAGCCCTGGTGCTGTGGGAGGCCCAGTTCGGGGACTTCGCCAACGGCGCGCAGACGGTCGTCGACGAGTACATCGCCTCGTCCGAGCAGAAGTGGGGCCAGCGCTCCGCCGTGACGCTGTTGCTGCCCCATGGTCTGGAAGGCCAGGGCCCGGACCACTCCTCCGCCCGGATCGAGCGCTTCCTTCAGATGTGCGCACAGGACAACATGACCGTGGCCATGCCCTCCCTGCCGGGCAACTACTTCCATCTGCTCAGGCAGCAGGCACTGGACGGCCGCAGGCCGCTGGTGGTCTTCACCCCGAAGTCGATGCTGCGGTCGAAGACGGCCACCTCGGCCCCGGCCGAGTTCACCCAGGGCGGCTTCCGCCCGGTCCTGCCGGACGACACCGTGGACCCGGCCCGGGTCACGCGCGTGCTGCTGTGCTCGGGCAAGGTCTTCTACGACCTCGACGCCCGGCGGCACGCCTCGGGCTCGACCGACACGGCGATCGTCCGCGTGGAGCGCCTCTACCCGTTCCCCGACGAGGAGTTCGAAGCGGAACTCGCCCGCTTCCCTTCGGCCGCGGACGTACGGTGGGTGCAGGAGGAGCCGGAGAACCAGGGTGCATGGTCGTTCGTCGCGCCGC
Organism: Streptomyces sp.; assembly: GCF_019510245.1. Classification (GTDB taxonomy): domain Bacteria; phylum Actinomycetota; class Actinomycetes; order Streptomycetales; family Streptomycetaceae; genus Streptomyces. The sequence continues at coordinate 5,940 of NZ_JAEKKT010000164.1, read as the reverse complement.
GTCTGCACCGGCTGGCGCGGCGCGCCGTGGAGTGTGTGAGTCGGCCCGAGGCGCCCGCGCCCGCGGTCGGCTCGGGCCGCCGGCACGCTGCGGAGCAGAAGGCTCTCGTGGCGTCGGCCTTCCAGTGACCAGCGGCTCGCGCGGTGCGCATCGGCTGTCCACCGCGTACCCGGTCGCCCCAGCTGTGCCTGGACGCGACAGGTGTCACTTGGGCACGGTTGCCGTCATCAAGATCAATTCGGGGGTGACGGCTCGCTCGGTTCTGAGAACGGCAGCGGTAGGTGGTCCGCGGAGGCGCCCGGGCGGCTGCGGCCGGAGATATCTAGGCTGGCACTACTACGGAAGGGGCGGTGCCATGAATGCGGAGTCCCGGATCAGGGCTGCGATCGAGGAGCATTGGCAGGCTTCGGAACGAGGAGACTTCGAGGCCGAGCATGCGATCTACGCTGCGGACGCGGTGCTGGACTATCCGCAGTCGGGCGAACGTTTCCGAGGGCGCGAGACGATCGCGGCGCAACGCGGCGGGCACCCGGCCGACCGGCGCTTCACCATCCGGCGCATCACAGGCCACGCGGATGTATGGGTGAGCGAGTGCGTCATCACCTACGACGGCGCGCCGTCGTACTCGGTGAGCGTCATGGAATTCGCCGACCAGCAGGTCGTACACGAGACACAGTACTTCGCCGCTCCCTTCGGCACGCCCGCGTGGCGGGTCGCGCTCGCAGAGCCGATGCCGGGGCGGACCATCGAGGAAGCCTGATTGGCCTCGTCCGGCGCGGCCGGCCTGTCGGAGTTCGTCGATTGCCTGAGCTCGCCGCATACCTCAAGGGCATCAGGCGCGCTTGCCGTCGCCTGCGGTGTGCGTGGTACGGAAGCGAGCGCGGTAGGCCCCCGGCGTGATGCCGAGGTTGCGCGTGAAGGCCCGGCGCAGCGACTCCGGTGACCCGAAGCCGGTGCGCCGGGCCACCGTGGCCATGGGGTCGTCGCTGTCTTCCAGCATCGCCTGGGCAGCTTCCATGCGGACCTGCTCGACGTAGCGGGCCGGGGTCGTGGTCATCTCGTCGTGGAACAGGCGTGTCATGTGGCGGGCACTCACACCCGCCCGGCGCGCCATGGCGGTAAGGGTGTGCGGGGCGGACGGGTCCTCGGCGACCGCGTCCAGGACCCGGCGCAGCATCTCCTGTCTCGCGCGCGGGGTGTGGGTACGGACACTGAACTGCGACTGGCCGCCCGGCCTCTGCATGAACACGACCATGTCCTTGGCCACAGCACGGGCGACGTCGGCGCCGAGGTCCTCCTCGACCAGGGCGAGCGAGAGATCGATGCCCGAGCTGACGCCCGCGGAGGTCATGATGTGACCGTCGCGCACGAACAGGGCGTCCGCCTCTACGGTCACCTGCGGATAACGCAGAGCGAGCTGGTCGGCGAAGCGCCAGTGCGTCGTCGCCTTGCGTCCGTCAAGCAGTCCGGCCGCGGCGAGGAGGAAGGCTCCGGTGCAGATGGACGCGGTGCGGCAGCTGCGCGCGTCGAGCACCCCTATGGCATCCAGCAGGGTGTCGTCCTTGACGAGGGAGGGCCACTCCGGGCCACCGGGAACGACGACCACATCGCTGGCCTCCTGCACCTGCGCGGCAGCCAGGTCGACGCGCAGTCCGGTGCCGGCCGCGGTAACCACATCGGCGCCGTCCGGCGAGACCGTGCGTACGCGGTAACGGCCGCCGAATTCGTTGGCCGTCGTGAACACCTCAATCGGGCCGGTCACGTCGAGCAGCCGTACGCCGGGGAAGACCAGCACGGTCACCAGGAGCGGCTTCCTGCCTGACGGCCTGTCGTTCATCGTGCGCCTCCCGGACGGACTGGGCCCCATAGCGGAAGACACCATCATCCGCCCGGCGACGCCCCGCCGCGCCCGCGCCCGCGCTGAGTGTCGTCCGCGTCCCTGAGGCATGATGCCGCGTTCCCTTGTGTTGGATCGAGGCCTCGGGTTTCGGTGCCTCACCCGCTTTCAGCGGTCGACTGCCGTCTCGTCATGGCCGCATATGCGGCCACAACACGCTCAGACAAGGACATCGGGGCATCCTGCCGGCACTTGGCAACGGGCCTGGACGGTGCTCGATGTCTTGGTCTGACGGCGTCATGACGGGGAGCGTGCGGCGGTGGATGTGGACTGGGTGCTGTGGTCGGCCGGTACGGTGCCGGGTCTTGCCACCACCTGCACGATTCCGTATCCGGATTCCGTATCTGATGGTCACGCGCCACCGTTTCACGCCGGACGCGGCGTTCGGCGGCTGGCTGTTGCCGGTGGTGCCGCCGATGGTCTCCGCCGCGACGGGCGCGCTGCTCGTCCCGCGGACGCCGACCGGGCAAGTGCGGCCGGCTCTGCTCCTGGGCTGCTACTCGATGCTCGGCCTCGGGCTGATCGCGGTCCTGCTTGTGGCGGCCGTGGTCTACAGCCGCCTGGTGCATCATGACGCGCCCGTCGGTGCGGTGGTGCCCACGGTGTGGATCGGTGTGCACCGGATCAGGCGGTGACAGCGCGGGGGACGCCGGCCACGGCGCTGACCGTACGGGAAATCCGCAGCGGCCTGCCCTCGCACCCCGCTGGTGGTCCTTCGTCTTCCCCCTCGGCGCCTGCGTCACCGACACCAGCGCGCTCGCCGCACATTCCGGCTCGCGGCTGTTCGTCTGGGATCGCCGTCGTCCTGTATGCCCTGCTCGTCGCCGCCTGGATGCCGGCCGACCGAATGTGCGCCTTCGCTGTCCGTATCTGCGGCCACGCACACCCGGCCCCTGCGAGTTGAACACCTCAGGGAAAGTCCGTAGGCCGGGCCGGCTTGCTCGACCGCCTCCCAAGACAGCGTCCGGGGACACGGCGGCGGCCCGAGCGAACAGAAAGCGATCAGTGATGACTCCGATCAGTCCCACTCCCGAACCGGATCCGCGCAGGTGGCGCGCGCTCGGGATCATCTGCCTGGTGCAGGTGATGCTGCTCCTTGACGTGACCGTGGTCAACGTCGCGCTGCCCCCCATCCAGCGCGATCTCGGCTTCACGACCACGGGCCTGGCATGGGTCGTCAACGGCTACACCGTCACCTACGGTGGGTTGCTGATGCTGGGCGGGCGCCTCGGCGATCTGCTCGGCCGCAGACGCCTCTTCCTGACCGGATTGGCGATCTTCGCGCTGTCGTCGGCGAGCGCCGGAGTGGCCCAGCAAGCCGGTGTACTGATCGCCAGCCGTTTCGTACAGGGCGTCGGTGCGGCACTCGTCAGCCCGGCGGCCCTGTCCCTGGTGACGCTGCTGTTCACACAGCAGCAGGAAAGGGCACGGGCCATGGCCATCTGGAGCGGCCTGGCCGGAGTTGGTGTGGCCCTGGGAGTCGTGCTCTCGGGCGTCCTGACCACCATCGCCTCCTGGCGCTGGATATTCTTCGTCAATCTGCCCATCGCCGCCTTCGCGTTTTTCGCCACCTTCAAGCTCGTCTCCGAAAGCCGGGCCACCAAGCGCGGTCGGCCTGACGTGCTCGGCGCCATGACGGTCACCCTCGGTCTGCTCCTGGTCGTGTTCGGCCTCCTGGAGAAGGACAGCCACGCATGGCTCTCGTTCTCCGTCCTGGGCTGCGTCGGGATCGGTGTGCTCTGCTTGATCGGGTTCGTGCTGGTGGAGGCCCACGCCGCCCAGCCCCTGATGCCCCTCGCATTCCTGCGCTCGCGTAACCGGAGCATCGCCACCGTCGTTCGTATCTGCTACTATGTCGGCTTCGCCACCCTCTTCTTCTCGCTGAGCCTGTATGTCCAGCGCATACTGCACTTTTCCGCGCTCGCGACCGGATTCGCCTTTGTACCGTTCGGGTTGGTCATTCTTTTCAGCGCCACCGTGATGGCACAGCGCATCCTTCCCCGGTTCGGTCTGCGGGCCCTGAACGGAGGTGGGCTTGCGGTCACCACGGTCGGCTACCTTCTCCTTGCCGGGCTGAGCAGCCACGGCACCTATGTGGCCGCCGTGCTGCCCGGACTGATCCTCGTGCCGCTGGGAGGCGGCCTCGTCCTCGTCGGATCCACTGTCGCCGGAGTGGACGGCGCCACCGGTGAGGACGCGGGCATCGCCACCAGCATGAACAATGCGTCCATGCAGATCGGCAGTGCCATCGGTCTGGCCGCCCTGGTCTCACTGGGCACCGGCCACGCCGCCGTGCTGCAGCGTGCGGGCGCCGACCCGGTGACCGCTGCCGCGCACGGTTACGGCTTCAGCTTCACCATCGCCGCCGGCGTGACGGCCTTCGGCGCGTTCCTCGGCTTCGTCGGGATCCACCCGACGCCGACCGAGACTCCGACGGTGAGGGCCGACGCCAGGCAGCGCGTGGGCTGACTTGCCGCCGGCGGCCAAAGCGCGAGTCCGGGGCCGCGACGGGCCTGGCGGAATGGCGCTGGCGCGGCGTCTCAGGGGACACAGTGGGGCCACGCTCGAAGAGGCCGAGTGCGAACCAGGTGTTCGTGCGGCGGCGGTACTCATGGCCCCACTCTTCTCGAACTGCCGCTCCGCATCGCCATCCCCCTGCCCGGCCGCCCGGCAGGCGGGTCTCCACCAGGACGCACCGGGCGCGCACGACCAGTACTGCTCACATCACACGCACAGGCAGGACGACAGGCATGACCGCAAACGACCGTCTCGACTACTTCAAGCCACAACTGGTCGTCATCCCGTGTGGCAGCCGCAAACTGGGCTCGCCCGCACGCTCGGCAGACATCTACGTCGGCTCCTACCACCGGGCATGCCGCAAGGCGGCCGATGCACTGCAACCTGACCGGCTGCTCATCCTCTCGGCACGCCACGGGTTCCTCGACCTCGACGACGTCATCGAGCCGTACGACACACCCCATGGCACAGCCGAGGCAGTAACGAGCCAGGTCCTTCTGGAGCAGGCAACCGTGCGGGACATCCTGGCCCTCGACCCCGTGGTGGCCCTCGGCGGCGCACGACACATCAGCCTCGTTCGCTCAGTCTGGCCGCACATCCACACGCCGTTGGCCGGAGCACGCGGCATGGGTGAGCAAATGGCCCGGCTTGCAGCATTGCGCGAGGGACGGGACTACATCTGACACAACGCCACGTGCGGCGGCCGCACGGCGGGGCGGCCTGGCAGCGGCCTCAAGGCCGCACCAACAGGGGTCAAGGCGGCACGGGGATCAACCTCGCCGCCCTGCGCCACGGCACGGACGCCCAGCACGCTGACAGCTGGGCTCGACGCCTGGACGACCCCGGGGTGCCACATTCGCCTGTACGGGACGCCGTTTCCGCCGAATTCATCTCCGCGGCCGACCCGGACGGCATCGCCTGGGAGTTGTGGGCCGCCAAGCCGAGGCACTGAGCACGGCTGAAGTCGACGCCGACCTTTTCCTTCAACCGCAGAGGGGGCATGGCACACGATCGCGAGTGGCCTGCCCGAGGCGTGTTGCGCCGACAGCAGCCGGCCGACGTCGGCGTCGAACGCCAAATCCGACATCGGCCATGGCCGCCAGGCAGGTACACCGCGTCGTGGTCCTCAAGACGGACGTCCGACGGCTTCAGGGGCCGCCGCATCACCTCCGCAGAGCGGATGATGGCCTCCAGTTCGAGGGCCCCCTCCTCACCACCCGCCATGAGCCAACCGCAGCTCGGCCATTCCCCCGGGCGAGACCGCCGGCCACGTCCCACCCGCAACGCGCGCACGGGCATGCGCAGGTTGCGGGCCACACTCGGCGCGCGAGTGGATAGCGCGAGTGCCGGTGAAGCGGTCAGATCGCGGGACTGATCGACTCAGCCACCGCTCTTACGCCTGAACGACCGCTGGCTCGCAGCCGGGCCGTGCGCGGCACGCACCTTCGACGCATCCGGGTTGGCGGCAACATCGGCGGCGTCCGCCTGCGCACCGCGCTTGCGCGCCAAGGCTTCGCGGAACTTTC